>JAEZGH010000183.1 GCA_023417065.1 Bacteroidota bacterium
CCAAACCTCGATGAGCGAAAACATTAACTGTTGGAGGGTGAGATCATTTGATTCCATAGCTTTGATTTTTTCTCAAAGCTATAGCTGCCACCATCGTCAGAAAATATGTACTTTACGGGACGGATACATTTAAACTGTCGATTGAAAGAATTAAGTAGCTGTCGGGTAATGAGTTCTTGTTTTTGAAAATGTAGGCAACTCTTTCGAATTGGTCTAGGTTTTCAAAGTCCTCAAAATCGATGTTGTCAAATTGCTTATATGTCGTGATTGCTCTTGATATTTGTTCGATTGGTTCTCCGTGGTACTCTTGAGGTGTCGTTAATAATTGTATAAGAACTTGAATTGATAAAAATGTCGCAAAGCAAATTACTGTCAGTCGTCTACTAATAAATTTCTTATGAATTTTTAGTAGTCCAAATGCAAATACCAAACTTAGCAACAAAGCCGTCGGCCAACAGATTAGTCCACCGAGACCTGTGTTGGGGAAAAGCCAAAGAATAATTGCCTCAGTCAAGAGTCCAATAAAAAAATAGGTCCAAAATAGTATTGTCGATATTATCTTGGAATTTATGTCGCCTGTCATTTGAAAATAACTCTGCCCAGAAAGCTTGCTACCAACAATTTTATACCCGCAACTGCGGATATTCAAAGATAGTAAAAATCGGTTTGAATTGCGGGTATATAACTTTTGTAGGGCGGCTTTCATAGATTCAGGGTTAGGTTGCCCAGGGGACTTTTAATCGTACGCATCTGCAGCCCCACGGGGCCACGCGCGGACTATAAGGTTGATAAGGTTGGGGAATTTTTGTTTCCTATGCTACTAAGGTTGATAAGATTTATAACGTTGAGAATGCATCAAGCTGCTACCGGTTCCCTGTTCCTGTTCCCCATGCCGCTGACCTGCACTGGCTCTCAAACCGTATTTCACACTGCCATGTTTGAAGACGCTAATGTGAACGCTGCAGCAGCCACGATGGAAGAACGGCTACGATGGAAGAACGGCTACGATAACCCTCGATGCCCGTGGCTATAATCGAAAACTTTCTAATTGAAAGCAGTGCTTAAATGAATATTTACTGCCCCGTGCAATGTTTGCCTGAGGTTGCCTGCAAGCATTACGGTTTTCGTCGAGATTCTTCGGCGCTCGCGCGCATCCCCCTCCGCCTCAGAATTCACCAACGTCTTTTTTATTTAGGCAGTTCAGCATTTTCAGGCATGCATTACTCCTGCAAGCACGGCTCCGATTACGGCAGTGCGAGTTTGAGGTTGAGAGCGAGAATGAGTCTGCTCATCTTCTAACAACCTTGCCAAACAGCAACCCTGCCAACCGGCAACCCCTTAATGCACTTCAATCGTCTCCACTTCCGGAACCCCCTTCGTTGTCAGGTCGATGTGCCGATGCCGTGCCTTTGAGCGGAACTGCTGGATAATCTCAAGTATGTCGTGGTCGATGTAGACACTGTGCGAGCCGTCAATTTCTACGATAGCATAAGGCGGAATTGATTCGAGTAGTTGTTGAAGGCGACTCTTGTTGAGGAAACTCACGTTGAGAGCAAGTCGGATGACGTAGCGCTTCGTATGCCCTTCGTGGCGTTCTATCACCGTGTACCCCGCGCGGTAAGTGTGCTTTATTAGGAAGTAGACAGCGTACGCCGAACCGATGGCGATACCGATGAGGAGATCGGTGAAGAGAATAGCACCAACTGTTACCACAAAGGGCAGAAGCTGTTCGCGCCCTTGTTTGTAGATGGCGATGATCATCTTGGGCTTGGCGAGGTTGTAGCCCGTTCTGATGAGGATCACGGCAAGCACACAGTAGGGGATGTGGTTCACCAGCGACACCGCGAAGAGGATTGTCAGCAGCATCCAGATACCGTGGGCGAATGCCGACAGCCGCGTGCGTGCTCCAGCCTCTGCGTTGGCGGAGCTCCTGACGATCACTGAAGTGATGGGCAGCCCTCCGATCACGCCGGCGAGAAAGTTAGCGGTACCCTGTGCTACAAGCTCGCGGTTCTGAGGTGTGATTCGGTTCGCAGGGTCAATTTTGTCGATGGCGGCGATGCTCAGCAGACTTTCAAGTGTAGCCACAAAGCAGATCACTACGGCAGTCTTCCATACCTCCGCGTTGCTGAAGACGTTCCGGAAGTCGGGGACCGAAATGTCGCTGAGTGCGCCCTCCGGAATCACGACAAACTGTGAGGGCTTCAATGCCAGTGACGGAACAAATTCCTGCAAGACAAATGCGAGAAGTACGCCGATAATGACGGTAACGAAAGAGGTAGGAAGAAACGCAAGTCGTTTTGCCAGCGTTTTCTTCCACACCATCAGTACGAGCAGCGACATCGCGGCCACGAGGATAGCGCCTGCCGAAATTTGTTCCAGCAGGTCTGTGATGTCGTCGAAGCCGTGACGGAAGGTGAAGACGTTGAAGAACGTGTGTCGCCAGAAGTCGGGCTTGTCGTAGCCTATCAGCAGGGGGATTTGTTTCGAGATCAGGATGATACCGATGGCGGCGAGCATGCCCTTGATCACGGCTGACGGAATAAAATGCGTGAAGCCTCCCAGGCGGAACGCGCCGATGACGATCTGCAGGATGCCCGATATGGCTACGGCGAGGAAGAACAACTCGAGACTTCCCAGGTCGTGGATGGCTGAAGCGCAGATGGCGGTAAGTCCCGCGGCAGGACCACTGACACTAAGTGGCGACTTGCTGATCAGCGGCACGACTAGTCCCCCGAGGATCCCTGAGATCAACCCTGTATACACCGGCGCGCCAGAGGCGAGGGAAACACCCAGACAAAGCGGTAATGCCACGAAGAAGACGGTGATGCTGGCCTTCAGGTCGTGTTTAAAGAATGAGATCAGGTAGAACTGTGTCTTGCGTTTAACGAGGCTCATATGCTGGCTAGCCCACGCGGAAGTGGTGGGCAAGGGTGCGAAATTTAGCCAGGTATTTCGACCAGGAAGATGATTGTTGTCAGGTATTGCGGGAATGTTTCGGTCCGGGCAGGAGCCCGTGCTTCCTCACGCACAGTGTTCACCCCACCGTCCACGCCTCCGATTACGGCAGCGTGAGTGTGGGTGAGAGTGGGAGAAAGTACACTCAGTGGGGCCTGAACACTTACGAATCCACCGGAGCAACCGTAAATGCTTCAGGGCGCTGGGCGAACAGGGGCTTTACGCGGCTCCACACGGACCGGAACAGTGGCGATACGCGGTAGGCTTCAAGGTCTTCGACGCCGTTCCAGTGGCTGATGGTGCACAATGTCGCCGGGGAGTTCACGTCGCGCATGAGGTCCATGTAACTGCAACCGGGAAAGTTTCGTATAGCTTCCTTGTTCGCATTGAAGATGGTGAGAAACGCGTCGACCTCGTCTTCGCGGAAATACATGCGTACAATGCGAACTACCATTATTCGTCGAATGTTATGTTTACCGTGCTGTCGTATTCCAGTCCAAGCAACTCCGAAGCGTTGCCCTTGTAGATGCCAATCTCCAGCAGGTTGAGGCTGTTGAACAGGATAAAGCATTCGCCCTGGTCGGCCTGGTTGTACTGCTGATGAATTCTGCGGAACTTTTCGCCACCGAATTGAATTGTAAACGACTTGCCTTTGCTAAGGATATCGAAGGCGGTTTTCGGAATATTGGTGATTAAATTACCCATGCCATCGACGCGGATTACGGTGCCGGTAATCTGTTTTTTGGTGGCTTTCACCTGGCGGTCAAGCAGTCTGTTGATGGCAGAAAGCGGCTTGCCCAGGTTGGTAATAGGCGTCTCACTTGCTAATTTTGCTGCCGCCGGGGCGAACACATCGCGTTCCGGAAACGTTGTGTGTACCTGATCCAGACTTTCGAGTTGCACGATCTGCTGCGGCGGTTGCTCTGAGAGGAGGCTGAAAAGCCCGTTGTCGCACCCAACAAAATAGTGGTCTTCAAGTTGTATGGCGATATAAGGATTGTCGGGGGTGCCGATAGCGTCGACGCCGACGAGATGAACGCTGCCGGCAGGAAACTCGCGGAACACTGATCGCAACACGAAAGCGGCATGGGCGATATCGCCAGCACTGACCTGATGGGTGATGTCTTCAATGCGAACCGCGGGATTTACGCTTATGATCCTTGCCCTGATAGCAGCGACGTAATGGTCACTTTCGCCGGAATCGGTAAGAAGCGTAACGATGGCCATGTGTTGATGTTGGCGGTGTGATTCGTTAATATTACGATGGCAAAATAGTACAAATTTGCATCATATTGTTTTAAACTAAATTTGATAATTCGTTGATCGAAAAAACTGTAACGCTGGAAAATATTTCGCTGATTGATTTTCTCGGAGTTGAAAACAAAACTATCGACACACTGGCTGCGGCATTCCCCAAAAGCCGGATTGTCTCGAGAGGCAATCAGATTCATATCAAAGGTTCAACTAATGAGATCGTTCAGATTAATGATATTCTTGATTCCTTGATTGAGCATTATCACAAATATGGCCGTGTCACGGAGGAGAATGTGCAGAACTGCATCTCCCGTGAGCAGGAAATTGTCCTTCCCGACGCCGGTCCTTCCGGTACCCCGGAAGACATTATCCTGTATGGTACCAAGGGTTCGCCCATTAAGCCCAAGACGGTCAATCAGCAAAAGCTTGTAGGCCTTGTCAAGGACAATGATCTCGTCTTTGCGCTCGGACCTGCCGGTACGGGGAAGACCTATATCTCCGTGGCGATGGCTGTGCGCGCGCTTAAGAACAAGAACGTCAAGAAGATCATCATCACGCGCCCGGCGGTGGAGGCGGGGGAGAACCTCGGATTCCTTCCGGGTGACCTGAAAGAAAAGATTGATCCGTATTTGCGCCCCATATACGATGCGTTGAATGACATGATTCCCTTCGAAAAGCTTCAGTACTACATGGAGCGGGAGATCATTGAAATTGCGCCACTGGCCTATATGCGCGGCCGTACCCTGAATAACGCGTTCATTCTGCTGGATGAGGCTCAGAACACGACGCCGATGCAGATGAAGATGTTCCTGACGCGGATGGGGCCTGAGTCGAAGATGATCATCACGGGTGATGCTTCGCAGATCGACCTGCCCGGCAAACAACGCTCAGGTCTGAAGGAGGCTATCCGGATCCTGCGACACGTAAAGGGCATCGGATTCATGGAGTTATCCGAAAAGGATGTGGTTCGTCACCGTCTCGTGCGCGACATCATTGAGGCCTATAGTAAGGATTCGAACGAAGAAAAAGAGACGTCCCGACAGCAGTGGGACTGACATAAATAACGGGCTGGCTTTCGGGCCGGCCCGCTATCGTTATTAGTTTTGCGCCCGGCGCAACCGTTGTGTATTGTATTAACTGTTAGCTGTTATGTTTCAATGGATTCCATATCCGTTTGTACGGATGGTGCTTGCCCTGATCGCGGGTATTCTCCTGGCAATTCACCGGCCTGGATTTATTTCCGATACGATCTGCATGGCGGGTATTCTCCTCGCTTCTGCATTTGCTATTGTATGTGTTCTCGTTAATGCGTTCAAAAGACGCAGTGTGCTGAATGCCGGTCCTGCTGCGTTGATGGCCCTCTTCCTGCTGGGATTCGCGAACGTACGTTACTCCACTGAGCGTCGTTCCCCGGATCATTTGATCCATTGCGATTCCATCGATGCCTACACCGCCGTAGTAGTGGCCAGTCCGGGACAAAGCAAGTCTTCCTGGAAACAACTTGCAGAAGTTCGGCGTGTTTTGGCAGGCGGAGCGTGGCTGCCAGTCCGGGGTAAGGTGGTACTTTATTATGATACCACTTTATTTCCAACGCCCTTCAGCTACGGCGACGTTATTGCGGTGAAGGGTTCACCGCAGGTTGTTCCAGGGCCCGCCAATCCGCATGCGTTCGATTACAGGAAGCACCTTCAATACAAAAACATTTACCATCAGCACTTTATCCGAAGTCCGGATCTTACACTGTTAGGATTTGACCCTCCTTCTGGTGTAATGGAGTTTGCCATCAAAACGCGGATTTGGGTTCGTGATCTCCTGTTTGCCCGGATCAGGGGGGAGGAGGAGCGCGCCATCATTGCTGCGCTGATACTCGGTATGACGGATGGCCTGGACGCCGACTTAAGGGGTGCCTATGGCGCCGCCGGTGCAATGCATGTACTCGCCGTCTCCGGTTTACACGTGGGCATCATCTACCTGATTCTGACAACAGTGCTCAGTCCCTTGCGGCGACTGCGCGGCAGTAAATGGATACTCATGCTAATTTCCCTGACCATATTATGGGGTTACGCGTGTTTAACCGGACTCTCACCTTCGGTGTTACGGGCTGTGACGATGTTTTCGTTTGTAGTTGCCGGACAACCCCTGGGGTATCGTACGAATATTTACAATTCGCTGGCGGCGTCGGCGTTTTTTCTTTTGTTGCTGGATCCGTTCCTGATTATGGCAGTGGGCTTTCAGCTGTCATACATTGCCGTGTTGGCCATTGTGTATTTTCATCCGCTGCTTTACAATTTCTTTGAGCCTGACTCGCGTATTGTTGACTACATCTGGAACGCAAGTGCCGTTTCCATCGCCGCACAACTGGGGACGCTTCCGCTGTGTTTATTTTACTTTCATCAGTTTCCGACGTACTTCCTCATCGCCAATCTTTTCGTGATCCCTCTGGCGTTTTGTGTCCTTACCGGAGGTATTCTGATGGTTGTGTTATCGGAAATTCCTTACCTGGGATATTGGGCCGGCGTTGCGGAGGAAGCATTGATCCGCTTCCTGAATTACCTCATCTTCCAGGTGGAGAAACTTCCCTTTGCCGTAGTTGACGGCATCACTTTGTCATTCCTGCAGTGCGTGGTGATTGCGGCGATGATTGTGGCCGTCACGCTGTTACTTCAGTACCGGAGATTCTACTTCGCCCTGGGCATTGTAAGTCTGCTAATCATCTTCGGCGTGGATCAATGGACTGCGCATTCACTTACGCACGCGCGAGCGCATCTTGTGGTTTACCAGGTTTCCGGCTCGCAGATTGTGGACGTGATACATCATGGCACGGCCTGGTGCATAGGCGATGCGTCGCGAACGCCCACAGCAACGACAAACTACCAGGTGTCGCCGAACCGGCTTGCGCTGGGTGTCTCGAAGATTATCACCGATGACAATCTGCCTTTTGCCAGGCATTTTCCGGGAGGATTGCTGATGCGATGGGAGGGGCGGACAATCATGATTCTCAGGGAACTGTCGGACGGACTACACCATGCTTCCGTCGATTACCTCATCGTGTCGGGGCCGGCCGTGCACCGCCTACCGGAAGTGATCAAAAAAATTACCGCGGATATCACCATACTTGACTCCAGTAATAGTTATTTTGTGACCGACAAAGCGCTGAAATCATTAACCCAAACCGTTCAGATTCATTCTGTCTGGCATAGTGGTGCTTTTGAGGTAAACTGGTAAGTTATGGAATTCATTACGTATCATACGAAAGACAGAATTGGGTTCATCACGATGAATCGTCCTGAGAAGCGCAATGCCATGAGCGACGGACTTGTCGAGGAACTCAAGGCATGTCTCACGCGTGCCGAGAATGACGATGACGTCAAGGTGGTGGTGTTGCAGGCGCGCGGTGAAGTATTCTGTTCGGGTGCCGACCTTGCTTACCTGCAGGAAATGCAGAACTTCTCCTACGAACAAAACCTCGCCGACAGTCATCACCTGAAGGAACTCTTCTATCAGATCTATACCCTCAGGAAAGTTGTTATCGCCAGTGTTCAGGGGCATGCCATCGCCGGAGGATGTGGTTTGGCTACGGTGTGTGACTTCGCGTTTGCCGTACCTCATGCGCAGTTCGGCTATTCGGAAGTGAGGATAGGTTTTGTACCTGCTATCGTAATGGTATTCCTCATCCGCAAGATCGGCGAAGGGAAAGCCCGTCATTTGCTGCTTCAGGGTGACACGCTTACGGCAGAACAGGCCAAGCAGTATCGCATGATCAATGCTATTGTTCCCGCCGAAAAACTGGATGAAGAAGTTTATGCGTTTGCCCAAAAGCTGATCCGGTCCAATTCAGGATCGTCTATGTCCGTCATCAAGAGGATGATTGCCCAGGTACAGGCGATGAGTATCGAAGATGCGCTGAACTTCGCCGCCGAAACGAATGCCAAAGCCCGTGGCAGCGACGATTGCAAAAAGGGCATTTCGTCATTCCTCAACAAGGATAAAATTGTTTGGTAATCACTTCCGCGGGATTTTCCTATCTTCTGGAAAAATTTCAGCTGACGTAAGTTGGAGACGCCGCATTCCATACTAAAAAGATACTGGAACTACGATCAATTCCGGCCCTTGCAGGAAGACATCGTGCAATCCGTGTTGAATGACAACGACACGCTGGCGTTGCTGCCTACCGGTGGCGGGAAGTCTGTGTGTTTTCAGGTGCCGGCGCTTATTCTCGACGGCCTGTGTATTGTGATCTCGCCGCTGATTGCGTTGATGAAGGATCAGGTGGAGCAGCTGAAGCGCCGGGGGATTGTTGCTGCGGCCGTATTCAGCGGTATGAGCCGCAGGGAAATAGACGTCGTGCTCGACAATTGCATCTACGGTCCGGTGAAATTCCTTTACGTTTCGCCGGAGCGTCTGAAGACGGAGATCTTTCAGGCGCGCGTCGCCAGGATGAAGGTCGCGCTGATCGCGGTAGACGAGGCTCATTGTATTTCGCAGTGGGGTTATGATTTCCGCCCGCCGTACCTGGAAATTGCAAAGATCCGCGAAGTACATCCTTCCGTGCCGGTGATAGCGCTTACGGCCAGTGCAACGGCCCAGGTGCAGGACGATATCCGCGCCAGGCTCGCATTCAGAAAGAATCAGCATGTCTTCCGCAAGTCTTTCGCGCGTGCCAACCTTTCCTTTGTGGTACGCAAGACGGAAAACAAAGACAAGAAACTTCTCGAGGTGCTCACCAAGGTACAGGGGTGTGCCATCATCTATGTGCGCTCGCGAAAAGCTACACAGGAAATCGCAGAATGGCTGATACGGAAAAACATCCGCGCGTCATACTATCACGCGGGGCTTGACATGGAGGACCGCGCTAAACGCCAGGATGACTGGATACACAACCGAACCCGGGTAATGGTGTCGACCAACGCATTCGGTATGGGTATCGACAAACCTGATGTAAGGCTTGTCATTCACCTGGACCTGCCGGAGAATCTTGAATCATACTATCAGGAGGCGGGCCGCGCAGGCCGCGACGAAAAGCGTGCTTATGCAGTGATGTTGTATAATGATGCAGATGTAGCGAACCTGCGACACAAAACAGCTCAGGCACATCCGGAACCGCAAACTCTGCGCAAAGTATATCAGGCACTGGCAAATTTCTTTCAGCTGGCGGAAGGTGCGGGCGAAGGACAAAGCTTTGACTTCGATCTGTATCACTTTGTCGAGAAGTTTAATATTCCCGTCAGCGAGGCTTACAACAGTCTGAAGAAACTTGAAGAAGAAGGGTTGATTCAATTCAACGAAAGCTTCTATAGTCCTTCGCATATTTATCTGCTTGTCGACAAGGGGAAGTTGTACGAATTCCAGGTGGCGAATGCGAAGTTTGATGTAGTGATCAAGATGATCCTTCGTTTATACGGCGGTGAGCTGTTTTCAGGGGGCGTGAAGATTTCGGAATCGTATCTGGCTGCGGCGTTGCATCTGCCGACTGATGAGATCGTTCGTTTACTCAAGTCGCTCCACGACATGGGTATACTGTTGTATGAACCGGTAAAGGACAAACCTCAGGTTACGTATCTGACGCCGCGGTATGATGCGGCCAAAATGCCGCTGAATCTGCAGCGACTGGCATCCCGCAAGGAGCTTATAATGGGAAAGATGGAAGCGATGATCCATTTTGTTGCCTCGGAGCACCAGTGCCGGATGGTGATGATTCAGCAGTATTTCGATGAAAAAACCATTGAAACCTGTGGGATATGCGATATATGCATAGCCCAGCGAAAGCGATCGAATGCGCGGGAGCTCGAAGGCATAAGAATTGAAGTGCTGACAGTAATTAAAAAGAATCCGCTGACCCTTGAGCAGCTGGAAGAAATCATCGCACCCGCCGATCAGGAATTGTTTAAGGACGCGGTCCGTGAACTGGTTGATGAAGGTCAACTCGTGTATGATGAAGTCTGGAGGTTGAGGGTAAGTTAAACAGATTGGAAGGAGCTGTGTTTAAATTACCATGGAGTTGAAAATCATTACCAAAGGACTCGTCTGCGTGATTATGCTGACGTTTATATTATCAGGTTGTACTTTCTCGCGATATGCGAAGAAATCTTACGAGTACGCCGAAAAGAACAAGCCGTATGACGCAATCATCGTTCCCGGTCTGCCGTATGATGGTGATAACACTTCCAGTGTACTCAACATGCGGATGCTATGGGCGAAGTACCTTTACGACGAAGGCTTTACCAAAAACATCATCTTCTCGGGAAGCGCTGTCTACACACCGTTTGTTGAAAGCATTGCCATGAAGGTGATGTCGGATTCGATGGGTATTCCTGCTAATGTTACGTTTGCCGAAACGGAAGCGGAACACAGTACCGAGAACGTGTATTACAGCTGGAAGATGGCCCAGGGCCTTGGATTCAAGAAGGTGGCACTCGCGACTGATCCGTTTCAGGCTGCCATGCTGCGCAGCTTCGTGCGCAAACACACTCCTGACGTAGAGATTGTACCTGTTGTGTACGACAAGATTGATGTGGAGGAGTTTTCTTTACCACAAATCGATACAACGTCATCTTTTCGCCGCGACTTCGTGAGTATCAAGGAACGGGAGACCTTTTTTCAACGGCTGCGATACACATTTGGAAAACGCATCAGGGAAGAGAAGAAATTGGAAGCGAGCAAGCAGGAGCTTTATACCGGAAATTGAGTTTTGTTCCTTATCTTAACGAAATTTCAAGCAGATCGACGTGTCCTTAATTTATCATATCGCCGACCAGAATCATTGGGAACTGGCGCAGTCCAACAGACTTTATGTCCATCCTTCACTTCACAGTGAGGGCTTTATTCATTGCTCCGATGACAAGGAACTTGAGAAAACAGCCAACCTGTATTTTTCTTCTGAACCCGATATTCTGATCCTTTACATCGACACAGCGAAGCTGCAGTCGGAAGTGAAATACGAGGCCTCTTCCCGCGGGCCTGAGTTTCCCCATATCTATGGTCCGATCAACATCGAATGTGTAGTCAAGACCAAAAAGGTAAAACGCCGCGCGGACGGGAAATATAAGGTGAAAGTGTAATCGGGAACGATTCGTACTACTCTGTCAGAAGTTCTTTTGCATTGGCAATTGCCGCTTTCGACGGCACCGCTCCACCAATCATTTTGGCAATCTCTTCAACGCGTTCATCCGACGAGAGCTTCCGGATTGAACTTACTGTTTTTTTCGCGGAGTTATCCTTAAAGACGAAGTAATGCAAGTCGCCTTTGGCGGCGATCTGCGGCAGGTGCGTGATGGTGATGATCTGGTGTTTCGCAGACATGGCCTTCATCATCGCCCCCAGACGAATGGCTACTTCGCCGGAAATACCCGTGTCTATTTCGTCGAGGATGAGGGTAGGCATGGCGGTTTTCTCCGTCATGATGTACTTGATGCTGAACATGACGCGGGAGAATTCACCGCCGGATGCAACTTGTGCCAGCGGGCGTGGAGCCATGCCCTTGTTGGCGCTGAACAGGATTTCCGTTTTGTCGATACCGCTTGCTGAAGGTTCGGTTACGGAAGCTTCAATCTGCACCTGCGCCTCGGGAATACCCAGTTGGTTCAGCAGACTTACCAACTGTTTTGAAAGGGGTGCGAAAACCTTGCGACGCGAATCGCTGAGTTTCTGTGCACCCTGCTTGAGCTTCGTCTGTGCATCTTCAAAATGGCGTTGCGCCTGGGCCAGGGCATCGTCGAGGTTTGCCGTAAGGCTGTTCTTTTCTTCGAGGGTGGCCTGAAGCGCCAGAAGCTCGCTAACCGTTGAAAGCCTGTGTTTCTTTTGAAGGCGGTATATGGTGCTGAGGCGCTCCTGGATTAATTGTAACCTTTCCGGATCGAAGTCTACGTTTTCATCTTCGCGCTCAATGTCGCGTATGACGTCGCTTAATTCAATTCTGATGCTTTCGAGGCGCTCGAACAGCTGCGAATAGTTTTCGGAATACGGTGCAATGTGCTGGAGATGACCCCGTGCTTCTGCCAGGCCTGCGCTCACCGTAAATTCGGAGCCATTCAGGAGGCCAATGATCTGCTGAAAGCGCGACTTTATCTCTTCGGCGTTTTCCTTCACCTTGAGTTCGGCCTCGAGTTCTTCCTGTTCATCCTCCGAAAGGCCGGCCTGCGTTAATTCGTCGAGCTGAAAGCGAACGAAATCTGCCTCCTGTCGCAAGGTCTCCGCTTGTTCTACGAGGTTTTCATAATGGCGCTTAGCCTCCAGGTATGCGTTCCAGAGTGCACTGTACGATTGCCGCAGTGCAACGTTGTCGGCATACGCATCAATCAGGCGAAGCTGAAAATTGTGATTGCCAAGCTGAAGCGTTTCATGCTGGGAATGGATGTCCATCAGCATATTGCCGAGGCGCTTCATCACTTCAAGCGTTACCGGGGTGTCGTTGATGAATGCACGCGATTTTCCGGCAGGACTGATTTCCCGGCGCAGGACTGTTGTTGTATCATAGTCCAGGTCTTCTTCTCGAAAGAAGGATTCCAGGTCATAATCCTTTATGTCGAACGCAGCTTCGGTAACACATTTTTCGGATTCATCCCAGAGTACTTTGGTATCCGCGCGGTTGCCCAGAAGTAAACCCAGCGCCCCCAGCATAATTGATTTACCCGCGCCGGTCTCGCCCGTCACGACATTCAGTCCGGAATCAGGAGTTAATTCCAGGTGGCGGATCAGCGCATAGTTCTTTATAATCAGGTGCTTCAGCATCAGACAGGCTGGTCAAAGTATATCTCAGCGATTGAATTAAAAGGCAGCAGATTCTTTTTCAACCTGCCGTTCTCCACCACGATTCCGTTTTCACTGACAGATTTCACCTTTGCGTAGAAGGCAGTATTGTTGGAAAGTACCACCTGTACGCGTTTTCCTTCGAACTCCCGGATCCTTGTTTTGATCTGGTCGACCGAATTCAATCTGATTTGCCGGATACTCATGATTTCAAATGATGGCGGTAAATCTGGTCAATGGTTTCAATCCATGCAAGGGGGAGG
Organism: Bacteroidota bacterium; assembly: GCA_023417065.1. GTDB lineage: Bacteria > Bacteroidota > Bacteroidia > Cytophagales > Cyclobacteriaceae > Ohtaekwangia. The sequence goes on from JAEZGH010000183.1 coordinate 13,221, forward strand.
GGAAGAATACTGTGCCGAATGACAGCGCCTGTCAGAGGAATCGCTTTCAGCGTCAGTTGGCGGTCATTTTTTCGTACATCGCGCGGTTAGACGGATCGATCGTGGTGACAATATCGTATGCCTGGCGACGTATCTGCAGATTTCCGGCTGAAAAGATGTTGGCGAGTTCGCGGCCCTTGGCGTCGAAGAAGCTGATTACAATAATCGCATTGGGATTGATGTCGCGTATTTTCTTAATGTCGCGCAGGCCGTTGAGGATGAGTTCACGCCCCTTGTCGGGCTCTTTTTCAAAGTTGTCGAGGGCGAGGCGATGGTAAGAGTACAGCGCCTTGCGCAGGTCTGCCATCTGAACGTTGTTGAAGTTTTCTGCGATCCAGTAACGGTTACGGTTGCTGCCCACGGCCTGCCATCCGGAGTGGCTGCTGTTCTGGGCGGCGATCACCACCTGCTGAGCGCGCTGGAAATACGGTGTTCCACCGAGCTCACTGAAGGTGTCATAATCGACGCCGATGATCATGTATGCATAAAACGCCAGCATCGACGTGAGATTCGACGTGAATGAGTTGTCGTTGTATTCCAGCGGAAGACTTTCGATGTACTCGAATTCCCATTCGCGGTCTGCGAAATTGAACACAAGGCTTGAATACGTGCTGTTGTAGATGGGGCGCGCTGATTGAATCTGAACGGAAGCCGTGAAGTTGCCGATAGACGGCATTTTTGTGATCGTGATAAGGATGTTGCAGTTGATCTTTTCGTGAGGTCTGTAGGCATCTGGTGTCCACTTGCGCGTGTTCATGAACTGCTCGATGGACTGTTTCATATCCGAGAAGATGCCGCGGTCGGAGATCTGAATCTGTGTGGCGTTTATGCTCACAGTACAGTTGAGCTCCTGGGCGTGTAGAGCCCCGGTTGCAAGTAGCCCGATGAACAAAAGTATTATTCTAACCATGGAAGTTATCAATAATTACGTCCACGATATCGCGGGCAACTTCTTTCTTATCCTTGAGCGCGAACTCCTTCGATTCCAGCTTGCGATTGATAATGGTGATCTTGTTGGTGTCGAAACCAAATCCTGCACCTTTGTCGTTGAGGGAGTTCAGAACGATAAGGTCGAAGTTTTTTCCGTCGAGTTTCTTGATAGCATTCTCCTTTTCGTGTTCTGTCTCGAGGGCAAAACCTACGATCATCTGACCGTTGTGCTTGCGCTTCCCGAGTGACGCCGCGATGTCGGTAGTTTTGGTAAGGTCGAGGGAGAGGCTTTCACCATTTTTCTTGATCTTCTGATCGGCGACGTTCCGCGGGCGGTAGTCGGCGACGGCCGCGGCAAGCACAGTAATATCTGTTGAATCGAAGAGTGCTGCGCAGGCATTGTACATCTGCTCGGCGCTGGTGACGTGCTGCACGTGAATGCCGGAATGGCCCGCGTGCTGCTGGGTCGGGCCGCTGATCAAATTAACTTCGGCACCTTCAGACGCGAGTGCTTCGGCGATGGCAAATCCCATTTTTCCGCTGGAGTGATTTCCAATAAAACGAACAGGGTCTATCGCCTCGTATGTGGGGCCTGCCGTGACCAGCACTTTCTTTCCCTTCAGGCGCTGCTGTTTTCCGAAGTAGTCGTCCAGGATGCGGGTAATCTCCTCGGGTTCAGCCATTCTGCCTGCGCCGGTCAGTCCGCTGGCGAGCTCGCCGTAACGGGGTTCGATAAGCTGATTACCCCAGCTTTGAAGTTTTTTGATATTGGACTGAACGGAGGGATGCTGGAGCATATCCAGGTCCATCGCCGGCGAAAAGAATACCGGGCACCGGGCGGAGAGGTAGACTGCCAGCAGGAGGTTGTCGCAGATGCCATTGGCCATTTTGCCTATGGTATTGGCAGATGCGGGAGCCACCACCAGCGCATCGGCCCAGAGGCCCAGCTCCACATGGTTATTCCACTGGCCGTGACTGTCTTTGACGAAGTCAGTTAGTACCGGATTTTTTGAAAGGGTCGAGAGGGTGAGGGGAGTAATGAAGCCATGGGCTGCCGGCGTCATGATTACCTTTACCTCAGCCCTGGCTTTGACCCACAGGCGAACGAGGAGTGCAGCCTTGTATGCAGCTATACTTCCTGTTACGCCGAGAATGATTTTTTTACCCCTGAGCATAAGCCGGGTGGTGCCGATTAAAGCTCTTGCTGCTTACCGTCTTCCTCGCCACGCATCCGGAAGGAGAGGGCGCCTTCGAGAAACTCGTCGGTAGCGGTGTTGGTAGGCTTCGGCATGCGCTCATAGAACTTGGAGATTTCGATCTGCTCGCGGTTCTCAAACACTTCCTCAAGGTTGTCAACTGTAGTGGCAAATTCTGCCAGTTTGTTGTTCAACTCTTCCTTCATATTAACCGCGATCTGACGTGCGCGCTTGGAAATGATCACCACTGACTCATAGATGTTGCCGGTAGGTGCTGCGATTTTCTCAATATCACGGGTAATAATTGACGACTGGATTGCCATATGTTACGAATTATTGTTTCTTAATTTTTCCAAACTTTGTGCGTAGAGCTTTTCAGCATCACGCAGGTATTTACTTTCAGGATACTGGTCGATAAACTCCTTGTAGTGTTCCACCACGGCTTTGTATCGTTCGGGTTGTTTAGAACGAATACTTTGTTCAGCCAGGCGGAATTCAGCGTCGACGACCAGAAAGCGGGCTTCTTCCACGTAACGCGAGTCAGGGAAGTTGTCCACGAAATTCTGAAGCGCTACGGTGGCGGCTTTATACTGACGCATTTTGTAATACTGATATGCGTTTTCGAATCCTTTTCTTTCCAGCTTGGCCTGAGTTGCGAAGATGACCTCGACGGCCTTGTCGCGGAACTTGCTTTCCGGATAGCGGTTCAGGAACTCCTGCATGGCAGCCATCGCTTCGATGCTGTTGGTCTGATCCAGATTGTCGCGCGGTGCGCCGCCGTATTTCGAATAGGCGTACATAAACCGCGCTTCTTCAGCCAGCGAGCTGCGGCCATAAGTCTCATAAAACGTTCTGAACTGCTCAGAAGCCAGGAGATACAGCTTTTGGTGATACTGACAGTACGCCAGGTAAAACTGAACCTTTTCGCCCTCAGGAAGCCCGCGAACGATGGGGAGAATCTGCTCAAACAATACCGACGCGCGGTAATAATCCTCCTTGTTGTAGTAGTTCAGGCCGGCTTCGTATTTAACCCGCCAGTCCGTACTTTTTTCGATTTTCCTGAATTTCCCACAGGAAGCAAGTACTGTAACCAGGATGAGAGTGTATAATAAAACAGATCCGCTGCGCATAAGCCCGCAAATATAGTATAATGGTTGCTATCAAAAAAACGGGAATTCCCCGAGGATAGGATGCGTCCCGGGCGAAAAAAGTTTGCTATTTTTTAACAATCAGCTTTCGGGTCATAACACTTTCGTTGTCAACGTAAAGCGTGTAAAAGTAAATCCCGGCGTTGAGTTCGTCGGTCTTAATGCGCACCAGGGTTTCGTAAGGCGACAGGTCGTATTCACCGACCACGTTGCCGAGGATGTTGTGAATCCGCAGGCGTGCTTTTGTGCGGTCGGATCCAATCTGGTAGTCGACATATGCGTGGTCGATAGACGGGTTGGGGTAGACGTCCTTGACCGTGATCGCGCGCGATTGGTAGATGTTGTTCTTTTCGGGTCTTTCTTCAATGGTGAAGTTTACCTCAAATTCGATGGCATGGGAGGGGTTTGTCCGTGAAAACGCCAGGTACCGGACGCTGCTCGGGCCGGGAACAAGTCCGCCGTCAAGGGCAATCTGTAGCGCTGAGATCGTCTGACCGGGCTCGAGCTTCAGCACGTAGTCCTCAATGCGTTCGTCCAGGCAGTTGTTGTCCAGGCAAAAGAAGTTTTTTTGTGTGCTTCCGATTTGTTGTTGAATCCGGCGGATAACGATAGTATTCGTCTTGTCGGTGAGGTTTTTGAATTTGATGGGGGCTTTGACCGTTTCGCCGATGTTTCCTCTTGTGATCTCCTGAATCCCGGATACCTCAAAGCTCTGCGCGGATGCGCACAGGGCAGCAGAGATGAGCAGGCATAACAGGAGGATTTTGCGCATAGAGCGTCTCTTTCTCAAAATTTAAACTTTTGTGAGCAAAATCCATAATACCGAAACGGATTTTTCGTTACCTCGGAGCTTTTTTACACTACAAACGTTTGCGCTCTACAGGAGGGGCGATTTTTTGAGGCTTGACGACGTCATTCCGCCTGGGCTTTTCGGCCTCCCGCCAGGTGAAGCCGGGCAGCTCGCGGTTCTCGTCGGTCAGTTCGTGGGGTGGTATGAAGTGGGCGTCCGGCCGGACGTAAAAGCTCAGGTTATTCAATTTTCCCTCCAGGAACCGAAGGGTCATCCGCGAACAAATAATCCGGTTTACACCCATCGCCTTGGCAACGCTGTCTTTTTTGTTTTCCTCCAGGGCGAAATACAGACTTTCCCCGTTGCCGGTGACATAAACCTGATGAATATTTCCATTCCTGAACACCGCTTCCATCTTTCGCCCTTTAATTTGATTGTAATTGATGAGCGTATCCCGGGAGATGACAAAGCTGTTTACGTTCAGGAAGATGCGGTCAATCGTGTTGTTTGAAATCAGCATGCTGATGGAATCGGCGGTCATCTGATTTCCTTCCGACCACAATACCGGATCGCGATAAAGGAAGATCAGCGAATCTGCGGAGCGATACTCTACCGAGTCAGCTCGGCCCTGCATATCCGTTTTCCAGATCTTTACATTGTGGTAGGCGAGGAGACGCTTCTTCGCGGGGTCTTCATTTTCAATCGAAACCAGCGTGTCTGCACTCATGAAGAGTGTATCCTGATCTGTCACCTTCGCGACATAAGCGTTGTTGTACACCTTCGAGATTCCGTTAGCCCTGAAGTAGTCAGCAGCCTGACCGTAGATGATGAGGTTTTCCTTCTTGGACGTCATCACCACGTTTCCCCGCAGCTTGTATATCTTGTTGAGGTCGTCGAGGAAAAAGTCTTCGCTTTTGATGCGGTAGTCCTGCGATTCGCCTGAGCCGATGTCAAGAATGGATTGTTTGGTGCGCGTGTCGTAAATCCCACTGTTGTACACGAAGGTGCTGCTGTCCTTGTTCACTACTGTGGTGGGCGTGCGGAAGTAAATGATCTTGGTTCGCGAGTTATACTGGAGACTGTCTGACGTCATCGTGTAGTCGGGATTTGTCACCACTACGTTTCGTTTGAAGGACGCCATGTTAGAGGTAGAGTTATAGTATCCTTTCCGGCTTGTCAGCACGTTGATGCTGTCGACGAGACGTCCGCCGTTCAGGTAGTAGGCCATGTTGGCAATGCGGTCGAAATCGAGGTAATCGGTATAAAGCGTTGCTGTGGCGAGTTTGGTGAAGACAACGTTCTGCCGGAGTTTCGCGACTTTGGTGTTCCCATCGTACTCAAGTTTACGCCCTGTGATGGTCACTGAGTCGCCTTCGGTGATACGAACCTTTCCGAAGGCTTCCACGAAGTTGCGCTTCTTGAACAGGTAGGCGGAGTCACAATAGATGGTGGTTTGCTGTTGCTCCAGGATGACATTTCCGAGGAGGCGTTCATACTGTTCGCCGTCAGGGGTCGTCCCCCTTTTTCCCATATCTGCCTGTTTTAGCGTCACGGTACGCTGCGCGACAGCGGTTGCCGTGAAGCAGAACAGGAGGAACGCCGAAACGAGTATCCGGAGTCCGGTGAAGCGGACGCTGCCGTGGTATGAGCAAAAAACGGATGTAAAATTCATAACTGGCCCGCAAACTACATAAAATCGTACTTTTGCACGTGCTTGAGCAATTTTTGAACCACATTAGGGAGAAAAATCTTTGTACGACGTCAGACCGCGTTCTCGTTGCGGTAAGCGGTGGAATAGATTCCATGACGTTGCTGCACCTGCTGGTTCGCTCTGATATTCCTGTGGGCGTTGCTCATGTAAACTTCGGACTAAGGCCTGAGGCGGTCGATGAGGAGGAGCTGGTGCGGCAGACTTGCCTGGCTTTAAACGTTCCCCTCCATGTCCGCCGTTTTGATACGCGCAGGTTTGCAGAAGAGAACAGGCTGTCGATTCAGGTGGCCGCGAGGGAACTGCGTTACTCATTCTTCGAAGACGTCGCGGTCAGTGAAAATTATGATCTGGTAGCAACAGCGCATCATGCCGATGACAATCTGGAAACCGTATTGCTGAACCTGGTACGGGGTACAGGTATTGATGGTCTCACGGGTATCCCGCTGAGGCAGGGCAAGATTATCCGACCCTTGCTTTTTGCAACCCGGGCGATGATCGAAGACTGGGCGCGTGCGAATGATGTTAAATGGCTGGAGGACGCAAGTAACCGCGAGGACTACTACGCGCGCAACCTGATCAGGCATCAGGTGGTACCGCGGCTGAAGGAACTGAATCCATCGCTAGAAAATTCTTTTGCGCGAACTCTTGAGCGGATACGCGGTACACGAGACCTGGCATCGAACGTTATCAGCGATTTCAGGAGCAGGGCAATTCGAAGGACAGAAACGACCATCACCATTGACAGGGAAGCTCTTAACGTGACCAATTATCCCGCGGTACTGCTGTGGGAAGTTGTGAAGGAGTGGGGCTTTTCCTACGATCAGTGTACCGATGCCGTTGCAGCTACGCACTCGGGAAAATTCTTCCTGTCATCTTCACACCGGCTCGCGTTAGACCGCAATGTTTTTATGATCACCAGAAACGAGACTTCCGGCTTTGAGGATATCAGTATCGGGGAAGAGGATAAGGTTGTCAAAGGAGCGTGGAGCTCGCTGACGGTGGATGTTATTCCGGATATAGCGTTTGAAATGGATAGGGGTGCCATGGTGGCAAACCTGGATCGCGACAAGGTTGTGTTTCCGCTGACGTGGAGGAAGTGGCGCGAAGGAGATGTGTTGGTACCGCTGGGGATGAAGTCGCGCAAGAAGGTCAGTGACGTGCTGATTGATACGAAGGTTCCGCGTCCGATGAAGGATCGGGTGACGGTGCTCGAATCAGGCGGCGCCATTATATGGGTAGTAGGGCACAGGATCGCCGACCACGTCAAGGTGACCCCGTCGACCAGGAGGATTTTAATCATCAGGGAGACGCCTTCCGACAACGATTTCGAGTGACGAAACTCCTGATTAATAACTCCTGATTAGTTTTCGTAATTGGCCCCTATGGTATAAATTGGCGGCCGAATTGAGTGATTCAGAGCTTTTTCGGGCGATTTTGAGCCCGGGTATCGATCAGATTCTAAACTAAACTTTAATATATATGAAAATTACTGTTGTTGGTGCTGGTAATGTTGGCGCTACCTGTGCGGACGTCCTGGCTTACCGCGAAGTAGGGAACCAGATTGTCCTGGTCGACATTAAGGAAGGGCTGGCCGAAGGCAAATCACTTGATATATGGCAAAAGGCTCCGATCGATCTTTACGACAGCCGTACCATCGGTGCTACCAATGATTACGCAAAGACTGCAGGTTCAGATGTAGTGGTCATCACTTCAGGTCTTCCGCGTAAACCGGGGATGAGCCGCGATGACCTTATCGGAACGAATGCCGGCATCGTAAAAACGGTTACTGAAAATATCATCAAACATTCTCCTGATGCGATCATCATCGTTGTATCCAATCCTTTGGATGTGATGACATATCAGGCGCACATCACTTCGAAGCTTCCGCGTACGAAAGTGATGGGTATGGCCGGAATTCTGGACACTGCCCGTTACCGCGCGTTCCTTGCTGAAGCATTGAACATCTCTCCGAAAGACATTCAGGCGATGCTCCTTGGCGGTCACGGTGATACAATGGTTCCGCTGCCGCGTTATACAACGGTTGCAGGTATTCCTGTGACGGAACTTATCGACAAGGACAAGCTGAATGCTATCCTTGAGCGCACCAAAGTTGGTGGTGGCGAGCTTGTGAAGCTGATGGGTACTTCTGCATGGTATGCTCCGGGTTCGGCAGCAGCACAGATGGTAGAAGCTATCGTTAAAGATCAGCGCCGCGTGTTCCCTGTGTGTATTAAGCTTGAAGGCGAGTATGGCATCAAGGACTGCTACCTGGGTGTACCTGTTGTGCTCGGCAAAAACGGTGTCGAGAAAGTTATCGAACTCGATCTCAACGAGGAAGAAAAGGCACTGCTCGAATCCAGCCGCAAGGCAGTGAGAGAGGTAATGGATGTGCTGGATAAGTTGGGATAGTCAACAGGATTGAATTGAGAAGACAAAAGCCCCGGGGAACCGGGGCTTTTTTAGTATAAGTGTATGACGGTATGCGCACGGTGGGACTATTAGGACTCGGGTTATGGTTGTTGTGGTCCAATCAGAAACCAGGAATAAGAAATCAGAAATCAGATATCTTATTCCCCCTATAGATGATTTCCCCTTTCACAAGGCCAAACTTCTTTCGCGTTTCTTCGGGGAGGGTGTTGACGAATTGTTCTTCGACGGCGTGGAGGCCGGAGGCGTTGATGCGGTCGGGGTAATCGTGACCGTATTTGCGAACGTGATCGTTCTGGCCAAAGATCCTTTCGCGCTCGCGCGGTTCTGTAACGGAGTCGTCTTCGAACGTCTTTTCGCCGACAGGATTGAAGAACGGTACCTGAAGTATAGCGAAGCCGTTGGGCCTTAGGACTCTGTTGATCTCCCGCATGGCGGCGATGTCGTCGCGTACGTGTTCGAGGACGTGGTTACACAACACCACGTCAAAGGTGTTGTCGGGAAACGGAATCTCGTGGATATCCATTTTTACCTTGGCGAGCGGTGACTCGATATCGGCGGTGATGTATCTGTCGCCATGGACTTTCTCAAACCGGTTGATGAAACAGGCTTCCGGCGCGATGTGGAGGACATCCAGCTTCTGCATGAAGAACGGCGTCTTTTCTTTTAAGTAGAGCCACATCAGGCGGTGGCGTTCCAGAGCAAGGCAGTTGGGGCAGAGCGCATTAGGGCGGGGTTTCAATCGGCCATAAGGCAGGAATCTGCGGTAGGACGTGTTGCAAACAGGGCAGGTGACGTCCTTACCCCGGTAGAACAATCCGACCAGTCTGATGCCCGTGCCTCCCAGCCGCTGCAAGTACCGGCGGGGAACGAACCGGATTAGAAATGAGATAATCTGCTTCATAAAATCGCCCAAAGGTAAGAAAACAGCCAGTCCTAAAAAGCAGGAAATCAAAACATTGCTTCCCTGGAAAAAAAACCGGCGGGGCTAAAACTATTTAGTCTGAACCCACATCTTTATATCGGAATAGCAATCCTTCAAAAACGATTCCATGGCCGAAACCTTACTCGACATTGCAATGATGCATTCGGATACCTTGATTTCGCGCGCAAGACAGGGGGACCAGAATGCACAAGGCAAGCTCGTGCAATTGTGGTATAAAAGGATTTACAACTTCTCGTACAAGTTTTTCCTCGACCATGACCTGGCGATGGAGGTCGCGCAGAAGTCGTTCATCTCTATGTGCAAGAACGTAGGCTCTCTTCAGGATACCGCGCGCTTCAAGTCCTGGCTCTACAAGATTGCGGTGAACTACTGCCGCGAGGAAGCCCGAAAACGCAAAGGTAACAGATCCCTGTCCTTCGATGTGGTCTGGAACCGCGAAGCCGAAGAATCTCCACGCTGGGAGTCGTCGTCGCAGCGGTACGACAATCCTGAAAGACAATACCACCACGGCGAAGTCTCCGATATCCTGCAGGAAGCACTCATGCAACTCAACCCGGAACAAAGGGAAGTGGTCATCATGAAGGAATTCGAAGGACTTAAGTTCAGGGAAATCGCCGAGGTGTTGAATATCTCTGAAAACACCGTGAAATCGAGAATGTATTACGGACTCGACGGACTGAAAAAGATACTCGAAAGCAAGAACATAACTAAAGATACACTTGGCTATGAACTATAAACCGGATAAACAGGAATTGATGGCTTATCTGTACGATGAGCTTGAGGGTGCCGAAAAAGAGCGGGTGGAACAATACCTTGTAGAACATCCCGAAGAGCTAAAGGAGCTTCAGCAGCTGCGTGGAGTTTCGTCGATGCTCCGTTCAGTCAAGGATAAGGAAGTCATTGCTCCACCGATTTTTATTCCTGACGCCAATGAAAGGCGGTTCTGGGATGCGCCATACTTCAAAACAGTAACGAGCATTGCAGCTTCCCTGCTGATTGTGTTGCTCGTCGGGAAGCTTATGGGAACGCGGGTTACTGTCAGCGAGTCGGAATTCAGGATTTCATTTGGTGATCAGCCAGTCGAACGTGGTGAGTCACCTGCGGTTGCGTCCCTCACCGAACGCGCAGTGCAGGAGATGATCAACCAGTCGCTGCAGGCGAACAATTCACAGCTCACTGCCAACTGGGAAGAATCGCAGAAGCAGCTGCAGCAGTCCATCAACGGAAGTCTTGTTATCAACTCCGACAAAATGGATCAGCTGATTAAGCAAGCTTCAGGAGCTTCGCGTGAACAGGTAAGCGAGTTTGTAGCTACAATGCAGGCGGAGAACATGAAGATGGTGAAGGACTACTTCGCCCTCACCTCGAATGAGCAGAAGCAATACATTGAAGGGTTGCTGGTTGACTTTGCGAAGTACCTGCAGCAGCAGCGCAAGGACGACATGCAGCTGGTGGAAATGCGCATCAACAATATTGAGCGGAACACCAATATTTTCCAGCAGGAAACGGAACAGATCCTGACAAGCATTATCAGCAACGTCGGGCCTCCTCAAACCATGGAAACGAAATACTAACATTTAAGAAAACAGAGCTAAAATAATTTTATTGTATGAAAAGAATCCTGATGATATGCGGCGTTGTGCTGGTAACGCTTACAACGCCAGGGATGGCGCAGAAGATGGACGATGAACGTATGAACCGGGATATTGAGGTAGCCAGGAACGTACTGTCGACACTCATAAAGCAACAGTTTGATAATCAAAGAACGTTCTTTCCACTTGAGATACGGGGTACTTATCAGTCAGGCTATGGAGTAACGTTCACTTTACCCGCGGACTTCACAACGCCGATCGTACTTGCCATCCCGCCGTCGCAAAACAACAGCGTGGTAGTGACCGATGGCAGTGGACTTGGTCCCGGTATAACGTATGAATACCGCATCGAATCTGACGAAGAAGATGGCGATCCCAATGTGGCGAGTCTGAGAGATCGCGCCCGCGACAGGCGCCGCAGTCAGTTGGACAGCACGCGTGAAGTATATAACAAAAAGGTCATAGAAGCCGCAAAAACATTTCTTCTCGACTATGGTGACATGATCTCACAACTCGCTCCTAATGAAAGAGTCGTTATTACCAACCAGGGGAATCAACCCCGGATGTGGGTAAATCAGTTCTTCAATAATACGAAGCGCACACACCTGGCAGTTGAAACGACGAAGGCCGACATCACGGCATATCGCCAGGGAAGACTCTCGCGGGATCAGGCATTGTCCAGGATCAAAGTAGTAAACACGGAAACTGTTACAGAAGTGGAGCCTGACCTGGAGTTGCTGGTGAGCATGTTCAACAGGCTTTATCGGCCCGACCTTTCAAAGACGTACTTCACTGAGAATAACATTTACTATGAACGTCTGAAAGACTTCGGAGCTATCTTTTACATGAGTGTCTACAGTGCGGTTGAGACGTCGCGTGGAAGATTCCGGATGCCGACAACGGGCGATGAGGGCCTTGATCTCGAAACGCGGAATAAAAAGGTAAAAGAGCTCTATCCGGTTTTCGAGAAAGAGCTGAAAGAAAACATTCTGGAATACGGTCGCACCGTGAAGAGTCTCAACAACGACGAAGTCCTGGTTTTCCAGGTACAGATGACGAAGTGTCCTTCGTGCAACATTCCCTCGACACTGGAATATTCCGTCTCCGGTTCCGTACTTAAAGATTACAGCTCCGGTAAGATTGAGAAGAACAGTGCTATCTCAAAAATATCTGTAAAGAAAGGCGCCATGCAATAAGTCACAGGGGTGCTGCGTTAACGGAGCACCCCCTCTTTACATAAATGGCTGTAAGCAGGGGTGAGGGACGCGGCATATTGGGTGGAATTACATACTTTTGGTGATCGGGTAACACGTTGTGAATGATGAAGCCCGACCGGCCTCATTGCAATTGATCGTTAAATAACCTGAAATGAAAAAAAATCTTCTCATTGGTGGAGGTATTCTCGTTGCCGTATTAATAATCTACTTTTTCTTGGGTCCGTCGAAGGCCGGCGCCATGGCTGAGGTCATCGCGCAGGTAAAGAAAGGGCCTTTCAAAATTGAAATCGAAACCACGGGCCAGCTCGAAGCAAAGAACTCCGTGATGATTCTCGGACCCAGCCAGGTAAGGGATTTCCGCATCTGGCAGGTGACGATCCAGAACATTGTGGAGGAAGGAACAGTTGTTAAGAAAGGCGACTGGGTGGCGACGCTGGACAGGTCTGAGTTCCAGAACCGTTTCAGTGAAAAGCAAATCGAGCTTGAAAAGGCGAATTCGCGGTACACACAAACACAGCTGGATACGACACTGGAGATGCGCCAGTCACGCGATGAACTGATCAATCTCCACTATGCCCTCGAAGAGAAACAAATTATTCTTGATCAGTCGAAGTTCGAACCTCCTGCGACCATAAAGCAAAACGAGATCAACTACGACAAGTCGAAGCGCGCGTATGAACAGGCGGTGGAGAACTACAAGATAAAGAAGAAGCAAAACGTTGAAAAGATGCGCGAGGTGGCTGCCGAACTCCGCAAGATTCAGAACGACTTTGACGCCATGACGAAGGTCCTGGCATCCTTCGATGTGACGGCTCCCGAAGACGGGATGGTGATTTACATCAAAGGGTGGGATGGAAAGCCTATTAAGGCCGGATCGCAAATTTATATGTACGAACCCAATGTTGCTTCGCTGCCGGACCTGACAAAGATGATGTCCAAGACGTACGTCAACGAGGTGGATGTACGCAAGGTGAAAACAGGGCAGCGTGCAGAACTTGGCCTGGATGCCTATCCTGACAAGAAGCTCAACGGTACAGTTACAAAGGTTGCCAACGTTGGTGAGCAGCGCCCCAATTCGGACTCCAAGGTTTTTGAGGTAGCGATTGAAATCGAAGGTTCTGATCCCACGCTCCGCCCGTCGATGACAACGAGTAACCGCATTATCGTCAAAGTGGTGGATGACGCGCTCTTTGTACCCCTCGAATGTCTGCACACGCAGTCGGACTCGATCACCTATGTGTTCCGGAAGGATGGACGGAATGTTACAAAGCAGGAAGTACAAGTTGGCGATACCAACTCAAATGACGCCGTCATTCTTGCAGGCCTCACTGCAGACGACAAGGTGTACCTGTCGGTGCCTGCCGGGCAGGAAGACAAAGCTGTCAGTCTTCTGAAGGAACTGGACGGCAAGCGTAAGAAAGGAGCTGACGATGAGCAGCCCGGCGGTGACCAAAGCATTATGCCCACCGCCCAAAATTAGCCGCCATGATCTCGAAGCGTCTTCTAGCTAACCTCTACATCGCCATCGATGCGGTGATTGCCAATAAGGTCAGGTCGTTGCTTACTGCACTGGGGATAATATTCGGCGTAGCCGCAGTTATCGCTATGCTCGCGATCGGCAACGGTGCCCAGAAGGAAATCCTTGAACAGATCAAGCTCGTCGGCGTCAACAACATTGTTGTAAAACCGATTGTCGAACAAAAGGAAGAGAGCGTCGAAGAGGCTTCGGGCCAGAAAGAGAAAAAGAAGTTCTCACCGGGACTTACCGTTCGCGACGTAAAAAACATTCAGGAGATTATCCCCGGGATCTCCAACATCAGTCCGGAGGTAATTTTGGATACTTATGTAATTCGCAATGGCGTCCGGCGTTCAGCGAAGCTCGTAGGTATTGAACCTTCCTATTTCAAAATTACAGACTTCTCCCTGAAGGAAGGACAGATGTTCACGGAGGATCATATTATCAACGGCGCACCGGTGTGCATCATCGGAAACTCCATTAAAGCGAAATTTTTTCCGACAGAGGATGCTATCGGGAAGTCGATAAAAGTTGGATCGCACTGGCTGAAGATCATCGGCGTTCTGCAGGAGCGTTCGCTTTCGTCAGCCAGTATCAGCAAACTTGGGATCCGGGACTACAACATGGATGTTTACGCGCCAATAAAATCCATTTTCATAAGATACCGCAATCGCGATCGTATTTCGCCCGAACAACTTCGCCTTGAAGCCATGAGAAGTAGCGGCAATGTAGTGGTGGTAAATGACGAATCCGAAACGGAAAGCCAGGAGAGAAAGAACTATCATCAGCTGGATCGCCTCGTAATTCAGGTCGAAGAAACTGCGTTGCTGGTGCCTACTGCTGAAATCATTTCCCGACTTCTTAAGCGGCGCCACTATAATGTTGTGGACTACGAGATTGAAATTCCGGAGATGCTCCTCAAGCAACAGCAGCGCACGAGCGATATCTTCAACTACGTGTTGTTTTCCATCGCATTTATTTCTCTCCTGGTCGGGGGAATTGGTATCATGAACATCATGCTGGCTTCGGTACTGGAGCGCATCAAGGAAATAGGACTTCGTCTTTCTCTGGGCGCCAAGAAGAGCGACGTGGTTCAGCAATTCCTTTTTGAGGCGGTGATGATAAGTATTACCGGTGGAGTGATCGGTGTTCTTCTTGGAATTGGGATGGCGCATATGGTGTCGAAAGTCGCCGACATTCCTACGACGATCAGTATAAATTCAATTGTACTTTCCTTTGGCGTTGCGGCAACTGTCGGGTTGATCTTCGGAATTGCTCCCGCACGCAAAGCTGCAAATCAGGATCCCATTACTTCTCTCAGATATGAATAGGAAATTTTCTACCGTTGTTGTTGCTCTGGTTTTTGTTTTTCCTTTAGTCACTTTTGCCCAACAGGTTCTTACGCTCGAAGATATCATCCTTCGGGCCAAAACCAATTCGCCTGCCTCGAAGCAGGCTGAAACGCGCAAAGAAAACAGCTACTGGCAATATCGCTTTTACAAAACCGAGTACAATCCGCAGCTTCGTCTTACCGGAAATATTCCGACCTACTACAAGCGAGTGAATCCGATCCTGCAGGACAACGGTACGATTATCTATCGGTACGTAGAGCAAACCGACAACTTTGTGCAGCTCGGCCTGGTTCAGCCTATAAGTCTGACAGGTGGTGAAATTTCGGTGAACACTAATTTGAATTACTTCAAGGATTACAGCGAAGGGACTCTCTCTCCTGAACAATGGAGCGGAACTGTCATGAACATCCGCGTTACGCAGCCCGTAATGAGCTTCAACCGCCTGCGCTGGCAACGCAGAACGGAACCGCTGATCTATGAGGAGTCCAAGAGGCAGTTTGTGGAGCAAAACGAGTTGATTTCCAAAGAGGCGGTGGATCGTTTCTTCAGCGTGATCGAAAATCAGATTGCTCTTCAGATCGCCCAGTTCAACCTTGCCAACAACGATACTATTTACAAAATAGAACAGGGGCGCTACAATATTGGAACGACATCCAAGGACAAGCTGTTGCAGGTAGAGTTGCAGCTCCTTCGGTCGCGGCAGGACGTAGCGCAGGCGCGACTGAATCTTCAGACTGCCACTCTTCAGCTGCGCTCGTTCATCGGTATCACCGATAGCGATCCGGTGGAACTTCAGCTGCCTGAAGTCATTCCTCAATTTGATGTAAATGTCGAGGAAGCATTGGCTTATGCGCGGCAGAATCGTTCGGACTACATCGCTTTCCAGCGGCGCCGCATTGAAGCTGATCGCGGCGTGGCCGAAGCGAAAGGGGAGAGGTTCCGCGGCACGAGTGTCACTGCGGCGTATGGGCTGAACAACAATGGTTTTGCTGCTAACGATATCTATCGCGATCCGCTGGAACAGCAGATGGTAAACCTCACGCTCAGCGTCCCGATCCTCGACTGGGGCCGCAACAAGTCGTATACGCGTACTGCAATGGCGAATAAGAAACTCAACGACTACATCATCGCGCAAGACGAAGTAACGTTTGAACAGGATGTGTATACGAAGGTGGGGCAGTTCGAAATGCTGCGCCTGCAAATAGAGATCACGCGCAAGGCTGATGAAGTTGCGCAGGAGCGTTACAACGTTGCGCAGAACCGCTATCTGATCGGGAAGATTGACATCACCAACCTTAATATCGCTCTCAACGAAAAAGACGACGCCAAACGCAGCTACATCAACGCCCTCAAGCAATTCTGGCTGGCGTACTACGAACTCAGAAGAACCACGCTTTTCGACTTCGCCGCGCGGCAGGTGCTTTACACCGAGTAGGATTCAAGGTTCAGGGTTCAGGGGTGACTATTGCCATCTTGAACTTGAACCTTGAAAGTTGCACCTAAATCCCCGTGTAGGTGAACGGTGTGATCTTCCGAAGGTCTTCTTTGATGGCATCCTTCACGTCAAGGTTGTCGATGAAAGTGGCGATGCTTTCACGGGTGATCTTTTCGTTCTTGCGTGTAAGCGCTTTAAGTGCTTCGTAAGGGTTTGGATATCCGTGTTTGCGAAGGATTGTCTGGATAGCTTCGGCGACGACGGCCCAGTTTTCTTCGAGGTCGCGGTCGATGGCAGCCTTGTTCAGCTCCAGCTTCGTAATCCCTTTCAAAAGGGATTTGATCGCAAGGTATGAATGTCCGAGTGGCACGCCTACATTGCGAAGCACAGTGGAATCTGTGAGGTCGCGCTGAAGCCGCGATACGGGTAACTTCGCTGCGAGGTGTTCGAAGATCGCATTGGCAAAGCCGAGATTCCCTTCGGCGTTTTCAAAATCGATAGGGTTTACTTTGTGCGGCATCGCTGACGATCCGACTTCGCCTTCCTTGATTTTCTGCTTGAAGTATTCCATCGAAATGTACTGCCACACATCGCGGCTGAAGTCGATGAGTATGGTGTTGACGCGCTTCAGACCGTCGAAGAGCGCAGCCAGGTTGTCGTAGTGTTCTATCTGCGTTGTCGGGTAGCTGCGCGACAAGCCCAGGTGTGTACAGAATTCTTCCGCGAATTTATTCCAGTCGATGTTCGGATAGGCAACGTGATGGGCGTTGAAGTTTCCTGTCGCGCCCCCGAACTTGGCTGAAAACGGGATAGTCTTAAGCTGGTGCAACTGCTTCTCAAGACGGGTGGCAAACACCATGATTTCCTTGCCAAGGCGCGTGGGCGACGCCGGCTGACCATGTGTGAAGGCCAGCATGGGAATGTCTTTCCATTCCTTTCCAAGGGAATTGAGGCGACTCAGAAACGACTCGATCAGCGGATAGAATTCACGGTCAAGGAAGTCCTTGATCAGCAGGGGGACTGCCGTGTTGTTGACGTCCTGAGAAGTAAGGCCAAAGTGGATGAATTCCTTGAACGGCGCCATGTTCATCCGGTCAAACTCCTTCTTGATGAAATATTCAACCGCTTTGACATCGTGATTGGTAGTTTTCTCTATCTCTTTGACTTCGAGTGCCTGAGATTCAGCAAAGTGTTTGTAAATCCGCCGGATTTCGGCCACCATGTGCGCCGGAAAGTCCTCCAGTTCGTGAATCGTGGCGGAAAGCGAAATGAAGTACTCGATTTCGATCAGCACCCGATACCGGATCAGTCCGAATTCGGAAAAGTAAGGGGCCAGGGGACTAACGCTGTCGAAATACCGACCGTCAATCGGTGAAATCGCCGTAAGAGTATTTAGTTGCATCGTCTGTTGTAAAAGCCAAAAGTACGGTACCCCGGCTTATTGGGCAAAAAATATTGCAGTTGCGTTTTTTTGGGCGTTCCTGCGGAAAATCACCTTCCGAAGTGTCGCCATCCTTGCTACATTTGCCCACCCGGATGATGTCTTTCTGGTATCAGAATTTGGTCGTGGTAGTGTGACGTCACCCGGTTTATTACGTAAATCTTGCGAAATGGCCTTTAGTTTTTTTAAGAAGACTCCCAAGAAAGAGCCTGCACCCAGTGCCGGACCTCATTATTATGACCTCAAAGTAAAAAACATCGTCAAGGAAACGCGGGACGCTATCACGATCGTTCTCGAACAACCGGGCACGAAGATAAATTATAAGGCAGGACAATTCTTAACGCTGATTGTTCCCATTCAGGGAAAAGAAGTACGTCGCGCGTACTCCATGTGTTCTTCACCCGTAACAGATGCTGATCTCGCCGTGACTGTGAAGCGTGTGGAGAATGGCCTGATGTCGAACTGGCTGAACAACAATCTGCAGACAGGCCAGTCTGTTAAGGTCATGGAGCCGATGGGGCATTTTACCACCGAGTTCGACGAAAAGCGGAAGCGTCATCTGGTGATGTTCGCCGGCGGCAGCGGGATTACACCAATGATGTCGATCATCAAGACTATTCTTGTCAGCGAACCCCAGAGTATCGTGTCGCTGATCTATTGCAACCGCGATGCTGACAGTATCATCTTCAAGGATGAACTTGAGAAGTTTGAAACGCGCTATGAAGGACGGCTTCGCGTAATACATGTGCTGGACACAGCGCCGATGAACTGGCAGGGTTACTCCGGACTGCTCAATCACGATATGCTTACGCGTCTGTTCGAGCGCATTCCGGACTGGGGCAACGACACAACCTACCTGATGTGTGGCCCCGAGGGAATGATGAAGAACGTCGAGAGTCTTCTGGCTTTGCGTCAAATTCCTTCTGACAAGATATTCAAAGAAAGCTTCGTGCAGGGCACCATCGACAAAGGCAAGGAAAGTGCTGCAGCTGCTGCCAGCGGTGATGAGCGCGCGCGTGAGGTTACGATCCGTTATGATGGTGAGGAGTACAAGATACTGGTGGAACCTCAGAACACCATTCTCCAGACCGCCCTTGATCAGGGAATTGATCTTCCTTACAGTTGCCAGAGCGGACTATGTACTGCGTGCCGCGGCAAGGCGCTGTCGGGGAAGGTTAAGCTCGACGAGGAAGAAGGCCTTTCACAATCCGAGCGCGCCGAAGGTTATGTACTGACCTGCGTCGGCCATCCCCTAACCGACGACGTCGTTATCGAGATTGGTTGATCTTTCCCTGTGATGTCTCTTTAGTCGCGTTGCGTATAAAGGCATCGTTGTATTTCTCGCTTTCGGTATTCATCCACCGGTCCCAGAAGGTAAAGTACAATCCATAATTCCTGCGGAATTCTTTGTGATGCAGATCGTGGTGTGTTGCTCCGATCAGCCATCTGCCCAGCGGATGCGTCCGGATCTTCGGTGAGAACACTTCGACTCCTGCATGGTTGATCACCGCCGAAATTGTCATGAGCAGCAGGACAGTCCCCAATGCCAGGTAGTGAACAGGCAGGATGACGATAATCAGTGGTATGAACAGGAACTGAAGCAACGCCTCAATCGGGTGGAATGAGAAAGACGTAAACACTGATGTGTGTACGCTCTGGTGATGAACTTTGTGAACAATCCGGAATACTCCAGGCTTGTGCATCCATCGGTGCAGCCAGTAGTAGTAGGTTTCGTAAAGGAAAAGGATCAGTACAATGCTGAACACGAAGTACCACAGCGGGTATTGATCCAGTTTAGTGTAGACCATTGTCCAGCCCCGCTGATATGCAGCGTAACACCCCGCGGCCAGTACGGCAAAGATCACTGACGATAGCGTCGACCAGCCTATTTCCCGATAGAATTGCTTTCGCAAGACAGGCTGATCATTTGGTATGGGTTGCTTCCTGAGGAGCGCCAACACGCCGTGGCGATAAACCATTGCGGTGATCAGGTATCGAAGGAGCACAATTACAAAAAGGGTCGCGATAAAGTACGAAACCAGCTTAGGGCTGTTCCAGAATGCAGGGTCCAAAAAATAGAATAGACTGTCCATTTTCCCGGTTTCTGATTTCTGATGTCTGATTCCATTCCACAAGCAGGCTGAACTAACCCGGATGAGGTTCAAGTACCACGGCTCAAGAGTAGGGACCACTTTGAGTAACCGGTAACAGCCAACCGGCAACCAAATTCAGGATTCATGTTCATGGCTGAACCGCAATTTCTGACTTAAAGCCGGTTGTCATCGAGGCGATCCTGGGCTGAACTTATAGTCATCCTCCACTCTTTCTCCACTCTTTCTCCACTCTTCCTATCATCTTCCTCCGTTAAAGGCCGCTTGTATTGTCCTTGGCGGGAAACCGGTCAGGTTCACGTTCCAAGGGCTCAAGGTCCAGGCCTGCCCCGGTTATTTTCGATCATTTTCGGATAAGCCTGATGTACCGGCGACCGGCAACCGGTAACCAAAGTCAGGTTCAATCTTCAGGTTTCAAGGCTCAAAAGTTGAGGCCAATGCCTACCCAGTTCTAATTTCACTTCTGTTTCGACAGTGCCCGAATGATCGCCGGTATGGCGATGACGACCCAGACGATGTTGATGAACGTATTGGGATGTGCTTCCTTGTAAATCGAATAGATGATCAACAACGCACCGCCGATAAAGTTCGCGACATAAAAGGTCAGCGAGTCGGAACGAATCTTCTGATAACTATTCAATCCGTACATCCCAACAATCAGGATGGAGCCAATCCATCCCACAATCTCCATCATCATACTGATGTGTCTTTAATTCCGGAGTCGTATGCGCAGCAGGTTCATGTTTGCCGTTACAAACAGCGTTTTTTCGTCGGCAGAGAAGGCGCAGTTTGAAGTCGGTTCATTGATGCGGATGCGGCCCAGCACCTTGCCTTCGCCGTTGAATATCCATAAGCCGCCAGGGCCTGTGGCGTACACATTTCCGTTTGAATCCACGCGGAAGCCGTCGGGCAGACCGCGTTCACCATTGCGGGAATTGGACGTCGCGTCGAAGAAGATCCGGGGATTGGTCGCCTCGTCCTTCTCATTGAGATCGAACGCGTACCACGCCGCCCTGGCAGGGTCTGAGTTGGCCACCAGAAGCGTTTTTTCACCTTTAAGGAAAGCAATGCCGTTGGGACGCGTCAGTGAATCGACGATAAGCGTCGTCTTACCACCGCTGACCTTATACACACCCTGGTGCGGGATTTCTTTGGAAGGATCTTTGTCCTGCTTGGGAAGACCATACGGAGGATCGGTAAAGAATACATCGCCGTTGCTGCGCACAACCACATCGTTGGGACTGTTAAGTTTCTTTCCGTTCCAGTTGTCGGATAGCGTTATGAATTTGGCTTGCGGATTGTCGAGAGGTGCATTCATGATAGCCACCTTGCGGTCACCGTGCTGACAGAGGATCAGCTTGCCATCCTTCGAAAGGGTAAGTCCGTTACTTCCCGGTTCGCGGGAATACTCACCTGTACCACTGTAGCCTGAGGGAGTCAGGTATTGTTCCACACCTCGCTCTTCAGTCCATTTATGTATGGTGTTAGTAGGAACATCTGAGAAGAGCAGCATTTTGTGCTCTTCAACCCAAACAGGACCTTCACTCCATTTGAAACCTTCACCGATCTTTTCGATTCGCGCGTCCTGGCTGACCAGGTCGTCGAAGGCCGGATCAATACGTTCGAATGAACCGAATTCTGAACCCCCGGCTACGGTTTCAGAGGCAGTCTTTTCTTCGTTTGTTTTGGAATCATTCATTTTGCAACTGAAAAGGACGATAAATCCTAATGCCAGAATGAAGTGTTTCATGGAGTAAGCGTGTTTAGGGTTGGTTAAGGTAGCAAAATAACTTCTTGCGGGACAAAAACCAACCTGTGCGCACGCAGGAAGACGGAGTGCTCAATTCAGAAAATTGAATTCAGGAATATTGAGGAGCCAGAGATAGTCTAACGTGAAGAGTCGACCTGAGCAGGTGTACTTTTCGGTTTGGAGGATTCAGCTTTTTCCTGGATCTGACTGACCAGCAGGAATAGCAGAATCATAAAGGCGATGATGAGGAGATAGATAAATGTTCTGAAAATACGTTTCAGCCGGGCTTCCTTTTCATGACGGGCCATAATTTCGCCATAGTTCCGATGTTGCGCCATACGGCCGGAACTAAGGGTATTTCTCCGCAGTCTGATATCATTCCTTCCCATCGTACTTGATCCGTAAATTAAAGTTTTTGCGCAGCCTGTCCAACGCCCGATACGTTCGCATTTTGGCTCCACTTTCGGTGATGTCAAGGATGAAGGCAATTTCTTTGAAGTCCTTGTCTTCGAAAAAACGAAGTTCGAGTACTTCGAGCATTTCCGTTGGAAGTTCTTTCAGATACTTCACCAGCCGTTGGACCAATTCTTCGTCCCAGCCTTCATTCACCATTTCCATCAACTCGCGTACGCGCATTTCTTCGATACTGAATACTTTGTCGCGCTTTTTCTTTCTGTAATGCTTGTTAACCTCGTTACTTGCGATCTTGTAGAGCCACGCTGAAAAAGGAAACCCGCGATGCTCATATTTGCTGAGGTTATTTAGTGCGATGAGGAAGGTCTGCGAGCATAAATCGGCTGTCAGGTCCTCGTCGTCAGTCTGGCGATAGATGAAGTTGAATATTCGGTCGAAGTATTTTTCATACAGCTCCCCAAATGCTTTCGGATCCTTTCGGGATCGCTGGAGAATCATGTATTCCTTCTGTAATTCTTCGTCAGACATGAAAGGCAATTACAGAACTATAATCCGAAGGTTTGGGCAAAGTCACAAGGCTCCCGTCCGGATACTTTGGTCATCGGGCATGGCTGTATGTAAAACATTGTTTTTCAGTGGTTAAATGAGATGATTGGCGGCAGAAAATTTTTATCCCGCAACACGGGGGATTACGTAAAAGCATAATATCCTATACCTTGAAGCTTGTTTCGACTATGCGCGCTGCGATCTTTCTTCTATGGTTTCTCTTTGCCTTTCCGGCGCTTTTTGGTCAGACCCATTATTCGCTCAGGAATTTTAAGGCTATAGATGGATTGCCTCAATCGCAGGTGATGACGATGCTGGAAGACCGCAATGGTTATCTGTGGGTTGGCACTGAGGGCGGCGGGCTGGCGCGCTTCGACGGGCGGGACTTCAAGGTATACACTACGCTTGACGGCTTGCAGAGCAATATTGTCCATCACCTCATGCTGGATTCAAAGCAAAACCTGTGGGTGGTACATCCACGGGGGTTGTCGAAGTTTGACGGCAAGGCGTTTACCAAGTTTCAGCAACCAGGTTCAAGAACGAGCCCTACACGCCTGCGAAAGGTTCTCGAATTTCAGGATACAATTTTCTTTACTTCGTCGCCAGGCTACATTGGAAAGATTCATAACGACAGTGTTTATTACTGGAGTGAACCCTTGTTCCCGCGAAAGGACGGGCAACGCGAGCAACATATTTCTCTCACACATATTACGCCCGACGGGACAATGATAATCGGCGTCAATTCACGAGCGTTTTACTGTCGTACAAAGGATGAGAATTTCTGGGTTTACTTCGACGATGTGAACGCCAGGTTAACGCACGCTTTTGAATACAACGGCTCCGTTATGCTGGCGACTGATAGCAACTACTGGTTTCTTAATACCGATGAACGCCGTTTCGAGAAAGTCGATCTGCCGATAAAAAATCGTGTTCTGCGTTATGACGCCGCAAACAACGTTTTTTGGACAACGCAAAATAATACCCTTTACAAGGAAACTGTGTCGGCAGGTAGTGCTACCGTTGAGAAGGTAATGGAGGATATGGACTTCTTCGATATCCTTGTTGACAAGGAAGGGAACACGTGGCTTGGAAGCAATGGCTCAGGGCTGTACAAATATTATGTTCAGGATTTCGACCGCTGCGCTTCGCCGGAGCTCACGCATGTAATGGCAATTTATCGCGATCGCGATGGCGCCACCTGGATTGGATCATCGACGAAAGGATTAATAAAAATCAAGAAAGGAAAGACGTCGACCTATCCGCTTCCGGGAGATGGACGGCGGGAAGGAATCTTCACCATCAACGAATCGCCCGAGGGAACGCTTTACGTCGGAGGATCACCGGGGCTCGGAAAGTATGACCGAAATTCGGATTCCTTTACCTGGCGCGAACTTCCTTTCGGGGGATGGTCTCCGCCTGTATTTAGTATTCAATTTGATGAGGCCGGCGGAATGTACCTGGCTATGGGCGGAGGCGGGGTGAACTACGTTGCCAACGACAAGGTGAAGAACTACTCGGTGGAAAACGGTCTCAATACGAACCTGATAATGTCGATGCATTACTCGCCTCGGTACAAAAGGCTTTTCCTTGGAGATGAGTTCGGTCTTTCAGAAATCAGTGACGGCGACGTCTCAACGTTGCCAATCGAGGGACTTAACAACACGTCGGTGATTGCTATACATCCATATCAGGATTCATTGCTTCTGCTGAGCACCGGTGGATCAGGCATCGTCGTATACAATCCCGTGAACAAGAGCCGTACGTTCATTACCACCAAAGACGGATTGGCTTCTGACTTCATTTATTTCACCGCGCCAGATGACAGCTATCTCTGGATCGGCAGCGAAAAGGGAATTACACGCATCGCTGTGGACGACCATCTGAATGTCGGGGAACAGATTCATTACGATTACGAAAACGGACTGACCGGCGTGGAAACGAATCAAAATGCGTTTTGCTTCTACGACGGGAACAAGGTGTTCGGACTTGTCGACGGTGTTTACAGCTACAATAACTATGAACGCCGGAGTAACAGTTCTTTCCGGCTTCACCTTACGGATGTGGACCTGTTCTATGGGCAGTTTCAGGCGCTGGACTATGCTTCCGGACGATCGGGTTTCTTCAACATACCTGTAAACCTGTCACTGCCCCCCGACAAGAACCATATTACTTTCCGGTTCAACAAAGTGGACAAGCGTAATCCCAAGTCAGTAAAGTTCAAGTATTTCCTTCAGGGCTTTGACAAAACCTGGTCTCCGCCCTCATCTAACAGCGAAGTGACGTATGGAAATCTTCCTCCGGGGAAGTACACGTTTCTGGTGATGAGTACTGATTATCGTGGGAAGTGGGAAGAAAACGTTCTTTCATATAGTTTTCAAATAAACACACCCTTTTATGCGACAACATCGTTTATGGTGGGCATGATCGTCATGATAGGAGTATTGATCACCACGATCCTCTATTTACGAGTCAGGCAACGGGTGCGCCATATGTTAATGGTGGAACGTGTTAGAATCAGCGAACAGGAAAAGGTCAGGAAAGATATAGCGAGGGATTTCCATGATGAGATGGGCAACCAACTCACGCGAATCATCAACTATATAAGCCTGTTGAGGATGAGTAGCGTGAATGCCACAAGTGCGGCAAATGAATATAACGGTTCAGATCAGGTCGACTTGTACAGTAAAGTGGAGCAGTCAGCAAAGTATCTGTATACAGGGACGCGTGACTTCATCTGGTCTATTGATCCAAGTAATGACGAGCTGTCAAGATTGTTTATTCACATACGCGACTTCGGCGAAAAATTGTTTGAAGAAAAAAACATCAAGTTCAGGGCAGTGAACCGAGTGCGTGAACCCTTGAAACTTCCGTATGGTTTCAGCAGAGAAGCTAACCTGATCTTCAAGGAGGCAATGACGAATGCGTTTAAGTATTCAAATGCGAATAACATCACCCTTGCACTTAACCAGGAAGGCGACGACATCCTCATACGCCTTGAGGATGATGGCATCGGGTATGATGTCGTGCAAACTGACCGCCCCGGAAGCGGTCTTAGAAACATGAGTGAGCGCGCTGAAAAGATTGGCGCGCGGTTAATTACTGAGAGCGAACCGGGCAAAGGTACTGTGATTACAATCAGATTTACGAATCCAAAAAACAAAAAGTATGGGCTTACCATTTAAGAAACGTGTATTGATCGTTGAAGACGACGCCGAAATCAGAAACAGCTTTTCGCTGATCGTAAACAGCTCTCAGAAGTTTATGGTTGCCAATGCCTATGGAAGTTGTGAAGATGCAATTGAAAATATCCATAAGGACCGTCCCGAGATTGTTCTTATGGACATTGAACTTCCGGGCATGAACGGTATCCATGGCGCCCGCATCATAAAAGACAAGCTACCGCACACAGAAGTTATTATGGTCTCCGTATACGAAGACAGCGAACTGGTCTTTGAAGCATTGAAGGCAGGCGCATCGGGTTACATCACGAAGAGTGCGAATTACCTCGAACTGCTGAGTGCACTTGAAGAAATTACCAAAGGTGGTGCGCCGATGAGCAGCAAAATAGCCCGCATGGTGATAGACAATTTTCATGTTAATCCCAACTCACCCCTTACAAAACGTGAGACGGAAATTCTTCAGCTTATTTCCGAAGGAAAAACATACACACAAATATCAGAGGAGCTCTTTATTTCAAAGGAGACTGCCAAAACCCATATTAAGAACATCTACTCTAAGTTACAGGTCAACAGCAAGTCTGAAGCCATTGCCAAAGCAAACCAGGAGCGTTTGATTTAGCCATAACAATTATCGTTGTATGCTGATGATATAAATCATACTACTTGGGGTATGGAATTGATGGAAAAAACGTCAAACTTTACGGCACATTCCTTCATCATAAGAGTAGAAATTTCTTCAGTAAGATTAGGTTAATGAAAAATTTCCGAAGGATTGAACCCCCGGGACGCGGGGGTTTTTTTATGTCCCCCCGCCAACGGTATCACCACCCTTATAATATACCTTTTCTCAGGTCATTCTTTTTACCCCTGGTTTTGGGAGTTTTGATATAGCTGCAACGCCCGTTACAGCCAGTTCATTACTCCACTAAACCTAAACATTATGCAAAAAATTTTACTGTCAACCTGCGCGTGCCTGTTGATTGCATGGGGCAACATCAGCGCACAAAACCGAACGATTACGGGTAGGGTGACGTCGGCTGACGATGGAGCGCCGCTTCCTGGCGTAAACGTAGTGATCAAAGGAACTGCAACAGGTACAGTCACTGATGTGAACGGAGACTACACAATCAGTGCGCCCCAGGAAGGGGGAGTTTTAGTTTTCTCGTTCATCGGACTTGCAACGCAGGAAATTGAAATAGGGCAGCGTAACAACATTGATGTAACACTTAGTCAGGATGTCACGCAGCTTGGAGAGGTTGTTGTCACAGCAATTGGTATCGAGCGGGAGAAGAAAGCGCTTGGGTACTCCGTTGCGCAGGTCAATTCAGATCGATTGTCGCAGCTCTCGGAGCCTGATCCGTTGCGCGCCTTGACGGGCAAGGTCGCAGGAGTAAACATCTTTGCATCCGGCGGTATGCCGGGCCAGGCTACGAACATCAACATTCGTGGGTTCTCATCATTACTTGGCAACAATCAGCCGTTGTTTGTGGTAGACGGCGTGCCCTTTGATAATTCCCTTTTTCAGACGCGTGCTACATCTGCCGGAACTATTGCCGATGGCGCGTTCTCGAATCGCGCCGTGGATCTTGATCCTAACAACATCGAATCAATAACTATTTTAAAAGGCGCTGCTGCAAGTGTGTTATATGGATCTCGTGCGGCTAACGGCGTTGTTGTGGTGACCACAAAGTCGGGAAGGAAAAATGCGCAGAAGGGACTCGAGGTCCAGTTCAACTCGTCGTACTCGCAGGAAGAGATTGCCAATGTCCCCGATATCCAAAAGGTTTACTCACAGGGCGCCGCATTTGAGTGGGACCAGGGATTCGTCGGGTCGTGGGGCGCACCTTATACGGAGCTTGGTGATGGAATCATGCATCCATACGATCAACCCCGGTTTGCAGACGTGTTCCCTGAATTTCAGGGAGTGGTAATACCGGCAAAACCTGTCAATAACGTAGAGCGGTTTTTCCGGACAGGCCATGTATTCGAAAACGCGCTGCAGATAACGTCGGGCTCTGACAGGACAAATATTACCGCAGGGGCTAGTCACATGACCAACAATGGTATTGCCATCAATACCTCATTCAGAAGAACGACTGTAAACTTTGGGGGAAGTGCTCAACTTGCCAACAAGCTTTTTGTCACAGGTAATGTGAACTACGTTGCATCGAATCAGGAAAGTGTGCAGCTGGGTAATTCATTGGGCGGCAACAATACGTCCATTCTGACGCGACTGATGTTCACTCCAACAAGTATTGACCTGGCAAGTCTGCCGTATATCAATCCTCTTGACAACAGCAATGTATACTACAGGAATGATCAGGACAATCCCTTCTGGCTGGCACACACGTCGCCTTTCTTCAGCAACGTCGACAGGACTTATGGAAACCTGGCGCTTTCCTATGATTTTTCGGAGAATTTGAAGGCTACGTACAGAGTTGGGTTCAATGCGTTCACCGATCGGAGGTTGAATGTGATCGCTGCAGGGTCAGCCATTCTTCCACTTGGAGAAATCATTGAGGATGATATATACCGGCAGGAGATCGACGCATTGCTGAATATCAACTACACGAAGGATTTCGCAGAACGCTGGAGCTTATCGGTGAATCTGGGGCATAACGTGAATAGCAGGATTACAGATCGTCAGTCAATCCTTGGAACAGGCATTATTACATTTGGCATTCACGATATCGACAATACAGAAACGCAGATTGCCAACGGCGGAACATTTTCTGAGCGGCGATTGATTGGTGTATTTGCCGATGTCACGCTGGGCTTCGACGACTATATTTTCCTTAACCTTGCCGCGAGGAGGGATTACTCGTCGACATTACCGACTTCAAACAGAGCTTACAACTATCCTGCGGCCAGCCTGTCCGTTGTACTCACTGATGCCCTGAAAATCAACTCCCGGGCCCTGACGTTTGCCAAGGTGCGACTCAGTGCAGCAACTACAGGAAAGGATGCCGATCCTTATCTGACGCAAACAACGTTTGTCACCAACCCAGATCTTGGAAACGGAAATTTAGGGCTTCCCTTTACACTTAACGGCAAGAAGTACAACATACTTTCCCTTGACGATCAGATAGGGAACCAGGAGCTCAGTCCGGAGTTTACGACAGAGTATGAAGCCGGAGCGGAGTTGCGCTTCTTCAACGGGCGTATTTCGGCCGACGTGGCTTACTTCCTTCGCAAAAGTACTGATCAGATCGTGAACGTGACGACTCCGCCCAGTTCCGGATTCACGTCAATGGTTTCGAACCTCGGTGAAGTCGAAAATAAGGGTATCGAAGTCGCGCTTACCGCAGTACCGGTTGAATTGTCAAATGGATTGCGATGGACGATGACACATACCTTCACTCGAATCAGAAATAAAGTTATCGATCTGGGTGACCTGGATGAGATTTTCCTCGGTGGGTTTACCGGACTTGGGCTGATTCACAGGGAAGGATTGCCATTCGGCCAGATCATCGGAACAGACTACCTGCGTGATCCCGAAACCGGCATGCCGCTAATCAACGGAGACAATGGTCTGCTGATCGACAATCCGGAAGACCAGATCATCGGCGACCCGACGCCCGATTTCCAATGGACGATGAACAATACGTTCACCTTCAGGGGAGTCTCATTGAGCTTTATGCTTGACTGGAAAAAGGGTGGCGATCAGTTCTGTTACAACTGCGGTCAAATGCGCGCCCGGGGTGTGACAACAGAAACGGTGGAGAATCGTGAATCGCCCCGGGTTATTCCCGGATTTATAGCCGACCCTGCCGATGTTACAAAGCCATTGCTGGATGAAAACGGTCAGAAAATTCCGAATACTTATCAGATCAGTGCAAATGATCTTTACTTCATCGATGGGATTGCCTCATCAGGTGCATTCGTTCACGATACCTATGATATCTCCACCATCCGTTTGCGCGAAGTGATGATAGGCTACACGTTTCCCAAGAAGCTCCTGGAACGAACTCCTTTTGGCTCGGCGTCCATCAGCTTCAGTGGACGAAACCTTTGGTATGAAGCGTATAACACGCCAGCTAGTCTGAATTATGATCCGGAATCAACATCGATCAACGGCGCGCCGGGTATCGATTTCGGTACGGCACCGTCAACCAAACGCTATGGCGTAAATCTGAGATTAACATTCTAATCACCCGAACCCGATCAATATGAAAAAGCATATCATACGAAATACAGCACTTTGTGTTTGTCTTCTTACCGGGTTTTCCTGCGGAGACTATCTCGACATCAATCAGGATCCCAACAATGCAAAGTCTGCGTCTGTCGAACAATTACTGACCGCGTCACAACTTGCCATCGGATCTGTTTTTGGCGGACAACACACCGATGGTTCAGGAAGTATCAATGAAGATCCATCGATATTTGTCCAGCACTACTATAACTTAAGTCAATCGCGCTTTGACATTGCGGGTAGCGACTACGATGCCAACTGGCGTGACATCTATCGTGAAGGCCTGCGCGACATTGAGGAAATCGTGAAGGATGGAACCGAAGAAGAACTGTGGGCTCACGTCGGAATTGCCCAGATTGAGAAGGCGTTTGTTCTTACAACGCTGGTTGACCTTTGGGGAGACATCCCTTACATTGAAGCTCTGCAAGGTCAGGATAATCTGGCTCCGGCCTTTGATCCTGGAGCTGAAGTGTACGATGCCATGTTTGTTCTTCTCGATGAAGCAATTGCCAACCTAAGCAAAGAGGCGCCTGTTCCGGTGAACGATGTCTTCTTCGGGGGAGAAGCGAGGCAATGGATTAAGGCAGCAAATGCAATCAAACTGAACATGTACAACAAGATTCGCCTGGTGGATCCTGGTCGCTCTGCGGCGGGAATAATGCAACTCCTCGCGGAGGGAAATCTGTTGGCTACGAATGCCGATGACTGGGACTTCCGTTATGGGAGCAACAACTCACCCGAAAACCGGCACCCGCTTTTCATCGAAAACTATATCGCGTGCTGCTTGCAGTTTCCATCGGCGTATCTGATCTATACGATGAACAACGAAAACGATCCGCGTTTACCCTATTACTTCTATCGCCAGTCGTTGCAGGATCCTGCGGGAACGAGCATCCCGTGCGACGCTATTGATTGCAGTCCCTATGACAACAACGGCTACTATGGTCGCGGTTACTTCAGTCGTGTTCAGGGTGATGATTCAGGGATTCCCAACGACGGGACGATACGCACTACGTTCGGCGTGTATCCTGCAGGTGGACTGTACGACATCGTCAGGAAGAATTCCCAGGGCGATCCCATTGTTACAAGATCGGTTAGCGTAAGCAGCAACTCGGGCGCAGGGGTACAACCTCTGATGACGTACTTCATGCAGGAGTTTGCAAGAGCGGAGGCTGCCCTTACGATCGAAACGGGTGAAGATGCCCGAGTCCTTTTTCAAAGAGCAGTTACTGCTCAGATTGACAAGGTTGTGAATTTCAGTACGGCAACCGATCCTAACGCCCTTGGAAAATCGAGTGAGCTCCTTGACGACCTTACGGGTGTTCCGATTGGTATTACCGTTCAACAGCGCATTGATACGTACGTTCAGTCAAAACTTGATGCCTTTGATGCGGCCTCCGGCGTTGAAGAAAAGTTGGCCGTCCTGATTACCGAAAAACACAAGGCGTTGTTTGGCGTTGGCTGGGAAGCCTACAACGACTATCGTCGTACAGGGTATCCGTTGTTTTACAACATGCAAACCAAAACCGGAGCGCTTGTAATGTACCCCGACAATGCCCGCGAGGCCGCGCTTGTTCCCAACGGAGAATTCCCTCGCCGGCTTTTATATCCGTCGCTGGAGTTGAACTCCAATCCAAATGCGCCGGCGCAATCGACGAAGGCAACACCTGTGTTTTGGGACAAAAATTAAAACGACGCTAACTATGAAAACAATATCGACTATTAAGCTGGTGGCATGCTTTATGGCAATAGCCGGATTTTTTACCGGATGTGATACAGAAGATGACGATCACCTGAAAATACCAGCGTTGCAAAGTGGGGGATCAGTCGCTGCGACGGTCGATCCATCGCGCTCCTTTTTTGATATCAGCGATATGAATAATGCGCGATTTGCGATGGACCTGGTAGCGTACGATTTCGAGGGCGGTAAGCTGATCCGGCAATATGATGTTTATGTTTCCTTTGTAGACGCGAGTGCGGGCACCATTTCGGATACTGTGCTATTGACAAGTGTAACTGAATTTCCCTCCCGACTTGAGATTACACCCGCACAAATTGCTGATGCGTTGGTGCTGCCCGACGGAATCGCAGCCTTTGAGGCGGGAGATTCCTTCAACTTTACCATGGAAGTAATCATGAAAGATGGACGGGTGTTCAACCGGTCGAATACGAGTGATGATATCGTGCTTGAAGAAAAGGGCAGGGGCGCATTTTTTCTTTCAACCATTGTTGGGTGTTCGTCTTTCGACATCAACTCGCTGATTGGCGAGTACAATATCATCAGTGATGCCTTTGGAATTTCCCTGACCGAGACCACCGAAGTAATTGCAGGTCCATCACCGGATCAACTCATCATCAAGGATGTTTTTGGTCACGGCTTTGATATGACGGTGACTTTTGACGCTCTGGGAAGAGCAACGATAAACCCAAGGCAGAATACCTGGGATCCGGCAAATCTCGGACTCGAGGGCTATGGGAACGGCTATGCGATGGGAAATGGGTGGGGCTTTAGTTGCGTCGACATGATCGCATTGAATCTCTCCTATTCTGTTGACATTGGCGCTTATGCCGGGTCATGGAACTATACCATGGTAAAACAGTAAAGCCGGGTTGACTGTAAATTAAAAAAGGCTGCCTCAAACCTCGGCAGCCTTTCTTTTGTTAGTCTTGTGATTGGATCAGCCTTTCAACTTCTTCAGTTCACCTTCATAGAAAGCAAGGTTAGCTTTCTGGTTTTCCGGTATGTTCTTCAGGGCAAGTTCCCAATGTTTGATGGCGTTCTTTTTGTCACCGAGTGCGGTGTATGCCCTGGCAAGACCCACGTTAGTAGTAAATTTCTCACCGGGGTATTTCTTTTGGTTCAGCTTAAATACCTCCAGCGCTTTTTCGGTCTTACCGGATGCCAGCAATGATCGTCCGTATTGATGAACGGCCTGCACCGTTGCCGATGGCAGATTGATGGCCTTAGCCATGATAGCTTCTGCATCCGTTTCTTTCCCCATGGCCGTAAGCACTACTGCCTTCGCCTGCAGTGAATTGAAGTCTTCAACGCCGATATATCTTCCGCTGATTGCATATTCCGCCCACTCCAACGCTTCTTCAAGATTAACCTTGTTGGTTGCGCAAAACATGGCGGCGTCGATCCAGCTTTGGTTTGAGAAGCCCATGCGATGGCCCTGGAGTTCGTCACGGATCTGATTTACATAGGCATCGTAGAATCCCGGGAAATCGATTTTAAAATCAACGCGCTTATTTTCCCATTGCAAATAGGCAACGGCCGAAGTGCGCAGGCGGTCATCGAAGTTGAACGTGAGCCATTCAGTAAAGGGCGCGTCTTTAGGAGTGGCTGTCACCCGCAGCGCATCGTTCCTGGGATCATAGTGATAATGTCCCCAGTTTCCTGCATCCTTAGAGAATATCCATGTCCATGGTCCGTCTTTCTCCACAACGAGAAACAATCCATACGTTCCAGCCTTGATTTCCTTTTCATTCACACGCATGTCGTGTGAAAAAGTAATGGTAGTATTTTCATTTGCGCCGACACGCCAGGGCGCGCTTGTTGATGTTCCGTAGCCGGGATCCGTAAATCCATAAGGAACCAGCTCGCCCCATATATGGCCTTTGCGGTCTTCGCCATTTGGGCCAGCTACGTTTGGACTGTTGTACGTAATAGTTACCGAAGCAAGTCCGATCCATTGGGTAACGCTTGATTTCTGATTGTCGCCACTGGGGGGCAGCGTAATGCTTTGGGCGATAATTGATCCGCTGATCAACACGAATACGATAACCGGTATAGTTGTCTTCATACGTTTTGGGATTTAAAATAATAGTAAAGTTGCTTCTTTATACGGCGGGATTCCTCCCGAAAGTCTCGGTATTTACATTCGGCGATGTTTCTGCAAGGTAGCCGGTATCACAACGTGAAGGGCGGAGCGCACAATGAGAGAGAAAATTGTATCCGTACCCCACGGATTCCCACCGTGTTAAACACAGGTTTCGTTTGGATCGCTAAAGCCCTGCGTATTATTGAGAATACTATTTTGGTTCGTCTTTAGCTGAATTTCCCCGGAGGAGCCAGACGGGAATCAGGCACCCGAAATCACCCTGGGGTTTCGGTCCATATAACTTTTATTTCGTATAATTGAAGTAACATCCATGGCTACATGCGAGGCACCACTATAACCGATGAACTTACGCAATACCTGATCCGAATAGGTGAGGGGGATAAAGAGGCTTCGCGAGTGGCCTTTCCCTTCATCTACGAAGAACTGCAGCGTGTGGCAAGAAGCGTGCGCTTTAAGTTTCACGGCCTCGAAACGTTAAACACTACAGCAATTATTCATGAGGCCTATCTGAAATTATCGAATTACGAAAAGCGTTGGCAAAGCAGCGCGCATTTTTATTGTGTTGCCGCCAAAGCGATGCGACAGGTATTGTTGAATGCGGCACGGAGCAGAAACGCGGAGAAGCGAGGTGGCGACCTTAATCATACTTCGTTGGACGGAATCCATGAGCGCGTCGCGCTGTCCTCTGAGGCATCTGAAAAATTAGTTGATTTTGAAGATCTGCTTCAACAACTCGAACAACAGGATGCGCTGTACGGCCGGATCGTGGAGTGTCGTTTTTTTGCAGGAATGAGTATTGACGATACGGCGGAAGCATTGCAGATTTCACCCGCGACAGTAAAGCGCAAATGGCAACTTGCGAGGAACTGGCTTTATATCCATCTCGCCTGACGGTGCCTATGAAGTACTCACTCGAATTGCTGGAAAAATATTATTCCGAATGTCTCAATAAACCGGAAGAGGAGCGGGTGGATTTCGTAGAACGATCGTGCGCCGGAGATCTGCTGCTTAAAGAAATCCTTGTAAGGCTACTGCGTGCGGATAAACAGGCGGACAAATTTTTTGAACTTTTCCAAAAAACGATTACCGGATCCCTTTTGGGCACAAAAAATCCTGAGCTGAATTCGGGGGATCGTGTTGGTAAATATACGGTGCGGAAACTGATTGGTCGGGGTGGCATGAGTAACGTCTATCTGGCAGAGCGCTCCGACGGCGAGTTTGAGCAGATGGTTGCCGTGAAGTGCTTATCGGTTGGCCAGAAACATTCAGTACTGGAGAAGGCAGAGCAGCAATTATTGGCGAAGCTTCAGCATCCGAGTATCGCGACTTTATATGACGCCGGCAAAACCGACGAGGGAATTTCCTTCTTTGTGATGGAGTTTGTTGACGGTGAACCTGTCGATGAATATGTGTCGCGGCAGCAACTGCATACCCGCCGAAAGCTGGGTCTGTTTCTTCAGGTAGCCGAAGCGGTTGGTTTTGCGCATCGCCATCTGATCCTGCATCTCGACCTGAAAGCGTCGAATATACTGGTCACGAAGGACGGCCAGGTAAAATTGCTTGACTTCGGAATAGCAACAGCGATACATGAAGAAAACATGTATCAGAGCGATCTTTTTTTTGGAACGCCCGGTATCGCTGCTCCTGAGCAATTCAATCACGGCCCGCTAACCGTCGCTACGGACGTTTATCAACTTGGCATTCTGCTGCATAAGCTGCTGGCCGGAGAGTTACCGGGTCATTCTGGTCAGACTTCGCCGGAAGCATCAAGACCCGATTTGGTGGAATTGGTGGAGAAGGAACGATATGCTTCTGAATCTGTTCAATTCGAACTGCGTGCAATTATCAACCAATGCCTGGCGAAGACCCCGCTGCACAGGTATGCTAATGTTGGTGCCCTTGTTGAAGACATTCAGAAGTTTCTGCATCACCAACCGGTCTCCGCGGTTCACGGTGGACGTGGATATCGTATCAATCGGTTTGTCAAACGAAATCGTTTAGCGGTACTAAGCACTTTGCTGGTAGTAGTGTCGTTGGTAGGGGGCACGGTTGTGAGCTTGCAACAGGCTAGGCATGCGCGCGAGCAACGTGATCTGGCGATCCGGAGTGAACAGATATCGACAGCAACGAAGGATTTCCTTATCGACTTGTTCATGGCGGCGCATCCGGGCAAGTCGAAAGGTGACACGCTTACCGTCTTTCAATTCCTCGATTTAGGCTACGAGCATTCATGGGCATATGAGGGATCGCCCGAAATAAAGCTTGAAATGCTTACCACATTCGGCAAACTTTATCGTTCCCTGGGTGACTTCACGAAATCCAGAGCGGTACTGGACAGCGCTTTTGATTTCGCACACGATAAAAAGCTGCCGGTGTCGCTTTCCTACATTCAGGCTGTGGAGCAGTTGGCACTCTACCAGCGCGAGGTTGGTAATTACGATTCGGCACAAACGCTGCTTCACCACGTGCTACAGCTGTACGATGAGATCGACTATCCAAAGAGGGATAGCGTCTACACCACTTCGTTAAAATACCTGGCTTTCGTGGTGAAATTGAAAGACCAGCCCGATAGCGCGATCAGGATCATAAAAGACGTAATTGCTCTGGAAGAGCAAATCTGGCCCCATGCTAACAACCTGAAGCTGGCAGAGAGTTACTACATTCTGGGAACCATATACAAAGACCGAAAGGAATACGAAAATTCCATAGAACAGATTTCGCGTTCGTTGGCGATATGTAGAAAAGTGATGGGTGAATATTATCCGGGAACGTTAGCCAATTTTAATTTGCTGGCTACCCTTCATAATCAGGCAGGTCAGAATGAGCAGGCGCTACAATATGCCATGCGCACTCCTGCTATTGCCATTCGACTTTTTGGAGAGAGCCATAGCGAAACGGCCACTAATATGGATAATCTGGGAAAAGTTCTACTGGATGCTGGTCAGTATGACAGCGCATACAAATACCTGGTGCGTGCGCTTCAGATCAGAGAAAATTTATTTTCGTACAAGCCGCATGTCCATACCATGATCTCGCTGAATAACCTTGTACGTCTGTTCTATCTTACCGGCGAGTTTGATTCGGCGCGCGTATATCTGGAAAGGGGATTGGAGATGAGTCGTTCCGAACGAATCCAGGATCGTCAGCGGGTGGTAACTTATCGAATGGCGGGCGAGCTGTTCAAAAGCCTTTATCAATATGATTCGGCCTTGCAGAACTACCAGCGATCATTGACGTTAAGCAAGAAGATGATGGGGACTGACGATCCCCGGATCACATACCTGGTTTCAAAAATTCAGGAAACGGATTCCTTGCGTGCCATCGCGGGCACGAGATAAAAGGCGGGGGGGCTAAGGCCGGCGCGCCCAGAAAAAAAA
>JAEZGH010000219.1 GCA_023417065.1 Bacteroidota bacterium
TTCCTTGATAGTCCTGTAATTCTTCTCGCGCTGATCATTCGTCCATATCAGCATGAGATTCTCCTTGTCATATCCGACGTGCCTTGATTTTACATGTATGATCTGCTGATACATGACTATACTGCCGATCACGAGGAAAATTGAAAATCCAAACTGGGTCGTCACGAGTGATTTTCGAAACAGTCCTGCGGCTGAGGACGTTGTCACGGTTCCTTTAAGCACCTTTGCTGGCTGAAACGACGAAAGGTAAAACGCGGGATATGCCCCGGCCAAAGCGGCGGTTGTTATGATGATGAGTACGGCGTAGAAATACAGGGATGGATCTGCATAGTTGATGAACATCTGCTTTCCGACAAGTACATTATAAAACGGCAACACCAATTCAACGATTGCTACCGCGACGAAGAATGCGATAAATGTCGTGATAATGGATTCACCCATGAACTGTCCGATGAGCTGTTTCCGTTGCGAACCAATGGCTTTGCGGATACCCACTTCGCGGGCACGTTTTTGTGAACGTGCCGTGGCAAGATTTGTGAAGTTTATGCATGCAATGATCAGGACAACGATCGCAACAACGCTGAAAAGTCGTACATAATCAATCATGCCTCCCACCGGCTTTCCATTCTGAAATTCCCCGTACAGATGCCAGTCTGAGAGAGGATGAAGAAAGTTCGCTATCGTTGGAGCATCAGGATTGTTCTTTCGCTCCAGCAACTGAATTTGTTTTGCGATTTTATCAGCGTCAGCGTCCGCCTTAAGCTCAACGAATGTGGTGAACGAATGATTTTGCCAATCATTCATAGCGCGGCGATACCAGGGCTGCGAAGATGCATAGAATTCGGAAGAAAGCAGGAAGTCGAATTGCAGTGAGGAGTTGCCGGGCACGTCTTCAAGCACCGCGGTCACCTGCAACGGATATTCGGTTTCAAGGGTAAAGGTCTTGCCCAGCACATCAGTGCTTCCAAACAAGGCCACGGCTGTGGAACGGGTAAGTACTGCCGAAGACCCATCTCTTAACGCAGTGCGTATATCCCCACCGATAGTTTTAAAGGAGAACATGGTTAGGAAATCGCCCGCTGCAACGAGACCCATTTTGCTGATTCGCGTTTCGCCATTTTGAAGTAGAAAGCCTTCCGGCGGTTTCACCAGGGATACGTTCAGGACCTGGTCTGATTGATCACGCAGGGCGTCCATGATGGGAAACGGCGTGTTCAACGTTGTCTCAATGGACCCGTTGATCATTTGATTCGATCCGACGATATAGAGATGCTCATGGTTCTCATGAATCTTGTCATACGTAACTTCATCGTTAATCCAAACGAGGATCAGTGTGCTCATCGCAAGGCTCACGGAAAGTCCGGCGATGTTGATCACGGAGTATACTCCATTCCGGCGCAATGATCGTAACGAGATTAGGAGGAAGTTCTTAAACATTGTGTGAGGGTTTTGGTTGGCTGGTCTGGCGTTGTGGTATGCAAGGTAACATGGCTGCACATACGTTGACCATCATTGTGCCAGAGGCAGCCGCGTCAAATTCAGGCTGTTTGATGGGATTTTTGCAAGTACTTCGTGCGTTCCCGAACAGGGGTGATCGAATTCGGCCATCACCAGCTTCAATTTTCAAGGTTCATGGTTCGAGGGTTTGTTACTGCTGAGCCTCTCATTCTCACCCTCCAACTCAAACCACCTATCCCCTGCGAGATTGCTCCTCAGTCCGAATGAAGTACTCCACGAAATGGCAAATCATTCCCGCGATCCGGCAAAACTTAGTTGGAGTTCGTCTCAGACCTTTGAGTCAACCAAAAAATGAAAACAAAGATGAACAGAACATTAGGAAAAAACGGACCGCTGGTATCTGCGGTCGGACTTGGGTGTATGGGAATGTCGGGAGCATATGGCCCGGGTGACGAACAAGAATCCATTGCAACGATAGAAAGAGCGCTTGAGCTTGGACACAACTTTCTCGACACAGCGGACTACTACCTTGCCGGACACAATGAGATGTTAATCGCCAAAGCAATACACGGAAAAAGAGAAAAAGCATTCCTGTCCGTAAAAACGGGAATGATGGTATCGGCAGCAGGCCCAGGACCTGTGAACGGACATCCCGATTACATGCGGCACGCGGTGATGCACAGCCTTCAGCGTCTAAAGGTTGACTACATCGATTTATACACGCCAGCCCGGATAGATCCGCAAGTCGCGGTCGAAGAAACCGTGGGCGCATTGGCCGAGCTTGTCACTAAAGGTATTGTTCGCTACATTGGTTTGTCTGAAGCATCAGCCGAATCGATACGCAAGGCAGCGAGCGTACATCCGATCACTGCGCTTCAGACGGAGTACTCCCTTTGGACACGCGATATCGAGGCGGAAGTGCTTCCCACCATTCGCGAGCTCGGAATCGGACTAGTAGCCTATGCCCCTCTGAGCCGTGGTTTCCTGAGTGGTGAATTCAAAACACCGGAAGACATCAAAGACCATCGTGCCCACATGCCGCGTTATCAGGCTGACAACTTTTACAAGAATCTCGAACTTGTAGAGAAGTTACAGTCAATGGCGGTAAAAAAGGGTTGCACCCCATCGCAGTTGGCAATCGCATGGGTGCTCGCCCAGGGTGAAGACGTCATCACTATTCCCGGCACGAAGCGTATCAGCCGCCTCGAGGAAAACATTGCTGCTGAGAACGTCATCCTTACGAGGGATGATCTGCAAAGCATCAATGACATAA
This sequence comes from Bacteroidota bacterium, assembly GCA_023417065.1. GTDB lineage: Bacteria > Bacteroidota > Bacteroidia > Cytophagales > Cyclobacteriaceae > Ohtaekwangia. The sequence continues at coordinate 2,732 of JAEZGH010000219.1, forward strand.
TGCCCGCAGGTATTGTTTCAGGAACACGATATCCGGAGAAGTTTATGAGCACCCTCAATCGTTAAAGATTTAAGACGAAAATGCAAACTACTCCACATCGCTTTGAATCGTTATCAGAAGTGCACCGGACTCTGGGACTGCCCCCACCGGTGCACCCGCTGATAAGTCTGGTAGAGATCAAAAACAGTGAGATTGATCCGGGAAAGCTTCCCGAGTCTTTTGTGTATAACTTCTATAAGATCTCGCTGAAACTTAACCTTACGGGAAAGCTCAAATACGGACAGGGTTATTATGACTTTGAAGAGGGCGGCATGTTCTTCAGAGGACCAAATCAGGTTTCGGGTCTCCGCGATCATAACCATGATCACGCAGGTTTTACGATGCTGATTCACCCGGACTTCTTTCAGGGCTATCCGCTCGCGAAGAAAATAAAACAGTACGGTTTCTTTGGCTACTCAGTGAGCGAAGCGTTGTACCTGTCAGACAAAGAGAGGTCTACCATCATGACAATTTTCAGGAACATCGATGAAGAACTTCAAAACAGGATTGATGACTTCAGCCACGACGTTATCATTTCATTGATTGAAACTTTGTTGAATTACAGCAACCGCTTTTATAAACGGCAATTTATCACCCGTAAGGCGATCAATCACGAACTCCTTGACCGTATGGACCGCCTACTTGAAGAGTACCTAAACGACGAAAGCCTGGACAAACGCGATCTTCCCACTGTACGATATCTTGCAGGCAAGCTGAATCTTTCGCCTGGTTACTTAAGCGATATGCTGCGCAGCATGACCGGACAAAGTGCACAGCATCATATTCACGATAAGCTAATTCAGAAAGCCAAGGAGCAAATTTCGACCACCGACTTAACGATCAGTGAAATTGCCTGGGGACTTGGTTTCGAACACCTCTCCTCTTTCAACAAGCTGTTTAAGTCGAAGACGAACCTTTCACCGCTGGAATTCCGGAAGTCGTTTAATTAAATGTGCGTAACTAGATTTTGCCAATTGGCAATCGGCGGAAGCGTTTGCCGGTTGCGGCAAAAAGAGCATTTGTCAGTGCAGGCGCAACAGCCGGTACACCAGGTTCGCCGGCTCCACCCATTTGGTCGTTACGGGGTACTATGTGTACCTCGATAATAGGCATTTGATTCATCCTTACCATTTTGTATTCGTCAAAGTTTCCCTGTTTGACGGTCCCATTAACCAGTGTAATTTCACCAAATAGCGCTGCAGAGAGTCCAAAAACAACAGCGCCTTCCACTTGCGCACGGACGCCATCGGGATTAACGGCCAGGCCACAATCAATTGCACTGACAACACGGTGGACGCGGACCCTCTCCTTCTCAATAGACAATTCGACAACATGTGCAACATAGCTGCGGTGCGAGTGGCTTACGGCGATGCCCCGGAATCGCCCGCGGATCAACGGAGTGTTCCACCCAGATTTCTCGGCAGCGAGGTTAAGAACATCCAGGTAGCGGGGCTGATTTTTCAGCAATTTTCGTCTGTACTCTACGGGATCAATTTTGGCCAACTGAGCAAGCTCATCAATCACGCTTTCCATGACAAAGATGGTCTGAGAAAACCCAACTGATCGCATAGGCAAAACGGGAACTTCATTTGTTGTTGTGTGCAACTCAATGTTAACGTCTGGGACTCTTTCGATGTACGGAGAGTCCTTCACTCCTTCTATGGAACTGCCGTCTATCTCAGGAGGAAGTGTACCAAATACCGGTTGCCCTACAATACGATGTTGCCAAACAGCAGGAAGGCCATCCTCGGTTGTGGCGATCTTTACGTTATGCAAATACGCCGGTCTGTAATACCCTGCCCGCATATCGTCCGCACGGGTCCATATCATCTTTATCGCCTTGCCACTTTGGCGGGCAATGTGAACAGCTTCAACAATCCAGTCGGAATTGAACGAGCCCCTCCTGCCAAAACTTCCTCCAAGGAAGGGTGTAACTATTTTTACATTCTCGGGGTTGATATTAAGAATTGTCGCAACGTTATTCCTATCTGTCGTTGGAAGTTGCGTGCCAGTCCAAATATGGCACTGATCGGCCACAAGTTTTACGGTACAGTTCAGGGGTTCCATGGACGCGTGAGCGAGATAGGGCAGAAAATATTCGGCCTCGAAGGCTTTTGTGGACTTTGTGAATGCAGCTTCTACATCACCTCTTAATTGAACTGTCATGCCCTTTGTGTGTGAAAGTGCACGGTATTCGTCTATCATTTTAGCGGTGTCTGTTCCATCGGGCAGATCCCAGTCAATTTTTACGGCGTCGCGACCCAGTTTGGCAGCCCAGTAATGGTCGGCTATTACTGCGACACCAGTAGGAATCTTCACAACATCACGGACGCCCTTAATGGCTTTAGCCGCCGATGCATCGAATGAAATCACAGTGCCTCCAAACACGGGAGGATGCGATACTACGGCAGTATATAATCCTTGAAACATAATATCAATTCCATACGTGGCCGTTCCGTTAACTTTGGCAGCACCATCCAACCGCGCCTGAGAACGCCCAATGATTTTCCAGTCATGAGGATGGCGAAGTGTTACTGACGGCCTGGGTAACCCCGAAGCCACGCTGGCGAGTTTCCCATAACTAAGCTTGCGAGGTCCATCTATTACAAACCCATTTTGGGTTCTTAACGTATCGGGATTTACGCCGAATTCCTTCGCTGCGGCAGCTACCAGCATGGCGCGCGCAGTTGCACCTGCATAGCGGTAGCGATCAAATTCTGAGTAGGTAGAACTGGATCCGACTGTAGCCTGTATTCCAAGTGTAGTGTGATTATACGCAGCCTCAATGCTGCAGTGTTCAACGACCACTTTTGTCAGGTCGCAGTCGAGCTCTTCAGCAATGAGCATAGGTAACGTGGTCCATACGCCCTGACCCATCTCGACTTTTGAAAGGATAATCCTTATTGTATCATCTTCACCGATATGCAAAAACGCGTTTGGCACGAATGAACTGTGAGATCTTGCTGCTTTTCCGAAAGCACCCTGCATTGCAGGAAATGAAATCAACAATCCGCTGCCAACTAGTGCAGCTGCCTTTAGGAAGTCTCTTCGATCGAGGGGGCTGCTCATTACATTCATGTTAATTGGCGGTTGCGTTGGCAACAAGATGGATAGCCTTTCGGATACGTTGATAAGTTCCACACCGGCAGATATTCCGCGACATAACCCGGTCAATATCTGCATCAGTTGGATGGGGATTTGCAGCCAGTAGGGTTGCTGCCAGCATAATCTGGCCCGACTGACAATAGCCACATTGCACGACATCTTCCGCGAGCCACGCCTGTCGCAGTAACTGCCCAAGAGGGCCGGACAAACCTTCGATTGTTACAATGCGCTTTCCTGCGGCCTGGGAAACAGGAACGGTGCATGCATTAATGGCTTTGCCATTGAGGTGAATGGTACACGCACCGCATTGACCAACACCGCATCCGAATTTTGTTCCGGTCAGGCCAATGACGTCGCGGGTCACCCACAACAAAGGTGTTGTCGGGTCTGCGTCAATTGTGTATTCCTTGTTGTTAACCGCAATAACCAGCATTTTCTCGCTTTTTGTTTGTGGCCGCATCCTGAAATTAACGTGAACCTCGCTATCGCAGTGGTAAAAAAGGGACAATCTACTTGCTAGAAACCTCCAGCCCCATCGCGCGTTCCTTATACAGGATATCGGTAAGCCCAAGCATTCTTTCGGGAGTCATGCTTTCAAACCTCAGGAATTCGGTTGGTGTAGCACCAGTGAAATCTTTATAGTCTTTAACCAGATGCTGATAGTCGCAATAACCACATGCGATAGCAATCTCCAGCCAGTCTTTATGGGGATAAGCGTTCTTCATATTGTAAGCTTTAGTAATCCGGATTATTCTCGCGTAGGTCTTGGGATTTACACCTACGCCCTGATAGAATTTTCGCTGAAACTGTTTGGAACTGAGGCAGGCCATGTCTGCGAGATGATCCATCGAATAACCAGCTCCTTGCCGAAGCATTTGTTGACTGACAATATCAATGGGGGAACATGTCGTCTTCGACTGCCGGAGAAGTCTGAAACCAAAATCCTGGATAATGCTCAATAATTCATCATAACCTTTCGCGTGCTGCAGCCGATCCAAGGTGATTTCAATCGCCTTGCCGAAGACCAGCGTCGCATCAATATGCTGATTGACGAGTTCATGTGCCGGAATTCCGGTTACCCGATGCATCCCCCGTGGTTGAAAAACAATTTGCACATTCAGAAAAGAGCTCCCATTGAACTGATAAACGAGTGAGGTTCGCTGACCTGTTAGCACAACAGACGGTTGATCGTATCTTTTATCGCCTGGCTTTTGGATTGCCCAGAAGTCCCGGACGAAGAAATGAAGGATGCTCTCGGGCTTTGGAATAGCGTGTTTAACCGGAATGGCGTTGGTGCCAAATTCAAAATGGCATATCCTGTACCATTGGATCAGTTCGCGCAATGCGGGATGTGGCAGGAAGTCGCGTAACAGCATACCTTAATGGAGGTTGACAAACCAAACCGGCCGAATTCTCAAAACGTCTAATAATATAAGAATTTTGATCTGAACTCTGGTGGTCATGAACAGGAATGATTAGGGGAATTAAGCGATACCGCAAAACTATTTCCGCCCATGCGTCATCATGGGATTAAACGATAGCTTATCCGCCGCCTCACTCATTCCCAACCAATGAAACCAATAAAGACAATCGTTGTTCTCCTGGTATTGTCCCTCCCTTCAATCGCACAGGAGATATCAGGAAACGTTGTATCCCAACGCGATGGTGCACCTCTTGCCTACGCGCATATTGTTTGTCCCGAAAGCGGTGAAGCTACCATGACTGATGAGGATGGCGCTTTTGCTTTAACCTTCAAGGATATCACGACGGTTAAGACAATCGTCGCCAGTCACGTAGGTTATAAGCCTTCGGTTAAAACGATTCTACCTTCTGTTCTCCAATACGCCCTGACGTTGCAGGAAGACACCACCTATCTCCATGAAGTCGAGGTCAGGCCTTTAGATCCTGTGGTCCTCCTGCGCCAGGCGATCAATCGGCTCCCGGCAAACCATGGCGGTAAGCGCATACTTACCTGTTTTTACCGAATGGTGACGAAGAATCAGGACAAGTACATACAGCTATCGGAAGCGTCGTTCCAGCTGTATCAGGTAAATGGCGCGAATGAGTTAAAGTTACTGAGAGCACGCGAGACGGAAGACAAGGATGCTTTCAACGGTGTAGGCATGGGCATTGGTACACCGGTTTCTGCGGCGAAGAATTTAGATATCACTCAGGACATAAGCGACTCATTCCTTGGTCGCTCATTACTAAAAAAGCACACCTTCGTTTATGAGGGCGTTACGTTGAAGAACGGTATCGAGGTGCACGAAATCTCGTTCGATCAAAAAGATGTCAGACAAGCGCTTTACAGTGGAAAGATCTACCTCGACGTGGAAAGCCTTGCGTTTGTCTCGGTGGACTATCGAATTAGCGCTAAGGGGATCACCTACGTTAAAGCAGGTACCGCTGCAGAAAGAGCCGCGATGAAGTTACTCGACATCACCATCGACGTAATGGATCATGCCACCACGCTCAACTATCGCCAATATGGAAACAAGTGGTACCTGCATTATGTTCGACACACCGAAGATGTGCGGGTGAAAAGCAAGCGTTACAATTTCGATGTACCTGTCACCGATCGCAGTGAATACCTCGTGACGCGGATTGATACTGTTGATGTAGAGCATTTCCCGGAGGCTAAGTACACGCGCGGGACCCACCTCGAGTCGGCCAGTGATACCACATCGACGTTCTGGGAGAACTACAATATTATTCCGACAACCATACCATACGATGCCATCGCCCGGGAGATCCAACAACGCAACGGCTATCAGGTCACGAAGGGGGAAATGAAAGCCAGGGTTCGGAAACTGCCTAAAGATCCGGCAATCCGCGTCGATTCCGTCCTGAGCTTTTATCATAGGAAAGGGCTCTTCAATGGACAAGCCCTTATTAAGTACAACGGGAAGGTTATTCTGCACCGCGGCTATGGTTACGCGGACAAAGCGCGGCTAATTGCAAATGACACGAACACGGTTTTTCGCGTAGGTTCGATAGCAAAGACTTTTACCAGCCGGATTATCTTCTCCCTGCAGGATGAGGGACTGGTCGAATACAACGATACAATCCAGCGGTTTCTGCCATGGTACCCACACAAAGGAATCACGATACATCATCTGCTCACGCATACGTCGGGAATACCAAACTACACAGATAATGCTTCCTATATCGATTCCATTGCTTATGACTTTCCTTTGGAATCCCTTGTACGGAGGTTTGGAGCCGGTACACCGCATTTTGCACCTGGATCGACCTTTCGTTACAGCAATACGGGCTACACAATACTGGCGCTCATCGCGGAAAAAGCATCAGGAAAACCCTTCAGTGATCTTATTCAGGAGCGCGTCACTAAACCACTGCAGTTGACGCATACTTCCTTTGGCACGCCTCCTGATACGAATATCGCTGTGGGGTATTGGAATAACATGCGCGAACCCTACTACGTGATCACAAACACTGCGGGAGCCGGAGCGATTTGTTCAAATGCTTCCGACTTGCTGAAATGGGATGAAGCACATGATGATCCACACTTTGATATTCTCTTCCAGCCAAGGGAATGGTATCACGACTGGGGATCACATTATGGCTACGGGTGGAACATTGACAAGTACCAGTTCTTTGTATCAAAAAAGCATATCATTCATTACCATGGTGGTACTGATTTTGGATTTAAGTCCATGCTTGCGCGGCAGCCCGACCGTAAGAATCTGGTGGTGCTGCTCAATAACGCAGGAGACTTTCCTCTTTTTGATATTACGGATATCGTGTTTGATATACTGAATTGAGGGAGTGCGGAGACCGCCTTTGCTGTTCCGGTCATTTCTCTCATACATCTACTCATGCCTCAGACTATCCACCGGGTTTGCCGACGCAGCCTTGAAGGTTTGCGACAATACCGTCGCGAGGCCCAATGTGAAGAGTACAGCAAGGCTGGTCAGTATTTCGAGCGGACCGATCGGAACGGAATAGGATTGAAGTCTGAAATAGAATTCTTCGAAGAACAGCCAGGTGACCGGGATTGCAATCAACGAGCCGATCACCATAAGTTTGATAAAATCCTTCGACAGCAGAAACGCGATCGTCCCGGAGGTTGCCCCCATTACCTTTCGAACCCCCACTTCCTTGACGCGGTTTTCAACTGAGAACACAACCATCCCCAGCATCCCCAGACAAGATATGCTGATGGCCATCGCGCCAAGAAAAGTACATATCTTCACCAGCACCATGTGGAAGTCGTGGGCCTCCTGGATATAATCATCGAGGAATCTGGCCGTAAACTTTCGTTCACCACCTATGGGTTTCCAGGCATTCTCCATGGTGCTCAACGTTGTAAACAAGTCGTTGGATTGAATGGCGAGGAACGCGTAATTAAACTTTTGTACGTCGCACTGATAGAAGAAGCTGCTGATGCCTTCTTCAAGATTCATGTATTGGAAGTCCTTCATCACTCCTACGACACGGACTTCCTGTCCTCCTGCCAGGGGGATCATTTTGCCCACAGCGTCATGAGGAGTGCCTAAGCCGAACTTTGTGACGAACGCCTCATTGACAATGATCTCATTGCTGCATTTGTCATAGTCGTCACTGAAGTTAGCGCCAGCCATGATGGTCAGTCCAAACGTAGAAATCTGCCCGTGGTCGGCGAACATTCGGCGTACTTCTGTCGAGTCGCCCTTAGCCGCGTCCACGACAAAGGTGAAGTCCGTGCCGGAGGCACCCGGAATGTGAGATGAGTACGACATAGCCCTGACTTCGGAGAATCCTGAGAACTGGTTCCTGAAGAGTTGTGGATCGATGCCACGGACATCTACCGTAAGAATATTCTCACGGTTGAATCCGAAGTCATAGTTGATGGATCCCTGATGCTGGCGATACGCCACCACAACGCACATGATGAAGCCCAAAGAAAGCGCAAACTGGGAGGTGATGAGAATTTTGCGGATGCTTAGGTTACCAGGGGTTCCTACCTGCCCTACCCGTTTCAATGAATCAATCGGTTTTAACTTTGAAAAATAAATCGCTGGTGCAATCCCGGTGAACAGGCCGACGAGGAGTGCGAACAGAAAGAACCAGGATACCATGCGGAAAGTCAGCGACAGATCGAGTCCGCTGGCATCAATAAGCAGTGTAAGCGCCTGATCCCTGATAACCACAAAGATTAAGCATCCGCCAACGAGTGCTACGATGGTGATGATCACCGTTTCGAGTACGAACTGTGAAAAGATCTGACTTCGCTGGCCACCCATTACTTTCCTCAAACCGATTTCTTTGGAACGCTTTAGGGCGCGGGAAATGGAAATATTCGTGTAATTAAAACAAGCTGGCAACAGGATAAGCAGCGTAAGGAGGAAGATCATGGTAAGCCCTTCGTAGCCGCCCCAGTCGCGTCCCGGACAATTAGAGAGCTCAATGCCCGGAGTGATGTCGTTGATGGATTGAAGGGAGAACCCTGCCTTGAAGTCGGGGTAGCGGCCGTATTCTTCTGCCGCGATACCGGCTAAAGTTTGTTCAATGCGCGACACGTCAGTCTCCGGATCGTACCCTTCATTGAGTTGCAGGTAGACATAATTATTCCAGAACTCCTTCCAACGCTCGGGGTTGTCGGTTTCTGACGCCAATGATTGGTCGATGAAGTTGTATGAAGCAACGGCTTCAAAGTCGAAGTGGGTGTTCTTTGGTAGCGCTTTAAATACGCCAGTGACCACAAATAAGCCCTTGTCTCCTACCTGCAATGTTTTCCCTGTCGCGTCTTCCGTTCCGAAAATGCGCAACGCGGCTGAGGGTGTGATCACCACGCTATTGGGCTCGGATAGTGCGGTATGGGCGTTGCCTTGCTGGAGTGGAAAACTGAAAACTGTAAGAAACGCCGGATCGGCGAAATATCCGCGCAAAGGAATCAACTCCCGGTTGTCGTAGGAGACTTCATAGGAGAAGGTCCTTGATATTCGTACCACTGTGTCAATACCCGAGAATGAAGCAAGCTTTTCATACAGGGGCCGGGGGCTTGAAGCGAAGTCATTCGAATAATCCGAGCTGTTGACGTGGGTAATGACGCGATAGATTTTGTCTCGATTTTCATGGAAGTCATCATACGTCTGGATGAAGGAAATAAGGGCGATAAAAAGCAGACTGACGGACATGCCCATAGCCAGGCCGACGACGTTGATGATGGTGAAGAACCGTTGCTTCGCAAGGTGGCGCGTTGCTGTCACAAAGTAGCTGCTGAGCAGGGAAAAGTCCAAGGCACTTGACGTATGATGGAATTTTTGTTGCTTCTTCCTCCGTCTGATGGCGTATGAAAACATCAGCGATAACACTTGTCGCCAGTATATTCTGCGTGCCTTTGATGCACTCATTCGCGCCAGGTTATGTACAAAGAGCTCATCGATGTCACCCTTGATGTCTTCGACGAGCGCACCTTTGCAAAACCAGTCAAACAGGGCTTGTGCGAGCGGGGGCGGAGATTGATGTTTCATTTTGCCAGCGAGAGTTTAGTGATCGAACGGCTCCAAAGATCATCGCGGATAGCCTTCATGTTGTGGAGTTCTACCTTGCCCCGATGGGTGATCTCGAAGTATCGTTTCCTTCGTCCCCCCCTTTCTGCCGTAGGTTCGCCCATCCAGGAGGTGATGTAGCCTTTTTCCTCCAGCCGGGTTAGTGTCGTATGCAATGCACCGATACTGATTGCGCGCTGGCTGCGATTCTCAATGTCTTCCTTGATGGCGACTCCATAGGCGTCCTTGTCGAGGTAGACGATGGTCAGGAGGACGAGCTCCTCAAATTCGCCGAGATATCCTTTCATGAAGTGATTTTACGAAGAAACAATTAATATGTTTCTATTTTTGAGAAGAAATGTTCGGACGTTTATTAGAAGGATGATAATAGATTAGCGAAATTAGCTATCCTATTGAATTATCAGGTGTTACTCGCGCGCTGCATAGATGTTGCACGGTTGGCCTTCGGCCTGGAGTTGTATGCCTGCATTAGCAAGAAATAGCTGCGACATTTTGGAGTTGAAACAAAACCGCGTAACGTAATGCGTCACATGACGTGTCAAGAGTATGATGAAGTTCCTTGAACATTTTGGGGAAAGCGGGCCTGAAAAGTGTAGATTCAAAACAAAGGAGAAACATGTCCGATGCATCCGGATTTTCGTTCTGTAAGAGTTGTCGGGAGCGAGCCCATGGCGTTGGATGACAGGCTGATTTAATGTCGTTTAAGAACGAAGGCTGGCGGAGTCAATCGGTATCTGTGAATGCAATGATGGTAGTTATCACACCGATTCCCAGCATACTGATAACCAAGGGATAAATCCCCTCGACCATAAGACTACTTGGGATTGTGCCGAGCGTTGCTCCGACAAAGAAGAATGTTGTTCCATAAACCGAAGATGCAAATCCAGTCATGTCACCCATGGGCTCCAGCGCGAGTGCACTACTGTTGGGCTCCACGGCCAGATTAATCGAGAGCAACAGAGCGATCAGGATAAAGAATGAAGTAATATTTGGTGGATCTCCCTGCCATGCCGTCAACAACAACAAGATCACTCCTGCACATGTGTATGAAATGAGCAGCCCCTTAATCGTCAATCGGGCACCGAACATTGTGGTGAGACGCACGTTCATCAATGTCGTCAATGACATTAATAATCCGATGCTGGCGAAGATCCATGCAAATAGTTCCGGCTTGCCATAAATCTCACTCACAATTCGCTCGGAGCTGGCTACCCACGAACTCAGCCCTGTAAAAAGCAGCGTTGTTATGGTGGTGTACCGGAGGAACCTTCGGTTGGTCAGCACCATTACTGCTGCATTCCTGAAGGTTTGCCAACGTAAGGGTACACGTTTATCCGTTGGATGAGATTCTTCGAGCCGGAAAGACCAGATAAATACAACAATCCCAAACAACGGTGCTGAGAGGAAAACTGTCCGCCATGATGATACAGACAAGATAGCTATTCCGAGGAATGGTGCCAGGACCGGCGTAAAAAGGAAGATAGTGAGCACCATGGACATGATGCGGGCCATGTCGTTGCCGACGAAACGATCGCGGACTCCGGCCACCGTTATCATAAATACGGCAGACGCCCCCATACCGGCGACGAATCGCGCAGCCAGCATGGTCCCCATCGACGGCGCAAAGGCTGCAGCAATCCCTCCGATAATGTATAACGGAAAACCTATGCGCATGATGGGCAGTCGTCCGAACCGGTCAGAGAGGGTTCCAAAGATAATCTGAGCCACCTGCCCCATAAAAAAGAAGCTGATGATCTGTGCAGTTTCTGTTGAGTCGCCGTCAAGTCCAAAGTGAAGCCGCACTTCGGCAAATGCAGGTAACATGACATCGATACCCAGGGCAGTCAGGGTCATTGTGCACGCAGAGAGGGCGATGAATTCTGCAGGTGTCATTTTCATGGTCACGGTGGTCTCAGCGATATTTCATGATCTGCAAATTAGGACCTATTGAATTTCCTTTAAGGGGCGATAATGACAGTCACAGGGGGAGATTGAGGCAAAGTGTCTGTGCTTCGACTACGTGTTCAAGAAGTGTTTCCGGAATTCAGCAATTCAAAAGTTTCACAGGTCACACGGAAGAACGCGCCGAAACGTTCGGACGTTGAACTTTTGAAACCAGTAATAAACTGGATTTTTCCGGTAAGTAGTCACGGTAACTGGGGTTGTAAGGTTTTTCAATCTGTGCCCCTGCAAAGTGGTATTACAGAACGTCTTGTGGGAATCGTATTCTTGAATTTTCATTTTTTTTAAATCCCGGCACATTCCTTACTTCAACAAGATTATCCGGCTATCTGTTGCTGCTGACGGACGGTTCATCGATGACTTCTAGACTAAACGTTGTAGTTTTGAATTCTTATCATGTCTATGGCTTATTTATGACTAAACTACGTATTACATTCCTTTCCATTTTCTTTCTATCCCTCTCATCAGTGCTCTTCGGACAGGCCGTTGGGGATTACCGAAGCAACAAAAACAACTTCAACTGGAATGATGACTCGGGCTGGCAGCGCTGGAATGGCACGGCATGGGTGACTCCTACGACTGCACAAGGGTATCCGGGGAAGAACGCCGCAGGAATCGCGGGGACTGTCACGATACAAGCCGGGCATACGGTTTCGGGAAACGTCGACGTAACAACCAATGACCTTGGAAGGTTAATCGTTGCGGGTACACTCAACACCACCAACAACTGGGATATGGATGTAACAGGAAATGTTGAAGTTACCGGGACAATCAACCTGAATGGCGACAACAGTACCCTGGACATTGGCGGCGGTCTCGTAGTTTCCGGAAACGGTGTGTTTAACGCTGGCAAGAAAAACATTTACGTCACTGTCGGCAATGATTACACAATGTCAAACTCAGCCACTATGAACCTTTCTAACGACGAAATATATTTTACCATTAGTGGTCGCCTGAACATGAATGATGGAACGAGCATAAATATGAGTGGCAATAGCGCCGACCAGAAGATTACTGTTAACGGCGACCTGATTATGGCGGGGACTAGCCAGATAACCGGGAACAATTCACGATTCATCATAGACGTTAAAGGCAATTTTGAAGTGCCTGCAGGAAGCACAAATGCCAGACTTGGCGGTGTAAAATTTGACGTTGCAGGCACCACTGATATCTCAGGCACCTTCACTATCACCAGTAACACGGGTGACAAAAGATTTAACGGCGCAACGAAAATATCCGGATCGTGGACGTCAACGGCAGTCACTTCCAGTGACCGTGTACTCTTCCGCTCAGAAGTTGTGACCAGCGGGACGTTCAAGCCTGGTTGTCACTAGGTAATGAACGAGCTGGTTAATTTTTCGATTTGCCTTGCTTGACCTTGCTGTTTGACTTCCCTTTCTTGCGCTGATCTGTCTTCAGGTCAACGAAGTAGTGAAGGGACAGATAAATGCCGTGGAGTCTTACCTGCAGGTCGTCCTGATAATAAAGATCGCCATCGAAGCCTCCGAAATAACCTTTGCTATCCTGGCTTAAGAAGCTGTGGCCGTGCTCATAACGCATGGCAACCATGATCTTGTGCAACCCAAAAGGCTCGAATATAAGTCCGGCAGAAACGTTAAGGCTTAACTGGATACGATTGGCATCCTGAACGTTCATCTCACCTCTCTGCACTGCATTTTCGCTCTTATTGAATGTAACCTTGTACGGAAGTGACTGGATGTTCAATTCAAATAAATCACCGTCAGATAATGTGCCCTTTCCTCCGAGCCAATAGCTCACCGTCGGCCCCACGCCGAAATACCATTTAAATTCTTTATCGCTTCTCTTGCCAACTTTCCGTTTAAACTCGGCGGTGTATAAGATTGGCATCTCAAGGTATTTGAGATTCAATGAGTTTGAAAAATCACCATCGTATGGCATGTTATCAGGGTTCTCTATGAGCGTTTTATTCCGCACAGAATAGAGTAATGAGCTTTGCAGGAAGAACCTGTTTCTAACGCGAAATGAAAGGCTTGCACCTGCGTGATAGCCCAATTCAGGGGAAAATTTGTATTGATCCCTGACTTCCCTGGATTTGAAAATCAAGGCATTCGCATTCCCCCCGACCACCGGTCCTACAAGGATTTGAGCATCAGCTTCTAACAAAGGAAAAAGGATAACAACAAGAAGACACTTAATCCGATTCATTTATCAATAAACAAGAGTTAGGTGTACAAGATACGCAGAGGCGAATAAACCATCCGTTGTGTGTTGAGTCAAAAGCACGTTGATGCGCCTTCGGTGTTCAAATTGGTGTCAGAAAACAAACATGTGAGCTCCCGAATGTGTTCATTTCTCCAAAACCTTACATCCATATTGTCTGATGCAGTTCTAATAGCCGTCAGCTCGTTTTCTGTTTATATGTTTGAACGAATTTGTTGGACTTTAATCTACCTGTATCATCCTTATGAGGAAGGTGTTCTTTATTCTCGCATGTGTACTGGTTTCCACTGTCGCCTTCGCACAAGAGAGCAACTGCTCGAACGGGATTGATGACGATGGCGATGGCTTCGTCGATTGTTATGATTCTGATTGTGCAAATGCTGCAAACTGCGACGGCACGTTCGTTGGAAACAATGGATGTCAGATCCCGCCGCCACCAGCGCCGGCATTCACGATGACGCTGGACTTCTCTTCTGACAATCAAACCACGAATCACCTTGCGCGTATGGCAATTGGTGATCTCGACCGCGACGGCACTCCTGAAATCGTCACGATGAACAAGTACACCAAGCAGTTGGTCATCCTGAATGGTAACGATGGCTCCACCAAGAAAATGGTGACGATGGCCAACAATGCCACGCCGGAATATGAAATTGCTATCGCCAATATCGACAACGACGCCTGTGCTGAAATTTTCTTCCTGGGTACTGACAGCCGGATTTACGTATACGATTGTAACCTGACCTTTCTATACCGAACGGAAGCGATGCCTGGAGGAAATGATCCTATCAACTTCGGGCTTGCCGACTTCGACGGTGATGGGAAAGTAGAGATTTACGCCAAAGACCAGATCTTCGACGCTCACAGTGGAAGGCGTCTCGTAAAAACAACGCTAACCAACAATCAATGGGGCAACCAGTTAAACGGAGGCCCTGTTGCCGTTGATATGGATGGTGATAAGAGGCTTGAGCTGGTTATCGGTCTGAGCATCTACCGCGTGAACATTCCCGCAGGCAGGGGAACTGACGCGGGATCGCTGACTTTATTAAACTCAAGATCCGAGTACTTTGTACGGAATGCTTACAATGCAACCAGTGTAGCCGACTTCGATCAGGATGGAACGCTGGATGTAATTGCTTCCGGGTCAACAGGTTGCCACGGAAATAATACTACCATATTCTTCTGGAGCGTCGGAAAAAATACCCTGATGACGTATAGCGACCGAAATGCTATGCCGGGTAAGAACGATTACAAGAATGGATGGAACGGAGGAACGGGGCGTGTGAACATAGCTGACCTCGACGGTGATGGCAAGCTTAACCTGGCCTATGTTTCAGGTGGTTATCTGTACGCGCTGCGCGAGGATATGACAAAACTGTGGCGCGTTGAAATCAATGAAGAAACATCCGGGTACACGGGATGTACACTCTTCGACTTCAACGGCGACGGCAAATCCGAAATCGTTTATCGCGATGAGCAGTACTTGTATATCATCGACGGTACCGATGGTTCGATATTCAATCAACAGAACTGTATTTCGCGGACAAACCGCGAGTATCCCATTGTAGCCGAT
This sequence comes from Bacteroidota bacterium, assembly GCA_023417065.1. GTDB lineage: Bacteria > Bacteroidota > Bacteroidia > Cytophagales > Cyclobacteriaceae > Ohtaekwangia. Next base: position 18,128 of record JAEZGH010000219.1, read on the forward strand.
GTAGACGCGGATGGTTCGACAGAAATCTGCGTCACCTGCGGATACAATGATACGGATGCATGGAAGAACTTCAACACCCTTAGTTACTCAACGAACTCGCACATCAGAGTATTTAAATCTGCCGCCGAGCCATGGGTACCTGCAAGACAAGTGTGGAATCAGCACGGGTATTTCGTGGTCAACGTCAATGACGACCTTACCATTCCGCGCCAGCAGCAAATCCACCACATAGAGTATCCGTTAGGACCTCAACCCTGTCGGCCCGGAGATGCCTATGTTGAGCAGAAACCGCTGAATAAGTTTCTCAACCAGTCTCCTTTCATCAATCAATATGGTTGTCCTGCTTATTCGGCACCTGATATTGCTTTTGCTTCCGATGTTTCAATCGTCGCTCCGGTATGTCCGGATCTGAATTTCAGGTACTCCTTTGACATCACGAACCTGGGGGACGTTGATTTCAGCGGAACCCTGCCCATTTCAATTTACTCCGGCAATCCACTGAAGGCCGGGGCCGTCAAGCTTCAGACGATTTCATTCAATATCGCGAAGCTGAGGACCAACGAGATTTACTCCATTGTAGATCAGACTATCAACAGCACGGGTGCGGATTCGCTGTTTATCGTGCTGAATGATGCGGGTACAACGACTGCGCCTATTACGTTGCCGAATACTGACCTCATCGAATGTAATCAATTTGATATCGTCGGCGTAGCGATCAAGCCGTATCCGGTCGCACTCGTTGCGCTGGAGGAGAGCCCTCACGTAAACTGTAATATTCCGCCAACAGGATCTGTTCGCGCTTTTGTGCCCGGTGGTTCTGGTGCAGAGAATACAGCGGACTACAACTTCTACTGGTTCGATGGAACTTCAACGGGACCGATATCCGACGCAGATTTCACAGGGCCTATTTATGCCGAACTTACGGATGGAATGTATTCCGTCTTTGCTGTTCACAAAACTGCACTATGTAGTAGTGATACAGCACAGGTGGAAGTGAGGGCTCTGCCAGGTGTGCTTCCTGAGCTTACAGTGACGACCATATCTAACCACACCTCGTGTGCGCCGGCAAACGGAAGCCTTCAGGCTACTGTTGCAGGAGGCAATTCAGGCTACACCTTTGAATGGGAAGACGCTGGTGCGCCGATTGGCGTAACGGGTGCGTTGCTCACAGGCATGCCTGCCGGTAACTACACGGTCATCGCAAGAAAGAATGGTTGTACAACATCTGCCGACGGCGTCATTGGTGATGAAACCATCGAGCCCGAGGTAACAATTGTACCTACGCATATTGTAAACTGTTCGGACTTAAGCTCCGGAGCATTGTCTGCAACTGCATCGCTGGATGGCGTTGACCAGGCCCCGACAGATTTTACGTTTGACTGGTACTTCTATGACAACGCTACTTCACAGCGCGGAAGCTTGTTGCCGGCGGTGCACGGCACTGGTCCTAATAGAACAGGTTTACCGGCGGGATTCTATCAACTGGTGGTAAAGCGAAACTCAACGTTGTGTGAGGCTACACCACAGGTGGTTGAAATTAAAGACAATACTGCTGTTCCGACGGTAGTTCTGACAGAATTGGCGCCGCAAACGTCGTGTGATCCTGCATCACCCAACGGAAGACTTCAGGCTGTGGTATCCATTGGAGGTGTTACACAGCCTGCGGGTGATTTCACGTTCGAATGGTTTGAAGGTCAGAATACATTGCCGGCAAGTGCTCACACGAGCGTGTCGGGTACGAATGGCAGCATAGCAGAAGGTGTCAAAGGTGGCGGGCAGACGTATACGGTGCGCGTGACGACAGCGTCACAATGTGTGGCTACTGCTGACGCGGCCGTCACGGAGAACGTTGAGACTCCAGTGGTGACCCTTACCGCCACGCCAAATGGTATTTGTGATGCCACCCTGGCAACAGGAGCGTTCACGGGAAGTGTTACGGCTTCAGTAACCTTTGGAGGGTCTACCGTATCATTACCGGATCCCAATTACACGTTCACATGGTACGAGGGCACACTTGCCTCCGGCACTCCCCTCACGCCGGAATCTTTTGAACTTGCAGCACTCGACAGCGGGTACTATACTGTTATAGCAACGCGTACAGACCTGTCGTGTTCATCGACGGCTAAGACTGCGCGCGTTACAAATACAACGGTATTACCTAATGTCACCGCGGATGCAAATGCTTCCACTAACTGTTTACCTCTGATTCCTGGCGTTACTCCAAACGGCAGTGTTCAGGTAACAGATGTGGATGGCCTGGGTACGCCCGCGAAGTATACCTTCCAGTGGTACCGCGGAAATACGGCGTCAGGTGACCTCATCGCAAGTGCGGCGGTAAGTCCCGATACGCTTCAGGGAGCTACAGGAAAATATTATACTGTCCTGGTTACGAACACCACCGACGGATGTCAGAACACGGCAACGGTAGAACTACAGGATGGCCATGTGCTGCCTCAGGTTTCACTTACGGCGTTCCCGAATTCGATTTGCGATCCTTCCTTGACAGATCCGCAGGTTCAGTTCAACGGCAGAGTGGAGTCTGCCATTACTAACCAAGGTGGATCCCCGATATCGGATTACAGATTCACATGGACCGACGAAGGAAATGGGACTCAGGTTCTGCAGGCTACAGGTACAACAGGAGAAGTTCTTGCAAACCGCGACAGTCGCGTCTACGCGCTTGTGGTGCGTCAGGAATCCACGGGTTGTGAATCCGATCCTGTTTCTGCTGAAGTAACGTCTGAAACCACCTTGCCGGCAATCACGACCGTTGCAGATGCGTCGACAACGTGTTTGCCGCTCCCGTCAGGAGCAACGCCCAATGGCTCAGTTCGCGTCACTGATGTCGACGGCGCAGGAACTCCGGCATCATATACTTTCGAGTGGTTCCGTGGCATCAATGCAACAGGGACTGCTTTCGCAGGAACGGCGGCATCACCCGATACGCTTCAGGGCGGGTCGAACCGGTTCTACACAGTACTGGTAACAAACCGGATTGACGGCTGCCAGAATACACAGACTATTGAGCTGCCTGATGAAAGTGCAAAACCTGTTATCACCCTGCAACCTACAGACAATTCAATATGTGATCCTGTTATCGCGGGTACGAGCTATAACGGCAGCGTTCTGGTTCAAAGCATTTCGTACAAAGGAGCTCCATACACGGGATCTGTATCGTACCAATGGTTCGATGGAGCCGGAACAACTGCTCCCAATACGAGCTCTTCCACGGCAACGCTATCCGGTATTGGCGCAGGAACCTATTCCGCGACGGTGACGATGACAGATTTGTACTGCGTAGCTGACTACGTGTCGGCAGAAGTGAAAGACGCCGTAGTTCTGCCAGTGATTGATACCACACCAACCGCATCAACAAACTGCGATGGTGGTACAGCAAACGGATCCATAGCTGCGACTGTAGATGTGTCAGGCACACCGACTACCACAGGCTATGTATTCCAGTGGTACGCAGGTGCTTCTGATGGTGACCCTGCGTTGCCAGCTTCTCCTAATCAGGGCAATACGGCGACAGTGATTCAGCTTCAGGGTGGACAAAACTTCACGGTAGCGGTAACCAACGCTGCGACGGGTTGTAAAAACACCGAAACCGTATTTCTGATCGACGATCAGCAACTTCCGGTGATTTCACCACTCGCGTTTACGCCTAACGAGAACTGTACGGCGCCGTATAACGGTACCGCGTCACTCGATGCCACAACGCCATTCACGTATCGCGGTACCACGGTAAGCGATCCTTACTCCGGATTTAGCTTTATCTGGTCAGGAGGTACGGTCAGCGCCAGCGGTGATCAGATCAGCGGCCTTGCTCCCGGAACATATACCCTTAAGGTTGTAGCGGGCTCATCCAACGCTGTAACGAGCAATAACGACAACTGTATCTCAAATCCTGTTCAGGTTACTATCCTGAGCGATTTGACCTACCCTTCTGTCGACATCACGAAGACGAACCAAAGCTCTTGTGACGACACATTGCCCAATGGTCAGCTCGCTGCGGTTGAGACAAGCGGATCGGGCTCCTACTCATTTGCGTGGTACGCTGGTATTGGCGTCGGAGCTGCAGGGTCAGAACTTGATGAAGTAACGGACGGAACAACGACACCGGTTCTTACTGCGGGAGATTACACCTTGCTGGTAACGAACACGAATACGCGTTGCGAAACAATTGAGTCTGTAACCCTGGTGGATAACATTACGCTGCCTGCCCTAATGCTACTGCAGGCAAGTCCGGTGACGCAGTGTGCGAACCCCAACGGTGAGATTACGGCAACGCCGACGATCACAAGTACGAGTAATGGCGACTTCACGATCTTTTATCTGAAGCAGAATACGACTGATCCTGACGTAGTGAAGAACGACGCTGCAACATACAGCTCAGGCAATAATGCTGACTTTGTATATGCCAACCTCGGCCCGGGATATTACTCTTCGCTTATTCGCGACGAAATAACACATTGTGAATCGCAGGTGATTACGGTGCAGGTACTGGATAACACTGCCCCTGCGGATATAACGATAGATGCAGTACATGAAGCGACATTCTGTAACACATCTGATGGCGGCATTAACATCAGCGTGAACGGTGTCGGCCCGTTTGCCTTTAACTGGCATCGCGGTGGCCCTACCAATGCTGGTCCGTACGATTACATCGCCGATGAGGATGGTACGTACTTGCCTACATTCGGCCCTGACGTTGCGCCATTCCCATTGACGACAGAGGATATCCATAACCTTCCCGTTGGTCTCTACACAGTAGAAGTAGTGGATGCGCGTGGTTGCGGAACCGTGTTCTCTCACGGCGTGCCTTTCCTTAGCGGCCCGACGGTCTCCGCTGTCAAAACGAATTCCACCCAGTGCGATCCTGACAATGGCGACGGAACCATCACAACAACCTTTGCGGGTGTGAACAATTACACCGTCAACCTGTATCGCGGTCTCAACCCGATCCCGGCGGACGCGGTAGACACATATGGTCCATTTGCGCTGAATGGTATCGTTAGCTCGACTTCACTCAATCCTGGCAGTTACCTGATTGAAGTCGTTGACAACGTAATTGATTGCCCGGTATACGAAACCGTAACAATCGATATTGATCCAAGAAACCCTGTGGTGACCCTTGGCACAATAATGCCAAACACAAGCTGTTTGCCGAATTCCTATGCCGATGGGTCAGTTGAGATTACCATTGAAAAGGATCCGAACGACGTACGCAATCCTGCACTCACGCCATTTGAATACGAGATTACGGCCATAAGCCCTGCCCCTCTGAGCGGTACATTCCCGGTAACTGTTGCTACTGGTACAGCTTCAGCTTCAACAACGTTGAATGGATTTGGCCCTAAGCAATATAAAATCACCGTCACAGAATTGGCGAGTGGATGTACGATTGACCGGTTCGTAACCGTTCCTGATCAGCCGGTGGTACCCGCACTTAGCGTAGCCGACATCGAGATCACGAACGACAGCTTCTGCGCACCTCTTTCCAATGGTAGTGCTGAGGTTATCGCGATTGATCCAATCAGTATTCCTGACTATCAGTTCAGCTGGTTCTCCAACGCCACGTTAAGCACGGTTCTCTATCAGGCTAACGGAGGTGGTGGTGCCGGTGAGTTGTTCAATGCAACGAAACCAGGCTATGCCCTGGGCACGACTGGACAAGGGATTGGTACACAAACCTATTATGTGAGAGGCCAGCGCCTTCCTAATACAGGAACCGGCGTGGGATGTTCAACACCAGCGATTCAGGTAGTAATACTCGATGAGCACGTTGCTCCTACCCTGACACTGGCAGCTGCGCCGAACACGTCATGTGATCCTGTGTTTGGTGAGGGTAGCATTTCCGTACAGACGGTAACCAACAGCACCGATCTGACCGTGAAGAATGCGCTGTACACCTACGCCATCAGCCCTGACCCTAACGCGGTGGGCGTGCTTGCAAATCAAAGCGGCGCGTTGGCGACACCCTACATTCGCATGACTGACAATGGTGGCGCTGCGTATACGGTCAGTGCACTTAACCAGGTCAACGGTTGCGAAACTGTTGAAACGGTGGAGATCAAAGTTCAGCGATATGCGCTTTCCATTACTGACGCGCTTATTTCAGACAAGCTAATATGTCTTCCTGACGGCGACATAACCGCTACGCAGGTGACGATAGATCGCAGTCTAACGTCGATGTCAAGCCAGGTGTTCAATGCGCCACTAAGCACCGACTTCGAATTCAGATGGTTCAAGAATGTGCCCGGAACGTTCACGTCAGGCAGTCACCTGCGCGACGGAAGCTCGTCCATTATTGATACCGAGCAATTTGTAATCGGGACAGGAGCCGGCGAATATGCCGATGCGGCAGCTACGGGGGGCGCGGGTACGTACTACGTTGTAGCACGCCAGCGCACCGGTGCCGATAAATTTGGTGCGAACTGTGAAACCGCACCGCTGCGCGTAGAGATACTCGACAAGAGCGTGAAACCTGTGATTGCCCTGGAGTCGTTCAGCAACACGTCGTGTGATCCTGTCACGTTCGAAGGCTCCATTAACGTAATTGTAACTGACAACTCTCCGGTTGCAGGTCCATTTGACTACAACTATACGTGGTCTGCCCTTACAGCGGGACGAACAGCGCCTGCAACGCCATCAAATCCGTACAACGGTGCGAACAATACCTTCATCAACATCCAGGATGGGTTGTATGAACTTGCGGTTACTAATACGATGACTGGCTGCGAAGCAATTCCGGCACAGACTACGGTTCCCAGAACTGCAGTGCCTATTATCATTCCAAGCGCTACATCGGTGGCACAGTTACTCTGTTTCCCTGACGGAAGCATCATGGTAGATTCAATCACGGTAGGTGGTACACGTGTGTTCGACCACAACGAATTCGACTTCAAGTGGTATCGGAACGATCCGTCTACGGCAGAGATCGTCCCTGTTGCCGCAGGTAACGATGTACTAGATGTAACAGACGCATTTACTGCTCCAATGACTATGGGTGCGGGCACCTATTACGTGAAGGTGCAGCGGATTGCCGGATCGCTTTCCCTGGGTTGTGAATCCCCTGCATTGCGCGTAGAGGTAGCTCCCGGATTCAAAAATCCTGTAGCGCAACTGATCCCTACGCCAAATACGGCATGTGACGTCAACTTCGAAGGTGCACTGCAACTGATCGTTACTAACCCCGGTTCAGTGGCAACACCAACGTATACATACGACTGGGATGAGGCCTTCAACCCGATGGACATTGAGCTCCTGACCGGCTTCCCGACAACGGGAACGATAAACAACGACGGAAATGGGTCAACCACACCCGTCGCGGATGGTGATAATCCACAGAATCTGAAACACGGAACGTACAGAGTGAAAGTATACAACGACGTTACGGGCTGTAGTACAACCCTGACCTCGACGATCACTCCGTCACCTGTACCGGTTGTCATTGCAAATGTCTCGAAGAACGATCAAATGATTTGCTTGCCGCCTGATGGAAGCATAACTGTCGATGATATCCTTGTCGGCGGCGTTGCTGACGCGGATCACAACAACTTTGCGTTCTCGTGGTATCACAATGACCCGCAGTCAGCACCATTCGTCCCCGTAGCAGTGGGCAACAATGTGCTTGACCATGTTGATTATGCGTCAGGTATCGGTGAAGGCATCTACTACGTAAGCGTAAAGAGACAGGCAGGTGTTCATCTGGGTTCCGGCTGTGAGTCGAGTGCTTACCCCGTACGTATTTACGACCTGAGTCAGGATCCGGATATCGACTTCGATCAGCTTATACCAAACTCAAGTTGTGATCCGATGAATCCCAACGGCGCAATTATGGCCAACGCATTTGAGCGCGATGGAACAACCGATAACTATACATTTGACTGGGCGTTCAACAACGGAGCCCTCCCTGCCAGCGCAATCGTGACTGACAACAGTCCGGCGACACAGGTAGTAAACGCCGGTGAAGGTAACTACGTACTGCGCGTGCTGAATACAGTTACGGGATGCCGGTTTGAAAGCGGTGTGCAACTACAACTCAACCAATCACTGAGTCTGCCGAATATCGTTCAGGTTGCCGCAGTTAACCCGGTGGATTGCTTGCCAACAGGTAGCGCGAGAGTGGTAGAAATCACGGTCGGTGGCGTCAACAGGTTTACGAATCCTCCTGACGATCTCGATGCGCACTTCACCTACGCGTGGACTAAAGGCACTTCGCCCGCGGTAATTGCTTCGACAAGTACGCTGACAGATCAATTCCCGGACAATTACTTCGTGACCGTTGAAGATCAACGGACAAGTTGCATTTCTTCTCCGGTACAGGTATTGATCGATGCAGCTGATATCGTGTATCCGTCAATCCTTACGCGACAGACGGCACCTCAGGTGATCTGTGATGTCACGCTGGGGGGATCAGGTGCACTGGCAACTGTCATCGACCTCGGAAAGCCTGTCAACTCGAGAAACGCATTAGGAAACTACGACATCTCATGGTATCCCAACCTCGACACGCTGGGTTCGCCGATCAATATGGCAAGCGATACTGTTCTGGTGAACCAGCTCGCAGGTAACTACTCCGTGAAGGTTCTCGACCGCACTACCAACTGCCGCGCAAAGGCTGTGTTTGTAATCAACGATGACTCGTTTGAATTCAAGCCTAATCTGGCCCTGACGAGCGCGCCACTGACGGAGTGTGACAGCATTGATGGTTCAGTACTGGCACGTGCGATATACTTCGCAGCACCTGGAACCAGGCCGATTGACAAAACGTATCCGTTTGACTATAACTATCACGCGGACTTCTATACGGGCTCGCCGTCAAACCTGGATAATCCTGGACCTGACTTACCGGTGGTTGCAGCTGTCGCAGGACCAATGTCGCAGAGCTTCCTCCAGCCTAACCTCATGAATGGAATGTACACCGTTCGGATGACGGATGTGAATACGGGCTGCGTGACGGTTGGTTCAATTACGGTTGACAACGCCCAGGTGTTCCCTCAACCCGTAATCACAACGATAGCACCTGTCACCAATTGCGATCCTGACAGACCTAACGGTGTGGCTCGCGCTCTGGTGGATGGTTCATACATCGGATATCGTTTCGAGTGGTTTGAAGGCAACGCCCCTACGGGTACACCGGTTTATTCCGGCATTGAGTACGGCGCGCTGAAAGTCGCTCCTACTGTCTACACTGTACGTGCTACAAATGTGGTGACAGGATGTTCTGATGTAGCGCAGGCTACGATCAATGATGGCACGGTGCCTATCCTGCCGCCTTCGATCGACGTCCTGGCCCATCTGACAAACTGTATAACTCCTAACGGGGCGCTGACAGCATCGGTAGACGGAAACACGGCCAACTACATATTCAACTGGTCGGATGGTACGCAGGAGGTAATGCCTCCGGCTCACGTGGGCGAATACTACACAGATCTGGCCGCGGGGGCATACAGCGTGGTCGCTTTCAGCAGAATCACGGGATGTAAGTCACCATCGGTATCGGAAAATATCATTGAGAAATTCGAATACCCTGAAGTTGACTTCAACATCTCGAACGCGGTATGTGGGCTGGACAACGGTTCGGCTACAGTGATCATCACCAGCGACATCGGAATACAGAGCATTGTCTGGACGGGAAGTGGACTTACGGCTACTGGCCCGAATCTCAGTCAGGCACCGAGAGGTACATACTCCGTGACAGTCACGACGTTGTTAGGATGTTCAGCAACGGAAACGATAAACATCGACACCGAGATCAGACCATTTAACGGTATTTCGAGGGAAAGTTCGCCGGGACAAAACGACTACTTCCACATCGACTGTATTGAGGAGTTCCAGGACAACGTCGTCAAGATCTACAACAGAGCGGGAACGCTGGTATACGAAGGTCATGGCTACGACAATGCCAACATCCTGTTCGATGGAAAGTCAAACAAGGGTATAAGCCCGATGGGAACGGATCTGCCTGATGGCACATACTTCTTCATCGTCGATAAGCGCGACGGCTCGAAACCCGTATCGGGATATCTTGAACTTGTGAAATGATATGCGTATGAGAAAAATCGTTGCGGTCCTCGGTTTATTAAGTCTTGTTTGCGTATCACACTTCACTGCAGTAGCGCAACAGTATCCCGTGTTTACGCAGTACTATTTTAACGAGCTGGTGATCAATCCGGCGTATGCAGGGGCTCACGTCGAGCTGAGCCTCACTGCAGCATACCGGAATCAATGGGTAAACTTCCCGGGAGCACCAAAGACTACAAGTATTAGTGGACACTCGTCACTGTACAATGGCAAAATGGGGGTCGGAATGCTGGTGAACAACGATCAGATCGGTAGCTACAGCAACAAGAACGTATATGGTTACTATGCTTACAAGATCCGCTTTCAGAAGGGAACATTGTCAATGGGATTGTCCGCAGGATTTAACTCGTTCAACGTCGACTTCAGTGACCTCGATCTGTTGAATCCGGACGATCCGTCATTTGCACCACTAAAGACGCTGAAGCCTAACTTCGGTTCCGGTCTTTACTATCATCGCAGGAATTTCTTTGTTGGATTCTCGGTGCCGTTTATTCTCAACAATGACATCAAGGGCGGGAACCTTGAGACAACGGCGGCAAGTATTCGCGAAGCGCGCTACTACTTTCTGAGAAGTGGCACGATCCTTCCGTTGGATGCCAAAGGTGTTGTCAAGGCGAATCCGTCGATGCTGCTGCGTGCACAGGAAGGACAGCCGCTGAGTCTGGACTTAAATCTGGGAATCATTCTTCACGACGTTGTAAGCGCTGGCGTATCCTGGCGGAGTGGCGATGCGTTGATGAACTTCATTAACCTGAAAATTTCGGAGAAGTTTCATTTCTCGTATTCATACGACTGGACGACGTCCGACATTCACCGGTATTCAAATGGTTCGCATGAGTTTGCGCTCAACTACCGCGCGAAGATCACGTCGATACACAAGAACTTGCTTTGTCCTACGTATTTCAACTACCGCGAGTAGCGGATAGATAGCATGGGTGTCGGGTGGTTTTACCTCCTATTCTTTGTCCGCCACCTGGTGGTAACGCCTGGAGGGCAGACAAGGGGATGAAAAATCTGCATACTATTCTTCAACAACGCGCCATGTTTTCGGGCCTCTCAGGTGTTATCACCTGGAGGCTGAAAACAAAAAAACACGTGACAATAAAGAGCAGCCAGTTCAACCACGGACGATAAGGTTGATAAGGTAGTGTTCTTATGTGGG
>JAEZGH010000220.1 GCA_023417065.1 Bacteroidota bacterium
GTTCTCTTATTACGAAAAAGTATCTCCTGATCTTAATGAACCGCTGTACGCGAGACCCGCATGTACAGTGGTGTGAGAGGCGCTCCCCGTCAGTGACTACTGATGGGGCCGTCTACTCGATTGTAGGTCGTGCCGTCAACTACCGCCAATTTTTGTCCTTAATTTGTTATTGATCTATAAATCCACACGACCAAAAAAAGAATGACAATCCCAAACATCGTTACTGCACCAAGGCCCGCGATGAAGTTCAAAATAAATACTCGTCCCGCTCCGCTATATTGTCCCGCGTATTGTTCCTCTTTTATCTTTTTAATTTTTTCTCTGTCACGGTACCAAACTAAAAGACAGATCCAGCCAATTGCCGAAAAAATCAATTCAAATACTATGAACCCAATTATTCCTCCGAGTATTTCCATTTCTTTCAATTCGTCAACGGTCTTGTCCTGGCGGTATGACCTACAACAATTCTATACCCGCAACTGCGGGTATTCAAAGATAGTAAAAATCGGTTGGAATTGCGGGTATACAACTTTTGTAGGGCGGCGCGCCTCAAAATCGGTTGAACACTTCGTGCGCTGTACGGTTTTCCTGGGGTGATGGTGCGGAGAATAAGGTTTCGTTAATCAAACGTTTCGTATTTTTGCCCTTTGGCATCTGTAGTCCCACGGGGCCACGCACGGACTATAAGGTTGATAAGGTTGGGGAATTTTTGTTTCCTATGTTACTAAGGTTGATAAGGTTGATAAGGGTTATAAAGTGGAGAATGCATCAATATGCTACCGGTTCCCTGTTCCCCGGGCTGCTGACCTGCACTGACTCTCAAACCGTAACTCACAATGCCATGTTTGAAGGCGCTAATGTGAACGCTGGAGCAGCCACGATGGAAGAACGGCTACCATAACCCTCGATGCACGTAGGCATAATCGCAAACTTTCTAAATGAATACAATACCGTGCCTAAAGGAATATGCCCGCCCCGTGGATTGTTTGCCTGGCGTTCCCTGCAAGCGTTACGGCTTTCGTCCAGATCCATCGGCTCAACCCACATCCCCTCCGCCTCTGGATTCACCGTAGCTTTTTTTTAAGTGGAGCGGTTAACTGCCTTGACGGTGCCGAAGAATAAGGTTTCGTTACTCAAACGCCTCGTATCTTGTGCCCTTTGGAATCTGTAGCCCCACAGGGCACGCAGGGACTATAAGGTTGATAAGGTTGGGGAATTTTGGTTTCCTATGCTACTAAGGTGATAAGGGTTATAAGGTGGAGAATGCATCAATATGTTGCCGGTTCCCTGTTCCCCCATGCCGCTGACGTGCACTGGCTCTCAAACCGTAACGCACACTGCCATGTTTGAAGGCGCTAATGTGAATGCTGGAGCAGCCACGATGGAAGAACGGCTACGATAACCCTCGATGCCCGTGCCTATAATCGAAAACTTTCTAATTGAAAGCAGTGCTTAAATGAATATTTACTACCCCGTGGATTGTTTGCTGCGTTTCCTGCAAGTGTCACGGTTCGCGTTGAGATCCATCCATCGGCCGTCACCACAGCCCCCTCTGCCTCTGGATTCACTATAGCTTTTTTTAAGTTGAACGGTTAGGGTTCAGATTACAAGAAAGCATCAGTTACTAATATGGCTCAATCATTACTCCAACGCGCACGGCTCCGAATACGGCAGAGTGAGGTTGATCGCGGGAACGAATGGGGAACGAGAGGGTAACGCGGCGGCAGCTTTTTCCTGCTATTAGAATGAATAACCAATCCCTACGTTGTAGATCACAGGCTCACGGAAGTTCGTATATCCGCCTTCGCTTGTCCGGGTAGCGTAGGGCTGCAGGAAGCGTGCTTTGTCAAGTACGAACCTTTCACCCGGGTCGCGGGCTGGGTCGATAACTTTAATACCGACGTCGAATCTGAGAATCAGGAACGTGAAGTCGAAACGAAGTCCGAAGCCGGTACCCACAGCGATTTCATTATAAAAATCCGATATGTTGAATTTCGTTTTACCCGGACTCGGGGATGGGTTGACGCCATCACCTGCTTTTTCTCTGAAGGTCCAGACGTTACCGGCGTCCACAAATACAGCACCGCTTACGAAGCCAAAGAGCTTTTTACGCAACTCCATACTACCCTCCAGGAGGATCTCGGCAGGTTTTTCAATGTTATAGTCAAACAACCCATCCTCGCGCGGCGAGTCGCTCAGCTCGGGCTTTGCAGTTCCCGGTCCCAGACGACGGGGGCGCCATGCGCGAACACTGTTACTTCCGCCGATGAAGAAGAACTTCTCGTAAGGTAAACTCTTGTTTTCCGAATAGGAGTAAGCGAACCCTCCGTTAAGGCGATAAGCAAAAACCGTGTTGGGATTGAGCACCCTGATAGCACGGAAGTCGGTGCTGAAGCGGATATACTTGAAGTATTGAAGGTCGTATCGCGTAACAATTTCCGGGTCGACGAAATTCCATATCGTACCACCTGTCTCCACCTGCATCCGTAAAAAACTCGAGTGACTCTCGACGTTGCCGTAGTTGTTTCGGTTCCAGATCACGCCGAAGATGATACTGTTTACAAATGATGGCCTGAACGAGTTAACAAGGCTGTTGTTCCCCAGCTGTTGCTGACGGTCCAGCAGCTGACGAAACTCCGGTGAGAACTTTGACGTGTCGGTTTCAATAACGCTGACGTTAAATGGCGTGAGCGAGTAGGCAAGGCTCCGGTTGTTCTGCCAGGTATACGTACCGTTGAGCGAGATGGCCGTCCGACGGTATTCCGGACGATCAGTGAAGTTGTAGCCCGCAGTCACCTTGGTCTTCGGGTTGTATCGCGCCAGCTTGAAACGGGTGCGCTCGCGGAAAGGAAAAATAAACTGCGGAAATGTGAGCGATGCGTTTACGCCGGCTTCAGTGCTCTTGTAGATGTTCTGATCCTGGGTAACAGAGGCCACACCTTCAAACCCAAACCGCCCGCCGAGTTCAAACGTCTCCAGGCCTTTGAACAGATTGCGCTTCCTGAACGAAACACTATAGAAAGGACCGGGGTAACCCTGCGTAACGTTGACACCGGCTTCATTCGACCACTCGTAGCGGGGCAGCGGACTTGAGAATATATTAACGACGAAGTTTCCACCCGTAGTGTCGAAGTTGATGTTGATGAACTTGAACGCATCAACGTTGGCAAGCTGACGCTGTGTGTTCATGACTTTTGAACGGTTGTACAGTTCCCCTGACCTGACGAACACGCGCTGGCTCAGGATCTTGAGGTTGTAGTCATCGCGGTAGAAGTTATACTGAACATCGCGGAAGGTTCGCGTCTGACGGGTTCTTCCGAGAGAAGCGACGGAGGCATCGGTGGTGAACCGCACGGAATCAATGCGGAACTGTTTGTGGTAGCCGCGCTTTTCAGGGTCGTTGATAATAAGTTTGAGTGCAACAAGGCGCTCACCATTGCCGTTTGTAGTGTCTGCTTCGTACTCAATGTACTGTCGGCTGAAGTCGTAGAAGCCGTGATCCTTCAGAAGGATATCGATTCGCTCGCGTTCGCGCGACAGATAGTCCTCACGATAACGATCGCCTTCGCGGATAAGACTGCTGCGTTCATTCTCACGGAGGATCTTCAGAATGGTTGAATCGGATACCTCATAAAACACGGTGTCGATGCGGTAAGGACGCCCCGGGTCGAGCGTATACCGAACATCCACGATCCGGCCTTTGACGCCTCGTACTTTCACCTCCGATGAAACGTTGCCTAGAAAGTACCCATTGGTGAAAAGATAATTCCGGAAACGTTCTTCTGTGAGGGGAACTGCACTGCTGTCGAAAACCGCGATAGGTTCACCCCACTGCATCCACAGGTTGCCATTCTCTATGAATGAATTCAGGCGGTCGATTTTTTTCTGCTTCCGGAACTGGTAGTTGGTGATCTTCTTCTCCGACGTTGTAGTCGCGATCTTTTGATCGAACTTCTCCTCGACGCGGGCGCGTTTTTGAATGTACTTCTCCTGGTCATAACTTTGGGTGCCCCAAACGCCATAGTAAAGACTTACCAGGGGTTTTATTCCGGTGCCGAGAATGGTTCGGTTCTTCTCCTGTGCGTACAGACTGCGGAGGGCTTCCCGGTTTAAGGATTTGGGCGCCTTTACTTCCTGGCTGGCCAAAAGTTTTTCACCCGGTCCAAGGTGCTTCAACCCCGTACATCCGGACATGAGGAACGCGAACAAAAGGATGAAAGCGATATATTTAACGTCCAAACGAGTCAAAAGGTCAAAATGCTGTCGAAAGCCCGAATCAAGTTCATTAAATCCCTGCAAATAAAGAAATACCGCAAACAGGAACAATGTTTTCTGGTGCAAGGTGCAAAGAGTGTGCAGGAATTGCTTGCGTCGGATTATGAGACAGTTATGGTTGTTGGCACGTCCGGGTTTCTCGAAAACCTCCGCCGCCCCGCCAACTCCGTAGAGTTGATTGAAACGTCGGAAAAGGAACTCGCGGCACTGGGCGAATTCCAGTCCAACGACGCCGGTATTGCTGTAGCCCGGATGAAACCCAATGTGGCTTTCCCAATACTTCCGGGAGAAGTGGTGCTCGTTCTCGATGACATCCGCGATCCCGGAAATCTGGGTACCATCATCCGCTCCGCAGACTGGTACGGGTTTAACAAGATTATTGCTTCACCCGAGACGGCCGATTTTCACAACCCCAAGGTTATCAGTTCTACCATGGGCTCGTTCACGCGGGCTGCAATCTATTACACCGAACTCGTTCCGCTGCTGAAAAGCACAACGTCCCGGGTTTACGGGGCCTTTTTGGAGGGGCGTAACGTCCACGAAGAAACATTTGAGGGGGGAGGCCTCGTGGTGATAGGCAATGAATCCCGTGGAATTTCTGAGCAATGCCAGCCGTTTATCACAGACCGCATAACCATCCCGCGCTACGGCAAGGCGGAATCGCTTAACGCAGCCGTTGCAACGGCAATTATCTGTGACAATATCCGGCGTTAGAAGAAGCCCTTGCTTTTGTCTGTCGCATCTTTCATCAGTTTCTCGGCGTAAGACTTCCCAAGGTACCTGTCGATCAGTAGATGACCGATATAGATCAGGGGCGTGAGCAGAATTGCGATGGCGAACTTGTAGATGTAGTTAGTGATGCCAATCGCATTGAGCTGTGCGAAGGAAAAGACATCATAGAAGGCGATGTATAACACGACGAAGCTGTCGATGAATTGCGAGACAAGTGTTGATCCGGTAGCGCGAAGCCACAGGTACTTTGTGCCGGTAACGCGTTTCAGCCGCTGAAAGACAAAAACATCGGTAAACTGGCCGATGAGGAAAGCGATGATGGATGCGAAAATAATCCGCTGGCCCTGGCCAAAAATCCTTTCGAAGGCAAAATCAATGTTGAAGGGGTGCCCGTCAGGATCTTTGTTATTGGCTTCCAGCCACCACTCTGCAGGGGGGAGAGAAATGGAGGCAGTAAGGACGATAAAGGCATAGGCAATCAAGACGACAGTGAGCCAGCTCACCAATCGCACGCCGGGCTTGCCGAAGTATTCGTTGATGAGGTCTGTTGTGATGAAGACCACGGGCCAGATGACAACACCCGCCGTAAGATTGAAATCCATGGTGAAGCCGAAGATATTCAGGTTGGCAGGTCCCAGTCCGACGGTAGACTCGGCGGAGAAGATTTTCACGCCGATTAATTCCGCGAGCAGTGCGTTTGTAATGAAGATCCCGGCCAGGACGAGGAAGAGAAAGTTCTTTTTTTGTTCCTGAGGGATGCTCATAATCGAAAGTAAAAAAATTAATCCAGTATTACGGTTTCTTCGCCTTCGATGGCCAGGGAAGCATTGGCAAAGACCTCCTGTGCTTCCTTCAGCAGTGGCGTGAGATCCTTATATCGGGCTGAGAAGTGTCCCAGCAACAGCCTTTCGACGTTGGCAAGTCTTGCAATCTCTGCTGCTTCGCGTGCAGTGCTGTGGAGTGTATCATGAGCCTTTGAGCTTTCGTCCTCCGTGAACGTAGCCTCATGGTATAGCAGGTTTACATTCCGGATCTGTTCAACAATCCCTTCGTTGTACGACGAGTCGGACACATATGCGTAGCTTCTTGCGCGCCGCGGCGGAAAGGTGAGGTCTTCGTTCCGGTAAAGAATATTTCCCGCGTCATCCGTTACGTCTTCTCCTCTTTTCAGGCTGGCAATTTGCCGGATGAGAAGCCCCGGCGGTAGTCGCGTTTTGTCAATCCTGCGGAGCTTGGGCTTCTCGCGAAACAAAAAGCCGGAACACGTAATCTTATGCGAAAGCGGAATTGTTTCAACGGTCATCGAATCGTCTTCGTAAATGGTTTCGGCGACGCCTTTTTTCAGTCGGTGAAAGATCAGCTTGAATGACGTTGCAGACAGCGAATGACGAAGTTGTGTCGTAATGATTTCATCAAGTCCCGCGTGACTGTAGAGGTGGAGATCGTTCACGCGCCGTTGCAGGTGCATGGTGAAGATCAGTCCCATCAGCCCGAGATAGTGGTCGCCGTGGAGGTGGCTGATGAAGATGTGGTTGATCCGATGAAAGTTCACCTGAAAGCGCATGAGCTGCATTTGCGCGCCTTCGCCACAATCGATCATGAAGTACTTGTTCTGTACTTCAACAAGCTGCGCGGAGGGATGTCTTCCGTACGCGGGAAGGGCGCCGCTTGAACCCAGGATTGTGATTCTGAAATTCATCGAAAAACAAAAGACCAAAACCTGATTCAGTTTTGGTCCCTGATATGAATCGTTATTTGATGTTTAGTTGGACTCGTCGCCCTTGAGATCTTTTTCAATCTCGTGCATGAAGACCGTATCGATAGCTTCTTCAACGGTCGGAAGAATGTTGAGAACGCTGTCAAGTTGGGAGATCTTGATCAGTTTCGTTGTGTGATCGGAAAGGCTCGAGAGAACGAAGATGCCGCCGTCTTCCTGCACAATGCGGTTTCCTACGAGCAACGCGCTCAGCCCCGAAGAGTCAGTGTACTTCACCTCACTAAGATCCAGCACAATATTGCGGCTGCCTTCGGCGTGAAGCGTAATCAACTCAGACTTCAGGCCGGGAGCAACGCTGGAATCCAGTTTCTCCTCGTGCAGTTTAAGCATCGTGTACTTCTCTTGCTTGTCGATCGTGTATTTCATATGGTTCTGTTTTTCTGCCGCCGGCCTCGTCGCTTCAATGTCGGACCGGAAACCTGCAAGTGCAGGTGGTCTATCGTGCCAATTTAGTGGATTTTATCGAATCTAAGATGTTTTGCTCCATTCTTTGAAGAATTGTCCCATAATCCACCTCCGGAAGTTGTTCCCCCGTCACCTGCTCGTATAATTCACGGTAACGCGCAGATATTGAAGCTACTATAGGATCCGTCATCTCGGGAATACGCTGACCGTCTTTTCCCTGAAATCCATTCTCAATCAACCACTGACGCACGAATTCTTTTGACAACTGCTTCTGTGTTTCACCCGCGGCCTGACGTGCTTCATAGCCTTCCTGATAAAAGTAGCGCGAAGAGTCCGGGGTGTGCACTTCGTCAATGAGATAGATCTTGCCGTCGTATTTCCCGAACTCGTATTTCGTATCCACCAGGATAAGTCCGCGTTTGGCGGCGAGCTCCGTGCCCTTGAGGAAAAGAGCACGCGTATATTGTTCGAGAATCTCATAATCCGCTTCGCTGACAAGACCACGGCTCAGAATTTCCTCGCGGCTGATGTCTTCATCATGACCCACCATGGCTTTTGTGGTCGGCGTGATGATTGGCTCAGGAAGCTTGTCATTTTCTTTCAGTCCTTCCGGAAGTGCAACGCCACAAAGTGTTCGCTTCCCTGCTTTGTACTCCCGCGCGGCATGACCGGAAAGGTAGCCGCGGATCACCATCTCCACAGGAAACGGCTCGCACCGGAAACCTATCGTTACGTTGGGATCGGGAGTGGAGATAACCCAGTTGGGAACGAGGGCTTTGGTGGCTGCCAGATTCTGAGCAGCGATCTGATTCAGTACGCGGCCTTTGTCGGGAATTGCCCGGGGGAGGATTACGTCAAATGCGGAAATCCTGTCAGTGGCAACCATCGCCATCAGGTCGCCGAAATAATAAACATCGCGGACTTTGCCCTTATAGAAACCCGTCTGTCCGGGAAACTGGAAATTCGTTTCTTTTATCGCTTCCATGTGATTCACAAAGGGGCGAATTTAAGGGAATAATGGCGCTCCCCATGCCTGGATAGAAAGTTTTTCGGAATCGGCTATGGCGAGACGGTTTCCACTACGGTGCCGGCCCGATACGTGACGATGCGTGCCGGTTTGCCCGTCGTATCGTACTCTTTCCAGGTGCCGTGTTTCTTGTCGGCTACGAATTGTCCTTCTTCTTTCAGCACGTTGTTGTCGTACCACGCTTTGTATGCGCCGTGCTTTCGGTTCGACCGGTATTCGGCGACAGATTCAGGATTCCCGTTTTCGTACCACGTTTTGGCAGGTCCCGCGAGGAGGTTGAATTTGAACGTTTCTTCGCTCTTCGGCTTGCCGGAAGGGTAGTAGGTGAGGCGTACGCCGTGAAGCTTGCCGTCTGCGTAAGTGTCTTTCTGACTAACGGTTTTCGACCCCGGAAAATAAAAGGTCCACGTTCCATGGGGTTTGTCTTTGCGGAATCGCTTCTCAGCACTGAGTACACCATCAGGTGCGTATTCCTGCCTTACTACATCAATCCCATTGAGCGCTACGCTCTCCTTGACTTTTACCTTTCCATCGGGATAATAATCGTAGTTCGTGCCTGTACGCCGGCCTTCGTTGAAGGTATACTTATGCCGAACAGCTCCTTCAGGATAGTACGCGATATTTTCACCGTGAAGATTTCCGTTGACGAAGGATCCTTCAAGGATAAGCTTACCATCTTCATTATACGTTTTGAACTGGCCGTTCTTTGATCCTTCAGCCATCGTCGATACGGTTTCAAGTTGTCCGTTGGGGAAGTAGGTCTTGAAGAACCCGCTCATGATACCGTCCTTGTAATTCGCTTCTGATTCGACGTTGCCGTTTTCGTAGAAGTGTCGGGTAATGCCATTGGGCTTGCCATTGTAGTAGGCGATTTCCTTTTTGATCGCACCCGTGGGATAGTATTCCTTGATCAGTCCTTCGGGTTTGCCCTTGACGAAAAACGATTCGCGTTTCACGGCGCCGTTGTCGAAGAAAATCTGGACGCTGTCGGCGAGCTTGTCGTTTTGATAGTAAGCCTTCTGATAGGGGTTGCCATCTTCATCATAAACCTGTACAGGTCCGTGGCGAAGGCCGTTAACATAAGTAAGGGTGCGCGCGCGTTTTCCGTTTTCGTGATACTCGGTGAATACACCGTTTTTTATTCCGGCGTCGAAGTTGCCTTCCACCATGGGATTTCCGTTTTCGTAGTAGCGCACGTACTTGCCGATGAACTTGTTTTCATCGTCAGGGGCCACGAAATAAACTTCCTGAAGTTGTTTTTTCGCCGGGTCGTAATAGGTTCGCTTCTCACGTTGGCCAAAGGCAACAAGTGAGCACATCATGAACACAACAAGACAAGATATCCGCATAGCAGTGCAAATGTAATAAGGCATAATCAAAAGCGCAGCCGAAAAACGACGGCCCGTCGCGCTGGATGCAAACGACGGGCCGGATGTTATGTTGTATGGATGTAAGTTTAGAGGCGTTCGATCACCATTGCAGAAGCTCCGCCTCCGCCATTGCAGATTCCGGCGACGCCAATAGTGCCATTGTTCTGGCGAAGTACGTTGATCAGCGTGATGACGATACGCGCGCCTGAAGCTCCCAACGGGTGCCCCAGTGCCACAGCGCCACCATTGACATTCACCTTTTCGGGTGTAATATTCAGCTTGATATTATTGGCGATTGCCACTGCCGAAAAGGCCTCGTTTATTTCGTAAAAGTCCACATCCTTTTGGTCGATGCCTGCGTTTTTCAGCGCTCTGGGAATCGCCAGCGATGGAGCTGTTGTAAACCACATCGGATCTTGCGCCGCGTCGGCGAATCCGCGGATTTTTGCGAGGGGTTTAATACCCAGCTCTTCCGCCTTCTCTTTGCTCATCAGTACTACTGCTGCAGCGCCGTCATTCAGCGTACTCGCGTTGGCCGCGGTAACCGTTCCATCTTTGGAGAACGCAGGTCTTAGCGCCGGAATCTTGTCGAAGTTTACGTTCCGGTATTCTTCGTCCTCGCTGAATTCGGTGACGTTGCCCTTGCGATCCTTTACGGATACAGGGATGATTTCATCCTTGAACTTTCCGGCTTTCCACGACTCCGCAGCGCGCTTGTAGGAGGCGATGGCGTAGTTATCCTGATCCTGCCGGGATATTCCCATTTCGCTGGCGGTGTTATCGGCGCAAATGCCCATTGCGCAATGGTTGTATACATCGGTAAGCCCGTCGTACTGAAGTCCGTCAAGGAGTTCGCCATGGCCGTATTTGTAACCTGTTCGTGCTTTGGCGAGGTAGTAGGGGACGTTGCTCATGCTTTCCATGCCGCCGGCGACGACCACGTCGTTCTGCCCCGTCATGATAGATTGCGCGCCGAACATGATGGCCTTCATTCCCGATGCACAGACTTTGTTGATGAGTGTGCACGGGATTTCGAATCCCAGTCCTGCACCATGCGCGACCTGGGTTGCGGGCGCCTGGCCCAGCCCTGCGGAGAGTACGTTGCCAATGAAAACTTCCTGGACGTGTCGGGGTTCGAGGTTGATTTTCTGGAGGGCTGCTTTTACGGCTGTGGCGCCGAGCTCAGTGGCGGCGACAGACGCAAGACTGCCCCCAAAACTGCCAATTGGTGTCCGCACTGCGGATACGATATACACTTCTTTCATACAATACTTTTTTGCTGCACGTTGTGCACTTGTGAGTTATTCAGAGCCAGGATGTCCTGGTTGGGCAGGTAAGATTAGAAAAAGGGAGGAAATGGCAAAATTGGTTGCCAGTTGCCGGTTAAATCACGCTCAAGCGGGCGGAGGCCTCTTTACTCACTCACTCTCACTCTCTAACGCCAACTCACACTGTCGTGTTCGAGGCACGAACGCTCCGTTACCCACCTCCCGAAAAAAACCGTCATCCCGACTTCACTTAACGTTCATCTTACGGATAGCAAGTTCAACGCACCGGAACGCTATTCTTATCGGGAGTACGAGGAAGGATCTTCGGGAACGAAGGCACACACGATTTTTGCGTTCTGCTGGGGCTGACTAAAAAGTGGGCCCCTTCCTTTGCAAGAAGAGGCCTGTTACATAATTTAGTTTTTGCGAAATCAAATTATGTATGGGCAAAGTTACGACTAAAGCGGTATTCAAAGAATACAATCAAAATCAGATTCAATTGTTGCCTCCAAGTTTGGAGGATCTTATTCCGGAAAATGACCTCGTACGCGTTGTAAATCAAGTAGTTGAAAAAGTAGACTTGTCTTCCTTGATAAATCAGTACGAAGGAGGTGGTGCAAGTGCTTACCACCCGAAAATGCTTACGAAAGTGCTGCTCTATGGGTATTCAATGAAGATTTATACGGGGCGAAAGATAGCTAGGGCCCTTCGTCAAGATATTCACTTCATGTGGTTAGCGGCCTATCAGCGCCCAGATTTTCGGACCATCAATCTTTTTCGAAGCGGTATTCTGAAAGAGACGATTGAAGAGTTGTTTAAGCAAGTTTTGCTCTTCTTGGTGGAGCATGGATATGTTAAGGTGGAAAATTATTTCACCGATGGAACCACGATGCGCGCTGACGGCAATAAACATCAGGTGGTGTGGAGAAAAAATGCGCAGAGATACAAAGAGTGTGCTGAGGAGAAATTACCTGCGCTTCTGGAGCAGATTGATGCTTTAAATAAAGAGGAGGATCAGGCGTATGGCGACAGGGATTTGGAGCAGATAGGAAAGAAGTCCATATCTAAGGAGGATATTTCAAAGGGAGTAGAGAAGCTCAATCAAGTGATTAAAAAGACAAGAGATGGACGGGAAAGAAGAAAAGCGGAATCGCTGAAAAAAAAGGTAATCGAACAATCAGAAAAAATAGTCAAATACGAGAATCAACTTGAAATCGCCGCAGGTCGAAGTGGTTATAGCAAAACTGATACGGACGCTTCAGTCATGATGATGAAAAATCAAGAGTTCTTACCAGCGTATAACATCCTGGCGAGTAGTGAAGAGCAATTCATTACCGCGGTTACCGTTCATCAAAATCCCAATGATGCGATTGGTTTCAAAGAACACCTGAACAGCTTTGTCTTAACTCCTAAGCGTATAGTGGCGGATGGCGTTTTTGGGACAGAGGAGAATTACCAATTATTGGAGTCGAAAGAAGTTGAAAGTTACCTGAAGTATCCACTGTACCATAAAGAGAAAGGCAATAAGTTTAAATCAGAAATCTACCGAAAGGAAAACTTTTCTTACGATGCTACTTCTGATACATACGAGTGTCCACAAAAACAACGTCTAAACTACACGCACACAAGACACGAACGCCAAAAATCCGGATTTGAATACGCCAGTCGCGCATATGAAGCATCGAACTGCCGGGACTGTCCTGTTAGAAGCGCATGTACGAAATCACAAGAAGGCAACCGAACGATTCAAGTAAACGTGCAACTTGATGCCTACAAACAGATCGCTCGGAATAACTTAAATAGTGAGCAAGGAATCGCCCTGCGAAAAAAACGAGGATGGGAGATTGAAACATGTTTCGGTGATATGAAACATAATATGAAATTCCAAAGATTCAATCTTCGCGGACTTATGAAGGTGAAAACGGAGATCACCATTGTATCGATTGCTCATAACCTCAGGAAACTCCACCTTAATGTCAACAAAAGGGCGGCATAGTGTCCCAAAGTA
>JAEZGH010000113.1 GCA_023417065.1 Bacteroidota bacterium
CGATGCGCAAGCTCTCCGAAGCCCTGAAGGCCAAGATCGACCATTTGAAAGCACCGACGCGTGACGCCGTTGCCGATACGGGCGACGTCGAAACCACTGTCCGCGAAGTCCTCGCCGCCGTGCGCGACAGGGGCGACGCCGCCGTGCGCGAATACGGCCTTCGCTTCGACAAGCTCGACATCGAAACTCTCGAAATCTCTGCTGCTGAGCGCAAGGCGGCGATCGACGGTCTCGACCGCCAAACCCGCGCCGACACCGAATTCGCCATCGAACGCGTCCACGATTTCGCCGATGCGCAGATGCAGACGATCAAACCGCTCGACTACGAGGCGCTGCCGGGGCTGCATCTCGGTCACCGCGTCATCCCGATCGAGAAGGTCGGCGCCTATGTGCCCGGCGGCCGCTACCCGATCCTGTCCGCACCGGTGATGACGCTTGTCCCCGCCAAGGTCGCGGGTTGCGCTGAAGTGGTCGCCTGCCTGCCCCCCGGCGCGCACCCGGCGATGATCGCCGGCTGTCACCTTTCCGGCGCCGACCGCATCTTCCGCATCGGCGGCGCGCAGGCGATCGCCGCGATGGCCTATGGCACCGAAAGCGTGCCGGGCGTCGACAAGATCGTCGGCCCGGGCAATGCCTATGTGAACGAGGCCAAGCGCCAGGTCTTCGGCGCGGTCGGCATCGACCAGCTCGCCGGCCCGAGCGAGATCTACGTCGTCGCCGACGCCTCCGGCGATCCGGAGATGATCGCGACCGACATGCTGGCGCAGGCCGAGCACGACGTGCGTACCCGCGTCGGGCTCATCACCACGGACCGCAAGCTCGCCGAAGCGACGCTTGCCGAAGTCGAGCGCCAGTTGAAAGACCTGCCGACGGCAGACGTCGCCGGCCCCGCCTTCCGTGACTATGGCGAGATCGTCGTCTGCGCCGACGAGGCCGCGATGATCGCCTATTCGGATTTCATCGCCGCCGAACATCTGCAGGTCCACACGTCCGACCCCCAGGCGACCGCAAGCAAGCTGCGCAACTACGGATCGCTCTTCATCGGTCGCGAGGCGAGCGTCGTCTATTCCGACAAGTGCTGCGGCACCAACCACACCCTGCCCACCATGGCGGCGGCCCGCTATACGGGCGGGCTTTGGGTCGGCTCCTATGTCAAGATCTGCACCCATCAGTGGCTCGACGCGCGCGGCGTCGCCGCCGTCGCGCCGCCCGCCATCCGCCAGAGCGCGACGGAGGGCATGGAGGGCCATCGTCGCGCCGCGGCCTTGCGCTTGGCTTAAAGACCCACCCTTGCTGGCTTGGCAGATACCCCCTTGCCAAGCCGGCAAACGCGATGTTACCCCTGCCGCCATTCCACAGGGGTGCTCCGTAAAGCCGGGGCTGAGACGCGAAGCGACATGCTTTCGGACCCTCAAGCTGATCTGGGTAATACCAGCGGAGCGAGGCGGTTCATGTTTTCAGGTGCACAGCTTTCCCTTTATCCGATGTGCGACGATTTCGTCGCCGGCATCCTCGAGGCCGTTGACGCGCTCGAGCCCTACCGGCCGCGCTTTCGCATCGAGACCGACGACGTCTCGACGCTGATCGTCGGGCCGCCGGAGGACATCTTCCCGGCCATGCGCGATCTCTTCGCGTCTGCTGCCGGCACCGGCGTCCACTGCGTCCTCTCAGCCGCCGTGTCGCGCGGTTGCCCGGGCGAACCTGACGACGAAATCTGCACGCCCTCGGTCGATTTCGGCACGGCCGCGCCGCTCGACGAGCGCATCGCCTTCGCCCGCGAAGCGGTCGCACAAGCAGGCATGACGGGCGTCGAGGTCGCGGCGCAGTTCTCGCTCTATCCGCTCGGCGGCCGCCCCCACATGGCCGAGATCTATGGCTGCATCGACTTCCTGAAGTCGTCGGGCGTGTTCGAGAAATCGAAGAATTTCTGTACCAAGCTGCGCGGCGACGCCGGCCCGGTCTTCGCGACGTTGAGCGAAGCCTTCCTCCGCTTCGGCGCGCCGAACGGTCATGTCGCACTCGACCTGACCGTCTCTGCGAACAGCCCGAGCAAAATCGGCTGATCTCGTCTTTTCGGCGCGCCGGAAAGGCGCGCCTCTCTTTCTCCAAGGAAACATCGTCATGCTGACCACTCGCGGCTGGACCCTGCGCGAAATCCTCATCGTCGCCGTTCTCGGCGCCGTCTTCGGCGTTCTCTATCTGGCCTGGGTGCAGGTCTGGCTGATCGCGCAGGCGATCTTCGGTGCCGTCACCATGGATGTGGTGATGGGCTTCTGGTTCATCGTCTCCATCATCGCCGCCGCGATCATCCGCAAGCCGGGTGCCGCGCTCCTTTCGGAGGTGCTGGCGGCGCTCGTGCAGGTCCTTCTCGGCAGCCCCGCCGGGCTTCTCCTGCTCGTCACTGGCCTCGTCCAAGGCGCCGGCGCGGAAGCCGTCTTCGCTGCGACGCGCTGGAAGAACTACCGCCTGCCGGTGCTGATGCTGGCTGGCGTCGGCGCGGCGATCGCCTCCTTCGCCTACACCTGGGTCCGCTTCGACTACGGCGCGCTGGCACCCGGCCTGCTCATCACCATGTTCGCGCTGCGCTGCCTCAGCGGCGCGATCCTCGGCGGCCTTGCCGGCCATCTCGTGGTCGAGGCGCTCTACAAGACCGGAGTTCTTTCGGGCCTGAAGATCGACCATGAACGTCGCCTTCAGCGCCCCTGAAGAAGCGCCGGCGGTCGCATGGCGAGAGGTCGCGGTTCGCTATCCCTACGCCACCGCGCCAGCCGTCGGCCCGGTATCGCTCGATCTGCGCAAGGGTGAGCGGCTTCTGATCCTCGGCCCGTCCGGCTGTGGCAAGTCGACCATGCTCAAC
>JAEZGH010000200.1 GCA_023417065.1 Bacteroidota bacterium
GAGTAAGGCATTAGGGAATATCACATCGTCCGAATCAAGAAAGGTCACATAATCTCCATTCGATCGTTTAGCACCAAAGTTTCTTGCAGCAGCGCGTTCCGCGTTCTCCTTTCTATAGTATTTGATCCTGTTGCCAACGAAGGGGGCTACAACTGAAGAAGTTGCATCCGTACTTCCATCATCAACAATGATAACCTCGTAATTTTCATAGTTGAGGTTCGTAAGCCCCGGTAGCTGTCTTTCCAGAAACGCTGCCCGGTTGTATGTTGGAATGACTATGGAAAAAAATGGATCAGCTCTCATAAAGTTTCTCGAGTCTTTGCATCATAAAATTCAACTCAAATTGCCTGGCAGTAACTCGTCCATTGGCGATCATCTGATCTCTTAAAGCCTGGCTATCCAGTAATTGCAACATAGCTTGCTCTATCGCATCCGGATCCTGATAGGGAACCACCAGTGCATTAAATTCATGCTTCAGAATATCAACGCCGATCCCGGATCGCGTAGCTACCATTGGAATACCGGCAGCCATAGCCTCGATATAGATCTGACCAAAAGCCTCGGAATGATAATCGATTGGCGTATGAACAAAGACATCAAACAAATGCCAGGCTGCAGCCATTTCTTTTTCAAACTTAATGGTCTTGTAAGACCCTTCAGGTAAACGGTCCAGCACCTTGTTGATCTCCTTACTGTAGTCACCCTCAGCATTGAAAAGCAACAATAATGCATCGGGATATCTATCAAGTATCCTTCTGAAGGCTGGTATAATATATTGAACACCTTTCCACTCAGTGAACCTGGATACCACCCCAATTACCGGACTTTTCCCTTCGGGATTATATAAAGCTTTTAGTAAGCTTAATGTTGCAGACTCCGGATCTGAATAGGCCTCCAGCTTAAAACCATGTGGTATCAGAACGACCTTTTCTTCAGGAGCTTTCTCCCATTCTACCAGAATCTCCTTCACAGGTTTTGAAATGGCAATAATCTTTGTAGCAACTCGATTAAATAGCTTATCCCACCATACCCCCTTCGGGAAATAAACATGATGGAGTGAACTATGATGCCTGGTATAAATACGTTGCCGGATGCCTGCAAACCAGGCTGCCGTGAGACCAAGAATGCATGCCTGCAATAAATGGCAATGCACGATGTCTGGCTGGTTTACTCTAAGATACCGATACAGTTTCCACCACGCAGCCGGCCAGTCTTTCTTTCCACCACTTTCGATTAAAAGGACCGGTATTCGATGATTTTCCAGATATCGTTGCAGTTCCGACGAACCTGGCCTTATTAAAACAAAGCTGAGCTCAAACCTACGCGTGTCAAGCTGTCCGGCGATCCACTCGAAAGCTAATGCCCTGTCTACATCTGAAATAATATAGGTGACTTTTCTACGCAACTTTTCAATTTATTGGATCGGAGCCAATATGGGTATTGGCCGTCAATGTTATATCGTAAAGCTTGAACCTTAGTGACTGAGGCAACCACTTAAAACGACCCATGTCTATGGAATGAACCATCCACTTAGTCTTGAAAAATGAGAGAATCATTCGCTTCCATTCAGGAAACTCAGTCCGGTTTATTTGTATCCGGTGTCTATATAATTCTGGATACTTGTTCAACAAGATATATCTTGCCTGTTGATACGACCTCATCCTGCTAATACTATGTTTACAGGAGGATTGCTCCATATGCCAGGCCCAGGTTTCGTCATCATAATAAACCGGAATACCTAATGCTGTTGCTCGGACGGCAAAATCAAAATCCTCGACATCCCTGAGTTTAGGATTGAACCCGCCGATCTGTCTGAACAGTTTACGAGGAATCGAAAAATTGGCTGCAGTAATGAACACTTTATCTTCGGGAAACGCCTTTTTGTTAAACGGTAGCAGATCAGCGCGCCATCTCGCGCTCAGATAGGATTTGAAAAACTGAAAATCACTATCACCCGATTCTGCCCGGTCTACTGCCGGACCCGTGACTATTGTTTCCGGATGCTCCTCGTGATGCTGGAGATGCCTTTTTAACCAGTCTGCTTCAGGCAACATATCGTCATCCAGAAACAATAACAACTCATGCGATGCATGTTCTGCACCCGTATTCTTCACAGCTCCTCTACCAAGATTCTCCTGTCTGATAATCCTGAACGATCTTAATTGAAAATACGTCGACTGCAATAGGGAAACGGTATTATCTGTCGAACCATCTACCACCACAATAACCTCATCCGGAGAAACGATCTGTTTCTCAAGGGCGCGGAGCGCGGTTAGGATCTTTCCTGCTCCGTTATATGTTGGTATGATCACTGTTGTGGTCATCGGGATAAAAGCCGCTCCAGTGTTTTAATAAAAAACCTGTGTACAGAACCGTAATTACGTCTCAGGAAAACCTCGTGGTTCTCCCGCATATACCGTTGCTTGTCAGAGGAACTGCCACCACCGATATGTACCACTTCTGCATCTGAGCAAAAATGTATTTCATAACCCAGCTTGCGGATATCCATACACCACTGCATATCCTCATAATACATAAAAAACGAATCATTCAGTTTTCCCTCCGGAAGATGTTGAAGTATAGACTTTCTAAATTGAAAATAAGTTCCCCACACCCAGTCCGCTGTGGTATTCTCATTCTGATTAAAGAAAGCACCTAACAACAGCTTCCCAGCTGTTCTCGCCGGCATTAATTTCTGTAGCCGGAACAACTCTATAAGCTGGTAACGTATCGAAGGGAATCGTTGCGCAGGGGATTGTAGCCGACCGTCGGGATAAACCAACCTGGCAGATACAACACCAGCATTCTGGTGCTGTTCCATATATTTTACGGTAGTTGAAATAGCATCTGTCTGCAAATAAGTATCTGAATTGAGCAGTAGCAGATATTTTCCTGTTGCGAAACCTATACCGAAGTTGTTTCCACCTGCGAAACCCAGATTCCGTTCCGACACATGCACATGAACCAATTCCGATGGCCAGGAGTGATTCAATTCGCTAAACTGACCACTGCCATTCTCAACTATAATTACTTCATAGCGAATATCCCTTGTATGCTCAATAATAGAGTTAACACAAGCTTCAACAAGATTTCGCGTCCCGTAGTTAATTATGATGATGGAAATATCCACTTAGCAATTTTCGATTTGAGTGAGAAAATTCTTGAGCGCCATACTGAATTCCCCCAGTTCAACCTCCAAATGGGGACCTGATAGGGGGGGCTTTGCTTAATACAGGTGAGTATTTCTTGCAAATTTCCCCCTTCAACCAGAATGAGACCTCGCCAGGTTTTTGGCTCAATTGGGTGAAAATCCTGCCAATCCATAAAATTATCCTCGCTGAGTACGCACCATTGCTCAAAAAACTTCTGAGTATCAAAATCATCCCTGTGTCCCCAGTTTTCTAACTTTTGCCTGATTTCCTCCATCGGGCGGGCCCACGACTGATGCACAAGTAAAAAATTCGTCTTGATATTAAAATTGGAGTTTCGTCTTCCATATTCATACCTCGGCCATCTGGTTGCTACGGCTATATACTCGATCTCATCATTTACTACAAAGAGCATCCCACGATCAACTTTCTTGAACATCGTATGCCAGGGACAACACACATTCAATTTTCGATCGGATTTCAGACTTCTCAGATACTTCACAAAACCCGGAAAATCCAACATATATTCATCAGAATCCAACTGTACATGCCACCCCCCTTGTCCAAGATACGACCCCATCCTGTTACGCTGATAAACTTCATTCTGCATAGGAGTTCGATCCGGTGCATAGAAACTTTCCTCCAGGATAACGATCTTATTCTGACGATCGATCTCTCCGATAAAGTTCCTGAAAGAAACCTCATCAAAGCTGAAAGGGTTACCCGACCATGTTGTGCGGTTGACATCCAGGGAAAGGCAGATCTGGTCTGCCTCCTCGTAAACCAACGGCAGCGAATATCGCAGATACTCCCAATCGTAGGCCACACAAATTCCAACTTTAATCAACTGGTTCATTTCCTCAACAGTTGTCTTTTAACATGATAAAGAACATCCCTGCAGAACTGTAAATCTCCAAACGGCTGTTTCTTCAGGGCCTTCAATGTCCATCCATAGGCTTCTCCATACTTATTCTCATTAAATGCCTGAATAGCGTTGTCCCGCAAGGTAAAAACATGCTCCTCCAGATGTTGTTCCAATACC
>JAEZGH010000158.1 GCA_023417065.1 Bacteroidota bacterium
CTTGCAGAAGGCGGCGATGCCTGTCGCATGACGCGTAGCATTCCACTGGATCGCGCGTTGAAAGAAGGCATGCTGGTGTACGCACAAAATGGCGAAGCGTTGCGCCCGCAGCATGGCTATCCACTCAGACTTCTGCTACCGGGCTGGGAAGGCAACATGTCGGTGAAGTGGCTGCGTCGAATTGAAGTAAGTGATCAACCCTGGATGACGCGGGAGGAGACGTCGAAGTATACAGAATCGGTACACGATAAAATCCGTCAGTTCAGTTTCGACATGGATGCGAGGTCTATCATTACTTACCCTGCATATCCGCATCACGTTGAACGCGGCTGGATTGAGATCCGCGGTATTGCATGGAGTGGCCGCGGGAAAATTACTCGTGTTGAAGTCTCCACCGACGGAGGGAAGACGTGGCAAAACGCCAATCTGCAAGGCCCTGTTCTTGACAAGGCCCACACGCGCTTTGCGCATATCTGGCGCTGGGATGGGTCTACCACGGAAATTCAGAGCCGCGCAACTGACGAAACTGGTTATGTGCAGCCTACGCTAAAGCTCCTGAGAGAAGCTCGTGGAGCAAGATCCGGATATCACTTTAATCCCATTATGGGATGGATACTTAATCAGGATGGCAGCGTATTACTCAATCCGGATGCGTAAATTCGGAGATCGAAACAATATGAAGAAACGGGAATACGATGCGATTGTTGTTGGATCCGGGCCGAATGGATTTGCTGCAGCCATAACGTTGCAACGCGCGGGACTGTCTGTCTTACTGATTGAAGGTAAAGATACTATTGGTGGTGGTATGCGGACTGCGGAACTTACGCTGCCGGGGTTTCACCATGACATATGCTCTGCAATTCATCCTCTTGCAATAGCATCGCCTTTTTTCAAATCGTTACCTCTTGATGCGCATGGGTTGAAGTTTGTGGAACCTATCCATGCAGCAGCCCATCCTTTTGACGATGGAACGGCAGCGATACTCAATAGATCAATTTCCGAAACAGCAGAAAGCCTGCTTGACGATGGACCTGGCTATGCAGCATGGATTTCACGTTTATCAGAGATCTGGCCGTCCATAGACAACGATGTACTCGGTCCGTTTGGTATTCCGAAGAACATCGCGTCGTTTACCAGTTTTGGTCTGCATGCCATTCTTCCTGCCACGCAGCTCGCGTCCCGCTTTAAAGGAGAGCGCGCGAAAGGACTGTGGGCTGGAATGGCGGGACACGCTTTGCAGCCGTTGTCCAATATTGCTTCATCGGGTATCGGACTGGTCCTGCTTATCGCGGGGCACTTGTACAACTGGCCGATGGCCCTGGGAGGTTCACAACGGATTGCCCATGCGCTGGAATCTTATTTTGAAAGCCTTGGCGGCGAAATTGTCACTGGATTTACAGTGAAATCACTGGCGGATTTGCCCCCGGCGAAAAGTGTCTTGTTTGATGTAACGCCTAAGCAGCTCCTGAAGATTGCCGGCGAGGAGTTCGGCAAGCTTTATACGTGGCGTATGAATCGCTTCCGTTATGGCATGGGCGTATTTAAGATTGACTGGGCACTTCGCGAACCTATTCCATTTACGTCTGACGAATGCCGGAAGTCGGGCACGCTTCACCTCGGAAATACGTTGAACGAAATCGCTGACAGTGAATGGAACACGGCAAAGGGACGGCATGCCGACAAGCCATTTGTATTGTTATCCCAGCCAACGGTATTCGACACTACGCGTGCGCCGGAAGGAAAACACACTGCCTGGGCATATTGTCATGTTCCCAACGGATCTACCAAAGATATGACTTCGCAGATTGAAGATCAGGTGGAGCGCTTCGCCCCAGGATTTAAAGACACCATCATCGAGCGAAGTACAATGAATACGGCTGCCTTTGAGAGGTACAATCCGAACTACATCGGCGGCGATATCAACGGTGGGGTGATAGATATCACGCAACTCTTCACGCGCCCTATTCTGCAACGTTCACCTTACAGGACTGCAAAAAGGGGGATCTATTTGTGTTCATCATCGACACCTCCCGGCGGAGGAGTTCATGGCATGTGCGGGTTAAACGCGGCGCAGGCAGCATTGCGTGATATCTTCGGAATCAAATCAAACGCACTGCAGGAAGCAGGGAAAATAATCTCTCCCAGATTATATAGATAACACAGAAGAGGGCTCAGATCTACCCCTGAGCCCTGAAATTTTGAAACTTCCCTCCCTCTCACAGATCTCACAGTCTCCCACAGAAGAATGCATAGAGCTGTCGGTCTTGAGCCTTCCTACCGCGAAGCAATAGGCGTTACAGTACCGTGAAATTTGAAGCTTGAGCCTCTTCCCCACGAAGCGCTGCACTTCAGAGATGGTCAATCAGAAATCTGGAATCAGAAACCAGAAATCTAATAGAAAGAGTGGACAGAGAGTGGACAAAGTCCGGATAAATGACCTGAAATGGGCAGGCTAAGGTGATGAGATCGGGGATCTGGCTGAAAGATTTTTTGAAAAAATATGTGGATTTGTGAAACCCGGGGTATATAGGGGGTTCGTATAGGTGTAATAATAAACATTCGCCTATGGCTATTGTAGCAAACAACGATCTCACGCGAGGGCTTCGCGGCCGGGTTGGTAATTGGTTAGTTTTTCGGGTGGTACGCGGCAAAACTATTGCGAGTCGTGCTCCGCGAAAGCCGGATCCACGGAAGCAAAGTGCTGCGCAACGACTTACACGGAGTACGTTCAGGGAAGCTTCTGCCTGGGCAGTGCGCATTCTGCTGGACCCTGCTAAGAAGCAATATTATGCGGATATCGCGAAGGCCCAGGCTTTGCCAAATGCATATACCGCCGCGGTGCGGGAATACATGCGTGAGGTGGCAGTGAGGCGAATGAAAGATCGACTTGGTTGTCCGGTATCGACAAACAAGGAGGCGACTATCGTCGTGCAAGGCAGATCAATTCCATTTTCACCACCGCAACAGGTACCATCAGGCGGGATGAGTAAATCAGTTGAACGAGGTGTTTCATATTTTTCAAAAGGAATTCGTTTCAATCAACCTGTCACGACAATTAGAAGCGATTACGTGTTGCCGGAAATAAAGTATCTTGTTAAGAATTTAGACCTGCAATGGCAGTCCCCGTTGCCTACATCGCATCTGCATCGACGCAGGACAACGCCACTGCGGTGTATGCGTGAGACCTTGCTGCCTGGATTTTCTCGCACAGATCACACGGAAGAAGGCTCAGAATTGATGTTACAGTTTGCCGGGAGTCGTCATCCTTGAATCCTGATTTGATTTGAACCTCTCATTTTATTGCGTTTTGACCGACAACTCATTTGATTGCAAATCGGAAATTGTAAATTAAGGTGATGCGTGAACTGCAACTGCTGCGGAATCTTTACCAGCCCTTTCATCCCGTAAGAACTGAGAGGAACAGGCTTGTTTCGTATAATGAGTTCATGCCCGACCGAAGCCTGCAGCCCTTTATCTTTCACTATTGGGAAATGAAGACCTCAGGTCCCGGTCAAGGAGCGTTTCTCCACAAGGTTATTCCCAACGGGTGTGTTGATGTTTATTTCAATGTCACCCGACCTGACGAGTCGTTCATTACCGGACTCAGCGATAAGCATTCGTCCGTGAATGTTCCAGCTGAATGCCGCTACATCGGTATTTGCTTTGCTCCAACGGTCGCGCCCCAGCTTTACAGGTTTAATGGCATCGAGCTGCACAATCGTCACGAACGGCTCGAAGATCTCGCCCTATCAACAGCAAGCTTCATCAAATCCGCGCTTACACCAGACCTGTCATCTCATCAAGTGAAGAGTTTGCTTGACAAGCATTTTCAGACGGAGTTATCTAAAGCGGATTTCAAGTGCGACCGCCGACTACTCAGCGCACTCCATAATATCTTTACTTCAAACGGAAACGTCCGCATTGAGTCGGACCTTGATGTCGGTCTAAGTCCACGACAGCTAAGAAGAGTGTTTGATACATATATCGGTGATAGTCCGAAGTCGTTTTCCAGGACAGTAAGGTTTCAAAGATATCTACAGGCAAACCTTTCCAGCCATCGCGCCGACAATCAGTTCTACGATTTTGGCTATTACGACCAGGTGCATTTCATCAAGGAGTTCAAGAGGCTTTACGGAACTACGCCCTCGCACGTGACGAGCTATCAATAATGTCCGATTTTTACAATCGCAGCTGATTTCCATCTGCCATAATTGTATTGAATGTTTAATCCAAATTCAGTCAGTTATGGAAACCCTAAAACGAATTTTACTGTTAAATGCGATTTCATCAGGGATCACTGGAATTATTCTTGCGTTATTTTCAGAATCGATTTCCAGCCTCTTCGGAATCAATGCTGCTTTCACCATCTCGTCGGTGGGGATCTTTCTCATCGTATTCGCTGCTTATGTTATCCACACAGCTATTAAAGGCATTGGTCAAACACCGGTTGTCATTGCACTCGATATGTTGTGGGTTGCAGGCAGTGTGATAATCCTGGTGGCTTACGGATTTCAGATTTCGATGATCGGCAATGTTCTTATTGTCGGGGTCGCGCTTTGGGTAGGGCTAATGGCATTTCTTCAACGGAAGTTTTCCCGAGGGGTCGTTTAAGTTAAGTTCAAATTTCAAGTTTCACGGTTCAGGGCGATTGTTCTTGAACCCTGATCCTTGAAACTTGAATCAACTTGAACCTTCTTTCTACGAAGCGCAAAACCGCTATGGTCAGCAGTTCCCCCAATCAGAATGAGAGATCATTTCGCCATTCTCACAACCCGTGGGAGAAACGTTCCTTCGATGTTCACGAGCGTCGTCTGACTTTTCATCACAAGTTCGATATCCTTATACGCCGCGGGAGCTTCTTCCGTACTTCCACCAATTAAGGTGATCCTCCGTGCTTGCAATTCTTTCTTCAAACTGCTCATTGTGACGGAATTCTTTGCTTTCAGTCGCGACATCTTGCGACCCGCTCCGTGAGATGCTGAATTCAGCGATGCTTCATTGCCGAGTCCGCTCACAATGTAACCAGGAGCTGTCATGCTTCCGGGTATTATTCCGAAAACACCTTTGGCTGCAGGTGTTGCACCTTTACGGTGGACGATGTATTCGTTACCGTCGACAAGCGTTTCCTTCCAGGCAAAGTTGTGATGGTTTTCGATTACCATGATAGCAGAAACGCCGAGAGCATCCCGGACGTTTTGATGAATTACATCGTGGCAGGCTTTTGCGTACTCGCCAGCAAGGTTCATTGACAACCAATACTCCTGGCCTTCCTGGCTATCGAGCTCGAGCCACGCAAGATGCTTCACTTCTCCCGGGAGCTTGCATTTTTTCATGGCAATATCTGTATAATGCTGTGCGATGTTTGCGCCCAGACTACGCGAGCCGGAGTGCGACAAGATCGCAGCATAGTTTCCTGCACGAAGCCCCAGGTTGTTCTGCTCGCATACTTCGACGGCGCCCATTTCAACGAAATGATTGCCTGAACCTGAACTTCCGAGCTGGCGCGCTGCCTTGCCGTGAAGTTTCTTCAGCAGGTCGGTTTCACGGAATGATGAATTGTCCAGAATCTCGTGATAAGGTCTGGAATCAAGGCCGCCATCATTCCCGAAGTGTGTATGCTCCCGGAGCACTTTTTTTATCTCGTACGTATGATGGTCAACATAACTTCCTGGGAGATCCAGAATACTCAGCGCCATTCTGCAGCCGATGTCCATTCCCACACCGTAAGGGATTACTTCGTTTCTGGTGGTGACGACGCCGCCGATGGGAATGCCATAGCCCTGATGAGCGTCGGGCATTAGCGCACCGCGCACGATCACAGGCAATCGCATGACTGCTTCCATTTGCCGGAAGGCATTCGCTTCGATATGCTTATTCCCGAATACCTCGAAAGGTTTTATTGTATCTGTCAATTCATAGGCTTTGAAATCTTCGCGTATAGGTGAATACAGTTTGTGTGCGAGTAATCCAAGTAACTCATTGTCGAGGTATGCTTTCGGATTTTCAAGCACGCTTTGTATCAATGCCAGTTTCTCATCGTTCGGCAGATGTTTAAAATGCCTGTTCATGATGTTAAGTGAAAGGCTTTTTGCTACTTCCGAAGGAAAGCTGATCGTTGATAAGTCTTTAATGTTTAGCTTTTGTTTGCCCATAGTTAGTGCACCTCAGTATTCCTTTCAGAGTGCTGAGTCTTGAGCATGATAGTTCTGCATACGAGATTGTATGCGCGAACAAACGTCATGTCAAAGCCTGTGCCGGCTTGTTATTATTATGAAATGATTGAA
>JAEZGH010000202.1 GCA_023417065.1 Bacteroidota bacterium
GTCAGGAGTTAGGTTATGTGTACGACAAATCCGGAAAGCTGCTCACACCTGTACCTGTAGAGAGTTCGAAGCTGGAGGTCCAGCCGCTGGAGAACGGAAGAACAAGAGTCTTCAGTGCGGTAGATAATACATTCCGGACTACCTACCTTCCCTGAAGGTGATTGAGAAATCCGTTGATGACGGAATGGATATAAGTCAGCTCTTCAGGTTTGATAACGTAGGGAGGGACTATATATATTATATTCCCAAGTGGTCGTAGCAGAATCCCGCGGTTGAGAAAGTAAGGGTAGATTTGCTTTCGAAGGTCATTGACATAGGAAGTATCTGTTCCAGTTTCAATCTCCAGGGCCAAAATGGTACCGCAGCTTCGACTGGCCCTCACTTTACTGTGATTCCTGATTCGTTCTGCGAATGTTTTCTGGAGCTCACAAATGCGTCGTATTGACCGTTGGCATTCGTCATCCATAAGTATGCTGAAACTTGCATTTGCAGCAGCACAGGCAATTGGGTTCGCCGTATAGGAGTGTCCGTGAAAGAATGTCTTTTCAATTTCCACGCCGTCGAAAGCTTTTTCAATTTTCGACGAACACGACGTCACGCCAAGCGGTAGCGTACCGCCTGTGATCCCTTTCGACATCGCGATTATGTCAGGCTCCACGTCAAGGTACAGCGATGCGAAGCGTTTTCCTGTGCGTCCAAACCCCGTGAAGACTTCGTCCGCAATAGTTACAACGTTTGAGCTATTAGCCATCCGGAGCAGTTGAGACAAGAACCCGGCTTCGTACATGATCATGCCTGCTGCGCCCTGGATGAGGGGTTCAAAAATAAAGGCAGCAACGTCTCCCGTAGCGAGAAATGCTTCAAAGCGTTGAATCACATCGGAAATATTCTCGCCAGTCGGAACCGGAATAACGTCCACATCAAAGAGCCATTGCTCAAACGGTTTTGTGAACAATCCCCTGGCGCCTACCGACATTGAGCCGAAGGTATCACCGTGATACGCACCTTCGAGCGCTATGATTTTCTTTTTTGAAATCCCCTGGTTGTGCCAGTATTGCATCGCCATCTTTACGCCCACCTCGACAGCAGTACTTCCGTTGTCCGAGAAGAACACGCGTTGTTGGTTGGAAGGAAGAATACTCAGCAGGTTTTTAGACAGTGTAATTGCAGGCTCGTGGGTGAAACCGGCGAAGATCACGTGCTCGAGCGTCGATGCTTGTTTATGAATCGCATCGGCAATTTGCTTATTGGCGTGTCCGTGAATATTAACCCACCACGATGATACAGCATCCATGATTTTCTTGCCATCGCTGGTGTAAAGGTAAACGCCTTCAGCAGAGGTGATCAATGGAAGTGTAGTGTCGTGTCGCAGCGGGGTGAAAGGATGCCAGATATGGTGCTGGTCCCACGCCAGAAGATTATCCGGCTGCATTGAATCGGTCTGCATATTTCTTCACAGTTTCACGGTTGATTTCTTTCTCTTCGTCAATGTGCAGCAGGCAGGGCACGTCTGCATAACGCAGGATTATCTTTTCGCTTTCCGGATTTCTCTTGCCGTTGAAGATGATGCCTGCAACATTAATGTTCCTGCTCTTGCACGCCTCCAATGAAAGCAGCGTGTGATTGATGCTTCCCAGGTAGAAATTTGAAACAAGGATAACAGGTAGTCCAAGAGAAATGGGAATATCAATGATAAGGGTGTTCGTGTTCAATGGTACAAGACATCCCCCGGCGCCTTCTACCACGACAGGTTTACTGGTCACGGGAATTTTGAATTTATTCAGATTAATTTCGAGACCTTGTCGCTGAGCGGCAGCATGTGGTGACTCGGGTGTTTCCAGTAGATAGGTCGAAGGATGAATAGTTATCGCATCATTCGACGTTAATTTTTTTACCGTGTCAGCGTCGTAGGGTGCGCCAGCCTGCACCGGTTTCCAGTAATCAGCTCCCCATGCTTCGCAGATAATTGCGGATGCCAGAGTTTTGCCGCTGTCGGTGTGAATTGCTGAAATGAATACATTTTGTTTTCGCATATCAGGCTTGAGCTTTCATTAACGACGTCAGCTTTTTTATTTCTGCAGGTGTGTTGAACGCATGCAGGCAGATACGCAGCCGTTCTTTTCCTTTCGGTACAGTGGGACTCACAATCGCACGCACATCCATTCCGTCAGCCTGCAGTGTCCCGGCCACTTGTTTTGCCGCATGTGCACCGGGGATGATCATCGTCTGAATTGCGCTGTAGCTTTGTGTCCGGTTTCTGAGACCTTTTGTTTGGTCAAGGAAATACGCAATGTTATCGTTGAGTCGACTGCATAGTGCGATGTTTTCTTGCAAGTATAAAAAGGCACACCGGATCGAAGCAACGAAATGCCGGTTAGGGGCAGTTGTATAGATGAATGGCCTGGCAAAGTTGACAAGGTAATCGCGCAGTGGAACGCTCCCAGCAACACAGGCCCCATGCACCCCCATAGCTTTCCCAAAGGTGAATATACGAACCGGAATATTTTCCGCGAGCCCGAGTTCGAGCGCCATACCCCCACCGTTGTGTCCCATCACACCGGTAGAATGCGCCTCGTCGAGAATGATGGTGGCATCGTACTTCAATGCCAGTTCATGGATAGCCTTCAATGGACAAACGTCGCCATCCATTGAATACACGGATTCAACCGCGATATATGTTCGTCCCGTTGCAAGGCGCAATCTGCGTTCGAGATCATCGACATCATTGTGAGCGAAGCTGAAACGCTTCGCCAGACTCAGTCGGGCCCCGTCTTTAATACTGGCGTGTGCGAGTTCATCATACAGGATAGTGTCATCCTTTCGCGGAAGGCTTGAGAGGACCGCCAGGTTTGCAGAGTACCCGGAGTTGAAGAGCAAAGCAGCGTCCGCATGAAAAATCGCGGCAAGCTCGGCTTCAACCTGCTCTGTGTAAACGTGGTTCCCGGTTAGCAAGCGCGATCCTGTTGAACCGTTCATCCTGCCTTTTCGACGGCACTCGTAATCAATGCGGGTGGCGAGTTCTTCAGACTGAGCTAAGCCGAGATAATCATTTGAAGAAAAATCAACGAGCCCGGGCTGATTCGAAGGGAGCCGCCGGAAAGTATCCTGGCGTACTTTCTGTTCCAGTCGTTCACTTAGGATTATGTCAAATGGCCTGGGCATACGCGAAATTACGTTTGAACGCGGAGCCGCCAACGATTCATGAATGATTTATCTGGCAGAACTTTAAAAACGTGAGATCGAATTCAGCTATCTTTAGTAAAACCTCACCACATGAACCGGTATTTTCGCTTATCGGGTCTGCCAACACTCCTGGTTATCCTGATTTCATCAACCGAAATTTACGCGCAGGAAGAGAACAGTCTCTTTCAGGGAGGGTTATACTTCGTCATGGGCATTCCACGCCCTGAGTTCAAAGAGGCGGTGGATAACAATATCAGTGGCCTTGGATTTGGTCCGGGATTCAACTTTCTGGTTAATCCATTCGGCAAGCGTCGATCATCACATATCTATCTGGGGCTGGATTTGCAATACCTCTACTTTGGACGGGACAAAGTAGCCAAAACGTCAACAGCCCCGCCGTACAAGACGTCATTTAATTATTATTCCGTTGACGGCCTGGCGAGATTCTATCCGATGCAACGCCTTGGGTTCAACATCTTTGTCGATGGCATGGTGGGTGCAAAGATTATGAACGCCAGAACGAAGATTGACAAGAACGCCCTTCAGACGATCATTGCCGATGAACAGGACGAGGTAATCAGCAACATTACTGATTCCGGGTTGGGCTATGGTGTGGGTATTGGAATGTTCGTGCGCAAGCATCGCGACACAGAGGATGGCACAGAAGCGGTTCCATCTTTTTCGTTGCGCTTTGTTTATTCATGGGGTGACCATGTGAGTTATGTAAAGCGCGGATCGCTGGCTGTTGACAATGGTCTGGTGACGTATAAGCAAGGCTATGCCCGAACCGATATGTTTCAAATTCAGATAGGCGTTTTCCTTTTCTAACCTTTCCCTTTCGTTTTTTCCAGCATATCCCACATGGCCTCAGGAATCGCTTCGAGGTGACTGAACTCGCCCCCGTTTCGTAGCCATTCACCTCCATCGATCGTAATTACTTCTCCATTGATGTAAGCAGAGTAGTCGGATACCAGGAATGCAGCGAGGTTGGCAAGCTCCTGATGATCGCCGACGCGCTTT
The DNA here is from genome assembly GCA_023417065.1 of Bacteroidota bacterium. GTDB lineage: Bacteria > Bacteroidota > Bacteroidia > Cytophagales > Cyclobacteriaceae > Ohtaekwangia. The sequence goes on from JAEZGH010000202.1 coordinate 4,204, forward strand.
AGTGGGATTCGTTCAGCGGGGTCAAACTTTTTCACCAATTCTCCCGGAAGAAGGCGACTCCATGCACCTTCAGTGGGAAATGGTCCTGGGGCAATGGCGTTGCTTCTGATATTGTACTTCGCCCATTCCACGGCAAGAGAGCGGGTTAAAGCAAGAACACCAGCCTTACCACAGGCCGAGGGGACGACGTAGCCTGATCCTGTCCAGGCATAAGTGGTAACGATGTTCAGGAAAACGCCGGGTTGTTTTTTGGAAATCCAGTTCTTGCCGGCCGCAAGAGTAGTGTAATAGGTTCCCTTGAGAACAATGTCCACCACGATGTCAAAGGCGCGGTGTGATAACCGTTCCGTCGGGCTGATGAAGTTCCCTGCGGCATTATTCAGGACAACATGTATCTGGCCGAAGGCCTCTTCAGTCTTGTTAATAACATTTTGAACCTCTTCGAACTTGCGGACGTCACAAGCCACGGGAAACACCTTGCCTCCTGTTTGTGCCGAAAGTTCGTCTGCCGTTTTAATCAGAACATCCAGTTTGCGGCTTGTGATAACAAGATTTGCTCCAAGCTCAAGAAAGTATTTGCCCATGGATTTACCGAGGCCAGTTCCTCCACCGGTGATGATAATGGTTTTTCCTTTCAGACTGTTTTCCCTTAGCATGCCTTCCATGGTTCAGAATTTAAATTTGCCAATGGAACAAGATGCTTCATTTTCGGGAGGAAACCAAGCGTAGCGAAAAGAGAAAGGCTGCACCGAAGTGCAGCCTTTCAAAAGTGTGTTTTCGTTTTTGTTTATCCGTTCACACTTATGTCTTCGAACAAATCACTGATTTCATCCGCGACTGGTTTGAGGGCGTCTTCAAGTTTTTCTTTAGTACCATCAGCGTACCTGATGAAAGGAACTTGCTGACCGTTTACAGTATCAAATACGATATCTCCGATCTTTTTGTTGTTTGCGTGCAGGGAAAGTTTCACGAAGTCGTTGAAGTTTGTGCTGTTAGAAGTCGCATCAATTGATCCTTGAAGCTTAAGTGAGCTGAACTGCACATAGCCTTCGATACCCGTCACGGCATCTTCGCTCTTGCTTGCATTCTTGTACTTAACAGTAATCGAAGTACCGAGTAGTACATCTGCACCTTCTTTCAATGAAACTGAAATTGTAGAAGATGTAGCTGCAGATGTGTTTACTGAGAGCGAAGCAGTGAAAGGAGTAACTTTCAGGGAGATGTCGGCAGCAACAGGGAAACCGGCTGCGTCATAGTCCATGTCAAGGCTGAGTGCGGCAACTTCCTGACCATTTACATCTATAGATGCTTCGAGAACTTTGGGTTCATAATAAATTTCGCCGCCTTCGTCTTCAACTTCAATTTCTTCGAAAGCTGAAAGTTTCAATTCTGCGTTGTTGGTAGCAGATCCATCTGTTGGGAACTTGATGCGGATAATGTTTGACGCACCTGTATATTCAAATTCCTGCTTAGCGTCATTCCATTCGTAAATACCGGTGTTTCCCTCAAAGTCGAATTGACCTTCAGCAGTTCTGCCTTTGGTGAATGATGCAGGAGCGAATACACTTCTGAATTCTCTGCCCTTGCTGCGAAGGAAGTCTCTTACCTTTCCTCTTTCGGTGCCGATACGTCCGAACGGATCGTCGTGTCCTACGAGTTCAAAAAAGTCTTGTACTGCTTTCAATCCATCGGCATTTGCCAGATCCTGAAGATCGCTTTTTGCTTTGCTGTTAAAGGAGCTGATTTCAGCCTTAGCCTCATTTTTCGAAAGTTGGCCACTGGGCTTGTCATCATCTTTGTCGCAGGCTGTGAAACCTAAAAGCAATGAGAGGGCACCCACTGAAAGTAGTTTGTGATTGATTTTCATAAAGAATCGATTGTTTTTTGTTTTTGTTTATTGCAGAAAAAGTATCATCGGGTGATTGCGAATAGAGGCTTTTACGGTATACCGGGCGTGACGGGTTGCAGAAAAAATCAAAAATATTTTTGATTTCGGCGAGACACAGCAACGGTTTGAAAAGTTGGAATGTCGAATAATTATTAATTTTAGGATCAAATTCCTAACCTATGAAGAAGGCATATTTCATCCCCCTTTTCGCCTTATTAATCTCCTCCTGTGTAGTCTCAAAAAAGAAATACGATTCGCTGCTGGCACAGAAAGTCAGGCTTGAAGCTGACCTGAGCGACAAGTCGAACGACCTCGACAAAGCGCGGCTTAATATTACTGATTTGGATCAGGCTTTGGCCTCCCTTAAAGAAGACACGACTCATCTTGGTATCGATCTTCGAAGCAACAGGCAGCGCCTGGGCCAACTGGAAAAGGAACACGATCAACTTAACGCCACTTATAAGAATCTTTTGAGCAGCAGCGGTAGAATGAACCGTGACCTGGAGGCGCAACAGCAACAATTACTTGCAATCCAGGAAAACCTTTATCGCACGCGACTCGTTAACGACTCTCTGAGTATCAGTCTCGCAGAGCGCGAGAAGAAGGTGAAGGAATTGGAGCAGGTTCTTGCCAACAAGGATCGCGCGGTTCAGGACCTTAAGTCCAGGATCAGTTCCGCTCTATTGAACTTCAAGGAAAACGATATCTCCGTTACCATCAAGAATGGCAAGGTGTATGTGTCCCTTGCTGAACAACTATTGTTTGGATCGGGTAGCGTAGTCGTTGACGAGAAAGGCGTTAGTGCATTACAGCAACTGGCAAAGGCAATCAAGGATCAATCCGACCTGAACATTATGGTAGAAGGCCACACCGACAATGTGCCGATCTCAAAGAAGAGCACGTACATGAATGACAACTGGGACCTTAGTGTTATGCGCGCCACGTCGATTACTCGTATTCTTACCCGCGCGGGAGTTGATCCCAAACAAATCACTGCGGCAGGACGGTCAGAGTTTTCACCTCTGGCTTCAAATGATACGCCGCAGACACGGCAAAAGAATCGCCGTACGGAAATCATCATTACGCCAAAACTGGATGAGCTTTTCAGTATACTCGAGTCGAATTAAGAACCAGGGTTTTTCGGAAGAAGTAGTTTCAGCTTCTCATATAATTCTAGACATACCCACGCGTCGGTAGCAGCATATTCAATTTGTTTCTCCGTGAGCGTGGGCACTTCCCAGTTCGAAGTTTGGGCGCTTTTGGATATCCGAAACCCAAGGACAAGGGCGGAGAGTTTTTTTACACTTTCTACCTGCAGGCCAGCCTGTCGGGCGAGGATAGAGAGGTCGACAAAAGCCGAAGGACTGAAAGGCTTTATATTCTGGAGGGCCTTGATATCGTCGCGAATAGCCACACCGGCTTTGATGATGCGTTCACTTTCAAAGATGCCGTTGAATTCTTCCGTGAGGCCCGTATGATGCGTGCGGATGAGGAAAACTTTGTTGGGAATAGCGAGCTGAATGAGCGCCACTTTGTAGGATTGCCCCTTCTTGAAGCTCGGCCTTGTCTCTGTATCAAAACCTACCACGGGGTGTTTCATCACCTCCTGGTATACACGCGACAGGTTCTTGGCTTCAGTGATTACCTGAACTTTGCCTTCATAAGCGCGCAGTGGCAGTTGATTTATCTCCTCCGCAGTTATGGATACTTTTCTTGTGTTATGATTCTGCTGGTCTTCGCTCATCGAACCTTCGGATCCTGATATTGAGGTATGCCTGTGCCACAGTCATTACCGGGCTAATAATACAAAAAAATGCAAAAGGCGCATAGGCCGCCGTTGCGACACCGAGAACACTTGACTGGGTGGCACCACAGGTATTCCATGGAATTAGGACAGAGGTCACGGTTGCTGAGTCTTCAAGAGTACGGCTTAATACTTCCGGTTTTAATCCACGGGCGCGATAGGTGTTAGCAAACATTCGACCCGGGACAGCAATCGCCATGTATTGATCTGATGCCGTCGTATTGAAAAATATACAGGTTGCTGCCGTAGAAGCTACTAGTGATCCTGTGCTTTCCGCCTTGCTGATTACCGCAGCGGCAATGCGATGAAGCAGGCCTGACGATTCCATTACGCCTCCAAAAATCATGGCACATAAGATTAGCCATATTGTATTCATCATGCCGCCCATGCCTTTAGCCTGAAGCAACTCGGAAATCATCTCGTTATCGGTCTGCATGGAGATCGTCGTCGTCAAAGCGTCCATCACTGAGATGAACGATGCCTTGGCATAACTACTTTCGATAACGGCGAGCTCATGGGTAAGGTCTTCGCCCGAAAAACGCTGTTCTACGGAGGTGCGGGCTACCTTTTCGACAGCTTCAGGCTGGAATATTACGGCGAAAATCCCCCCCAGCAGCGCACCCGCTAAAAGGGCCGGAAGCGCGGGGATTTTTTTAACGATCATAAAGATTACCGCAGCCGGAACCAGAAATAATAGGGGTGTCAGGTTAAAGGAATCTTCAATAGCTTTCAAAACCATGCTTGAATCGGTGGCTTCCTTGGGAGTGTCAAGGGTGAACCCCCATACCAGGAAGATCAGCAATGTGATAACCATTGACGGCGCGGTGGTGTAGACCATGTACCGGATATGCGTGAAGAGATCAGTCCCCGCCATTGCAGGAGCAAGGTTCGTCGTGTCTGATAAAGGTGACATCTTATCGCCGAAATACGCGCCAGAAATGATGGCTCCTGCGATGACTCCCTCGTGAATATCGAGTGCTTTGCCTATGCCCAGCAACGCAATTCCAACGGTGGCTATCGTCGACCAGGAGCTTCCGGTTGCGACCGACACGATCGCACAAATAACACACGCCGCGAAAAGAAAAATAACGGGATTCAGGATTTTCAGGCCATAATAGATCATGGCAGGCACGATACCGCTGAGCAGCCATGTTCCTGCCAGTGATCCGATGGCCAGAAGAATCAGGATTGCAGCCATCGCAGCACTGATGCTTTTTACAATGCTTTTTTCTATTTCATGCCATGAATATCCCAGCCGAAGGGAGATAATGCCGGCAACGGCTGCACCCAGCAGTAATGAAATCTGATTTGCTCCACCAAGCGCGTCGGCACCATACACGAGCACATTGATAGTCAACAACGCGATGAGTACGATAATGGGAATCAAAGCCTGGAAGAGGGTAGGCTGATTTTTGGGGACAGTCATGCGTTCAGCGAATTAACAAAAGGGAAAGATAGGAATATTTGTTTATCAGGCCCTACGCAGGCGGATTTTGAATGAATTCTTTTAGTTCGACGATACTTTATAATTAACGCCTCGTTCCGTCAGATAATCCACAATGAACTGGAAATGTATGTCATTCTCGCCCACATACTCGGGTGGGCAGATTCCCGGTCGGACGAATTTTTCAGTCGCGACCAGATGGGCAACGGCCGTACACGTAAACCCTGTAGTCCGGGCCATGGAAAGGGAGCCGGTTTCCACGTCAGTGTAGTCCAGCAGGTGGTATTCATACTGCTTATCAGCGTCCCCTTCTTTGCCGGAAATTTTGATTCTCATGATTGTAAATTCGCGTTCTCCCGGTTTGAGCTTCCATTTAGGGAACAGAAGCCTCGCGGTGACATCGATGGGTCTGATACTTACCCCATTAACATTTACGGGTTCGTAGGAGAAGAAGCCCGACTCTCTCAGCACCCTGAGATATTCGATGCAGCCTGGGTAGCGCAATGTTTTTTCTATCATATTAGGTATGCCCGGCATGGTGCGGATGAGCGATCGCAGCCCGTCGGAGTTCCAGCTTTCCAGGGTGCCGATTTCAGGGAAATGGACAAGTTGCGGATCCGAAAGCGCCTCTTTCGTCACCAATACTCCATTTTCCACATATCTTGCTGGCCGGATGTATTCTTCGATCACGTCGATGGGGGAGAACACCGCTTTATATTCGTAGGGCCACTCGCGCACTACCGGCAGCCCGCCGACAAGACACTCATATGAGGTCACTTGCATCTTCTGGTTATGATATCCCAGGATAATATTTCCCATCCCCGGGGCTACGCCGCAATCCGTTACAACGGTAACGTTATGCTTTTTTGCAAGCTCGTCGAGCAAAAAAGGATCCTCGGGGAAGAACGAAATGTCGACCATGTTTTTTCCAGCTTTGATCACCGTTTCGGCGGTGAGAAATCCCATAAATCCGGGAACGGCACCCACCACCAAATCGTAATCCCGGATTGCGTTGGCAAGTTCATCCCGATCCGCAAAATCAATCTGTAGTGTCTTCAGGCCCTTGGCGGTAACCTGGGCCAGGGCATCGGGGCTGATATCTGCCGATGTTACGTCAAATGTGCTGGCCAGGTCGAGGGCCATGGTTTTACCAACTAATCCCGCTCCGAGTACGATGACTTTTTTCATGTTAACTGTTTCGTTTATGGGAAAGGATTGCTAATTAATGAAGGATTTCGATTTAAGGAAATAAATCTGAACGTGGCATAACCTAAACCGCTGATGAATCTGCAGGACCTGTTCACCAAAGCAAAGCGATCTTCGTTCTACCGGATTCTGCTGAACCTGGTGCTGAATCGCATGATCCCATTTAATAAGCCGCACCATTTTAAGATACTGGAAATCGGGGCTGATTCACTGAAGGTTCTTCTCCCTTACAGGAAGCGAAATCTCAATCACATTCGTGGGATTCACGCGTGTGCCATGGCAACCGTAACAGAGTTTACGAGTGGCTTACTGCTCATCAGTAAGCTTGACCCGAAAAAATACAGGATTATTATGCAGCGTCTAGAGATGGATTATCACTTCCAGGGGAAGATGGACGCATTTGCTTTCTATACGGTAACCGAAGAATGGCTCGAAACAAATGTCTACACACCCCTGAAAACACTCGACGCTGTCGTCGTGACATGTGAAGTGAAAATTTACGATTTGGCAAACAATCACCTCTCAACAGGCAAGGTTTTCTGGCAGGTCAAGGATTGGCAGAAAGTGCGTACGAAAGTGACTTGATGTGATTTGAACTTTGTCCTCGAAACGTTAAATTCAGGCTAAACCACTACAACATGCGCCGGATCGATGAATTACTGACTGAGTATGGTGAAAGTCACCAGAATGCAACGAATAAGGCTATTCACTGGATTTGTGTGCCACTCATATTTTTTAGCATAGTGGGGTTAATTGCGTCAATTCCATCTGACGCGCTGCAGAATGTCATGGGGCCGGGAAACCCTTATGCAAATTGGGCTACTGTTATACTGGCCCTGGTGCTGATTTATTATGTAACTCTCTCAATCCCGTTAAGTATCGGTATGATGCTTTTTAGCGCATTGTGCCTTTTTCTTGCACGGACACTTAGCCAAACCGATCTTGCACCATTATGGTTGATCTCAATTGTTATATTTGTCGTAGCTTGGATCGGGCAGTTCTATGGACATAAAGTTGAAGGGAAGAAACCTTCATTCTTAAAGGATGTTCAGTTTCTTCTGATCGGACCCGCCTGGCTGATGCATTTTATCTATAAACGACTCGGAATACCGTACTAATTGGAAACGAAATTTATCGAAGGCGCTTTACCAGAAGGTTATCGTTGTGAATTTGACTCGTACTTATTCAATGAACCTAAAAACCTTTTGATACAATCGTCCGAAGGATGGCGTTCATTCTATGCGTTGCGATCTGAAAAAAAAGTAGCAAAAGCCCGTGTACACTTCCATATTGACAATGGTGTTGCAGTAAGCCCGTTAAAAAATCCATTTGGATCCTTTGAGTTCTCGGATTCGTTCGCACCAAGAGAGCTGTACGAGTTTATCAAGTGGACAGAAGACCAGCTGAAGTCGAAAGGTGTGAAGCGAATAGAAATCAAAACCGCACCCGACTTGTACAATAGAAATTCTCCGCTGATCGGAACGTTCCTGACCAATCAGGGATATCAGATTATCAAGTCGGAGCTAAGTGCATGTATTGAAGTCACGCCGTCCAGCCTGTACCAGGTGATGACATCGTGGGAGAAGCGAAAAGCGGGACAACTTCGCAAAAGCAATCTCCGCTTTAATACAGTGCCCGTCACACGGTTGAAAGAGGTATTCGAATTTATCAGTTCCTGTCGCGAAGAACGCCGGCAAACGCTCAGCATGACTTACGGTCAGATCAAAACGGTTTGCGATCACTTCCCTGAACGGTTTGCTCTTTTCGGGATGTTCGACAACAACGCCCTTGCCGCCGCATCTATTTCCATATTGATCAACAAATCGGTCCTGTATAACTTCTACTCTGCGCACTCCAAGCAGTATGATACGCTTAGTCCTGTAGTCCGACTGATGGAAGGCATTTACGAATATTGCCAGGTGGAAAAGTACCGACTCATTGATTTGGGCACCTCTGCACTAAAGGGAAGACCAAACTTTACATTGCTTGATTTCAAACTCAATCTGGGTGCAACTCCTACGCAAAAGGTAGTCTATGAAAAGCTGTTGAAGTAGATGGTTAATCCCATTGTATCCATTATATGTCTTTGCTACAACCATGAGCGGTTCGTAAGGGAATCCATTGAATCTGTACTCAATCAGACATATCAAAATATTGAAATAATTGTAGTCGATGACGCCAGCACGGATGGAAGCCGCGGAGTTATTGATGCGATTGTACGCGAGCGTGACGTTGTAAAAAAAGTGCTTCTTGAAAAGAATGTCGGCCTATGCAGCGCCTTTAACATTGGCTGGCGCATGGCATCAGGTGAGTTTATCGTAGACTTTGCCACCGACGACGTAATGCTTCCTGAGCGAATTGAGAAGCAGGTGAATTACTTTCAAAAAGAAGGCAAGGAGTGTGGAGTTGTATTTACGGATGCTATTTACATCGACGAGCAGGGCATGGAAGTCAGGCGTCACTTTGATCATCTGAGAAGGCTCAAAAGAATCGGTCAGGTTCCTGAAGGTGATGTTTATGCAAACGTTGTGGAAAGGTTCTTTATTCCCGCGCCGACCATGCTCGTGCGAAACGCAGTGATGCAGACACTCAATGGATATGACGAGAACCTTTCTTATGAGGATTTTGATTTTTGGGTGAGATCATCCCGGAATTTTTTATATGGATTTCTTGATAAACCGCTGACCAAAATACGGCTCTCAGGAACATCCTTGAGTACGAAGGTTTATTCCGCGGGGGACAAACAAGCTTACTCCACCTATCTGGTTTGCAGAAAGATTGCAGCTATGAATCGAAACTCCCGGGAGGTGCTTGCCTTGCAGCAACGGCTGCGCTATGAGTTCCGGCATTGTGTGATGACAGGGAATGTTGCTGAGGGGGAGCTGTTTTACGAATTGATGCGCACGACCGGGGCACCTGATGTGCTTTCACGAATACTGTACGCGTTGAGAAATTTCAGCTTGCCGTTGTCATTCATCCGGCGCACTTATCATCGACTTCGCTACAGGTAATTACTTTCGGTTGTCATCGTCGGCGACCATACTCAAATAGCTCTCGTATCGCGACAAGGCAATCTCACCATTCATTACGGCTTCCTTTATTCGGCAACCTGGTTCATTGATGTGGATACACCTGGCTCCGAACTTACAGTCCAGGCGTAGTTCGCGCATTTCAGGAAGGTAATCTGAAATCTCCTGTTCCGTCATATCGACGAGGCCAAGTTCCTTTACACCCGGAGTATCGATAACATAGGTGGTGTCGTCAATCCGAAACATCTCGGCGAACGTAGTTGTGTGGGTTCCCTTTTCCGTGAAACTCGACACGTCGCCGGTGGTCTGTTTGATTTCCGGTGATATGCTGTTTAGTAGCGTGGACTTGCCGACACCCGAATGTCCGGCGACAAGTGTCGTCTTGTTGTGCAGGGTTCGCTTTAGTTCATCGAGGTCACTGCGTTTTGCCGAGACTGAAAAGCACGTAACGCCGATACCCTGGTAAAGACGCATCAAAGCCAGGATCTCTTCGAGCGAGTCGTTGTCGAGCAAATCCTTCTTATTGAAGACGATCACCTGGGGTATCCGAAACGATTCTGCGCTCACAAGGAATCGGTCGATGAATCCCAGGGAGGTACGCGGGAATGCAAGGGTCACCACCAGCATCGCCTGATCGATATTTGCGGCGAGCACATGACTATGACCTTTCTTTTTTACCGACTTGCGCAGGATGTGATTTTCCCGCGGCAGGATAGCCGTGATGTTACCGATGTCATTGAGCAGATCAAATTCGACGCGGTCGCCCACGGCCACGGGATTAGTTTCCTTAATTCCTTCAAGACGAATCTTGCCACGGACCCGACAGTTATACCGTTGTCCGTCAGCAGTCATGACATCATAAAATGAACCGGTTGAACGCATTACCAAACCTTCCATACTCAGAGGATTTTTCTACAATAGTTCAAAATACGTTCCGTAGCACCAAGATTGCTTTCGATGTATTGACGGGTAACTTCTGCCGCAAGCAGGAAGTTTTCAGGCTGGTTCAACATCTCATATTTTGCCCGCAAATCGGTATAACTTCCAACTTCAAACGCACCGCCAAGGTTTATCAGGTCGCGTGCCTCCTGAAACTTCTTATAATTACGATTCCCAAAGAATACTGGTAACCCGTAACACGCGGCTTCGAGAATATTGTGCAGGCCTTTCCCAAATGCCCCACCGACATACGCGAATTCTCCATAAGAATATAACCTGCTGAGCAAGCCCACATTATCGATGATCAATACGGAATACGCGGCGAGGTCTGCGCCAGGAGCTGCCGAATAGCGAATGGATTTTACCGTAAGGGATCGTTCAATCTGCTGAAGGAAGCCTTCTTCAATTTCATGCGGCGCGATAATCACTTTGATCCGTTGTTCATTGATCAGTGGTAACAGCACGTCGAGATCTTCAGGCCAGCAACTTCCTACCACAAGCAACTTCTCATCAGCTTTAAACGAAGCTGCTATCGGAACCCGCTCGCGCTTATCTGCAATCTCCTTTACCCGATCAAAGCGCGTGTCGCCAGCAACCTGAGAGTTGGTAATGCCAATTCCTTTGAGCAACTGCACGGATTCGTCGTTCTGAACGAAGAAATAGGAGAATCGTTTCAGAATCTCGCGATATAATCTGCCGTATGATTTAAAGAAAGCCTGATTGCGTCGGAAGATAGATGAAATCGAAATAAGTGGAATTTTTCGTTTCCAAAGGGCATCGCTATAATGAAACCAGAATTCATATTTCACAAAGATGGCCAGTGATGGATTGATCGCAGTTACAAACTTTTCAGCGTTGTTTTTCGTATCCCATGGGAGGTACCAAACATGGTTAGCTCCCGCATAGTTTTTTCTGAGTTCGTATCCTGAGGGCGAAAAGAACGTGAGGATGATTTTGTACTGAGGAAATTCGCGTCTGATTTTTTCGAGCACGGGTCGGCCTTGTTCGAATTCGCCGACAGAGGCGCAGTGCATCCAGATCACCGGGGCGGTATTATCGCTGAGTTCGCGGGTTATTTGCTGAAGGAGCCCTTTTCGTCCCTGCACCGATTTTTTCGCTTTCGCGTGAAATGGGCTGAGTAATTGAAAAAGCAAGGACATTCCATGAATGCCGAGATTGTAAAGCATCGTCACGTCTGCAAAAATACCATTCGCAGAGAGTCGTTATACATATGTGTCAAAATTTTAAAAATCTTGCGGTGCCGGGCCGCGGTTTTTGTATATTTTTAAGTTCGATAAAATCACACCAATGAAAAAACACTCGATTCTTTCGCTAAAAGTCATGCTGATATGTCTCTCGTTCTGTACGGCGACCTATGCGCAGGACGATATCGGAAACCTCTTAACGGAAGATATCGCTGAAACGAAAGTGCTGATCCGGGAATATATTTCGCCGTTTATGAAGTCGACCAGTCTGGGGTTAAACCAGGGGTGGTACAACACAGCGAAGGCACATAAGGTGGTTGGGTTTGATTTGACGACCACGGTGAGCCTGATGCGTATTCCGACCAGCGATACCTGGTTCAATGTGGGTAATCTTGGACTGCAGCACTATTCTCTGAAAAGTGATTCGCCGGGCTATCCGAATGCGCCTACGATCTTCGGTCCGAATGAAGAATCAAAGTTTGAATATCGAAGGGATCCCTCGGGACCGGCTGCTCCTGTTTCACTTTCTGGCCCTCCCGGCCTCGGACTTGAGGAGGAAATCGGCGCGAACGTTATGCCCGTACCAATGATTCACCTTGGCATTGGACTTCCCAAGGGAACAGATGTAAAGGTCAGGTTCGTGCCTACTCTGGATATTCAGGGTGAAGGTGAGTTCAAACTCTGGGGTGTCGGGGTGATGCACGATATCAAGCAATACATTCCCGGAATAAAACTTCTTCCATTTGATTTGTCGGGATTCTTTGGATATACGAAGCTGGACCTGAATTTTGATCTGGATACAAATCCGACTACGACCCAGGAGCAAGACCAGCGTGGGAGCATCAGTATGAGTGCCACGACTATTCAGGCCGTTGCGTCGAAGAAGTTTTCTGTACTGACCCTTTATGCCGGCGCTGGTTACAACGTTGCCAAATCAAATATTGGGTTAAAGGGACACTATGACCTCAATGGCGACGGAGATACGAATGACGAGTTTGAAAAGAATCCCATTGACCTCGACTTTAGTGCATCAGGCCCGCGCGTTACCGCAGGTTTCCGTTTGAAGCTCGCCGTGTTTACTCTGCACGCTGATTATACCGTACAAAAGTATCAGGCTATCACTGCGGGCTTCGGTATCAATGTACGTTAATTATTTACCACGGAACTCAGGGGCACGTTTTTCAATAAACGCGCGCATACCTTCTTTTTGATCTTCGGATGCGAAGGCGAGGTAAAAGTTCTTGCGTTCAAAATGCAGCCCTTCGTCGAGGTGCGTTTCGTAACTTCGGTTTACAGCTTCTTTTGCTAACTGTACCGCTAAGGGCGACATCGATGCAATTTCGCCCGCAAGCTTTGCAGCTTCATAGAGATACATTTCAACCGGGACCACCTTGTTTACCAACCCATAAAAGTGCGCCTCTTCAGCGGAGAGGAAACGTCCTGTAAGTACAAGCTCCATTGCCTTGGCTTTGCCAATAGCCCGCGTCAGGCGTTGGGTGCCGCCTGCGCCAGGAATTACGCCGAGCTTAATTTCTGGTTGACCGAATTTTGTAGTCTCGGAGGCAATGATCATATCACACATCATGGCAAGTTCACAACCTCCGCCGAGCACAAAGCCAGACACAGCTGCGATGATCGGCTTCTTCGTTTTCCGAATCTGATCCCACGTAGCAAACTGATCCAAAAGCAACATGTCAATCGCCGACTTGTCAGCCATATATTTGATGTCAGCGCCAGCCGCGAAAGCTTTTTCGTTTCCCGTAAGGATGATAGCCCGCACGGCGTCGAGCCTGTCCAGACGCTGGATTTCATCCCGCAGTTCCTGCATAAGCTGCGGATTTAGCGCGTTAAGTTCTTTTGGGCGATTTAGTTCAATCAGGGCCACACCGTCGGCGTATTGATCATTTACTTTGATAAATTCCATTTCCGTTTTGATTTACCTGTCGGGATGTATTTGGCTGGCCCGACGATATATTCAATTATCTGTATGCCGGAGCGCAACCGTTTTCAACTTAACCAGATGTTCCTGGATGTCAAAGCACGGGTCCGATGTTGCCTTTTTTTTTGTGAGGATGTAGTTTTTTTTCCTGAAAATGCAGGAATTCAACGATCGAGAATGCCGATAATTGGCCGTCAGCTGGAAAAAAAGAAGCCCGTCCAGACGAACTGAACAGGCTTTCACACAAAAGGCGGATTAAAGTGTGCTTATGCCCGTGAATACAGCTTGATGTAAGAAAGTAACCCCGAAAAAATTAATTTTATCAAAAAAATTTCGAAGACACCCAGAAATGGAAAAAATCAGAGTTTTGTTCGTGTGCCTCGGTAACATATGTCGCTCACCTTTGGCGGAAGCCGTTTTTAATCACAAAATCAAACAGGCCGGGCTGGCTGAGCATTTCGAGGTCGACTCATGTGGAACTGGTGATTACCACATTGGCGAGCCGCCGGATCCGCGTACCCTGGCGAATGCACGAAAAAATGGCATTGCAGTAGACCATTTCTGCAGGCAGATCACGGAGGATGACCTTTCGTACTTCGACTACATCCTTACCATGGATAATAGCAACCTACAGAACGTCATGAGTCTTGAGGGGGCAGACCAGCATTCCCACAAGATTTCACTGCTTCGGGAATTCGACCCTGACGGGAAAGGCCTGGAGGTACCAGACCCGTATTTTGGCGGGGAAGAAGGCTTTGATCTGGTTTACGACATCCTCGACCGGGCGCTTGATGGGTTTCTTGCCTATGTGAAGCAAACTCATTCCGTGTCCTGATTTCTGATTAGAACCTGCAGCGTCGATCTGGAAGACTGTTCCAGAATAACCCCCGGCTTTTTCCTGTAAGCCTCAAAAGTTGCGGCGTCATAGTTTTTCACCGTGACGAGGGTTAGCCCGGTGTTGTAGTACACTTCAAAATGCTGTTGAAGCCTGTCGAGCAGCGGCATCAGCTTGGATTCCCGAAAATCGATACAAAAGGAAAATGAGATCGCCGAGTTCTGCATCATGTTGATGCGGATATTGAGTTCGTGGAGCGCGTGGAAAATGGTGAACAGCTGTTGTTCATTCACAAATGAGTAGTCGGTTACCTTACACGAAATGAGGCACTGATTGTCTTTGAAAACAATCAGTGGTGGTAATTCCCTGACCACGCATTTATGAATTCGTGTCCCCGGTAGTTCCGGATTATCAAAATTCTTTACCAGTAATGGGATGCCTTTATTCGCAAGAGGCTTGATCGTCTTGGGGTGGATGACGGATGCGCCGTAGTAAGTCATCTCTGCGGCTTCGCGGAACGGGAGTTCGTTAAACACGACTGCTGCCGGAAGTCGTTTAGGATCGGCATTCATCACGCCGGGAACGTCTTTCCATATAGTTACTGATGCTGCATCAAGGCAGGATGCGAAAATGGCTGCGGAAAAATCGGAGCCTTCACGTCCCAGTGTGGTGGTTAATTCATCGTCGGTGCCACCAATAAAACCTTGTGTGATGAGCAACTCGTTTTGGATTCCAGCGAGGTTCGCGCGAATTCTGGACCGTGTTGTTTCCCAGTCTACTTTGCCTTCGCGGTAAGTACGATCCGTGGCGATCAGCTTACGCGCATCAATCCATCGTACAGGCAAACCTTGATTCTGGAGGTACTGCGCAACGATGCGTGAAGAAATAACTTCCCCTTTTGATACCACCTGATCGTACGTCGTATCGAATGGGAGTGCTTCAGTGAATGTGTTCGTTAGGGTATCAAATTCGTCCTTCACAAGCTTGGTCGTGGGTTCGGGATCGTCGAACAGTTCCCGGATGATGTCGAGATGGTACGCGAGGCTTTCATTCTTGAGGGAAGAGAAGTCTGTACCCCGGCTGGCGGCGAGATGGACTTGTTCGAGGAGGTTGGTGGTCTTGCCCATGGCGGAAACAATAACGACCAGCGGCGTGGGGGTAGAGGCCAGGATTTTGGCTACCTGGCGGATTCCTGACGCACTTCGAATTGACGCGCCACCGAACTTAAAAACGTTCATTTTGTTGTACTAAATCGATTGCACTGATTAATTTGCGAGCATTAACTCAAACTTATGACTGACCCGATAGCATCCCATACCAGTATTGAAAAATCGCGGATTGCCCAGCCCATTGGCACTGCGCTCGATCGTTTTATCAAAAGAAATCAGGACCAGTTTCAGTATGCCAGCGGGGAATTGTCTCAACTGCTGCGGGATATTGCCCTGGCGTCAAAAGTAGTAAACCGCGAAGTCAATAAAGCAGGTTTGATCGACATAATGGGTGCGATGGGATCACAAAATATGGCGGGCGATGAACAACAGAAACTTGACGTGTTGGCCAACATCCGCTTTACCCGTGCCCTCGCCAAAGGCGGGGAGGTTTGTGCGCTGGTTTCGGAAGAGTCAGAAACGTATGTTGATCTCAACAATGAAGGGAAGTATGTAATTGCGATTGATCCCCTCGATGGCTCGTCCAATATTGATGTCAACGTAAGCATCGGAACGATTTTCTCGATCTACCGACGGAAGAGTCCAGTGGGTACGCCCATTCTTCCGATGGATATCCTTCAGCCTGGGAATCAACAAGTAGCCGCGGGTTATGTGCTGTACGGATCGTCGACGATGTTGGTGTACACCACAGGCTTTGGTGTAAATGGCTTCACCTACGAGCCCACCCTGGGCGAGTATTTTCTGTCGCATCCCGATATGACTATGCCCGAAGACGGAAGGACGTATTCAGTCAATGAAGGCTTGTCGAATTCGTTTAGCCCTTCCGTTAGGAATTACCTTAAGTATTGCAAGGATCAGAACTATACGGCGCGCTACATTGGTTCGCTCGTGGCCGATTTTCATCGCAATATGCTGAAGGGCGGGATTTACATATATCCCTCAACCAATAAAGACAAAAACGGGAAATTGCGGCTGATGTACGAATGTAATGCTCTTGCGTACATTGCTGAGCAAGCCGGAGGCAGCGCCACTAACGGAAGTATGCGAATACTCGACGTTCAACCGGAGCGCCTGCACCAGCGTACACCGTTTTTTGTCGGGTCGAAGAATATGGTAAAGAAAGCTATGGAGATGCCTTAGGACTTGCGTTCAGGCTTTGCCTCTTCTGCGTCAGCTTTCGCTGGCTCGTCCTGAAAAATTTCTGGGGCGAACTTGCGAAGGATATCATACCAACGGAGAAGTTTTTTAATATCGGAAACATAAACCCGGCTTTCGTCGAAATCGGGGACCACCGCTTTCAGGAATGATTTGAGTTCCGCGCCGTCGGAATTTCCGTCAACACCCGGATCGTCAGCAAATTCGCTGTAGATCTTTTTGAGCACGTCCTGCAGGGGTACGGTTCCTTCGCGTGAGGTGGTATATATCGAGATTTCGTTCAGAAGGGATAAGCGATGGTTTGAAGTAGCCACCAATTTGGTTTTCGCTTCGTCCAGCGATTCCAGGATCACACCGGATTTCGTTGGAGCGACTACTTTGAACAACCCACCTTTGCCTGTAATTGTGGCTATTTCTGCTAATGTCATTTTCTTTCGCGTTTGAGGCGGCAAACTAAAAAAACTTACGGTGAAGTTCCAAACAGCCGGGGCCGACATATGGGGTCATTCATCGGAGTCTTCTGCAATAGATGTCCATGTCTTGGCTGCGTCGTCGATGAAGTTGAGCAATTCTTCTTTACCCTGGCGATTTTCGGCCGAAGTAAGGAAAATAGGAGGGAGCTCTTCCCACGCTTTGAGTAACGTCTTTTTGTAGTGCGAGATATTTTTTGAAAGCTCGCTCTTTGAAAGCTTATCGCACTTGGTGAAGGCGAGCGCAAGCGGAACGCCTTTACTGCCTGCCCATTCAATAAAGTCGGTATCGATTGCCTGGGGCGGAAGGCGCGAATCAATTAAAACAAAAAGACATGCAAGGTTTTCGCGTTTCAATACATATTGTTCGATCATTTTGCCGAAACCGGCCCGTGTACTTTTGCTGACACTTGCGTAGCCGTAGCCAGGAAGGTCGACGAGATACCAGCGTTCATTGATCAGGAAATGGTTGATAGTTTGCGTCTTTCCTGGTTTGCCGGAAGTTTTAGCCAGATGCCTGCTATTGGTAAGCATATTGATCAGCGAAGACTTACCCACGTTGGATCTTCCAATAAAAGCAAACTCAGCTTTGTCCGGAGCTGGGCATTTTTCAACATTCGCAAAGCTTGAAATAAATACTGCTGAGGTAATGTTCATCAGGTTCAAGTAAAGATTGAAGGTGAAATTACTAATAATGTAAGAACAGTGTGCCTTATACCGGTACATTTGCCTTTACCGACCCACCGTTTTACTGATTTTGTATTATATTCATGTCTATTTTTGTAGTACTAGATTGTTACAATAATTTTTTCAGCAATGTCCAGTATCAGAAGCGTACTGATTTTTTTGACGCTGTTACTTTTTTCGCTACCGGTCTTCAGTCAGGAACAAAACAAGGAACTGGCCCGGGAATATATGATTCAGGCGGAGGAGATTCTCAGTGCGACGAAAGCTATTGATGACGCGCGCGAGATCGTGGTTACCGCTGCTGATCTTGATACGACGTTCATCAAGGCAAACTACGAGGCGGGGATAATGCACCTGAATACCATCAACAAGGGAAGGTCGGTCAAGTATCTGCTTCGCGTTTTCCGTCAGGATCCGGGATACCGGTTTGACATCGAGTTCCGCATCGGAAAAGGCTATCAGTACGCCCTGGAGTTCGAAAAAGCAATCCAGTTTTATTACATGTATCTCGAGAAGCTTGCCGCCAAGCCCAACTATCAGGGACGCGACAAGATTGACGTTGCTATTGTTGAACGCGCCATCTTCGAATGCGAGAATGGTCTGGAATTCACGGCAAAGCCCGGAAACTTTTCCATTGTCAATATCGGTCGGGAAATCAACTCGGAATACGAAGATTATGCTCCGGTGCTCAACGAGGCTGAAGACGAGATTGTTTTTACCACTCGCCGCAAGGAAGACAACATGAACGAGAACGTATATGATGATAACAAACCCTGGGAAGATATCTTCATTGCACGAAAAGTCAACGATAAGTGGCAGCCTGCCAAGAATATTGGTGCACCGGTGAACACACCCTTTCACAATTCCAACTCTGCACTTTCGGCCGATGGTAGCATGCTGTTCGTATATACTGATGAAGGCAACGGAGATCTTTATTTTACGGAACAAAAGAACGGCGTGTGGACGGTTCCCCAGCCCCTGCCAGGAATTATCAACTCATCGTTCGAGGAAAAATCAATTACAATTTCGGCCGACGAAACTACGATCTATTTCTCAAGTAACCGTCCCGGTGGTTTCGGCGGTCTTGATATTTATAAAGCCACCAAGGACAGCAAAGGTCAATGGTCGAACGTGAAAAACCTCGGTCCGAAGGTAAATACCCCTCAGGATGACGATGCTCCTTTTATCGACTACGACGGTGTAACACTCTACTTCAGTAGTATGGGGCACAAAGGCATGGGGGGATTCGACATCTTCAAGGCAACCTTTGACCCCACCACGAACGAATGGAGTGCGCCCGAGAACCTTGGCTATCCGATCAATACTCCGGATGATGATATTTATTTCGTGACATCAAAGGATTCGAAACGCGCTTATTACAGCTCTGTTCGGGAAGACGGACTCGGTTACACTGATATTTACATGATTACAATTCCGGAAGGTTTGAAAAATGTGCCACCTATCGCGGAACGCACTCCGGAGCCCAAGAAAGACGAGGAGGACGATACCAATACAACTGCCAATGTTGAACCTGAGACCCCGCGCGAACCCGCGGTAGTGAAGAAGGAAGTTCAGCCTTTGCTTCTGGTTGTTACGGTTGTCGATGCAACGGATGGACGGAATATCGACGCCAAGTTGCGCCTCACGGGTGCAGACGATAACGTGGTCGTAGCGATGGCTTCAAAGGGGAGCGGTATCTATGAGTTTAAGATTACCAGTCCGATTGCGAAAAATTACAGGCTTACTGTGGAACGCGACGGATATGCGTTTCAAAATCAGACACTGCGCGTGGATGGTGCTACTGAGGAGCCTCGGACCGTTAACCGTACCGTTGAAATGCGCAAGCTCCTTGAACGCGTTTCCGGCGTGTTGAGAAACATCTATTTCGACTTCGACAAGGCTACCTTTAAGACGGAGTCATACGCCGAATTGAATCTGCTGGAGAACATGATGCGGTCGAACCCCGGCATGAGTGTCGAGATCGGTGGTCATACCGACGCAATTGGTACGCGCGACTATAATATGTACCTTTCCCGTAAACGCGCAGAAGCCGTCAAAGATTTTTTGACTAAGAAAGGAATTGATGCCCGCAGGATCAAGGCTGTAGGCTATGGAAAGACGCGGCCCCTCGCCAGCAACGACGATGAACTCGAAGGCCGACAACTGAACAGAAGGGTAGAATTCAAGGTTTTGTCGAATTAGGCCGTCATTTCCGGTCGCCCACTGTTAACTTTTTTTCTTTCCAATGGCAAAAGTCTAAATTCGCCTCAAATAGAGGCGAGAATGACTGTAGTTCCCTATAAAGACGATAAGAGCGGTAAGAAAGAGCAGGTGGCAAAGATGTTCGACAACATCAGCCATAAATATGATTTCCTGAATCATTTTCTGAGCCTCGGCATTGATAAGCTCTGGAGAAAAAAGGCCATTGGGATGCTGGAGAAGGCATCTTCCCAGGTGATACTGGACGTGGCCACCGGCACAGGGGATTTCGCTTTGCAGGCGATGTCGCTAAAACCTGCGAAGATCACCGGAATTGATATTTCCGAAGGAATGCTCGAAGTCGGCCGGAAGAAGATCGCAGCCCGGAATCTTCAGCACATCATTGATCTCAAAACCGGAGATTCCGAGAATATTCCTTTTCCGGAAAATAATTTCGATGCTGTGACCGTTGCATTTGGTGTGAGAAACTTCGAAAACCTGGAAAAGGGACTGAGTGAAATCTTTCGAGTATTGAAACCCGGAGGAAAACTGATTGTTCTGGAGTTCTCCCGGCCACGCAAGTTCCCGATGAAGCAACTATACAACTTTTACTTCAAACACATACTGCCCCGGGTAGGGCGCGCGGTGTCCAACGACGAGGCGGCATATACGTACTTGCCGGAATCCGTGCAGGCTTTTCCTGATGGCGACGACTTTCTTCGGGTTCTTGACAGAGTAGGATTTAACAACACACAATGCAAAGCATTAACCTTCGGGATAAGCTCCATCTACAGCGGTACAAAATCTTAATAATGTGCCTTTTGCTGCTGGCCGGAATCGAAGGATTTGGGCAGAAGCGATGGGTCGAAAAGAACAATCCCAATTATGATGATCGCAAACTAAGCTACGGCTTTCTCATCGGTCTTCACACGACGTCATATCAGCTGAAGTATTCAGATGCATTTGTTGATTCATCGCTTTACGACAATCTGCATTCAATAACACCGCGGTGGAAGCCCGGCTTTTCACTCGGATTTATCGTTAACTACAGGCTCAACGACTACCTTGATTTTCGTCTTACGCCCAAGGTTGCGTTCTACGAACACGAAGTCAAGTATGCTTTCACCGACAACACACCTGATGAAACCCGTCTTGTGGAAACTACAATGGTTGAATTGCCTGTCTTATTAAAATACAAGTCTGAACGCAGGGGCAATGTAAGGATGTATATGGTCGGTGGAATTAAGCCTGCCTATCAGGCTTCCGGTCAGCGCGAGCTTGAAAACAGCGAATCTATTGAAGTCAAGTTGACAAATTTCAGCCTTGAAGCGGGGTTCGGTTTCGACCTCTATTATCCGCTGTTCAAGTTTTCACCTGAGATTCGCTTTTCGCGAGGTGTTGCAGATATCCTGGAAAACCGGACTAATAAGTTCGGACATCCCCTTAGTAGGGTGAATACGAATACCATTACCATCTACTTCCTCTTCCAGTAACGTTATGAATAAAAGACTTGCCGTAATTACCGGAGCTACGTCGGGGATCGGCGAGGCAACGGCCAGACTACTTGCGAGAAATAATTTCCGGATGATCCTTACAGGGCGACGGAAGGACCGGCTTGACAAGCTCCATGACGAGCTAGGTCAGGTCACTGATGTATTCACGCTGAACTTCGACGTGCGTGATCGCAGTCAGGTCGAGGCTGCTTTTAAGTCTCTGCCGGAAAGCTGGCGAAATATAGACGTTCTCATTAACAATGCGGGGAATGCCCATGGACTGGCTCCCATACAGTCAGGCGAGGTCGCTGATTGGGATGCTATGATTGATATTAACGTGAAAGGATTGTTGTATGTATCACGGGAGGTGATCCCCGTAATGGTCGCGCGAAACCAGGGACATATTATCAATATCGGCTCTATCGCAGGTAAGGAAGTTTATCCCAAGGGAAATGTTTATTGCGCGAGCAAATTTGGTGTTGATGCATTGACTCAGGGCATGCGTCTTGATCTCAATCCGCACAATATAAAGGTTACTTCGATAAATCCCGGACTGGTTGAGACTGAGTTTTCATTGGTTCGCTTCAAAGGTGATGAGTCAGCTGCAAAAGCTCCCTACGAGGGCATGATGCCGCTTTCGGGAGGTGACATAGCGGATATTATTCTATATACATTGCAGGCGCCTGCACACGTCGTCCTCGCGGACATCACCATCTTCCCTGTGGCACAAGCCAGCGCTACCCTGGTGAAAAGGGATAATTAGGCGATGTTG
Source organism: Bacteroidota bacterium (assembly GCA_023417065.1). Lineage (GTDB taxonomy): Bacteria > Bacteroidota > Bacteroidia > Cytophagales > Cyclobacteriaceae > Ohtaekwangia. The sequence goes on from JAEZGH010000202.1 coordinate 26,438, forward strand.
AGCAGGGTGGTTTCATCAATGTCGTGGCCGCCTTTATATTCGACAACCTGCGGCGTGATCCCAAGTTTTGACGAAAGTTGATTCATTGCAGCATACCGCTCGTCAGTCACGAACGGGTCGTCCAACCCCTTGACAAAGATTATTTCCTTCCTGGTGAGCACCTCCATTTGCCTTGGCAATTCAAAATCCGGAGGAAGCATTCCTCCCCACAGGATCAGACGATCAAACGCGATGGTGCCCTCGGAAGCCCAACGTGAAGCTGTGGCTGCGCCCTGACTGAAACCAAGGACTGTTATTTGAGCTCCCTCGATGAATTCTTTTTCGAAGACTGTATTGAGAAACGTATTGTAGTTCCTGATATCTGTAAGCCGGTCCTCGCGTGTCATCCAAGTAGCCCCCACCCGATTGTTGCCCGACAGAAGGCGCTGGCTAATATCTTCGAGATAAAATCGCGATAGCCCTTCAGGTGCAACCACGTAGATGTTTTGCTGTTCAAGCGCCCGGAACTTGCGAATGAAATATTGGGCCAGTTGGCCATAGCCGTGAAGTACAAACCAGAGTTGTGTGGCAGTCGTTTTGTCGCCGTGAGTGAAATAGCGTCCAGAGAACGTGAAGTCGACATGGTGTTCCATGTCCAAATAAAAACAAAAAAACCTTCGGTCGACGAAGGTTTTTTTTATGACAGAGATCAGTGATTAACGTTTGAACCCCAATGCACTTCCGCCACAATAGTTTGTGGAGCCATCGAAAGTATACTGGATATAATAGATACCTGTGGTATTGCAAGGGTAGGCAATCGCCGATATAAACTGGCCATTCACCTTGCTGGTAGCAACCTTGTTACGATTTGAATCGAAAAGGCTGACAACAATTCCATCGGTAGGTTGGTCGGGCGCGCATATGTTGATCATGTACTGCGTTCCCTTCGTAAATACGTATGAATATTCGACATAGTCTTTCGAACCTTTTTCAATTTTGTAGCTCTTAAGGAAGTTGAAGCCCGCTGCCAGTTTAGGTATACACTGGTTGCTCAATGCTTCCGAGTTACACTGCCCAATCACATCCAATGCACTGAGAACAAGAACGGCTAAAACACTAATTATTAACTTTTTCATAAGGCTTCTGATATTATAACAAATTAGCTTGTAATCTTATTTCTGATACTTGTGGTGATGGATTTGATATTAGTGATGTCGTCATCGGAAATATTGATGGTACTCGTGCTATTGTCTTTGATTACCATCACACCGTCCTTGATTTCAAACGTACTTTCTTTGTAGGTATAGGTTATGCTGACGTTTTCATAAGCCTTTTTCAACTCTTCCAGGTCTTCGTGGAGTGCAGCCATTCCCGGATCCTTATCCTTATAGAAGGAGAGGAGTAACATAATGTTTTCGAGGATGATTTTCTGGGAGCCGATTGTTTCACGGAGTTCCTGACTATCGCTGCTTGCAGCAACCTGAGCGGTAATGTGAAGCGCTTCGAGCCAGCCTCCGGTAAGAAGGAGTACACTCAGGTTAGAGCGGTTTTGTGATTGCAGATAATGATTGATCTGGTTGAAATTCTGGGTTGTAATGAGCAACAACGAATCGAGGTTCTTGCTGTTGGTAGCAAGTCTTCCAATCGTTTCAATGTCGAAAAACCGACCGATGTTTAGTCCGTCGGCGAGTTCTTTAATTGCACTCATGTACTCCACGCCATCCTGGTTCTGTTCGTAGATGTTCGTGTAACCAAGATCCGCACCATAAATTCCAAGATTGAGTGCGCGCTTGTAGTTAGAGTTGTACTTTGACTTGTAATGAGGGGAATTAAGGTAACTTACGTTGTATTTTTTTCCGGATTCTTTCAACAGCATTGAAATCTCAAGTGGCTGAGGGATAGATTCAAGAATGCTGCTGATAACCTCTTCGGAAATAGGGGGACCCTCGACAGCCGCCGAGTCAAGCCCTTGAAGGAAGGCTTCTTCGTCCGTTTTCTTGCTAGATCCGCAGGCTGTGATAATCGTCACAATTAGCGCTGCAATTAAAATTCTCATAGAGATAAAATTATGCGTTTCCAAAATTCTAAAAATGGCATTTGGAGCCAAAATGTTACTTAAATGCTTTATTTCCGGTCACCTTTTTCAGAGCCGGACTTTCGAAACTTCCCGCCGAATGAATCGAAGGCATTAACAAATTTGCGAAGCCACTCGAAGTACAAAGTCGCATACAACAGCAGGGTCATTATCCAGATGACAATCAGGTTGAAAGCAAATGTATCCACCGGTGCGCCGAACAGATATTTCTGTGGAGCGAAAAAATGTGCCCGATAGTCCAGCATATTCCTCGGTTTGGGATCCACGAATACAGGATTTATTTGCTGCAGTAACTCGCCGTCATATTCCAGAATTCTTTCCTTCGTATTAATATTTCTTACGAGGTCTGCCAGGCTTTCATTGTAATAGCGGTTCTTGGCTTCGTTGATGGAGTAGCCGTTTTTCGCATTGCTTTCCAGTTTGAACAGGGCGGCCTCACGGCTCTGAACAGCACGGTTATACGCCTCCTGGTAATACGTTTTGTACGCTTTGAGGAAATTCTCAAGCTTTTCGTTGAACTCAGGCGTGAAAGTCTCCGGGGTCCAGGAAGCCTTCAGTTCTTCTGCAATGCCCGTTTTGAAGTGACTGTCGGAAAGCGTGGAGTGAATAATGTTTATATCCTTCTGAAGCAACGCCTTCAATGAGTCGCGGGAATCGTTTCGGTTTTCGAAAATGTATTTCCGCTTCTTGTCCAGTTCGTTTACCAAAAACGAAGATTTGAAGTCGGTAGTAGCCTCAATCTTCTCCCATTGGTAGAACGGTTTCTGGAACGAGTTTTCTTTGAACTGATGTACGGCAAGTGCTTCGTATGCCCACCGGGAAGCCATCATGTCTGCGACCACAGGAACTTTGCCCTTAGTACTGATGATGTTGTTCAGTTTGTCAAAGCTGAAGAGGAGTCCGCTCAGAATCATCTGAGGGATTAGGAGCAACGGTATCAGTACATAGACTGTAACGGCAGAGTTAAACGCAGACGAAATATTTAACCCGAGGACGTTCGCGAAACAGGAGACGGTGAACAGAACAACCCAGAACGGAACGAGCATCCGCCATTCAATTTCCAGGATCATGTTTCCGACAATTACAAACAGGAAAGTCTGAATGGCAGAAAGGATGAACAGGATCGAAAGTTTCGACATCAGGTAACTGTTCCAGCTCAGGTTCAGGAACGACTCGCGTCTGAGTATCTTGCGGTCGCGAATAATCTCTTCCGCGCTCACGGTAAGCCCCATGAACAGCGCGACGATAATACTCATCAACAGGAATGCAGGGAAGTTGTCGTTAAACCTGAAGAGGTATTCCTTTTCTCCCGGTGCGCTCTTGTACTTTATGATGAAGGCCAGAATGATCGCCAACAGGGGCGCTTCCAGCAGGTTGATTAGCAAATACTGTTTGTTGCTAAGCTTCGCGAGCGTATCACGTGTGGCAAAGATCAACGTTTGCTTCAGCCGGTTAGGGAGGTTGAGGCTATGCGGCGGCTCCTCCCGGATATCTTCGACATGAGGTATGTGGAAGTGTTCTTTATAAAGGTCAAACCATTGAGGTGGCGTGATCTTTCGTTTGTTGGTGGGTTGTCCGTATTCGTCGACTACCTTCGCTTCGATGATGCTGAAGATCTGTTCAGGGTTGACGTTACCACACGTTTCGCACTGACCACGGTTGCTGTCAACCTGGTGGGTGGATCGTTTGAAGTATGTGACAGCCTCGACGGGAGGGCCATAGTATGCGGGATAGCCCCCGGTATCCATGATGATCATCTTGTCAAACATCTTATAGATGTCTGAAGAAGGCTGGTGGATAACCACGAAAATAAGTTTGCCTTTGAGCGAAAGCTCCTTGAGCAAGTCGATGACGTTTTCAGAGTCGCGTGACGAAAGTCCGGACGTAGGTTCGTCGAGAAACAAAACCGCGGGCTCCCGTATCAGCTCGAGTGCGATGTTCAACCTTTTGCGCTGACCACCACTGATCGTTTTTTCCAGTACGTTCCCTACGCGGAGGTCCTTGCGTTGGTCAAGGCCCAGGTTTTGGAGAACACTCATCACGCGGGTGTTGAGTTCCTCTTCCGACATATCGGCGAAACAAAGCTTCGCGTTATAATAAAGGTTTTCGTAAACCGTGAGTTCTTCAATCAGGAGATCATCCTGCGATACATAACCGATTACGCCATGGATACGATCTTTTTCGGTATGTATATCAAATCCGTTGATCAGGATAGATCCGATTGTTGGCTTTACAAGCCCGGCGAGCACATTCAGCAGCGTGGTTTTACCCGCACCGCTGGCTCCCATGATTCCGATCAGTTTCCCGGGGCCCTCGGAAATCACAACATTGCGAAGGCCGATAGCGCCGTTGGGGAACATCAGTTGTTCGATGTTCGCATTGAAGGAAAGCTTGGTCGTTTTTAGTTCTTCGTTGAAGTTGGCGACAAGGTCGCTATAATACAAGGCATCGCCCTGCTGTGTTTTGATTGTACTTCCGTGGGAGAAGAGGTACGCCTTGTTTGGCTGCATGATGAAGCCGTTGAGAACATTGGATTCTTCACCGACGTACTTGGTGTAGTACATGTCGACACTGCGTACACGCATGAAGAATAACGTACCCTCTATATGTCCGTGGACGTGCTTGCTCTGGAGACCTTCAGGTTGTTCGTGTCGCGAATCCAGGAGAAGTATGTCCGGGTAATTGAGCGACTGGGCGTCGTCGGAGATGACGAAACGCTCAATTAGCTCGTATTCGTATTGAACGATATTAAAAACCGTGGAAACCGTGTTGATGATTTCCATCCGCTGTGGCGTGAAGTTCTTGTCGGTGCTTACGAGTTCGAGGAGCTTAATCAGTACGACTACCTTTTGCTTTTGTGTAAGCGTTTTATTGATTTTTTTACAGATCCCGAGCGTTTTGACGGAGTCCTTTACTGAAGTAAGTCTCTTCTTGCTTTCTTCCTCATCGTTTTTGCCATAACCCGAAAACTGATCATACAGATCGAGGTATTCTTTGATAGAGTCGCGATCAAGTTCAGTCTGAAAGAAGTTGATTACATACTGCCTTTCCCCTTCACTTACTCCACCATCCTGTTTGGTAATGATTGCAAAAAGTTGGGTTAGGGCTTTGAGTATTTCTTCACTCATAGTTCAAAAAATACGTTAATAAGATCAAAAAATATCGGTTACCCGGCATGGTTGAAATGGCTGAATCAACATGGCAGGTAACCGATAGTGAGTCGGAGCGTGATCAGTAGGTTCTGAACTCGAAGGGGATCTCGACAAGCTCGGAGAACTCCTGTCCTGCTTCTTCCATGTCTTCATCATCCTCGTGAAAATACCAGACGATCTTCATGCCTTTAATATCTTCAAGGGCAGAGAGAACATCGAGGATCAGTTTTGAGGATGCTGTGTTGAAGTATTCCAGTTTAAATACAAACTCGGTTGAGGGATTCGCATCACTTCCGTATTTATTAATCCATTCAAGTACCGGTCGATAAAATTCGGCGGAATCTTCCGGCAATGAACGCCCAGAGATTTCGAATATACCGTTCTTTTTATCCAGGATTATCTTCGGGGTATCTTCAGTTCCTTCCAGGTTTAAAATTTCCATGGTTATTTAAGTATTAGAGTTCAATAATCGATTTTAGTCTTGCTCGCGTGGTACGTTAACCTTCAGGCAAAAGAAGTGGTACTCCGAATTCAACTCAGGGAACGAGTACTCGATCTTTTCTCCGGACTTCCGTGCCATGTCCACGAAGCCAAGTCCGGCTCCGCCTTTATCCGAGATGGTAGTGTTCTTGATGATTTCCTTGTAGAGCTCCTTCAATCCGTCTTTGTCAAGGTTGTTGATATGCTCAAGGGCAGTCTTAAGCTTATCGATGTTCTCCTTGCGGATCGGGTTTCCGGACATGATGCTGTAACGGTCCTTCTCTTTTCCGATAAGGAATATTGCAGCATGGCTACGGATCTGACCGTCGACGAGTTCGTCGCTGTGCTTGACTATATTTTGCAGTGCTTCGACCATTACGTTGAACACCTTTCTTTTGATGCTTGACTCTTCTCCCGAGGAGTCAAGATTTCGCTCGGCCATGGCCAGAATAGATTTGGTGCTCTCCTGGGTGAAATCACCTTGATACACCAGAATCAGGTTCTGCGACATCATCGTACGGTGCAGGTCATAAATAAAATTCATGCTCGGAAAAATTAAATGATACGAATGTAGTTCACTAAGTTATAATTTTATTCAGATTCAACGATAGTCTATAGTTGCAATCTGCAATTTGGTTAAAATTTGATTCCGATTAACAATACGTCATCTGTTTGTTTTTGGTCGCCCCTCCAGGTTTCCCACTCGTGGTCGAAGGCCGTCATAGCTTCCTTCATCGACTGCTTATGCACGCGTTCGATGATTTCCCGAACCCTCTTAGGACCGAATTTCCGGCCTTCCGGACCACCGAACTGGTCAGGGAATCCGTCGGAACTGAAGTAGATCGAGTCACCTTTACCCAGCTGCAGTTTCGTGTTCGTGAAGTTTGTCTGGTTCTTGAAGATACCACCGCCAATCGGGAATTTGTTCCCCTTCACCTCTTCCATAACACCATCACGCATGATATACAGTGGCCTATGCGCTCCCGCGTATTCGACTTCGCGTGTATTCATGTTTATCTTGCACAAAGCGATGTCCATTCCGTCCTTGGTAGTCGCATCCTCATCCTGACGGAGTGTCGTAGTTACACCTTCGTCAAGCATGTCGAGGATAACCCCAGGTTCGGTGATCTTACGGCTTCTGACGATGTCGTTGAGAAGGAAGTACCCGATCAATGACAGGAGCGCTCCGGGAACACCGTGACCGGTACAATCTACCGCTGCAATAAAGATTTCGTCTTTCACCTGAACGAACCATGGAAAGTCTCCGGAAACAACGTCGCGGGGTTTGTAGAGGATAAACGAATCAGGAAGCGCCTTGCTGATTACCCTGTTGTTAGGCAGGATAGCAGTTTGAATACGCTTCGCATAGTTAATACTTTCGGTGATCTTCTTGTTCTTGTTCTGGATCTCAAGTTCGATCATCTTACGCTCCGTGATGTCGTGCGACACCACCAGCACCGATTCAAGTTTGTTGGTCTCATCGAATTCAGGGATGGCGTTAACCTGCATTACCCGGGTACCCATCTCTGAAGGGAAATCCATTTCCGTCGACACCGTATTGCTCGACTGATTTACCTCCTCAACGATCTTGAGCCATCCCTCAAGTACAGTGTAATCAAGTTGAGCCTCTTTGACCTTCTTGTTAAGGAAGTCGACCGGCTTCTTGCCCGTGTATTCTTCAATAACAGGGTTGATGTATGAGATCGTTTCGCTTTCAAGTCGGGTGATAAGATCAGGCGAGTTTTCAGACAGGGCCTGCATCTTACTTCGCATCCGCTGTTCCTGCTCAGCGCGGCGTCTTTCAGTAATGTCGCGTGAGTTGAGGATATATCCATGAATCGCAGGATTCGACATACAGTTCGTTCCCGTTGATTCAAGCCAGATAAAGCTTCCGTCTTTGGCCCGATACTCGTACTGAACAGTAACTTTTTCTTCCGGATGCTCATTCATCTTCATAAACAGATCCTTGAAGATTGAACGATGCTCCTCGTGTACTTTTTCGATGTCGCTCTTTCCGATCATTTCCTTCTGGCCATAGCCAAGGATTGTTTCTACGGAAGGAGAGATATAACGGATTGTTTCGTCTTCTTCGTAAATTGTAATAACCTCGGAAGCGTTTTCGAGAAGGAGCTGCATCCGCTTTTGTGTGCGGTTCACTTCCTCGATCTGCTCTTCAAGCATCTGGTTGGAGCGCTTGAGTTCTTCTTGAGTAGCCTGCATTTCTTCCGCATTCTGGCGAAGGACCTCCTGTTTCTCCTTCAGCTCGTTACTCATCTCCTGTGATTCAGCGAGGAGTCTGCGGGTTCTTTCGTTGACTTTGATGTTAAAGATCGTTCGCGCCAGGATGAGCGAAAGTTCCTTAACGAAGTTAACCTGTGATTCATCGAACTTCTTGAAGCCGGCGAATTCGAGTACGCCATACACTTCTTCATTGGTAATCAACGGTACAATGAGGATACAGGAAGGTTTCTTGTCGCCAAGGATACCTGACGTAAGCGTTACGTAGTCGTCGGGGATCTCGGTTCTGAGGATTGTATCCTGCTCGATGGCTGCCTGACCCACCAGGCCCTCAGCAAATTTGAATTTCGCGCGAAGGTATTTTTTCCTGTTGTAGGCGAAGCTAGCGCGCATCTCGATGAGGTGTGGTTCAACTTCATCGTTCACTACATAGAAAGCCCCCTGAACGGCGCCGATTTTACCGAGGATAAACTGGATAACGTCGTCGCCCAGTTGATCGATCGAATCGTGCATCCGGAGAATTTCACTGATTTCGGCAACGCCTCTTACGATCCAGTTGCGTTCTTTATCACGGCGTTCATTCTCAATGAGGTTAGAACGCATTTCGATAAGGGATACGCCGAGCATATCATCTTCGCTGGCAGGTACAAACTGAGTATCGTACTTTCCTTCACCGATCTGTCTTGCAAAGTCGGCGTTTTTGCGAAGGGTCTGGACAAGGTCGTCAACTTTTTGACCCATCTGACCGAATTCGTCGTTGCCGTGGTGTCCGCCCGTTTCGGGCAAAATTCCCTGGGCTACAAGACCAATAGTGTTCTTCATACTGAACAATGGTCTTGTAAGGGCCCGTGAAAGAACCATAGACATAAGAAAAGCTAGTGCGACGATACATGCTCCCGCATAAAAGAAGTTATTCATGATATCTCCCGCTTCACCTTCGGCTTCAGCGAGATCCATCTTGGCAATAAGCGCAATTCCTGTTGACGGGATGCGACGTGATACCTGGAGAACATCGGTACCCTTGTAGTCTTTACCTGTGCTGGTAGTATTCTTTCCGTCAAATACCGAAGCAAAGCTTGCGATGAACGGATGGTTTTGCTCAAGTGTCTTGATCGCCGCCGTCGTGTCCATACGAATCGGGCTGATCAGGGCAACCTTTTTTGAGTAAGAGTCCTGACGTGCCAGCACCACCTCGCCGGTCTTGCCTAGGCCGTAGTAATTCGTCAGGACTTTGTAAGCGCTGTTGAGGTTGAGTTTTACGAGAATGATGATGTCGTTGCCTTCCTTGTCTTTGGTAGAACCGGCCACCCACATATCATAAAGGCGGAGCTTTTTGTCGCGGATGACGTTAGTGAAATAGATACCATTTTTTGCTTTTGAGAATGCGCCATCCGGCTCGATGAAGTTTCCTTTCACCTCCGGATTGCTGGATGCAATCACGCTTCCCGTAGGCGTTGTGATTGTGATTTCTTCCACCTGCAGGATTGACTTCTGCTGAGCGAGATAGCCTGCGAGGTCATTCGATGTAGTGTTTGAAGTCAGGGCGAAGTCATCGGATTCGAAGTCTTCATCACCTGAATCGCCTTCGGTTTCGGGTTCGTCAGTGATATCCGGAGCAAATGACGCTACCATGAAATCAGACGATTCCTCCCCACCACCCCCGTGATTCTTCACGCGGTCTGATTGCTGCAGTACCTGAACGGCGATTGAGCCACGGTGAAAATACGTATCAAAATAGCTGGCGTAGTTTTCTGCCAGAGCTGTCAGGCTTGCGAGGTGCTTTTGCCTGACTGCTTTTACCTGATAATCGTAGCTGAAGAAGCTAATGGCGACAACAGCCACCATCGTAATGCCGAGAATCAGCAGCGTTATTTTGGTACTTACGTTAATGTGCTTGATCATAAAACCCGGATTATCCGTTTGCAAGGATTTTTTCTGTCATCAATTGAGCCGATTCTTCAACAAATTTCCTTTGATCTTCGGTAGCGCGTTGGAAGGTGGCAATTTCCAAAACGCCAAAAAGTTTATCTTTGGTTTTCACCGGTACGATAAGGAGATACCTTGGTGATGAGTTGCCAAGTCCCGAGAGAATAGTGATATAGCCCTGAGGAACTTCATCGACATAAAGGGTTGTTCCAGATGTGGCTACCTGGCCGATTATTCCTTCGCCAAATTCATATTTGAGTACAGTGCTTTCGCCCATGTTCAGAGCGTAGCCTGCATATAGTTCTACAAACCGTTTCCCATCATCTTCCACAGCTTTGTACAAGGCACCCTGACCTGCCTCGAGTTGCTTGCAGATGGTTTGCAACGCCGACGACAGCGAGGCTTTGACATCTGTTTCCGCAAGGCATGACTTGATCGTGTCCAGGCTGATCGTGGTTTTTCCTGCCTGTTCAGCGGCCTCGCGCTTCATTTCTTCTTTATCGATGAGCTTGTCGCGAAAAACGACGATTTCCTTTTTATACCGCAGTGCCGAAATAAGTGAAACAAGGCCAAGAGCGAATGTTCCTCCAAGTGTCACATATACTTTAAAAAATTCCGGTTGATATCCGTTTGCCAGGCGGAGGGACACAGGCAGTGAATAGATAAAATAAAGCGATACTCCCACGCCGACCATAAAAAGTATGGTCAGAATCAGATTTAGATTAAACCGGTCATTGAATGTGTGCGTCATCGGTACTTTTTATCTAGTTCTTTCAAAAATTCCACGATCTGGTCGACTCGCATGATATAATCTATTTCTGTCAGGCTAAGTGCGGCACGCGGCATGGTGTCTATCATACACTCGGAAGGATCCTGAATTATCGTGGTACCTCCGCGATCGTGTATATGTTTCATTCCCATCGCGCCGTCTTTGTTTGCGCCTGACAAGAGAATTCCAATCAGTTTATCTTTATATACATAGGCACAGCTTGCCAGTGTAATGTCAATAGCGGGTCGCGAATTGTTCACCATCTCCTCTGTCGACAATGCGAAGTAGTTTCCCAGCTCTACGGAGAGGTGGTAGTTCGAGGGGGCGAGGTAGACATTACCCTTTTTGACCGGCTCTTTATCATGAGGCTCAGTCACTTGAACCACACTCTTTATCGACAACGCTTCCACAAAACCATTGCGCACGTGCTTCAACCGATGCAGACACATTATTATCGGCAACGGGAATCCTTTAGGCAACTGAGAAAGTATCTTTACTACTCCCTGAAAGCTGCCCGCGGAACCACCGATAACAACGGCCTTATAGCTGTTATTTAGGTTGAATTTATTCATGCTTATGGCAACTTCACTCAGTCTTTTATTTTCTTATATATCTTCTCCTCGTTGTTCACGACGATGAAGCGGTTAGCATAATCGCACCATATCAACGACTCTTTTGATCCAATGGCGAGATAGCCGTATTTAAAAAGGCTCTCATGGAATTTCTTGAGTACGTCGTTTTGCAATGTCTGGTTAAAGTAGATCATTACGTTCCGACAAAGCACGAGGTCGAATTTGTTGAAGATATCTCCAAGCACGAGATCATGACGGCGGAACGACACATTCATTAATAAGTCTTTGTTGAAGACGGCGTTGTTTCCTTCTTCGCGATAGTAGTCCTTGAAGTTTCCTGTTCCCTGGAACCGAATGTAGTTCTTCTCATTAAGCTCCATGTTTTTCAGCGGGTACGTTGCCGCTTTTGCTTTTTCGAGAATGTTTACATCCAGGTCGGTGGCAATGACTGTAACGTCATGCAGGATTCCCATTTCTTTCAGCATGATGCACATGGAAATCACTTCTTCACCCGAAGAACATCCGGCATGCCAAATCTTGAATTGCTTGTGATTAAGCATGATGGCTGGGATCACCTCTTCACGCATAATGCGCCAGAAGCTGGGATCGCGAAACATTTCTGTTACGTTAACGGTCAACTCATCAAGGAATTCATTGACGAAATTCGGTGAATCTGTCAGTTTCTTTAGAAGCCCATCTACAGTAAGTTTCTTGAGCTCCAAAATTCTCAGAACACGCCGCTTGAAAGAAGACATGGCGTAATTCCTGAAGTCATAGCCATACTTCTGGTAAATCAGCTCTGAAATCTTCTTAAGATCGGAAATATCAATATCGAGCATAAGGAACTCAAAATTAGTTGGTTCATGAAACTGACGGTTGGATTTGATGCGTAAAACTTACACACGTCTCAAATCGAACCAAGCCCCATGTTTTGCATCTATAGGTTAAAAAATCAAGTCGATTTCTTTTTAATCACGTCGCGCGTAATCCGGAGAGCATCGAGATTTGTCTGCAATGCCTGATGGACTTCCTGCGCAACATCCCAGTGAGCCGCACGTGATTCACACTCGCGGAGCCCTTCCATCAGCTCACTGATTTTTTGCTCAGATTCATGCTCCAGTTGTGCATAACGCGCCTTGAGTTCTGTAAGTGCAGTTGGTTCTGTTTGCTGCGCTGCCAACTTCGCCTCCAGTTCCTGAATGCGTTTTAAGTAATCGGCCTCCTTGCGTGCTATTTCCTCTTGTGTCGCCTGAATTTCTTCCATGTTCTGCCGCATCGCTTCCTCCTGCGCCCGCATCTCTTCCGCCTGCTTCTGGAACCGATGAATCAACATCTTGTTCTTGTTGGCAGTGCGCACGTTCGCAAGGGAGGATGCAATCATCTCACCGAGTTTTTCAACAAACGCGATTTCATGCTTCTCAAATTCGTTGAATGATGCAAGTTCCACCAGACCATAGACATCGCGATCAACCTTAAGCGGTACGATCAATACTGCTTTTGGATTTGCGTCGCCCAGACCGGACGTTATCCGGATGTATTCTTGCGGAACGTTTGTAAGATAAGTTGTTTCCTTTTCTAAAAATGCCTGACCAAGAAGACCCTGTCCAGGTTTTACTATTTGCTGTTCGTGTTTCTTAATGTCCCAGGCAAATAACGAAATCAACTGGAGATAACGGTTGCGTTCATCGTCATCATTAAGAACATACAATCCACCCTGATTCGAACGCGTATAGGATACAAGTGTTGATATGATCTTGTCGCCCAATACATTAAGTTCATCGTTGGCGGAACGCATGATATCTACAAACTTGGCAAGCCCTTCATTCGCCCATTTCCGCTTCTGCTCTTCCTCGTTGACACTGCGGAGCTTTTGCTGCATTTCAATAAGCGAATCCGCCAGTTTGTTTTTCCCAGGCTCATAGTTGGGGTCGAGACTCTCCTTATAATCTAAGGAGAAATTTCCCTGACCGATTGCGGATACGAAATCTGTAGCATCTCTCAAATTCTCAATGGTCTGGTTAATGCTTCCGGCAAGTGCACCCAGTTCATTTGAAGGGAACCCCTCTACCCGCTGGTGCTGCGCGACGTTGTCCTTGATTCGACCTATGGGTCTGAGAATCACGGTTACAAACAGGTAATAAAGCCCGGCGATAAGGAGTGCGTTCACTATAACGATGCCGGCTTTCGCCCGCGAGAGACTTACTTTACTATTTTGAACTTCCTCGTCAAGGTCAGCAATAAGCTTATCGAACCATTGCGACATGGTCAGTGACAACCCTTCGTACTGCAACCTTGTTAGCGTTGCCAACGAGTTTGTAGAACCTGCAGAACCTGCTGAAGGCGACGTTGTATTTGCCAGGACCGCAGGAATAGTTTTTTCCGATTCCGTCTCAAAGGTGTCAGTTACTACAGTTTCTGCATCTATGGTTTCGGGATCCATGATTTCGGGGCTGGCGGTGCTCAGCGGCTCAGACACCTGAGTGGGGGCGACGTCATCTTCCTGAGAAGAACTCAGTAATAATAGGATGGTCCCTTTATACGATTCCCAGTTCTCCCTGAGACCGGTGAATGTGATTTTTGGTAGTCTGGAAAGTGGCTTAATAAACTGGTGACGCTGGCCGAAACGTCCTCCTGACTCGAGAGTCTTGAAGTGGAAATCCTGTTCTTCCAGCAAGGCTGCGATAGCAGGAGCTTCATCGCGTTTCCCATTGAGGAACTGCTGAAGATGCATAGCTATTTTTTGATTATGCAGCTGTGCCAGTTGGGTGTATTCGATTTTTGATTCCGCTTCCTCTACGTTGGCGACTCTGATGTCAATAAAATAGAACTGTGCAACAAAAATAAGGAGCGCCAAAACGACCAGGTAGGCGCCCAAATGCTTTAATTGATTGTTGCGTAGAAATATCATTCTCACCAAATAGGGTAAAATTGGGTAAAGCGGGGAACTGAAACCCCGTAAATGAGGCCAATTTATTACAAGGGCATGTATCGGACTTAGTTACTGCTCACCCAGCAGGTTTGACCTGCTAAAACCGTAGGGAAGGAGTGATTGGGCTGACGGAAGGCGGATCCATCCGTCTGCGGTGAGGATAATGACTTCAATAGGATGGTTTTGCCGCGACTCAAATTCTGAAATAACCTGGCGACACGATCCGCAAGGTGCTGCAGCTACGGGTGAGGAGGCTTCGGCGCGCTGTGCAATTACCGCAAGCCGGGTGACTGACCGCTCGGGGTGTAAGGACGTCTTGGCATACAGGACAACTCTTTCGGCACACATGCAAAGCGGATACGCCGCGTTTTCCTGATTTGTTCCCGTCAGGATCGTGCCGTCATCGAGCAGAATGGCTGCAGCAACGTGAAAACCCGAGTAGGGAGCATACGCCCGCGGCAAAGCTGCTTCAGCTTCGCGTATCAGTTTCTTTGAGTCGTCGTCAAGGGGTTGCTGCACCGTTATTTGACATTTGGGCAAATAATATAGGAAGCTTATTCCGGAATGCAATACGCGCTTTCAAAAACAAAACGCATTAGATTTGTGTATGCGCAAAATACTTGTTCTGGGAGCCGGACGTTCATCGACTTCCCTCATCCATTATCTGGTTGAACGGGCACGTACCCACGAATGGACTGTCACTGTAGGAGACCTGTCAGAGGCCGCGGCCATACAGGCTGTGGGCGCAAGTGACGTGGCCCGGGGTATCCATTTCGATATCAACGGCGCCGCTGCAAGGGAAACAATAGCCGCGGCTGATGTTGTTATCTCGTTGCTTCCGGCCTTCCTCCATCCAAAGGTCGCTGAAATCTGCCTGGAGGAAAGAAAACATCTGCTCACCGCCAGCTATGTCAGCGATGTTATGGCATCGTACCATAGTCAGGCCGTTGGTTCAGACCTCCTCTTTGTGAACGAATGCGGCCTCGATCCGGGAATCGATCACATGAGTGCAATGCGAGTGATTGATCGCATCCATGACGCAGGCGGGAGAGTCACGTCTTTTGAATCGTTCACGGGCGGGTTGCTCGACCCTGCCTCTGATCCGGAAAATCCATGGAAGTACAAGTTTACCTGGAACCCTCGCAACGTCGTCATGGCAGGCCAGAGCATTGCCCGCTTTCTGCGCGATGGCGAACTGAAGTTTATTCCCTATCACCAGTTGTTCCGGCGACCTTCACATGTAGTATTTCCCGACGGGGAGAAATACGAGGGCTACGCCAACAGGGACTCGTTGAAGTATATTGAAATATATGGACTCGAAGGCGTCGAAACAATGTTACGGGGAACACTGCGATACGAAGGATTTTGTGAAGCGTGGAATGTCTTCGTTCAGTTGGGATGCTGCGACGATACCGTTCTGATTGAAGACGTTTCAAACATGACTCACCGCGACTTTATTAATGCATTTCTCGACGGAAAAGGGGAAAGGCACGATTTTGTCGCACGGGTTTCGGCAGCGGTAGGTACACTTTCAGAAGAGTCAATTCAGAAATTAAAGTGGTCAGGATTCTTTGATGACGAACCTGTAGGCTTGAAACAAGGAACACCCGCGCAGATACTCGAACATATCCTTAACAAGCGATGGAAACTGAATCAATCGGATCGCGACCTGGTTGTGATGCAGCACAGGTTTAGCTATGAATTGGATGGCAGTGTACGCAAAATAAATTCTTCGTTGGTAACCAGGGGTGATAACGGTGCCGCTACTGCTATGGCAAAGACCGTCGGACTTCCGCTGGCCATTGCAGCAAAATTGTTGTTGACAGGAAAAATCACTCGACGGGGAGTGGCCATTCCAACGACACGGGAGTTCTACGAACCAATCCTGAAAGAACTGGGCGAACAAGGCGTAACCTTATCAGAAGAGGAAATTTAATTCGCTGTCAGCGGGGCCGGCTTTCTTCGTAGGCCCTGTCGATCTGTAGCTTGGCTCCATTCGCCGCTTGAACAGCGAGAAAATCACACCGTTCATTTTCAACATGGCCTGCGTGCCCCTTGATCCACGTGAACCGCGGTTTGTATTTATGATGCAGTGGGATATAACGTTGCCAAAGGTCAACGTTTGCCTTATCTTTAAAATTTTTCTTCTGCCAATTCCACAGCCAGCCCTTTTCTATTGCGTTGATCACATATTCGGAATCAGAAAATATCGTCACCGGTATGCCCTCCTTCTTCAAGGATTCAAGGCCTTTTATTACGGCGAGAAGTTCCATTCTGTTGTTTGTTGTCAGCCGAAATCCTTCTGACAACTCCTTGACGTAATCGTTGAACTTGAGAATCACACCGTATCCTCCGCGACCCGGATTTCCCTGTGCCGCCCCATCAGTATAGATACGAATCATAAGGCGTGCGTTTTGAAGATCTTGACGGCAATGGCGAGAAGGATCACGCCGAATACACGTCTTAGTACGGCGAACCCAGATTGGCCGATAACTCGCTCAAGCCATTCAGAGGAACGCAACACGAGGTAGACGAAAACCAGATTTAACAAGATCCCGATGAGAATATTTATTTCGTGGTATACCGAACGCAGAGAAAGTATTGTTGTAAGCGTTCCGGCTCCTGCAATCAGCGGAAACGCCAATGGGACAACGGATCCTGAACCCTTTGATCCAGGCTCGTCTTTTATTAGCGTGATACCAAGGATCATTTCCATGGCAACAATAAAAATCACGATTGCGCCGGCAACTGCAAATGACGCTACGTCAAGCCCGAAGAGATTCAGAATTGATACCCCGAGATAAAGGAAGGATATCATCAATCCGGCCGATATCAGGGTGGCTTTCTCCGATTGGATCCTCCCTTCCCTTTTTCGGATGATTATAATAAAAGGAATCGACCCCACGATATCGATTACGGAAAACAGAATGAGGGTAACTGAAAAGATTTCTTTTAAGTCCATTGTGGCGGCAAAATTAAACATTTCAGTTACCAACGAATACCTGATCTGTCAATATGCAGTCAAAAATGTTTTTAGCAGCCTGATCTCCTTGTCTTTAATGGCGGGGAAGTTTGCGATCCGGAAAGTGAGCGGCTTGAAGTCACCGTAGCCTTCACCGAGAAGCAGTCCCTCCTTCCGGGCCTTCTTTTTAATGGTAGTAAGCGTTTTCTCGTCTCCTTTTACAGGAACGACTGTAAACGAACGGACGCTCTCGTTTTCAACGAAGTGGGCAATGCTTTTTCGCGATTTCAGGAAGGATGTCCACTCCTTGTAACGGCTGATAGTTTTCTCCTCCACTGTTGCGATGGGGTCACTGTCTTCGAGAACACGCATCAAAAGATAGATAGCAAGTACGTTAGGAGTATATGACGTTTGCCATTTCTCCATCATATTAATGAGGAATGTCAGGCTGTTATAGTGATCCTTCTCGCCAATAGCTTTGGCGCGCGCTAACGCCATCGGTGAACAGACCATTACGCCAAGACCCGCAGGAAGGCCGAAACACTTCTGTACCGATGCATACCATACGTCGGCAGACTTGAAATCGAGTTTGATACCCGCCATCGAAGACGTTGCATCTACCGCTATCATGTTTTCCGGGAAGGCTTTTCGCAGTTTCTTTATGATACCGTTGCCCACCTGTGTTCCATTTGACGTTTCATTTTGTGTGAGGCAAATGACGTCTTCAGGTGTATCAGGCCTTACGCCTTCAAGGTTAAGCGCTTCATTTACGTCAAACGGAAAAGGCGTCGCACCTTCCGGGTGAAGTCTGCGGGTATATTCAAACCACTTCTGGCCGAATGCGCCGTTGAAGTGGTGCAAACTCTTTCCAGTGATGAGCGACTGGGCGATGATCTCCCAGCATTCCGTTGCTGATGACGTAAAGAATATCATGTAGCCCGACGGAATGCCAAGCTTTTGCTTCAGCAGGGTAACGGTCCTTTTGCTGATGCGGATGAAGTCATCACTTCTGTGGTTGATGCTCATGATGCCTTCCTTATAAGCATCTTTCACATAAGCAGGAACTTTATCGTGAACGCGCGACGGCCCGGGATAAAACGAAATCATTGCTGCTTCTGTTTGAAGTATTCGATAGCGAGTGCATATCCTTCAAGACCAAACCCAGTGAGCATGCCGGCACACTTTGAAGTTATCAGGCTCTTGTGGCGGAATTCTTCCCGTGCGTATACGTTGGAAATGTGGACTTCAACCACAGGCGTTTGAATCGCACCAATGGCGTCATGGATGGCAACGGATGTATGCGTATACGCACCCGCGTTGATAATGATACCGTCGAACGAGAATCCGGTTTCGTGAAGTTTATTCACAATTTCACCTTCAACATTCGACTGATAGTAATGCAATTCAATGTCTGGATACCGTTGTTTCAGGGTAAGGAAGAAGTCTTCAAAAGAGGCACTGCCGTATACTGACGGCTCACGTTTTCCAAGGAGATTAAGATTCGGGCCGTTGATTACCTGGATCTTCATGATCGATGTGGGATTTGCTGCAAATTAACAGAAATAATTGATCCACCGTAAGCAGCGCGACGCTCAATGGAATTTGTAGTTTTGCGTATGGCATTGTGGGAGCTGCATATCAAACATTTTCGTTCGTACCTCCGGATTGAACGGTCGCTATCTGCAAACTCCATCGATGCTTATGTGCGCGATGTTGAACTTCTCCGCCGGTTTATGTCACTGCACCACAAGGGGACATCGCCGCTGAAGGTGAATGCCCGTATGATTCAGGAATTCCTTGGTTACCTCAATGAACTTGACATGAGCGTGTTCAGTCAGGCGCGCATTCTCTCCGGCGTCAAGGCGTTCTACAGGTATCTGGTCAATGAAGAGTTGATTGAAAATGATCCGACGCAACTCATTGAAGGCCCTCGCCTCGGGCGTAAGCTTCCCGATACGCTTAGTTTTCATGAAATAGAGCAGCTGCTGAATGCAATTGATCTGTCGACGCCGGAGGGTGCTCGCAATCGCGCTATGCTGGAGCTACTGTACTGCTCCGGCCTCCGCGTAAGCGAACTTGTGGAGCTCAGGCTTAATCACATTTACTTTGATATAAAATTCCTTAGGATAATAGGAAAGGGCAACAAGGAGCGGCTTGTTCCGTTCGGAACAGACGCCGCCAGGTACATGTCAATCTACATTGATTCAGTTCGCGGAAGACCACCACATGCCCCTCCACAAAAGGGCTTTGAAAATCATGTTTTCCTGAACCGCCGGGGAAAGAAGCTAACCCGGGTGATGGTGTTTACGATTATCAAAACACTGACGCGATCTGTTGGATTAAACAAGACGATCAGTCCGCACACGTTTCGTCATTCCTTTGCAACGCATCTCATCGAAGGTGGCGCGGATTTGCGCGCAGTTCAGGAGATGCTGGGCCACGAGTCTATCACCACAACTGAAATCTATACCCACTTGGACCGCGATTACCTGCGTCAGGTGATCCAGGAGTTCCATCCACGCAAGTGATCAGAAAGCCGCCGTCACGC
Source organism: Bacteroidota bacterium (assembly GCA_023417065.1). Taxonomy (GTDB): domain Bacteria; phylum Bacteroidota; class Bacteroidia; order Cytophagales; family Cyclobacteriaceae; genus Ohtaekwangia. Next base: position 46,088 of record JAEZGH010000202.1, read on the forward strand.
CGAAGCTGTATCTTCCGCGTTGTTGATAAAGAACAGACGAGTTTCCCAAATGTTTGTTGCTTTCGTAGAGCGTAAATGGATTGCGCGCGGAAAGCAAAAGTATAAGCCTTTTCACAGGTGTATTCGGCAGCTGAAGAGACCTGATACCAGCGGTGAAGTCGGGTAAGAGCATGAGGCGTTTTGTGTCTATGGTCAAAGTCGGAACATTTCCGACGGCGCCATAAAACACCGATTCCTCTTTCCGATAGTCGAGCACAACGTTGAGGAAGAATTTTTTGTACGTCATCTGATTCAGGAGTGTGCTTCGCCACGATGGATAGGGGCCACCCGGGAAATCACGAGAGTCTTTGGCCTGCCCGGGATTGCCACCCTTAGACGCGATTTCATCATTGGCGGCCCACCAGGAGAGGATCGTCTCAAGCTGAAGCCCTTGACTCAGTTGATGCGTCCCGGAAACTTGAACTTCCCAACGTAGTAATGCAGGTCCGCTATGATCGGCGTAGGTGGAACTCCACCGGGCATCCCTGATACTGGAATGAGCCGGTCTCCCACATTGCGGAACCACGAAGCTGAAATTCGGTAGCGATCGTTATGAAAGCCGAAGTCTGCACCTATGTCCACAGCCTTATTCCCGTATACTACAGGGAGCGTAATCATGTTGTCATTGCCCGGGACAAGCGGGAAATGCTTCCCAATCCAAAATCACCATCGACCCATGATGCGCGCAGTTTGCCTGTCGAAAATTTTGACGACGTGAGGCCAAATGCGTGACTCCATAAGAAAGCACCATTTACAGAATGGGAAAGGCGATCTTTTGCCCCCTGGAATGTGGAGTGATTGTCACTCCTCAGATTGTATTCTGCGTGCAGATAGTTGCCTATTCCAACGTCTGCACCTGCAATGATGGCTTCGCTGTCGATGTTGACTTCAGACCAACTGCTCTGGCTACCCCCGGCAAGTGTTCGAAGACTATTGAATTTATCAATGGACACTCCGGCGTATGAACCTAATGCAACCCCCGGTACCAGTCTCTTTCTATAGGAGACGATGAGATTGTGCATACGCTTCTTTTGTTCGTCATCAAGATTGGTGATCCTCGACGTTAGATCGCTGTCAGTTTTGCCAAGCACGTGTCGCGAAGTTATTTCAAGACCGTTGCCGAACTCGTACTTGAGAAACAAGTTTCCCTGAACGTAAGAGTCGTGCTGATCGTCTTCGATGACAGTTCCTGGTGCCGGCCATCCTGACTCATAGCGGAAGAGGTCCGCCCTGTTTATATAGTCGAAAATAAGTCGCGCCGAAAAGCCACGAGTGATTTCTGCGCCGGTGTTTAGTCGCAGATTGTGATTGTGCGCCCGTCCCTGGCTTGCGTCACTGTAGGGGATAGACAGGAAATTGTATGACACGCGTGCATCCACTTTGCCGAAGTCTTTGGAGTACGCTAGTGTGTTGTTGAAGACCCATCGGTTATTATTTTCCGAGGCGCCCGTCACACCCTTTGCCGTCGAAATATTAAGTGTTGTGAAAGAGTTTAATTCCAACTCACCTTCAGTGATCCCTTTTCCAGATTTGCTGGTGAGGAAAAGACTTCCGTTGCCTGAGTCGCCACCGAACGCAAATCCCGCTGCTGCGCTTCGAGATGCTGTTATGTCGCTGTACTCATACGCATTAAGGTTGTAGAGCCCGGTGATGTTGGAGTTGGCCGACACGCCGTCGACGATCATCATCGCGCCACCTGTTCCACCCGCGTTTAGTGGATTCGTCGAAAAATAAGTTGGAATCCGTCCGTATAACATTCCAATTATACTCATCCCGGAATGAATGGTAAACGGGACTTTATCGGTAACTTTTACCGCATAGAAGCCGAGTTGGCTGTCTGTCCTTTTGGACTTATGCGGAGTCAGCATGTAGAGCCGCGACGAATCAGACTGGGTTTTGGCTGTATCGGCTAACGTTTGAACATTGGTTCCAAGCGCCCTAATAACTGCCACAAGGGATAGGGCGAGAAATAGGAAGCGCATATCAGATAACAGTTGGTTAAACAAATCTAAATGTTGCCCGGTGAATTTCAAATGACTCCTAACGGGCACGCGGTTTTTAGGTATGGTTAAAACGTTTTTATGAAATATTTCGGTCTGTTTTGTATTCAGTTATGCTTACTGGCGGGAGCCATGGCGCAAAAGTTGGAAATCACGGAAAATAAAAAAGCTGACTTCGGACGGTACTCCTCTTTCGTTGTCCGCGACGGCGATGTGGTTCTGGTAACACGGGATGACACGAACGAAAAAACTGCCAGAAACCGCGTGCAGGAAGCCATCCAAGAGGAGCTTAAATCCAAAGGATATGAGATGACGCAGGATTCGGCGGCTGATCTGGCTGTTTCATTTGTCGTCGAAGTGATAGAAAGAACAGAGCAGGAGAACCTTGGACCATTAGGTGCGACGCCTGCGCGAAGCGGAGCAGATTTAGATCAACCGCGAATGTGGACGCAGGAAGTGCGGAGCGGATCGCTGGTGATCGAGGTATTTGATAGCAGCTCCAACAAGTCGGTATGGCGCTCGCGGTCTGAAATCAACGTCCGGTCGTCAGATCTCAATGAAGTCCTCGCCGCTGCGGTGAGCCGAAACCTGCGGAAGTTTCCCAAACGGAGCAAATAAAAAATGTCTGCCGGGGTACGACAGACATCTTTCATATTTCTTAAATAAGACGCTTACAGCTTGAAGGTAACGCCTACCATCAGCGGAGCAACACCGTATCCAAGTTCGCCATATACACCGAACTTGTCCGAGAAGTAATAACGAGCACCTGCGAAGATACCACCAGTTACTACAGAAGGATAGGCATCATCATACCAACCATAGTTCGGACCACTGAAGCTTGATACGCGATATCCCAGCATCACACCACCATAAAGGTCGAGTGCATCGGTATTCATATTCAAGTGCTTCGAGAAGTGGTACGCGCCACGCGCTCCAAAGTCAATAAAGGTATAGTTCCATCTATCACCAGCAAAGCGGTAGCGCCAGGTTGTAAAGCCAAGATATGGCCCTACAGTAATAGCATCGTTGATGGCGAAGTCAGCGGAAAAGAAAATGGGAACCCCGCCGGCGTAGTAGTAGCCAAAGCCTAATCCACCATTGATCAGTACGTTACCTTTATCGATCTCAGCTTGAGCCGACACGTTTTGTGAGGCGAATACGAGCATGCTGAAACACAGGACTGTAAATACCTTTTTCATTCTGTAATGTTTATAGTTTTTTAGTTAAAAAGAAATGATTCTTTCCACGGGTAAAATTATAAGAAGTTACGTGAAACCGTGGAATTTACAACAAAAAAACTCAATGATCAGATTTTTGGCCTCGTCCGCCTATCTTTGCGTGCCATGTATAAGCAATTGATCCGCCCGATTCTTTTCAGTTTCGACCCCGAAAAAATCCATCACCTTATCGTTCGATTACTTAAAGTTAATGGTGCCCTGGGGGTACACGGACTAGTCAAGAACTTCTTCCAGGTCGGCGACCCCCGCCTTGAGCGCCAATTTTTAGGCTTGCGCTTTCCCAATCCGGTAGGACTGGCAGCCGGCTTCGACAAAGATGCCCGTCTTGTCGACGAACTGGCTGCATTCGGATTTGGCTTCATCGAGATTGGTACGCTTACCCCAAAGGCACAACCCGGGAATGATAAACCCCGTCTGTTCCGGCTTCCGAAAGACCTGGCCCTGATCAACCGAATGGGTTTCAACAACGAAGGCGTGTTTGCAGCCTCCGATCGTTTGAAAAGGCGAAAATCCCGCGTGATCGTTGGCGGAAATATTGGAAAGAACAAAGTTACCCCCAATGAAGACGCCCTTCAGGATTACGCAATCTGCTTCGAAGCCCTGTATCCCTATGTCGACTATTTTGTGTTGAATGTAAGCTCCCCGAACACTCCCGGTCTGCGCGAACTACAGGACAAGGAACCGCTGCGTAAATTGTTGGAACACGTAATTCATCTGAGCCGTCAAAAGCAGATGTATAAACCAGTCCTCCTCAAGATAGCGCCCGATCTAACCGATGCCCAGCTCGACGATGTTGTTTCTATCCTTCTTGAAACATGCGCTGATGGCGTGATTGCCACCAACACTACTATCAGCCGAAGCGGCCTGAATACCGGAAAGGAGGAGCTTGATGCCATTGGTAACGGCGGACTAAGTGGCAAACCGCTCCGGGGACGCGCTACCGAAGTGGTGCGTTATCTTCGGCGCAAGACCGGCAAAGACTTCCCGATTATCGCTGCGGGCGGAATTATGTCTGCTGAAGATGCCCTTGAGAAAATCGACGCCGGCGCAAACCTTGTTCAGATCTATACAGGTTTTATTTATGAAGGTCCTGCTCTGATCAAACAAATCAATAAGGCTATCCTGCGCCGGCAAAGTTAATTACGGTCGAAGTGAAGGTGACCTTCAACCTCTACGACAATTGTTCCCCATTCCGGATGATTGTATGGCAAGTCTTCGTCCAGCGAGAGCTCAAGCCGTTGGTTTGTCAGCCGGTCGACATCAAATTCTATTGGTCCTGTCAGTTCAAAGAGTTTGAAGTCGATATCAACGGTGAGGTCATCTCCCGTTAGGGTGTAATTACCTGTAGACGTTGTTCCATCGTCCTTATCGACAAGTACCACAGTACCATCCTCATTGAAGGTAATCGTGACATTGAACTCCTGACGGTCGTCTTTGTAAAAAGGAAGGTCGCGGTATTTTACAACCACGAAAGCTTGGTCTCCATTCCAGGACCCGATGATTGACGCGCGCTCATCATCGTCGTCGCAGGCCAGCACGCTTATAGCTAGGAAGGAGAAAACGAGAAGTTTTTTCATAAGATTTTGTTTGAAGGGGCTTGTACAAAATTTAAACCAACAGAATCGTCACACACGACGATTCTTATGACACGACGATTAGCGGGGTTGTTGCAGACGGCCAGGCCGATGATCGTCCAACGGCCTTGTCATAGCATTCAACGTTTTTTTGGGAATTTTGGATTCCGGATGGTGAACAATCCTGGTTATGCCGGGGCATTCTCGCAATTTTGCTTAGTTTTGCAAATCTGGAAGATGGCACAGAATACGTATAAGTCAAATACATTCAAGAAGACGGAGAAGGAGAAGAAGAGCAAATCGTCCAAAAAGAAAGTCACTTTCAATCTGCTGAAAGACCCGCGATTCAAGCTTGCGGCTGGATTTTTCCTGATGATCGCAGGACTTTACCTGTTTCTTTCCCTGTTCTCGTATCTTTTTACCGGGAAGGCAGATCAGAGCGTGGTCGAAAGCATTGGATCAACAGGGCTTCTCGAATCCGGAAGAGAGGCTGAAAACTGGCTCGGATTATATGGTGCGGTTACATCTCACTACTTCATCTACCGCTGGTTTGGCATTGCGGCCTTCGCTATTCCGCCGATCCTTTTCATCATTGGGTTCAAAACTGTTTTCAATCGGCAGATTGTGCCCGTTTTTTCATTTACCATTTTCAGTGTATTCACCGGGCTGTGGCTCTGTCTCCTGCTGGGCTACATGACGATGATAAACGACGGCATCAGCGAATGGAGTTTCCTGGGGGGCGGCCTCGGTTACACTCTCGCGACACTTAGCGAAGGCATGTTCGGCTGGGGAACGTTTTTGATTTTGATCCTCACACTGTTCGTATTCATCATATTCTTCTTTAACATCACCGCGATCCCTGCCTTTCAGGTAAAAGATCCCAAGCCAATGGGCAACGATGCGATCATCCCGGACATACAGGCCGCCGGCGAAGAGGAAGAAGACGAAGAGGAGGCTGCTGAAGAAGGCGAGGATGAGGGGCTGTTTTCGACCTACACGGATGATAGCGATAACTGGCCGCAGCAAGTTGCTGATGAACCTGTAAAACAACCCGTTCAGGAGGATAAGAAACCTGAAGCTCAGCCGGCGATGAACGGCACGACACAGCAGCTCAAACTCGAAGTTGAAAAAACCGTGGCCCCGCCGAAGGCTGAAAACAATGAGCCTGTCTTTACGGTGGAAGAACCAGTTGACACTGATAAACTGGCCGAGCAATTGGTGGAAGAACACGGGCTATATGATCCCACGATGGACCTCAGCTCCTTCAAGTTTCCGCCGCTGGATCTCCTGAACGAGTACGATACCGGCAGGGCTGGCGTGACCCAGGAAGAACTTAACCAGAATAAAGATCGAATAGTGGCCACGTTGGTCAACTTCAAGATTGGCATTCAAAGTATCAAGGCGACGATTGGCCCCACGGTAACCCTATACGAAATCGTGCCGGATGCGGGGATCAAGATCTCCCGTATCAAGAACCTGGAAGACGATATCGCATTGAGCCTTTCAGCCCTGGGTATTCGTATCATTGCACCAATTCCTGGAAAGGGAACGATCGGTATCGAAGTTCCCAACAAAAACCGCGAGATGGTAAGCATCCGCTCAGTATTTGCAACGCAATCGTTCGCCAAAACCGACAAGGAGCTACCTGTTGCGCTTGGAAAGACAATTTCAAACGAAGTACTGGTCATCGACCTGGCCAAAATGCCCCACCTTCTGGTAGCTGGAGCTACAGGCCAGGGTAAGTCCGTCGGATTGAACGTAATCCTTACGTCGCTGATCTATAAACGACATCCGTCGCAGCTCAAGTTCGTACTCGTCGATCCGAAAAAGGTTGAGATGTCGCTCTACAGCAAACTCGAGCGACACTATCTCGCTAAGTTGCCCAATGCTGAAGAAGCAATTATCACCGATACGCGGAAGGTGGTTCATACCCTAAACTCCTTGTGTATCGAAATGGAGAACCGCTATGAGATTCTCAAGGATGCAGGCGCGAGAAACCTGAAAGAATACAACGCCAAGTTTGTGGCGCGGAAACTCAACCCAAGAGAAGGGCACAGGTTCCTGCCGTATATCGTACTGGTCATTGATGAGTTGGCCGACTTGATGATGACTGCCGGCAAGGAGGTAGAAACGCCCATTGCCCGCCTGGCACAGCTTGCGCGCGCAATAGGAATTCACCTGGTAGTCGCCACACAGCGACCTTCTGTAAACGTGATTACCGGTGTTATCAAAGCCAACTTCCCGGCCCGCCTGTCATTCCGCGTTACGTCCAAAGTCGATTCCCGTACAATTCTGGATACTGGCGGCGCAGATCAGCTGGTAGGACAGGGGGATATGCTGCTTTCGTCGGGATCGGATATCATCCGCCTTCAGTGTCCATTCGTCGATACACCCGAAATTGAAAAGGTTTGCGAGTTTATCGGCCTGCAGAGAGGGTATGACTCCGCTTATCTCCTGCCTGAGTATGAGGGCGATGACGAGGGCGGCGTAGCCGATGTCGACCTGGCTGATCGCGATGCGCTCTTTGAAGAAGCAGCCAGATTAATCGTAGCTCACCAGCAAGGCAGTACCTCACTCATCCAGCGAAAACTCAAATTGGGCTATAATCGCGCAGGCCGCCTTATTGACCAACTTGAGGCCGCGGGAATCGTCGGCCCATTCGAAGGCAGCAAGGCCCGGGAGGTTCTAATAAAAGACGAACTCAGTTTGGAACAATTATTGACTAACCTCAAAGAAAAACATAACCAATCGTAAATTGCACAACTTTTAAGCCATTGAAATGAAAAGTGTTTTCTCCTTTCTCGTCCTCATACTAGTCTCTGTATCTTCCTTCGCCCAATATGATCCCAAAGCGCTTCAAACGCTTGAAGCGATGAGCAACAAATACAAGGCAATTGCTGCTTTTGAAGCGAATATCGCGTACACGCTGATCAACGAAGTCGAAAATATCAATGAACAGTTCAGCGGAAAAATCACCGTTAAAGGGGATAAATTCCGCCTTACCCTGCCTGAACAGGAAGTTATTAACAATGGATCAACCATCTGGACTTACCTCCCGGCAGCCAAAGAAGTGAACATCGACAATTATGATCCAACATCAGAAGACGTTAATCCGTCGAAAATCTACGAGATCTACAAAAAGGGATTCAAATACCTGTACCTGCAGGACCGTTCTGAAGATGGCGTGCTTTGCGAAGAAATAGACCTCGTTCCCGAAAAGAAAGATGCCCAATTTTTTAAAATCAAAATGCTGATCAGCAAGAAAGACAAGAGCATTCAGAGCTGGACAATGTTTGACAAGGGAGGCAACAAATACAAGTACACGATCGCCAAATTTAATCCCAACGTAAAGGTTGAAGACAGCTTTTTTACCTTCGATCCGAAGAAATACCCAGGGGTTGAGGTAATCGACCTCCGCTAAGTTCAGCGAACCAGAATATCAGGAGTAGCCGAAAGGCTGCTCTTTTTTGTTTCTGGCCTTTCTGCTTATCACGGGTTTTAGCATTTTTGCTGACTGAATCTATGGATCGCACCGAACTCTTCCAGCAAATCCAAAGCAAAGGCTCATACCTCTGTGTAGGACTCGACACCGACCTCGCGAAAATCCCCGCTCATCTGCTCGCGTCGGAAGATCCGATATTCGAGTTCAATAAGCAGATCATCGATGCAACCCATGAATACTGCGTTGCCTATAAACCCAACATAGCATTCTACGAAGCACTCGGGCCGAAGGGCTGGATAAGCCTTGAAAAAACACTTGCGTACATTCCGTCAGGTATCTTTACCATCGCAGATGCAAAGCGGGGTGATATCGGAAATACGTCGTCCCTGTACGCCAAGGCATTTTTCGAACAGTTTAATTTCGATTCAGTAACGGTGGCCCCATATATGGGAGAAGATTCCGTTAAACCCTTTCTCGCGTTTGATGGAAAATGGGTGATCCTGCTTGCACACACGTCAAATCCCGGAAGCAACGATTTCCAATTGATTGAATCAGCCTCCTCAGGGATGAAGTTATATGAGGAGGTTGTCGTCAAATCGCAGCAATGGGGTTCGCCGGATCAGCTCATGTTTGTAGTGGGTGCAACGCAGGCTGAAAAAATCCAAGGTATCCGGGCTCTCGCCCCAGACAACTTTTTCCTCGTTCCGGGTGTAGGTGCGCAGGGCGGCGATCTGGAAATGACTTCGCGTATGGGTATGAACAAGTCCTGTGGACTGCTTGTCAACGCTTCGCGGTCAATTCTTTTTGCGTCTGCTGATAGAGATTTTGCTACACGTGCCGGCGAGGAATCGAGAAAGCTCCGCGACGAGATGAGCTCATATCTCGAAAAATATCTTTAGATTAGTTCGGTAATTTCAGCCTCAGGGGCTGACCGTTGTTTAAAAATAAATACCGTTAGCTATGAACGAATTCTTCCTGCACTATGTGTGGCAATTTCAGTATTTTGATAAGACTGATCTGCGCACCACCACTGGTGATCCTGTTCAAATCTTTTCTGTTGGAAACCGAAATCCTGATGGCGGCCCCGACTTCACTCATGCGCGACTGCGAATTGGGAGTATTCAATGGGTAGGAAACGTTGAAATCCACATCGACTCTTCTGCGTGGTACCAGCATGCCCATGAGAAAGATCCTGCCTACGACAACGTAATACTACATGTTGTCTGGAATGACGATTCTCCTGTGAGGCGGAGCGACGGAAACGTGTTGCCCACCCTTGAACTGCAATCGCGTGTGGATCCGGCATTGCTCGAACAATACAGCTATCTGATGGGCAGCATCAGCATCATCCCGTGTTCATCGATGCTGCATCATGTCAGGCCAATTGTGATTCTGAATACGCTTGATAAGATGCTGCTGTCAAGACTGGAAGCCAAAGCCGCAACTGTGCTCACTGTACTCGATCGCAACCGCGGCGACTGGCATGAAACAACGTATCAATTGCTCGCAAAAAATTTCGGATTCAAGATAAATGCAGACCCCTTTCTTCAACTGGCTCAGGCGATACCGCTTAAGTTCCTGCGAAAGCACGGCGATAAGCTCCTGCAGCTTGAGGCTATATTATTCGGCGTCGCAGGATTTCTCAATGAAGATTGTGATGATTCATATTATCTGTTGCTACGGCGCGAGTATTTATTGCTTCGCAGTAAATTCAAACTCGATGAAAAGGCGATGAAGACGATGCAATGGAAGTTTCTTCGGCTCAGACCTGCGAATTTTCCTACGTTGCGGCTAGCGCAGTTTGCCGCGTTGCTGGCCCGCGAGCAAAACATCTTTGACACATTTCTTAGCGCCGACGCAAGGAAGCTCGCGTTGTTATTTCAACAGCCCCCGTCAGAGTACTGGCAGCATCATTATAATTTTCGCCGGGAAACACCGCGCAAGGATGCTGTCATCGGAACAGATGCATCGTATAACCTGATGATTAATACAGTTGCGCCTGTGCTCGCTGCCTACTCCATGTATTCTGATGACCAGACATACATGGATCATGCCATCAGGCTCCTTCAGCATCTTCCCGCCGAGTCAAACCGGATTATCGCAAAATGGAATGCAGTGTCGCTAAAATGCAAGAGCGCCTTCGACTCGCAGGCGCTGATCGAGCTGTATACTAATCTCTGTTCACGATACCGTTGTTTGGATTGTAATATTGGCGCATCTTTGATCAAGCCAGGCCGCAATCTATGCTGATCAGTGTAGTTAACATCCTTCTTCTGTTCGCCATCGCCTTCATGGTGTGGCGGAAACAATCGGACGTACTCAAGCCGTGGTATTGGCCCGCTCTGATCCTCCGAATCTGTGGTGGCCTTTTTCTGGGTGTCTTGTACAACGGTTACTATACCGGGGGCGATACATGGGTTTACTTCAACGACGCGATGGCAGTCGCTTCTCTGGTTGGTGAAGGGTGGTCCGACTACTTGAACTTCCTTTGGACAGGGCATCATTCTTCGCTTCCGCAACTCGGCGAGGTTCCGCCACGTGCGCTGTTCTTCACGAAGCTTACCAGCGTGGCGGTACTCCTTTCGGGAGGTAACTACTGGTTGGCGAGCTGTTGGTTTTCACTTGCTTCTTTTCTTTCCGCGTGGTTTCTAGTGAGGGAAATCTCATCCATCAAGTTGTCATGGCGCGGCCCTGCATTGTTTTCCTTGTTGTTCGTACCATCATTAGTATGCTGGAGTTCAGGGCTTATCAAGGAATCGCTGGCGATGAGCGCGCTCTGTTACATCGTCATTGTGTTCCTGCGGCTTTGGTCAGCCAGGCGGATTTCTATTTGGTATCTGATCACACTCCTCCCGGCGCTCTGGCTTCTATGGGGACTTAAATACTATTATCTCGCAATCCTGCTTCCTGTGATGGTGACCGAAATCATTATGCAATGCCTCATCAGACCTCGGTTTGCCGGCTTGTCGCGCTATGCGGATGTGTTGTTGTGGGTGGTTCTTTTTATGATCCCCGTCGCAATTGTGTCGGTACTCCATCCCAACTTCTATCCCCAACGCCTTCTAGACGTTATCGTTTCAAACTATGAGGTGTTTCATGCGATATCTGAACCACATGATGTCGTTCATTATCCGGGCATGGCCGCTGAACCAATGAGCATAATCATCCACGCACCAAAGGCGCTGGTAGCCGCGTTGTTTAGGCCGTTCATTTGGGAGGCTTCCAACGTCATTCAGTTCCTTGCCGCCGGTGAGAATCTGGTTGTATTAGTGCTCACGTTCGGCTTTGTAATAGCCGTGGTGAAGGGACGAAATCCGCCAGGCAGTTCGCTTGCCCTTCCCGTGATTATGTATTTCACGTTGCTGGGGATATTCCTTGCTTTGTCAACACCCAACTTCGGTACGCTGTCGCGATACAGGGTTGGATTTGAACCTTTCTTTATTCTCCTGATCACATCGCAGAACAGCCTGCTCCGCTGGCTCACGGCAAGGCTTGACAGAAGTAACAAAGCCCTTGTAGGATAACCAACGTCACTATACCTTTGAAGCCTTATGGATAATCCGGTAATAATTTTTGGCGCACAGGCTATCGGCCGTGCAGCAAAAGAGGTATTTGAAGGCAATGGAAACGTGGTGTATTGCTTTCTGGACGACGACAAAAAATTGCACAATACGGAAATTGATACGATTACCGTTCTCGGCAGCACCGATGACGATGGCTTTCTTAAGCTTATCGGAAAGAAATGCGAAGCCTTCATCGCATCCGACGACGTCAAAGTTCGTAAGTCTCTCGTCAAGATGCTTAACGAAGTACGACATGTACAACCGGTAAATGCTGTTCACAAGACCTCGATTATCGCAACTTCGGCGAGCATAGGCTATGGGAACTTCGTTGACCAGGGTGTGAAGATCGGTGCAGGGGCTACCGTTGGTCAGCACTGCCTTATTCACAGCGGAGCCATTATTGGCCCTGAAGTTGTCGTGGGCGACTACGTGCAGGTGGGAGCGGGTAGCGTCCTCAACAGCGGCGTGATCGTTGAGGAGGAAGCCTTTATTGGCTCCGGTGTCATTATCGTTTCCGGTGTAACCATCGGCAAAGGTGCAAGAGTAGGGGCAGGTTCCGTCGTCATAACGTCAGTCAAGGCTGGCGAGACAGTGTTCGGAAATCCTGCACAAACTATTCCGGCGTAAACCGTTATCAGCCGTGAACAAATACATTTCTCCTACCGACCTGATCCTTACAGCATCGGGAAGTATTTATCACCTCAATCTGAAGCCCGAACACGTTGGTGACACCATCATTGCCGTTGGCGACCCTGACCGCGTTGCCCAAGTCAGCAAATACTTTGACGAAGTAACCTTCCGTCAGGTGCAGCGCGAGTTTGTCACGCATGTTGGCACTCTGCGGGGAAAGCAAATCACGGTTATAAGCTCCGGAATAGGCCCTGACAATGTCGAAATCCTCCTGACAGAATTAGACGCCCTGGCCAATATTGATTTGCAGGCACGGATCGAGAAAACGCAGAGGAGAAAGCTGCGCATCATACGCATAGGCACCTCAGGTGCGCTGCAGGAAGACGTTCCCGTGGGTACGTTTCTGGCCAGCGGATATGGTGTGGGGCTGGACAATCTGATGGCTTTTTATCAGCTGCCCCAAACGGAGGAAGAGATTGCTCTTGGCGAAGCGGTGCAACAGCAGATTGGACTGCCCTTCCAGCCGTATGTCGTCAAGGGGTCGCAGACGCTGCTCGATACGATAGGGGTGGATATGTATCACGGCGTAACGGTAACGACGCCGGGGTTTTATGCGCCTCAGGGTCGCCAGGTTAGAATTGCTACAAGGTTTCCGGAACTGCTCCCAAAATTTGAGGAGTTCGTACAACAGGAAACCGGCGTTCGGCTCACCAACTTTGAAATGGAAACGGCTGCTTACTATGGTCTAAGCCGCATGCTCGGTCACGAAGCGCTCAGCGTAAATGCCATCATCGCAAACCGCATCCGGAATGAGTTCGCCGCCAACCATCACGACATCGTCGACAACCTCATCCGGAAAGTGCTTGGCCGGCTATAACGACATCGTGGAATCCATTCGCATGATGTAGCGGCCTGCCGTAAATGGATCCTTATTGTAAAATCCGGAGAGAATCCGATGCGCAATCTGCTCAATAATTAGTTCGTCATCCGATTTACCCTCTTTTCCCTGCCAGAAAACCCGGTTGGGGTGCTTCTTCATATCTTCAATATAGTACCGAGCGTGCTCATATTGCTCGTCGGTAAACGTGATCGTAAAACAGGTTCGGACCTTCTGCGTTTTCATAGGATATTGTTTTCTAGGTTCCTGGAATCAAAAACAGCGGTTCTTCTAATATTTCACTCAAAAAGAAAGAAATATTAAAAAAAAGGCTCCTCTACCGCCAAATTTGCAATACTTGTGCCATCCATTTTGTTGTTAATTATGCCAAAAACCGTTAAGGTTAACGGATGATTGACCGCGGACGGGCGGATTTGTCCGATTGCGGGAATCGATTTTATTGGTAAAAAATTTGACGGGTGTAAACGAGATAACAAATATGAAGGACCGTACGATCTTTAAATTGAGCAACGGAATTCGCGTTGTTCACGAAAGGATTCCATCTACGGCCATCGTGCACTGTGGTATTATTCTGGATGTTGGAAGCAGGGATGAAAACTTCGACAATCAGGGCATAGCCCACTTCTGGGAGCACATGGCTTTCAAGGGAACACGTAAAAGAAAATCAATCGACATAATCAGCAGCCTCGACTCTATTGGAGGTGAGTTAAATGCCTATACAGACAAGGAAAAGATCGCGTTCTACGCTTCCGTGCGGAAAGAATACTTTGAACGCGCTGTAGATGTGCTCAGCGACATCACATTTCACTCCGTATTTCCCGAACGCGAACTCGAAAAAGAACGCGGCGTGATTCTCGAAGAGATGGCCATGTACAAAGACAGCCCCGACGATTCCCTTCAGGATGAATTCGAGGCCGTGGTCTACCAAAAACATCCCATGGGAATGAACATCCTCGGAAGAGAAGAAACGGTGCGCTCCTTCCGAAAGAAAGACTTCGTATCCTTCTTCAAGAACCACATGGATACGAGCAGGATCGTGTTCTCCTGCGTAGGGAATATCAGTCACGACGAAGTTCAGCGTCTCGCTAAGAAATACCTCGAAGGCTTCCGGAACACATGTCTTAATGGCAAGCGGAAACGCTTTTCGAACTACAAGGCCCAGGAGCAAATCCTGATGCGCACCGTTAAGCAGGCTAAGTGTGCGATGGGGCGCGATGCCTACCACATCAAGCACGAAGATCGCATCCCACTTTTTATGCTGGTAAATATGCTGGGTGGACCCGGTATGAACTCTCAGTTGAACCTCGCACTCCGCGAGAGATACGGCTTTGTATATTCCGTTGAAGCACATTATATCCCATATACCGATACGGGAATGTTTGCTGTGTTTTTTGGCACCGAACCGCGTCAGCTTGACAAGTGTATCCGCCTGGTGAAAAAAGAACTTAATAGGCATTGTGAAAAACCGCTTTCACAACGGAAGCTCCAGGCGATGAAGGAGCAAATCAAAGGTCAGCTGGCGATGGCTGAGGAAAACAACCTCAACCTTATGCTGATGATGGGCCGCACCATTCTCGACTCCGGATCTGTGCCTACGCTTGAGGAGATCTTCCAGAAGATCGATGAAACGGATGCTCAGAAACTTCAGGATATCGCTCAGGATATCTTCGACGAACGGAAACTCAGTGTCCTCACGATGGTTCCGGGATGATTGAAAAAGCCATACCTTCGCGTGAATAAACACTACTAGCGTGTCGATTATACCCGAAGAACTTCAGCAATACGTTGAACACCATACCAGTCCGGAAAGCGACTTACTGCGTCGCATAAATCGCGATACACATGCCGGCGTGCTGCGGCCGCGAATGCTTTCCGGGCACCTTCAGGGACGGCTTCTGGCAATGATCAGTTGTATGCTTCTCCCTCAAACGATACTTGAAATCGGAACGTACACTGGCTATTCCGCACTTTGCATGGCCGAAGGGCTGGCAGAAGGAGGAAGGCTTATCACCATCGACATAAATGAGGAACTTGAAGACCGCGTAAGGGCCACTTTCGCGGCTTCCTCTCTCGCCGACAGGATAGACTTCCGGATTGGCAACGCCTTGAAGGTAATTCCTGAACTTAATGAAACTTTCGACCTGGTGTTTATCGACGCCGACAAGGAGAAC
This sequence comes from Bacteroidota bacterium, assembly GCA_023417065.1. Classification (GTDB taxonomy): domain Bacteria; phylum Bacteroidota; class Bacteroidia; order Cytophagales; family Cyclobacteriaceae; genus Ohtaekwangia. The sequence goes on from JAEZGH010000202.1 coordinate 61,643, forward strand.
TATTCCGCCTACTACGATCTTGTATTGCCCCGCGTAAGTGAAGGTGGAATCATTCTTGCGGATAACGTGCTGTGGAGTGGGAAGGTGCTGCAGACAAAGCTGGATAAAGACACCAAAGCCATTATTGAATTTAATCGAAAGATTCAGGAAGATCGACGGGTGGAAAATGTACTTCTTCCCGTCAGGGATGGGATAATGATGATAAGAAAACTATCTTTGTAGTATTCGCCAAACATTTTTACATGAAGGTATTCCTCGCGCTATTTTTAGCTACCACGGTGACCGTAGCTGCGCAGCCTCCCGAAGTTCCCCATAAGATGAAATTCGCGGATCTGACGCTGACGATCCGGGACGACGCCCGCAAGGAGATCGAAAAGGATGTCGAAGCATTCACGCGTTATGCAAAGTCTTATCAGGTTAAGGTGGACCGTGCGCGCACCTATTTCCCCATCATTGAAAAAATCTTCGCCGAAGAAGGAGTCCCCGATGATTTCAAGTACCTCGTCCTTCAGGAAAGCGCCCTGATTCCGGATGCAGTGTCAGTTTCAAACGCCGTAGGGTTCTGGCAATTCAAAGACTTCACGGCAATCGAGATGGGCTTGCGCGTCGATAAGGAAGTTGATGAGCGGATGAACATTCACTCCTCAACCCGGGCCGCCGCGCGATATCTTAAGAAGAACAATACCTTCTTCGACAACTGGTTGTATGCACTTCAGGCTTATCAGATGGGAGCAGGTGGTGTCATGCGAAGCGAGAAGAACACGCGCAATGGCGAGAAGCATATTGAAATCACCAGCAAGACCTACTGGTATGTAAAGAAGTACCTCGCGCATAAAATTGCCTATGAAGGAGCGGTCAAAGGAGAAGGTTCCATATCCATTGTTGCCTACAACAACCAGTCGAAGAAATCGCTTTCCGACATAGCAAAGGAAGTCTCCGTTTCAGAGGATGAACTCAAAGCATATAACAAGTGGGTTAAGGGGTCAACGATCCCAGGGGACCGCCTTTATGCAGTGGCCATTCCTGTGAACAAAGGGAGCGAGCCGATCCAGCTGTCGGATGACAAATCATCGGCAGCAGTAGCAGATGCTTCCCGCGGACTAAACGATACTGCGATCCCTGCAGGTAGCGTCAAGAAAAAGCAGGATCGTATGAAGATCAATGGCATAATGGCGATACGGTCAGAGGAAAATGAAACGCCGGCAAAACTTGCCGCACGCGCCGGGGTCGATCTGTCGGCGTTCCTCAAGTGGAATGATATCTCGATCAGTGACCGGATTAATCCAGGGCAGTACTATTTCCTGGGTAAGAAACGCGCACGTGCGTCTTCCGCTTACCACAAAGTGCGCGAAGGCGAATCACTTTGGTCTGTCAGTCAGGAGTACGGTGTTCAAATTAAAAAACTCAAGCGCTTCAATCGCATGAAGCGCGAGGAAACCCTCACGCCAGGGACAACGCTATGGCTGGCGTCAATGAAGCCAAAGAATTCATCGTCTGGTACGGTGCCATCAAAGGTCGTTGAAGTCGACAGTGACGAAACATTCAACTGGGACGTTTCGCCCCAGGCCTCCGGTAGCACGGAGAGAAAGCCGGCGATACAACAACCATCCGCCAACACAACCGTTAAGGAAGAACCTGTTGCAAGTGAGCCTGCTGTTGTCGAGGTTATCACGGTTGCCGCACAAGAGTCCGTGGATGAACGTGAGAACGTTATCGCCGAATCAGGGGACGTAGCCGACGAGCCGATTTCAGCGACAGATGATGCGGTTTTGCCCGAAACATTACCCGATGAGCCGATAGCCGTTGCACCATCAGCAGAAGCAAGTAAAGATACTGCGATAACCGTAGTACCCGCCCCTGTAAAGGAACACGAAGTCAAGGCAAAAGAGACCTTGTATGCCATTGCACGACTGTATAATGTTGGCGTGATGGATCTGGTAAAATGGAACGACCTTGACCTGCAGCAGGGCATAAAAATAGGCCAGATTCTCAAGGTAACTGAACCTCAAGAGCTTGCAGAAGAGAGCAAACCAGCCCCTGCAGAAGAGGTTGAACATATCGTTAAACCTTCAGATACCGTTTACAGCATCGCCCGGAAATATGGGGTTACGATTAAGGAGTTAATGGACTGGAACAGCAAGAAAGATTTCAATCTTGCAGTAGGAGAGCGGCTTAGAATACGCCCCAGGTAACTGCTTATTTTATTCTAATTCTTCCAAATTATTACGCTCATACATTGAAATTCATACGTGAACAGCGAGATATTCCAAAAAAGGATAATTTTGTGGACTGTGAACATGAGTTGAGTTGCTGAACCTATTGAATTTTGATGCAAACTGAGACCAAAAGTATAGACCTCGTCATGCTTGTTGACGATAACGACACTGATAACTTCATCAGTAAGCGGATCATAGAAATCACCAAGTTTGCAAAGCGTGTTGAGGTTAAAGGTTCGGGAAAGGCTGCTCTTGATTACCTGCGTGAAAATCAGGAAAACGAAGTCAACCTCCCCAGCCTCATATTTCTAGATATCAACATGCCCATCGTCGACGGGTTTGTATTCCTATATGAATTTGAAAAGTTCAACGACCTTGTACGCAACAAGTGCAAAGTGATTATCCTGTCAAGTTCAGATAACAAGCGCGACATCGATAAAATCGTCAACAACAACCACGTCATTAAATTTATCACCAAGCCACTGACGGAGGTTGCCCTCGACGAAATCAAATTAAATAACATCTGATTTTTTTTCCATCCGATCATTTATTCGATATTCGTCAGATAAAATACATCTGACGTGAAAAAATCTGTTTTAACTTTTTCGGCGTTAATGGCGATGGTGATTGCCAGCAACGCGCAGGTAGTGAGAATCGACAGCCTCACCAATTGGAAGAAAAAGCTGGTGGTGAATTTCAATCTTAATCAGGCTGCCTTTTCATCAAACTGGAAGGCCGGTGGAATCAACTCTATCGGGTTGAATGCCCTATTTAACTATAAGGCGAACTACACGGAAGGAAATAGTACGTGGGACAATGAGATCGATCTTCTGTATGGATTCGTTAACAACTCAGGACAAGGATTCCGTAAGAACATCGACCGCATCTATCTGGATACCAAATATGGCCACAAGCTTTCCGAACACTGGAACCTCTATACTTCACTGAATTTTCTTTCGCAATTCTCACGAGGTTATCAGTACAGTGACGATGCCAATGGCGTTGAACAGGCCAACCTGATCTCCGACATCTTTGCGCCTGCATTCATCACCTCGGCATGGGGACTTGAATACAAGCCTGTTGACTACTTTGTACTCCGCGTTTCCCCATTTGCTCCAAGGCTCACTATCGTTCAGGATCCTGAGCGATTTGTCACAACGGTAGGGCCTGCTCCCTATGGCGTAACTGTCGGAAACACCACCCGCTGGGAATGGCTCGCTTTTCAGGCAGTGGCAGACTTCAACAAAGACATTGCAACCAATGTCAACCTGAAGTGGCGATATATGATGTTTGCAAACTATGAAACACTTGAACTCAAAACGATTGACCATCGCCTTGATTTGATGTTCTCTGTTAAAGCAGGACGCTTCGTAAACGTAGGCTTCGGAGGTATCCTGCTTTACGACTATGACCAGGATTCTGGCGCACAGATCAGCCAGGTGTTTTCATTCGGACTTGCGTATACATTCCGCAACTACGCGGAGGATTAATATCGCTGCATCGCCATGGGCAAGGAGAACTTTATTGCTGCAATCAACAAGAGCTACACAACGTCTCTTCCATCGATATACCTTGGCGCGGGCATCCTGAACGGCGAAGTTCTGGCACCTGCCCGCGTTAGCCTGCCCCTGCGTATGATGAATCGCCATGGCCTCGTGACAGGGGCTACGGGCTCAGGAAAGACACGCACCCTTCAACTTATGGCAGAGCAGTTGTCAAAGGCAGGTGTTCCGGTCTTCATGCCCGACATGAAGGGTGATATTTCCGGGATGGCGAAGGCAGCTGTACCCAACAAGAGCATACTCGAGCGTGTAGAGGCTCTTGACTATTCCTATGAACCCTCGGAATTTCCTGTCGAAATTTACTCGCTGTCAGGAAAACTGGGCGCCCAAATGAGGGCCACGGTCACTGAATTTGGTCCGGTTCTTCTCAGCAAAATCCTCGACCTTAATGATACGCAAACCGGTGTACTGAACATTCTCTTCAAGTACGCCGACGATCGCAACCTTCCGGTCGTTGACTTCGCTGACCTCAAAAAGGTTCTCAACTACCTGACCGAAGGCCCCGGTGCGCTGGAAATCAAAGCCGACTATGGAAAGATATCGCCGGCGTCAGCCAGCACCATACTCCGGAAAATTGTATCGCTTGAGCAACAGGGGGTAAACCACATCTTTGGCGAGACATCCTTTGATGTTGAAGACCTGCTCCAGAAGGTCGACGGCAAAGGCGTGATCTCCCTCCTCAACGTTTCTGATATACAAAATCAGCCAGTGGTATTTTCAACCTTTATGCTCGCCCTGTTGGCAGAGCTATATCAGCGTTTGCCCGAAGCAGGAGACCTTGACAAACCAAAACTGATCTTCTTCCTGGATGAAGCGCACCTGCTGTTCAAGGATGCTCCGAAAGCTTTCCTAGATCAGATCGATCAGGTGATACGCCTCATACGTTCCAAGGGAGTCGGTGTTTTCTTCTGCACCCAACTTACTCAGGACGTTCCTGCGAACGTGTTGTCGCAACTTGGAAACCGCGTACACCATGTGATCAGGGCCTTCACACCGAATGACGTGAAAGCCTTGAAGGAAACGGTGAAAACATTTCCGCATTCGGAGTTTTACGACATCGAAAAAGAATTTACCAAGCTTGGAACGGGCCAGGCTTTCATTACCGTTCTGAACGAAAAGGGCATTCCTACGGAAACCGTAGTTACGCACCTGGCACCGCCGTCGTCGCATATGGGACCGCTGGAGCCGGATGAGTACAACGCCCTTCTCAAACAGTCGGAAAGCTACTCTAAATACCACCAGGCTGTAGATCCCCAAAGTGCTTACGAGATTCTGTCGGAGAAAATGAAGCAACAGGAAGCTGAGGTTTCGGCAGCGCCGCGGAAGACATCAACGTCGCGCAAGGCGGAAAAGTCGACGCTGGAGCAGGTTATGCAGTCGTCTGTAGGGCGACAGGTCGGCCGCGAGCTTGTACGCGGCGTATTCGGAATGCTTTTTGGAAAAGCCCCCCGTACAACGTCGAAACGCAAGGGCGGAATTTTTGGGTAACGTTAACAAAAGGCGATGTGGGACGACAACGATAACGACAATCTTCCTGGCGACGATGACTGCGATCCAGAGAAGGAGCAACGCAGGGTAGAGTCCCTTCCGATTTATCAGAAGGCGGAAGAAATCGCGGAACTCACCCGCCGCATCGTCGACTCGATTGACGATGAAGAGGTTCGTATGCTCCACAGCAATACCATGCTTGAAGACTCGATCGCGCTCTCGGCAAAAATCGCCGGCGCCGAAGCTGTCAATGACTACATCATAAGAATGGAGAATGCGACGCTCATCAAAATTCACGCGCGCCGACTTCAGACAAGATCTGCCTCACTAATATTCGCCGGGGTCCTCCCCGAAGAATACCTCAGGTTGCTGAGAAAGGAAATCGATACGTTCAGGCTGTTATTCAAACAATGGGTTAAGTCATTCGACTGTTGCGATAAGGATGGCGATGGCTGGGGCCTTTTTGTTGACGATGAAACTCCTGAAAACTGACCGCAATCCACGGGCCAACCTCCTCAATTATTCATTTCGCGGTGAGATTTGTACAATGCTAAAATCGCATCACCCGTCAGCCCAGCTTCGCTGATTCGCAACGTTGCTGTCAAACCTTTTTCGAAAGGATTTGCCTCCCGTTTAATTATTTGGTTCTGCTGCTGAATCATCGCTTTTCTGTCTCTTGAAAATTCGGAGGTGGAAACCGCTGAATACAACCCTTCCCTTATACGTCACCCCACCTTAGCAGGTACCGTTTTTTAGCTGCTTGTGTCGCCAACCTGTTTGTATGTGGCGATGGACGCTCGCGAATGCAAGACCCAGCCTCTTGATTTTTAATCAGAATTTTTTACCCCAAAAAAACAAATGTATATGGGACAAAAACTATCTATTATGTTGGTCATGTTATTCTGCGTCGTCTTTTGTGGAGCGGCCCAGAATACTGTGATTACGGGAAAAGTTGTTGATGAAACCGGTAGCGAACTGCCCGGTGTGAATATTCTCGTTAAAGGAACCTCTCAGGGTACGACTACTGATTTTGAAGGCAATTATTCTATAAATGTGCCGCCAGGTTCAACACTTGTATTCTCTTTCATCGGTTACACACCTCAGGAAGTAGTTGTCGGAAATCAGGCTGTCGTCAACGTAACCATGACATCTGACGTCACCACGCTGAATGAACTTGTTGTCGTAGGCTATGGTGTCCAGGAGAAGAAAGACATAACGGGTGCGGTATCAGTCGTCGATGCGGAAGCGTTTGAATCACGCCCCAACAGTCAGTTTGGAAACCTAATACAGGGAAAGACGGCCGGAGTTCAGGTGATCACTCCATCAGGCAAGCCCTCTGCAGGATTCAGCATGCGGGTACGCGGGACAAACTCCATTTCAGCAGGCAGTGAACCACTCTATGTCGTTGATGGGGTACCGACTACAGATACCCGAACAATCAATCCATCCGACATTGAAAATATCACGGTGCTGAAGGATGCTTCGTCCGCCGCAATTTACGGTGCCCAGGGAGCGAATGGTGTAGTTCTCATTACCACTAAGAGGGGGAAGTCCGGAGCGCCGCGTTTCGACTTCAGCGCATATGCAGGATTCTCACAGCCGTGGCGAACACTCAAAGTGCTGAACAGCGAGCAATACCGCGATCTGATGACCGAGATGGGAATGACTACCGACTGGAGTCAATACCCTTTTAACACCGACTGGCAAAATGAAATCTTCCAGCGCGGAACCTCTCAAAACTACCAGATATCAGTTTCAGGGAAGTCAGAAAATACTACCTACTATATTTCCGGCGGATGGACACAACAGAAAGGCGCAGTGCGGAGTTCTGAAATGGATCGCTACAATTTCAAGGTGAGCGTCGACCAGATGGTGAACGATTGGCTGACGTTTGGAACGAATATCAATTACATGCGCTACCACGACGTTGATGTATCCGACAACCAGGCCATCAACCAGGGTGGCGTGATTCTCGGTATGCTGTCAACTCCGCCGAACATCGGCATCTTCCGCGACAACGGCACCTATACCAGTAACCCATTTCAGGACTGGGAGAACCCGGTGTCGAGTACTGATGCATCCGACCGAGGCTACCTCAATCAGCGCGTGCTGGGAAATCTGTATGCTGAAGTCGCCATACTTCCTGATCTCAAGTTCAGAACAAACATCGGCGTAAACTTTTCAAACGGCGTATATGATTACTTTCTGGATCCGTTCTCAACAAGCTACGGCCGCGCACGCCAGGGTATCGCCCAAAACAGTACAAACCTTCATAACTTCATTATCTTCGACAACACACTGACGTACACGAAGTCAATTGATGACCATTCCTTCTCTGCACTGGTTGGAACGGTTTGGCAGAAGAACCGCTGGGAAGACGCAAACATTGAAACGATAGGGTTTACCGGAGATGCGGTGCCTACGACCAACGCAGGCTCAACCATCGTAACAGCACAAAATACCAAAGAGGAAACGGCAAACAGTTCGTTTATCAGCAGGATCACTTACGATTACAAAGGCAAGTATCTCTTCACAGGTAACTTTCGCATTGACGGCTCATCGAAGTTTGGACCAAGTAATCGTCTGGGCTACTTTCCGGCTTTCAGCGTTGGATGGCGCCTGTCGGAAGAATCCTTTATGGACTTTGCGCGAGATACGTTTGACGACCTCAAGCTGCGATTTGGTTACGGTATCGTCGGTAACGATAACCTTCCACAACGGTATGGCTGGGTAGGTCGAGTGTCGTCAGGCGCCAACTATCCCATCGGCGGCGTGATTCAACCCGGATCATATCAAAGTTCCATAGAGAACGCAGATTTGAAATGGGAAGAAACCGAACAGTTTAACGCAGGTATCGATGCGGCCATTTGGGGATCGCGTCTTACGTTTACGTTTGAAGCTTACATTAAAAATACCTATGACCTGCTCCTGAATGTGCCGCTTCCGCGTTCCACAGGCTTTGATACCGGTGTTCAGAATATTGGGAAACTCCGCAATAAGGGTCTCGAGTTCATGATCTCATCGCTGAATATGGATGGTGATTTCCGGTGGTCGACTGACCTGAACCTGACCTTTAACCGAAACGAGGTAGTCGACCTGGTCAGCGTTGAGAGCATCATCGGCGGCGGTGTAGCCGGTAGGGGTGACGTTAGCTATTCGACTGAAGGAAAACCCCTGGGTATGTTCTATGGCTATGTATGGGGTGGTGTCGATCCGCAGACGGGCAATGCCTATTACGTCGACAGCAATGGCGAGAGCACCTTTGAGCCTGCAACCTCCGACCGCAGATTCATTGGTAATCCTAACCCCGATTTCACCTATGGTCTTACCAATACGTTGTCGTATCGAAACTTTGAACTCAGCCTCTTCATCCAGGGGGTGCAGGGCAACGACATCTTTAACGCAACGCGAATCGAGACAGAGGGTATGACCGATGCCAAGAATCAAACTGCTGCAGTTCTGAGTCGCTGGCGTCAGCCCGGTGATGTTACCGACATTCCGCGCGCTTCACCAAACAATACCGACAACTCGCGTCTCTCTACACGCTTCGTTGAAAATGGATCGTTTGCGCGCATCAAGGCCCTTACCATTGGATACAATGTTCCGACAGAAGTGCTTTCCCGGATCAATATGACGTCGGCAAAAATATATGTCACAGGTGAAAACTTGTTCACCATTACTGATTACTCCGGCTACGATCCTGAAGTCAATGCGTTCGGCGGAAGCAATACGGCGATTGGTGTTGACTTTGGAACTTACCCGCAGACGCGGAATCTGATATTTGGTGTCAACCTTTCTTTCTAACTGAGATATGAAAACAAGAATTTTCCACATACTAATCGGAACCCTTGCCATGTGGATCTTCACGGCATGTGAAGAACAGCTTGAGCTGGATCCGATCTCCGACAACACAACGGCAAACGCTTATAAAACCGGTTCCGATGCTGAAGCCGCCCTGATCGGCGTTTACGATTCTTTTCAGCAGGAATACTACATCTGGGATAACATTATTTTCAGTGATGTCATCTCCGACAACTATTATGCTGGTGGCGACAACCCTGAAATATTTGCGGTAGATGATATTGATATCAGTCCCACAAACAGCAGACTATTCAACAACTGGAGCCAGATCTACAACGCGATATCAAAGGCCAACATCGTGCTGCAGAAAGTGCCGGGAATAGAAGATCCCTCTTTCTCAACGACGAGAAAAAATCAAATACTCGGTGAAGCATCCTTTCTCAGGGCATATCACTACTACAACCTTGTGAAACTCTGGGGTGGCGTTCCGCTTGTACTTGAAACCGGCTCTACTGATCCGTCGGTGGTGAATAAACCCCGGGCATCTGAGCTCGAAGTTTACAACCAGATCGTTGCTGACCTCGAGTTCGCAGTCGCAAATCTTCCCGATACGTATGGCGGCGACGCAAGTGTGAACAAAGCGCGTGCTACGAAAGGTGCAGCCAATGCCTTATTGGCAAAAGTGTGGGCGCAACGACCGGATCGCGATTATAACAAGGTGCTCGAATATGCTGATGCAGTTATTAGTAGTCCTGCCGGATATACGTTACTTGATAATTACGATCAGCTATTCGACGGGAACCACTATAATAACAACGAGTCTATCCTTGAAATACAGTTTACTGGTGGACCGGAAGCAAACTGGGGCCCCCAGCTATTGTTACCTCCATCATTAAGCGGTGATACCTGGAGAAAATTTGTAACACCTTCACACGACCTGGTGAATGCCTTTGATGCAGCCGGAGACGATGTCCGCAAGAATGCAACCATTCTTTTTGAACAGGCACCTTGGGCAGACGAGTTCTGGTCGCTGCAGGTGAATGGGCAAGTCCCCTTTGCCTACAAATGGCGAAGCGCAAACGGCTGGGCCAGCACTAACAGACAATACATCTTCAGACTGGCTGATATTATCCTGCTAAAGGCGGAGGCGTTAAATGCTTTAGGACGCGTTGAAGAAGCTGCGACTGAAGTAGACCGCATTCGCGCACGTGTGAGTCTTGATCCTACAACAGCCGCGACGCAGGATGAAATGGCACTTGCCATAGAGACTGAAAGAAGGCTTGAACTTGCACAGGAAGGCCAACGGTGGGATGATCTGAAGCGCTATGGTCGCGCTATTGCGGTGATGAGTAACCTTCAGGAAATTGACCTCCGGACAAATACTACGAAACAATACCCCGTCACTGAAGAAAAATTATTGCTTCCGATTCCCCAATCGGAAAGAAACCGCAATCCGAACCTTGCTCAGAATCCGGGGTATAACTAAACCAACTATGTTGAAATGCATATGAAAAATCTCATCAGATATTTCTTGTTACTGACAGCGCCCTGCATGGTTTGGTCGTGCGGTGAAGATGAAAATATGGATCCTGTAGGAGACTGGGAACTGGCAAACCCGACACTGACCTCACCGGCAGAGGGCACTGCTCTCATACTCGATCAAAGTCAGCCGGATGCAGCGATACAATTCGGCTGGGAGCCTGCCGTCGCAAGTAATCGTTTCCTTGTGTCGTATAAAGTTTACCTCGTTCCGGCTGAAGCTGAAGGCATTGACGACCCTATTCTCGAGTTGACTCCCGGCAACAGTGGTCGCGATCGAACGGTGTCGGTTACAGCAGACCAACTCGACTACGCCCTATGGGCGCGCTGCTACCCTGCAGGTGCTGCTGCACAGGTGGAGTGGGTTGTGCAGGCTTCGGCGATTGAAAAGTCAGTGACAGTTTCCTCTCCGCTCACGGTCACACGGTTTGCCGATGAACGCATGCCTGATGCACTGTATATTTCAGGTGCAGCCACCGAAGCGGGAGCAAACCCTTCTGACGCAACGCCTATGCGCGCGAGGACGAATGCTGAAGGCGATCCTACCGGAGTCTTTGATGTATACATCACGCTTACGGAAGGAGAAACATTTCATTTCCTCGACAGAGCCGCTGCCGGTGCAAAAGTATTCGGTGGAAGTGACGGCGCAATGGCAGGTTGTGGTACACCTATCGCCGCTCCTGAAACAGGTCAGTATCGCGTGACGGTGGACTTCAATGACAATACGTACACGCTATGGAAAGTCGAGAACTGGAGTGTGGTCGGCGATGCCTTTGAAGGCGGATGGGGTGGTGACGTACCACTCGCCTATAAGGGTAATGGCATCTGGGAATCAAAAGTTAATTTTCTGTCACCGAACGCGGGCTGGATTTTCCGCGCTAATGGTGACTGGGCTTATATCATGAAACGTATTCCGGGGACTGTTTCGCCGGGAGGGCTCAGCGGTAAGGTGTTTATGGAAAGCGAAGCCAGTGACGCCGGAGTTGACGTTGAAGATCTCAGTATTGACGGGTCCGGTATGCATACTATCACGCTCGACCTGCGCGCAGATCAGTATAGTTTCACGATTGTACCAGAAGCGGTTGAGCCCGGAGACAACGTAGCGCTCATCGGTAAAAGCGCCAACCCTACCGCGGATCAGGTGATGGGCAATTTCGACTTCGGTATGTATGATACCCCCAACCAGTTGTATCTTGTGTCGAATGGTACGATGGTAGCTGAATTCACAAAGAACGGGAATAGCTTTACGACGGATTTCATCGCACTCGAGCAAAGCAAGCAATATATCCTTAACTCGGCCAGTGATGGTTCAGGTACTACATACAATGAAGTGGGTGATGGCACCATTGCCGTTGACCACGATCAGGCGTACCAGTTGACCGTCGACTTTGAAACTGGCAAATTGAATTGGAAACACTACAATCTTAAAGTATTCCATTGGGATGAAGATGGCGGCGGATGGGATCAACGGAATGAGTATCCGATGACGTACGTTCACCCATATACGTTCAGCGCGGAAGGTATTCAATTGACTGCAGGGTATCATATAAAGCTGAATTCGCCCTGGGAAGTTCAGTTCGGAACATCGGCAACAGCCCTCACGGGTACAATGACCAACGGTGGAGATAACTTCACTGGTATCAGTCAGAGTGGTGTTTACAACGTGTCGATTGAAGTTAACGACGACTTCTCGTCAGGTGAATACGAATTCGTGAAACAATAGAATCCTAACCATAGCCCGGACCTATGCCCGGGCTACAATGGAGATGAAAAGAATGAAATACATACTATCTGCCTTGCTACTCACATTTGCTGGCGGCATCCTGATTTCCTGCGAAAACAAAAAGAGTGGTAATGAAAAGGCACAGGCTGAAAGCGTGGAAGTCTGGCTGACTACTCCCGACAAAAAGAATTTGTTTTCGCAGGCCCCGGGACTGGAATTTGTCGAAAAGCAATTGGATCTCCCTGCAATAGTAATAGACCGGACTGAACGGTTTCAGACGGTAGATGGATTCGGATACACGCTCACCGGAGGAAGTGCATGGCTGATGCACCAGATGCTTTCTGCTGAAAACCGCGCTGCACTGATCCGCGAGCTATTTTCAACTGACAGCACCGGCATCGGCGTGAGCTATTTGCGTATTTCAGTAGGCGCATCAGACCTTGATGCAAGAGTATTTTCATACAACGATATGCCTGATGGAAAGACAGATCCTGAATTGAAGCAGTTTTCAATAGCGCCCGACGAAACCCATCTTATTCCTGTCCTGCAGGAAATCCTCGCTGTGGATCCTTCGATCAAAATAATGGGCAGCCCATGGTCAGCACCAGCGTGGATGAAGACAAACAATAGTCCGAAGGGAGGTAGCTTAAAACCCCAGTACTATGGCGCGTATGCGCAGTATCTGGTTAAATACATCGAGGCCATGGCAAACGCCGGAATAACCATTGACGCGATTACCATTCAGAATGAGCCCGAGAATCCGAAGAACAATCCCAGTATGGTGATGACAGCCGAAGAACAGGCGGACTTTGTCAAGAATCATCTGGGACCAGCGTTTCAGAAGTCGGCTATCAAGACGAAGATTGTTGTCTTTGATCACAACTGCGACAATCCTGACTATCCCATTGCTATTCTCAACGATCCGGGAGCTAAGAAATGGGTGGATGGCTCCGCTTTCCACCTCTACCTGGGGGAAATCGAGGCGATGAGCAAGGTCCACGAAGCGCATCCCGACAAGAATCTTTACTTCACAGAGCAGTGGACTTCCCCGGAAGGTTCGTTTAACGGCGACCTCAAATGGCACACGAAAAATCTTACCATTGGTGCGATGCGAAACTGGAGCCGCACAGTATTGGAATGGAACCTCGCTGCGGATCCGGAATTTCAACCCCACACCGATGATGGAGGCTGCACACAGTGTCTTGGTGCGCTTACTATTGATGGCAACAGCATAACGCGGAACGTTTCGTACTACATCATCGCGCATGCATCAAAATTTGTAAGGCCAGGTTCAGTCCGGATAGCATCAAGTATTTTGCCCGGTATCCCGAACGTGGCGTTTGAAACACCTGATGAAAGGATCGTTCTGATTGCGCTCAATGACAGCGAGGATACGAAAGAATTTCTGTTAGACGATGGTTCAAAAATTGCGCATGCAGTTCTTGAACCCGGCGCTGTAGCAACCTATGTGTGGAAATAAACCTCTTTGAATTTGTTGACCTTAAGTTACGACTGGAACAGACTCGCAAGTTATATCGCAGTATTACCTGTCTATATCTTCCTGATCGCATGTGGCGATAAGGATCCTGGTCCAAAACCGCCGCCACCACCCAGTGACGTCGAAGTTGGCAAGGCAGCATACTGGATTACGACGGGCGATCAGACGCGCTTGCTCAGCAGGGAGAATGATATTTCAATCATTGAAGAGAAGGCAACCAATTTGCCAACGGTGACAGTCAATCGCGACCAGGTCTTCCAGGAAATCGAAGGCTTCGGTGCGGCGCTTACGGGATCGTCAGCTTATCTGATCAACCAAAAACTCAATAGCTCGCAACGTCAGGCGCTGCTGCGCGACTTGTTTGACAAGGACTCCGGCATAGGTATGAGTGCTTTGCGGCTTACGATTGGTGCATCCGACTTTTCGCTGAAGGACTATACGTACAATGACCTGGCTCCGGGCGAGACGGACTATGAGCTCAATTATTTTTCTATTGACTACGAACGAACTGATTTGCTACCAGTACTGAAGCAGATCAGCAATCTTTCGTCAGATATCACGCTCATCGCTTCGCCCTGGACTGCTCCGGCGTGGATGAAAACGAACGGAAGCCTGCATGGCGGAAGTCTGAAGACGGAAGCCTACGACGTGTACGCAGATTACTTCGTACGGTATTTGGACGAAATGGACAAAGAAGGTATTACCATTGATGCTATCACTATTCAGAATGAACCGCTACACACGGCAGGATATCCATCCATGGGAATGAGTGCTGACGAACAGAATACATTTATTAAGTCGCACCTGGGGCCGGCGTTTACCGATGCGTCACGCGATACCAGGATCATTATTTATGATCACAACTGGGACAATACCCAGTATGCGCTCTCAATGCTGAATGACGCTGCAACGAAACCGTATGTGGCCGGGACTGCGTTCCACGCCTATGCTGGCAACGTGTCGGCCATGAGTGTAGTCAGGAATGCGCATCCCGATAAAGGGATTTATTTTACCGAAATATCGGGCGGATCGTGGTCGACGGATTTCAGCAGCAACCTTCAATGGAATATGGCCAACATCTTCATAGGAGGGACAAAAAACTGGGCGAAGACTGCCTTGCTGTGGAACCTCGCGCTGGATGAAAATGCCGGCCCTACAAATAACGGCTGCACGGACTGCCGGGGTGTCGTTACGATTAATTCCAATACCGGTACGGTAACCAGAAATGTTGAGTACTATTCCATAGCACATTTCTCGAAGTTTATCCGGAATGGTGCGGATCGTATCGCCACAGCCGTATCAGGACAGGTTTCGGGTACCGACCACGTTGCATTCGTCAATCCGGATTCAAGCAGGATTATCGTTTTTTCGAATGCAGGAAATGCGCAGCAGAGCCTGGTTGTAAAGGACGGCGGCAGACAGTTTACGGTCCTGCTACCCGCAGCGTCAGTTGTTACGGTAGCATGGGAATGATTGGGCGCTAACATGTCTCGAGTTCGCGGAGTATATTCTTCCGCGCCTGGTCCTCGAACTGTTCGCGAAATTCCGAAGTCTTGAAAATAAAATCCATGTCGAGGAAGTGCTGAAGCACTTTTTTTCTGCCTGGATTGTAAAGGATGTCAGGAATCATACGATATTCTTTTCTCACATTGTTTGCATACTCATCATAGGCAGACGGTTTCGCGCCAAGTATACCTAGATCTGCATCGGTGAAAAAATTCGTTTCATCGTCAGAAGCAGTGTGTGTCTTTGTGGCCAGAATGAGCTCCTGACAACGCTTAATCAATAATTCGTCCACGCCAAGTTTCGAAAGGGCTTTTGCCGCAAAAGCCGAACTGCGTTCTTCGTTGTCTTTCCGGATCGGGTTGTAAACAATGTCGTGGTAGGCAGTGGCGAATACGATCGCATCCCAGTTGGTAAACCTTTCCTTCATGGGAAGCAGCGCCTTGATCAGATAGTCGAGGTGAGTGAGGGTATGGTAATATCTCCCGCTGACGCTGTGACGCGAAATGATTTCATTGTGCAGCGATTCCACCAGTGAATTATCGGAAGAATAACGACTTGCGCTGGAGGTGAAATGTTCTGAAAGAGTGTCCATGGTTAGCGTGATTCTTGCCGGTCACTCAAATATCGCTTCAGATTCCATTGTTGACGCCGTTCAGAAGGTGATAGTTCCGGATTGCGTTCTTTATATTCCTCATAGTAGAAGCCCTCGCATTCGATGACCTTGTAGTACTGGAGCACGACGTCAGTCAATTTTTGGGTTGAAAAATATTCCGTTGCCGGAAAATCATCCGGCAATGCATTATTGAGTAGTCGGTAGCATAGCAGGTATCCATGCAGATCAAAGTTTCCAGCTCTTTCATCAGACGAGTCGAAGTGGAACGTTTTTAGTTCACCATTTATCAGCAGCTGAACGTCTATTCTCACACCCCCTATCACCATCGCCCGGCGCATTAAATGAGGTTGGCAGAAGTTGAAGGAGTCAGTATTAATCAGGATTTGTCCGGGAAGTTCGTATATCAGCGCAAACGCCGGGTCAGACTGACGTTTACGGATCATTGATTCATCGGCATGAAATGATGAAATCGGAAAGGATTTCTTGTTTGTATTAAGCCATTCCTCAACGGTTGCGCGGGCGCTCGGGGATATGGCCACATTTTTACGAAGTGCGATCGTTTTCCTTTCCTGAGAGTAGGTTTTCGTTTCGAGATTGCCCTCGTTACCCCGTTTGTATTGTATCGTGAACTGATCGCGACGGCCCTTTTTCGTGGGTGGCTCGTCATGCTGCTGGACAATAACGGTAACCTGCTCAATATGCTGACAGATAGCACTTGGTGCCATGATCAGCACCATCAGGGTCAGGTAATATTTCATTGGGGAACAATTTGCAGGAAAATAATACTATCCTCCCCGCTAAACAATGGCCGGAGACGGGATGCGAACGCGGTTGAAATGATGATTTTTATCATACCGGATTTGGCTCCATTTATATTGGTTGCGCCTTGTTTTGCCTATGTCGTCAAGAAATCAGTTCCTCGAGATTATGGCTCCGGCCGGATCATTTGAAGCCCTTCAGGCAGCTCTCAAAGCCGGCGCCGATTCAATCTATTTCGGAGTAGAACAACTCAATATGCGGGCGCGGTCGTCCAATAACTTCACGCTGGATGATGTCGGCGAAGTAGTGCGCGTCTGCCGCGAAAAAGGTGCGCGGGCCTATATCACGCTCAATACCGTCATTTACGACCACGACATCAACCTCATGAAGCGCATTATCGACAAAGCTCGCGAGGATGGTATTTCTGCTATCATTGCGTCTGATCATGCCGTAATGGCCTATGCGAAAAAGGTTGGCCTGCCGGTCCATATCTCAACACAAGCCAACATCACCAATATCGAAAGCGTTGAATTCTATTCCGCGTATGCAGATGTCATGGTGATGTCACGCGAGCTGACACTGGCACAGGTCACATCTATTGCCGACGAAATCCGCCGCAGGGAAGTAACCGGTCCTTCGGGCAACCTCGTGCGCCTGGAAATCTTTGCGCACGGCGCGCTGTGTATGGCGGTTTCCGGGAAGTGTTACCTGAGCCTTCATTCACACAACGCCTCGGCTAATCGCGGAGCGTGTATCCAAAACTGCCGCCGTGAATACATCGTCACCGACAGGGAAGATGGATTCGAATATGAGCTGGACAACGAGTACATCATGAGTGCAAAAGACCTTTGCACGATAGACTTTCTTGACAAGATCGCGGCAACCGGAGTGTCAATCCTGAAAATCGAAGGTCGCGGCCGGTCAGCCGACTACGTTTATACAACGACACGATGCTACCGCGAAGCCGTTGACGCCATAGCAAACGAATCCTATTCTGAAGAAATGGTCCAGGAATGGAAGGAACGCCTTTCAACAGTGTTCAACCGCGGTTTCTGGGATGGCTATTATCTCGGCCGCAAGTTGGGTGAGTGGAGCGACAACTATGGCTCGAAAGCCACAGAGAAGAAGCTGTTTCTCGGGAGTGGTGTTAAGTTCTTCGATAAGATCAAAGTCGGAGAGTTTCAGCTGCAAACGCATTCCCTTGCCTGTGGCGACGAAGTGATGATTACCGGTCCGCGCACTGGCTTCATTCGCACTACGGTGTCTGAACTTCGCGTCGACGATGTACAGGTTCAAAGTGTCGCCAAAGGGATGACGTTCTCCATGCCCCTGCCCGAAGCTATCCGGAGAAATGATAAGTTATACAAGATCGTCAAGGCATGACGTTGCGTATTATCCATTATCGCGAGAAGTGTATAGGCTGTAATGCCTGTGTAGAGGCAGCCCCGGCGCGGTGGCGGATGTCACGTAAGGATGGCAAGAGCACACTTGTGGGCGGTACAACCAAAAAGGGTATTCAGTCCGTTGTCGTTCATAGCGATGAACTGGACGAATGCCGCCGCGCTGCGATGAACTGTCCGGTGAACGTTATCCGAATCAGCTGATCCCCACAAGCCGATTCCCTTTCGAATCACAATCCGTCGGGAAGCGCGAACGCCACGTAGCTGTCGCCCTTGGGTGCACCGAGCTTTGTACCGCCACATGCTATGGCTATATATTGTTTGCCATTGACTTCATAGATACTTGGCGTTGCAAAGGCCGCGGCAGGTAACTGCGTTTCCCAAAGCAATGTTCCATCTTTCATGTTGTACGCGCGAAACATGCCATCTTTCGTTCCGGCAATAAACAACACACCGCTCTTTGTAATTGCGGGGCCGCCGTAACTCTCTGCGCCTGTCTGAGGGATTCCAAGTTTTTTCTCAAGATCTGTAGTGCCATAAATTTTCTTCCATACGTATTCACCCGTGTTAAGGTCAATGGCATTAAGCGTTCCCCACGGTGGGGCAATTGCCGGATAGCCATCCTGATCCAGGAATTTCGTAAAACCAGAGATAGCATATCGGTCCGGGTCGGAATTGTCTCCGCTCATCACCTCCTCTTTGTCGCCCTGCCATTTATCGCCATAAAGAAATGCTACCAATGTTTCTTTCTCTTTGTCGGACAACTGACTAAACGCGGGCATCATGCCTTTGCCGCGCGTGATTATGTTTAACACGTGGTCGCGCTCCCATCTGTCCGTGGGATCAATAAGAGAGGGGAAGCCACTGGCGGCATTGCCTTTTCGTTCTGAACCGTGACATGCGGAACAATGGGCAGCGTAGACCTGTTGACCGGGGTGTGTTAATTCCTGAGACGCGGCGTTCTTCTTGTTGAGAGAGATGAGCCACGCCATTTCGTTGCTGTTGACGTACATGATTCCGTCGGGATCCACAGCAGCGCCACCCCATTCGGCACCTCCATCCAAACCGGGGAATATAATCGATCCCCGTGATGTGAGAGGAGTGAAGGGACCTTCAAAACGGCTCTGACGAAATTTTTCGAGCAGGTCGTCCCGGTATCGGGAATATGGATTGATATCGTCCTCGGTGAGTATCTGCCGTGCATAGGGCGCGGGCTTGACCGGTAGCGGTTGCGTTGGGGAGGTCTTCTCGCCAGGTATATCCGAATCCGGAACAGGAACTTCTTCGATCGGAAAGAGGGGTTCGCCAGTCTCGCGGTTGAACAGGAACACAAAACCCTGCTTAGTAACCTGTGCCACCGCGTCAATACGTTTGCCGTTGCGTTTTACGGTTACAAGATTTGGTGGCGCCGGCGCATCGCGGTCGAGGATGTCGTGACGAACAAACTGATAGTGCCACTTCTTCTTTCCTGTGCGTGCATCAAGCGCTAGCAAACAGTTTGCAAACAGGTTGTCGCCGTGGCGGTTTCCGCCCCAGAAGTCGAATGCCGCTGAACCTGTCGGCACATATACAATCCCGCGTTTCTTGTCTACCGCCATACCAGCCCAGTTGTTCGCGCCACCAATATTCCCGCTCTTATACGCATCCGGTGGCCAGGTTTCATAACCTTCGTCACCCGGACCGGGAATTGTCTTGAATACCCATTCGAGTTTTCCTGTGCGGATATTGAACGCCTGGATATGGCCAAAGGCGGCGTCGTAATCTTCGGAGACGCGCAGGGGCATGATGATCAAGTCCTCGAAGACTGTTCCGGGTGTGTTCGAAATGACAAACTTGTCCTGCGCTGCATCCCCAAGGCCGGCACTGAGCTTCACCTTCCCGCTGTCGCCGAATGATACAATGTGTTTTCCGGTTTTTGCTTCTATGGCGTTGAGGTATCCTTCTTTGGTGTAAAGAATTCGTTTGTCGTCGCCATCTTCCCAATAGGAAAGCCCACGTGCCGTACCATACCACGTTGCTTCTGTGGTATCGCGAATGCGCCAGATCTCTTCTCCTGTGGTGGCGTCGAGTGCGAAGGGTTGAATGGTGGCCGTCATGCCAAAAAGCACCCCATCAACGATCAGGGGGTTGCACTGGATTTGGCCGCTGTCGCTGGTGTGATACTCCCACACCATTTTGAGTTGAGCGACATTCTCCGGAGTTACTTGCGTGAGGGTGGAGTAGTGGTTACGGTCAGAGCCCCCGAGGTACTCGCGCCACTCGCGGTTTTCGACGATTTCGTTCTCGTTGTGACTGCATTGAAGAAAAAGGTGGCCACAGAAAAACAACAGAGCTGTGGTTACGATGAATTTCATCCGATTCATTTTGGACTGGCGAGTAGGGTAGTTAATCACGTAAATTATTAAGGATTTCCATAAGGTGGGTAAAATTCCGATGCGGCTGTTCAAGAAGATTGAAAGAGAGGGGCTTATTATCCTGTTCTTACCTGTTGCCGGTCCTCCCCCGATCTTGAACCTGGATCAGAAATCCGTTCCAACACACATGAAGATTAACGGAAACTGACGCCCCCTACCGGCGAAACATGCCCGTCTCCTAAAGCGAGCTGCAGGATTGGCTAAATTCGGTGTTTATACAACCCCGTTTGCGATGAATAAGAAACAAATTTGCTCTTTCGGTGTATGTGTCGCGCTGGTTATTGGCGTGCTGGCTTGCAGTGATGAGGGGGAAAAGCCCGGATGTGATACATTTTCTCCTGCGGATTCTGTGTGCTTCTGCACAAAGTACCCGGAGGATGTCGCTTGCGTGGAGGAGCCCACAACATTTTCGATTGACCTGCACACGGATGAGGTGGTCGCGCTTACTCCGCATTCAGCGAGCGGAACGATTTGGTGCAAAGGTTTTTCTATTGGTAGTTCAATCTATGTGATTGATCGTCAATCGGAGTCTCCGCATCCGTTTTGGAAGTTTGATATCGAAGGCAGTGGTTCCTGGCAGGCACTCGCGGACTTCCCCGGAACGCGTTACGGACTAACCGGATCCGCCGATGGCAAAGGCTATGCGAGTAGTTATGCTTCAAATAAATTCTGGCAGTACGATCCTGCTTCGAATGAATGGACTCCCCTGGATGATCTTCCTTTCAGTCCCGGGGAAACGCATTGGGTTGAATACAAAGGAAAATACTATGTGCCCAATCACGCGGGCATATATGAGTTCAATCCCACAAACAAAGAATGGACGAAATACTCGGAGCAGACATTGTCGGGTTTTGGAGCGCTCTTTTTGCTGGGTGACGACATTTATTGGTGGAATGTCAATGATGATCAGATGAAGCGTTTCAACTTTGTGACCAAAGCTTTGGAAGTGCACGATTTACCCGACGGTTTCAATAAGAGCGTTACCTTTAATAATCCGTTTGTGTTGGACAATACAGCATATCTCGTAGATTTTAAAACGTTGTGGATATTTGACAGTGAAACAAAGACCTGGTCGGGAAACGATGAGATCATTACCTCTGGCAGCAGCTATGCTGACGACGTATTCGTATTGGGTGGCAAGGCATATATCATCGACGACGGGCGCGTCAGGGTGTTTGGGACCGTGGAATAGGGATGGTCCTGGAGCCTGAGACGCTGACCTCCGGGTTTCCCGAAATGGAGGTGACTCCCCACGGCAGACAGTTGGTCAATCAGAAATCAGAACTTCGGCACTCTCCGACATGACCCCGGGATGACCTGCAGGTCACCTCATGTGATCCGCGGTGATGTCGCGGTTATGTTGCGGTGATGTTGCGCTTTAAGTAGCCTAAACCGAGGCAGGACCGTGGAAACCCCGTTTCATTATCGGGGTGCATAACAGCTCCTGTCGAGGATACCAGGAGCTCCTGTTGAAGTGATATCATGTTCGGGAAAGTTAGGACCAGGCAGGACTGTTGCCGATTGCCGGAATGCCGGTTGCCGATTGGCCCGATTTTACAACATTTATGGTTGTTCGCTTCAGGTGCGAAGGTTCAAAAATCAGGGTTCAATTTAAGGGTGACCGTGCAGCCTTAGGTTACGGTTAATATACCCATTCTCCACTCTTCCTCCACTCTTCCTTTATTAAAACATGCTTATTACTCATCTGGATGTGCGTAATTTCTGGTCGCTTTCTTAGTATAAAAGCGACCAGCAGAAATGGGGTTCATCAGCGTCACCGATGCTGATTCGTCGCGCACGGACATCATGTTGGCAGCGCCGTCGTTGCCGTCCGAAACCCCGCCCGTAGGGGTGGAATGTTCATAAACCCATACTAATGGTAAAGAAACCCAATTCGTGGCAGTTGGGGGAAGAGCATCTCAATCACATAACAATCCCCTAATCCCCTAATCCTGATCAGAAGTCAGTATCCAGGCCCAGCCTGTCTTTCAATTCCCGGAGCATAGGGTTTCTCGCGACGAGGTAATCGAACTTTTCGCGGTTGGTATAGATCACCTTGCGTTCGTCGGCCACCCGCAGTTCGCCGGTGATGTTGATGCTTTGGTTGTGAAGGCGATCGCGGAGGAAGGTCGTGAGGTCACTGCGCAGGTTGGTGAGCATCATCTCCTGGACAGGATTGTGCAAAGGTACCGTTATGCTACCACCGTTAAGCTCATACTCCTGGGTGAGCAGCTGGTATTCAGCCTGGAATTTCTTGCGCGTTTCGGCGAACTCGTTCCAGACCGACCTGAGTTGTTCAGGCGTGAACGGCGTATCCGGCTCGCGCTGAATTTCAGTTGTCGCGGCCTCCTCCTTCCTGGGCTCAACCTTCAGCAGACTCGAAAGTTTGACGGTGGTCTTGGGTGCATCCTTGAATTTTGATTTGGATGCGAAGTCCGGCTTCGTCGAAATAAGGGGTATCGGCGCCGACCCATCGGCAGATTTCTCCGGCTGCGGTGCATTACCGGAGGGTGATCTCGGTGGGGGTTCTGTTCCGTTGACAGGAGCGTCCGCCTCTTCGGATTCTACACTAATTTTTTTTTTAAGCCTACCTCGCTGGTAAGTACGCCTTCCTGATTTATGGTGAGCTGTTGCACCGGAATGACTGCGGCAACGTGCGCCATCTTCATCAGGGCAAGTTCTACAGAGAGGCGTTGGTTCTTGCTGGACTTATAGTTGATATCGCACTGGTTGGCGATGTTGAGCCACGTCAGCAGGAGGGAAGGCGAGGCAGTTTGTGCCTGCTGTGCATATTTCTTCCTGACGCTGTCGGGAACCTCCATCAGCATAACGGTACGGCTATCCTGCGATACCAGCAGGTTGCGGAAGTGTTCGCTAAGACCAACGATAAAATTATGTCCGTCGAAACCTTTTTTCAGGATTTCGTCGAGGAGGAGCAGAGGCTGTGTGTGGTTTCTGGTAAGCAGCGAGTCAACAACCTGGAAGTAGTAGTCATAATCCAGGATATGGAGGTTGCTCAGCGTAGACTTGAAGGTTACACCTTTGCCAGCGGCGTAGGTCACCATCAGGTCGAAGATAGAGAGGGCGTCGCGAAGGGCGCCATCTGCCTTTTGAGAAATCAGGTGCAGCGCTTCGTCCTCAGCGGGAATACCTTCGCGTTCAGCGATTTTCTTCAAGTGATTGGAAATGTCGCTGATCTGAATGCGGTTGAAATCAAAGATCTGGCAGCGCGACAGGATCGTAGGGATTACCTTGTGTTTTTCTGTGGTTGCCAGAATAAAGATCGCATACGACGGCGGTTCTTCAAGCGTCTTCAGGAAGGCGTTGAAGGCGGCGTTCGAGAGCATGTGAACCTCGTCGATGATGTACACCTTGAATTTTCCGAACTGAGGAGGGTATCGCACCTGGTCAATCAGGTTGCGGATATCCTCGACGGAGTTGTTAGACGCCGCGTCGAGTTCAAAAATGTTAAGGGAGTTGTTTTCGGTTCTTTCTTCGAAGCCGTTGATCAGGCGCGCCACGATCCGCGCGCAGGTAGTTTTTCCAACGCCCCGGGGACCACAGAAGAGGAGTGCCTGGGCGAGTTTGTTGTTGTCAATCGCGTTTTTGAGGGTTGTGGTGATATGTTCCTGACCAACAACCTCATCGAACCCGGTAGGGCGGTATTTTCGTGCCGATACAACAAAATTCTCCATCGCAGCCCGCAAGATAGAATTTCAGATTTCAGTTTTCAAAGAAATCCGGTGAGTTGCCGGACAAATTTTTGGAGGTTTTCCCGGGGCAGTTTTCGGGTCCGCGCCTCAACTTAGAAATCGACTTCAATTCCGCGACAGCAAATCTCAAGCTGCTAACGAGTTACGGAAAAACGCCAAAACTTAACCCCCTTATAGCTCCGGGAACCAAAACCAACTTATCTTTGTATTTCAGATTCCTGATTTCCAATTCTTCCGGCGCGTAGCGGAGGTTACCCTAGAAACTTGAAACCAGGAATAACATGGGGCCGACCGGTTTTGACAGGATGCGTGAGGTCGTATGTAAGCAT
Source organism: Bacteroidota bacterium (assembly GCA_023417065.1). Lineage (GTDB taxonomy): Bacteria > Bacteroidota > Bacteroidia > Cytophagales > Cyclobacteriaceae > Ohtaekwangia. The sequence continues at coordinate 86,204 of JAEZGH010000202.1, forward strand.
GCAGGCTCATTGGATGAGAGCCTTGAAAGATAGTCCAGAATCATACTTGGCGAGTCTAACTACGCCATGGCTGCTTAATCTGTCCTGAGGATAGATTAGCCTCGTCCCGATAAGATCGGGAAAGCCATCATCGCTCAGCGCTACCGTTTTGCCGGTGCTGAATCAGCGGTGTCGTAAGGCAGAACTGCTCCGCGCGATGTTGCTAAGCGCGGCTAAGCCACAGCGACTAAGGGAAAGCTTAGGGTGTTGTCTTCCTTACTTTCTTCGAAAACCTAAAGCCAACTAAGCATGTAGAAGGTACGGGTTCATCTTCTCTGGACCAGAGTTCGATTCTCTGCGGCTCCACTCATTGTCTACCCAAGACAAAAAAGCCTTGAAATCATGATTGGTTTCAGGGCTTTTGATTTTTTTGGAGTCAGTCGCCTTCCACAGATTGTCGGCTCAGGATGAATAGGCGGAAGACACGAGGACATATAGCTTCATGGGGTCATTATTTGTGATAATTTATTATTTTGACGATAACGGTGTGCGACCTATGCCAGAATCACACAGTCTTAATTAAACGGCATGACTAATTTTTGGTCAACCCCCGTATTCGCTCAAATGGGATCAGACAATCTACACATCGTGTTATCAAAATAAGTATGGGCTACGATCTTCACATCACAAGGAAGGAGCACTGGATTGACGAGGATGACTCGGCAGAAATATCTCTGCAGGAATGGCAGAATTACGTTCAGAGCGATGATGAAATGGAAATGGAGAGTAGGGCGATCGGTACTACTCCCGGCGACGACATCGTTGCGTTGGAGGTCGAGAGCCTCGCTTTTTGGAGGAATTACTCAGGACACGGTAGAGATGGCAACAAAGCATGGTTTCTGTTCCGAAACGGAGAGATCGTTGTGAAGAATCCGGCGAGATCAGAAATAAAATGATTGCCATTGCCACCTCTCTGAAAGCGAAAGTGCAGGGCGATGACGGTGAGGAATATACATATTGAACCGGTGCGGAAAAAAAGATGTGGTGGGAATTCTGGCTGTAATAACGTAATGAATAACGCTCTGCAAATTTGTGACATATCCAGATGCAATTGCAGATTCTGATCGAGCAGGCACGGTGACAAATTGAATCGATGAACGAAGAATTCAAAAAGGGAGTTTCAGTCGGATTGACAATATATCTCGTATTCGCAGTCATTGCAATCGTTACGCATCTGATTACCGGATGGGACTATCCTCACGGACCTCCAATAAGTTTTGGTGTGATTATGATTGCCGCAGTTGTCGGAATGATTCGATTCTTCACTAACCTTTGGCGAATAACGTCTGACAATAAAAAGGATCGGGCAAAGGGAGAGATGCTTGTTCACGCCGGACTTTTTGGGCTTATCCTTGTAGCATTTCTTTCGCTATCACATATGTAGTTTGTGGTCTGTATAAACCCTAACGTCAGTTCAGGATTTGAAGAATTGCGCCATTTTTTTATTTTTATATACGTGTTGATTTCTTGTGCAGGCTGACTGTTTGCTCTGCTTGTAGTAATTACGACAGAGAATCCAAAGAATCTGTTTAGCGTCTTGACTGATGTTCGGGCTGACTTCCCTTCAAACCTGTACCATCAGATGAATACCCCTGCACAAAAATGCTTCGAAGCATCGTTATATGGCTATCATGCGGCGTATTAATGACTGGACGACTCTCGGGCCAGAACGTAGAGGAAATGCTCCAGGCAAAACCGTTTTCGTATTCAGGCAACGTCGATGTTAATACCATCTTTTACCGCAGTCAGGGAATTCAACCCCGCTACCTGCCCTTCAATTACATTATCAGTGGTTCGCCCATTTTATCAATTTATGGAGTTGATCTGCCTATCACATTTGCCGTGGGGAAACAACATTCAGGTGTAATGCAGCCGTTCAACCAGTTCGGACTGAGCCCACGATACAAGAACATTACTCTCCATGCCGGCTACCGGAATCTCAATTGGTCGCCATTCACCCTGGGGGGGCATACGTTCCTCGGCGGGGGTGTTGAATTCACGGCGGGCAAACTTCGGTTTGGTGCCATCTATGGTCGGTTCAACAAAGCAACGGCACTTGATACTGCGCGAAGTCTCTTCCTTTCGAACTTCGCATTCCGACGTACGGGCGCAGCGGTGAAGGTTGGCTATGGTACAGAACAGGACTTTTTTGACATCATCCTCGTTAGGGCAAAAGATCACGGCGGAAGCCTGAAGTTTGGAAATGAATTAGCCGACACCCTGGGCCTGGCGCCGGCATCCAATACAGTTGTAGGATACAATACGCGGCTAAGCTTCCTGAAGGGACGCCTTGCCTTTGAAAGCGATGGAGCCATAAGCCTGTACACTAATGATGTCAACGCGCCGGGCCTGGTGGATTCAATGTATGAGTCGCGAATCCGGCGACTTCGAAATATCGCTGACCTGAATACGAGTAGTGAGGTCTATGGTGCAATACAAACCGCGATCAGATACAAGGTGAACAACATGTCTGTACGCCTGATATATCGGTACATTGACCCCGGATATAAATCCATGGGATCCTATTGGCTTAACAATGATCTCGAGAACTATACAATTGCTCCGGCACTTACGTTGTTGAATAACAAAGTCCGCTTCAGCGGAAGTTTAGGATTGCAGCGCGACGATCTTTCCAAAACGAAAAGAGCAAAAGCAAAAAAAGTAATCGGATCGGCGAATCTGAGTGCAGATTTTAACGAGCGCGCTTCTCTGGATCTCAGCTACAGCAACTACTCTGTCAGTCAGGTTGTAAAAACTATTCGGTTTGCCGATTCGCTCAAGGTTGTTCAGACCAGCTCGCAACTTTCTGTTATGCCGAGGTATGTTATCCCGGGCGTGAACCGCTCGCATATGTTTTCACTGATCGCGAATTTGAGTCGGGCGCGCGAGCTCAACCCTGCGCCGCGCGACAGCCTTTCAAACGACATCACTACAGATAACATTGTTTTCAATTATCAGCTGGCTCTTGTCCCGCAGGGTGCCTCTGTTTTTGTTTCCCTCAGCAACACACGGATGCAAAGTGAATTGCTGCGCGATATGAACAGAGGAGTAACCGTTGGTGGATCGAAAGCATGGCTGCAGAACAAACTTCAGATAAGTGGGAATCTGGGGTATCTGTTCAATAAACGCAATTCGGAGCGTGGAAGGATTCAGACCGGAGCGCTTCATGGACGCTATAACTTACACCGCATGCAAGCCCTGAGGCTAAGTATATACTACACAGACAACACCCCGGAAACTCCTTCGGAAATTTATCCGAAGTATTATGAGTTCCGGGGCGAAGTAGGCTATACGCTGACCTTATGACGAAATAGTATCATATGACAAATGTCAATACATCCAATAATGCGACGTGCCCATAAACTTTACGTAATCACTTTACTGATGTTGATGACATCGGTAGTTGCACTTGCCCAGCAGGAGGTAGCGATACGGGTACAGGTGAATCGTACGGTTCAAGGTACCTATCCGGCGAAAATTTACCAGTTTCAGTCAACGCCGGGGCTTGTGACGCTGACAATTACCAACAGGACGAATAGTTCATATTCACTTTACCTCAAGGGATCGATCACAGGCGACAACGGTGTTCGCGTGAGCACGGTCGAGGAATATCGTTCGGCATCGATAACGCTGCAGCCTTTTGAGACGAGGCTACTTAACGCCATTGAAATAGGTAGTTTATTTGATCCAAATCGCCTGACTTACCTCTCCGGAAGTACCAGCATACGGGCCAGTGTTTTTGGTGAGCAAGGGTTGCCGGAGGGGACGTATCAGATTTGTGTTCGTGCCTTCAATGCCGTTAACCGTCAGCCGTTATCTGAGGAAGATCCACTCGGATGCAGCAATTTTTTCCCGGTCACGACTCTTGAGCCTCCCGTCATTCTCAATCCGTTTGATGAATCGATAGTACGTGCTGACCCGGTGCAGAACATAGCGATAAGATGGACGACACCCCCTGGCGCACCACCTTCCACAGAGTACAGCGTTCGGATTGTTGAACTATTTAATAACCGGAACCCGAACGACGCAATTCTCTCTACTGCAAATCCTTTTTTCGAAACAGTTGTCAGGGGCACACCATTGCTCTACTATATGATGCAATATCCTCTTCTCCAGGAAGGACGCAAATATGCTATAATGGTGATTGCATCCGACCCATCAGGATTTGCCACCTTCCGGAATGGGGGACGCAGTGAGGTTGTTCAATTTACTTACGGAATACCCCGTGCAGGTGCCGCGGCGAATGGCGATACAGGCCCTGCTGCAGTAGAATATGCGACTCGTGTCATCAAGGGGCGGCTTGTATGGACGTTTAAAAAGACGGAACAGCCAAGGCATAACCTCTACGCCACTTCATTCCAGGCCGTTCCGCCGTCACCCACTTTATTGCCTGTTACGACATACGCGGGCGCAAACATCACTATGCAGACGGTAACGACGCCGTTAATCAAGTTTAATTCGTTATCTGCAGTCATTGCGGATAAAACGTTGCAGCAGACGGACGAAACTTCCAGCTCCTTTGCGAAAACGTTACATAAGCCTGATTTTAATCTCGCGCAGAATCTGCCCGGGGACATCTTCACGGCGTCTCATTCAGTATCATCGGAGTGCCTGTACGAAACAGCGTCGGCAGAAGCAGGTGAGAAACGGTTGGGACTTTCACATGCGACGTTTACGTTAAGTGCAGTTCGGACTGGTTCGTCCGGGAGTGCCAGTTCGCTCCTCGCTACTGGTGCCACTGATGCGGAGGGTAAATTCAGGCTTGAATTTCTGGACGCATCATTTAGCAAAATTGCCGATGCGACCCACCTTGTACTCTCAGTGCAGTCTGACGATTTTGAGAACACGACCTTTAAGTTTCCTGCTGCTGTTTTCAACGGTACGACTACTGCTGATCTGGGCGACGTTCTGTTGCTGGCCAGAACATATCGTTTGTTCCCAAAAGTCTTATTTCCCGAAACAGATCAGACCGACGCGGGTGGATACGAATATCGTATCTATCGCGATGCAGCAGACCTAGAAGATCGCCCATGGTTACTGTATGAAGGGCGGGAGGCCGGTGATCCCGGAAAAGTTGAAACCGTAGACGGCAGAAGGGTAGTCGAAGTTGCCTCCGTAAATGTTAGTGCGCAAGTGCGATCACCCAGCGCGATCGCGGCCACAATTCCCTTCGACAGCCGCGGTGTGGGCAGATTATTTCCCGGCGGAAAATTGTATGTGAAAGTAATACCCTCGGGCTCGGGCTTCTATAGTATCTTTTCCACTATTAGCACGTATGGTGTCAAGCTGCCCTCAAACCGAATCCTCCAGGCAAAGGCGACCTACAAGTTCACAACCCGGCCTTCGCATATTGAAGGCAGAGTTGCCCTGGTTCTCGAAGGGCGGGAGAGTATTCCGGTTTCAGGTGCCAACGTAAGAGTATTGTATAGAAAAGATGACGTCATACCAGGAACGCAGCCGTTGTCATCAGCTCTTACAAGTGAAGTACTCGCCGCGCAGACAAGCAAATACGTGGCGTCGTGGACAGACTTCAATTCCCACGATTCCGGCACTACTATCGTTCAGGCAATGGCTCAAAGCCTGCTTGAACTGTCTCCGCCAGTTAAGGTTCTTCAAAAGTCTCCGCAATCCAAACTGGAAGCAGAGTTGGTTACACCGATTGTTGACACTGACAGGATTGTAAACACTGGGCCCAAAGATTCCCTGGCGATGACGGCGACGACGAATGAAACAGGCAATTATTACATCGGAAACCTGCCGCAGCTGAAGGCAGGAAGTTCTTTCGTCGTGCAGGTAATATCTGTCCCCAAAGAGTTTCGAACCTTCGTTGTACGACCCAGTACAGGAGGAGCGTATCCGGTCGTCGTGGCGCTGGGCAAGGGAATCTCGCGTAATATTGATTTCAACGTTGATGCTGATGTTGCCGACGTAATCGGGCGTGTTGTTGACGCCGATGGAAAGCCATTGATCAATTGCCGTGTTGTTCTCAAAGGAAATATCCTTTCTCAGACGGGACCTGATGGATTGTTTCAGTTCAAACTCTATCCGGGAAAACACACTGTCTCGCTGGAAAAGGAAGGCTACGCTTCAGGCTCGGCGTCGATTTTTATTCCACAGCTTACAGGAAACGACGCTGCCGAGAGAAGTTATCGTCAGATGTGGACCTCCTTGAGTGTGCTGGAGAAGCAGCGTGCAACCCTCACGCGCATCAGTGAGACTCCCACGGTACAGGCTTCGGTGGCCCGGGGCAATGTATTGAGCCCGGCGATGTTTGGAATCGCTGCAAGTTCAAAAGATGGATTTGGTTCGGTAGCTACTGAATTTAATGCAAGTCTTGCCGTTGCATTCGGGCTTGGAGTCGATCCTGCTACGCCACAATACGAAACGCCGCGACGTTTTGCAGTGGATGTGAAAGATGTTGGCTATCTCCGAACGCTGACCGGGAAGATGCGGTTCCGCATCGTGGACGGTGAATCAGGAAGTCGCGTTCCGGGTGTGACGTTGCAATTATTTGATACCACCAATATCACAGATTCCCAGGGCGAATGGTACTATGAAGGATTCGGGGGAGCTGCGAGCGTCACGGTTGTACCACCTTCGGGATCCCTGCTTGTAGCGGAAAAGCGAATCGTGAATATTCCCGAAAGCGGCATTGAACAGGTGGTCACCATTTCGCTGAAGAAGGGAATTGAAATATCGGGTTCTGCCCAATCCGGTGGACAAAAACTACAGGGGGTATCCGTGTGGGTCGACGAAAACGATTTTCAAAAGGTTCAGACGGATAACGCAGGAAACTACAAACTTATCGTTTCTCCCGGTGAGCACACCTTCAAAGCAAGGAAAGGAAACTACGTTGGTCAGGATATCACACAGACAGTTACGTCAGGAACGACCATCAACTTTGATCTACAGGGGAGTGGCGGGAAAAATTATCAGCAACTTCTGGGATTTGATGTAGAGCTCGCCTCTGTCGAAAAGGTTGGGAATCAGGAGCGATGGAGCGGAAGTTTTGTTAATCTTAAACCGGTCAACGACGCTGCCATCAATATCGATGAAAAGTTGCGAATAGACTTTTCAAATCTTATGGTCACATTCGATGGTCAGGGGAATGCTGTTCCTGCAGGTAATCAGGTAACGACAGATGCTGCGAGTATTCCGGTGAAGCTGTTTGGATTTCTTCCTGCGCGCATTCAGTCGGGTGGGGCGATCACTTTCAGGAGGGTGGCCAACGGCCGGGGTGAGATGCGTGGCACGGTACGCGCGGATTTCAAGGCTGTTCCTGGCTATCGTGGCTGGAGGCTGAGTGATGATGTTCATCTTTTCCTGGCAGGCCTGAATTCGGCAACGCCGGAAGAAGTTGTCGTCTTTTCAAGCGGGGGATCTGGGGTTGTTTCCGAAGATAAGTACAAGCTCATTGCAGCAAATGCAACGAAAGCCTCCGGCAAACTTTATGGATTTGATATACTGATAGACAACGGAGGCGTTGTTGACAAAGATGGAATCGAGTTCTCAGGAAGCATCTCATCCCCTGCTTCCGGTCCGATCAAGTCAGCACAGTTTGGCGTTCAACGGCTTGCACTGAATCGCTCACTCGTGGTGAGCGGAGTACAATTGAGTGATTCCAATCTACCTACTCTTGACATCGGTGGCTGGAAAGCGGGTATCACCGCCGTTATATTCCACGAGGACGGATTCAAACTCGGTGGATCCCTTTCAGTACCCATACCGCGTTCGGGTGAAGCTGTAGTCGGCTTCAATGATCTGCGCGTAGCGTCAACCGGAATCTTCGGCGGCAGCTTTGTAGTCCCGGAAGCTGGAGTGAACATCGTTTCCGTCGCGACATTGAAGGGGGACGGAACAACACTAAGTTTCGGTCGCGTTGGCAACAGCAACGTATATCGTATTGGTGGTCGCGCAAATCTGAAGATAAACGTTGACATCACGGATAATCCGTTTAAGGTGTCACTTTTTGAGGTGATGACAAACGGGAATTTTACGGTGGATGTACCCGCGAATTACACAACGTCTTTAGGACCGTTTGGTTTTTCAATAAGCAACGTTTACATCAACGCGAAAGATAACTCACCGTTTATAGGAATTCAGGGAGGGTTCCGTGCCGACTTCCAGTATCTGAAGTTCGACATGGCGGATATCAAGGTTCGCAACTCTGGTTCAGGGCCTGCTTATTCCATTGAAAAGCTTGGCGTGAAACTCGACGTGCCCGTTGTCAGGACTCAGGCGCTTGTAAGTTTTTCAAAGGACGGCTTCGAAGGATCAGGTTCACTTTCTGTTCCGGGCACACCGATAAGCGCAGATGCTGCTTTTAAGTATTTCAAGAGATCATCAGGTATTGAACTCGGTGCGAGTTTCTTCTCAAATCTGCCTCCTGTTCCCATTGGAGTTCTGGTAACACTTGACGGCGTAGGTGGAGGGTTTGAATACAAATCTGGCGGGTCAAATGGTGGTTTTGCTGTGGACGTCCGGGGGAAACTATCATTCCTCGGAACAGGACCGGTAGTAGCAATCCAGCCCATAGGGGTTACCGTGAGTAGCGCTGGTATTCTTACCGGATATGGCGAGGTCGTCGTTGGAACTTATCTCAAAACCGGCAATGCGAAGGTGATATTCAACGGGCCTGACCGAACATTTTCAGTAAACGTTGAAGCAAAAATGGAACCGTTGGAGGGGCTAATGTCACAGTCCGTGCAAGGTTCCCTCGTGATAAGTGCGAAGCCTAATGATGAGTTCGCTTTCCTTGGGTGTGCGGTGAATGTGAAACTCCTCGGATTGATTGACAATCACGGTGAGCTGGCCGTAGGAGTCCGCGTGAAGAATCCTAAGACGCGTGGAGATCTGCTAGCATATTACTTCACTCATGCGCCTGAGGATTATATGCGCGAGCGATTTTCCGGAGTGTATATTAACGTTGAGGCCGAAATGGGCATACCGCCAGATCGGCCCCTGGGCTTCGACTTGTTCGTAGCCAGCGCAAAACTCTGGTGCAGCAGCGGCTTTCATGCAAGTCTGTTGCTGAATCTCGAAGAGATGGCTTACCGACTGCGCTTTGGTGGAAAGTTTAACGCCGGCATTGAAGGATGCGTGGCCGATGTTGCCTGCATCGGTGTATCGGCTGCCTTGTGTTACACGGTTGAAGGTGGTCGCAATGACTCAGACGGTTGGCACTTTGGTGCAACAGCAACGGGTAAAGCAAGCCTTGCTGCAGGGATAGGTGTAGGTAATTGCAATCCGGGTTGTAATGAAGTACGCACCTTGATCCATGGATGCGTGGGCGGTGCCTTCCGTGTTTGTGGAGGTGCCGCACTCGATCTGAACTTTACTCAAAATCGGGGATTGCGTTTTGGCGCAAGGGCCGCAAGTGATGTTGATTCATGTTTCTGACCATGACAATAATACAACGGTTATTTGTTCAGCAGAACCTTTTTTGCTGCAGAGCACTGTGGGTGGCAGTTTTATGTTGTTCCTCGACGTGCGTGACTGCTCAGGAAAGGCGTAGTGGTGTCGTTGATCAAACCCTCATGCCAGGTCCGGACGGTGTCTGGATTTTGGTGAGCGATTCTATGATCAATCACAGCACAAATGTACAATACGTCGTGTCCCGCGACGATCAGCGCGGACGTGGATTCCGTAAATTATCAACCGTGACGTTTCCGTCATCAGCAGATGAGCTCGAGAAACGACTGGGAAGCTCACTCACAAATGAAATTCTGACTGAAAGGGGGTTGACCACAGTTGCTGACCTTTTCAACGAGGTAACGTCGGGGCGCCTGGGCGTGTTTGGTAATCGGCTATACACGCCAGTCGTCCTCCAGGCGTTGGGTTGGTTGTATGTCGACCGCGATGTCGGGAAACGAGACAATATCCGGTACCGCGTCGATCGCATCGTCAATGGTGCGCAGCAAGTGCTCTTTGAGAAATCGTTGCACGATGTACAATATGAGCCTTTCCCTGAATTCAGATCACAGCACAAAGTGATTTCCGACAGTGTGGTGATGCTCACGTGGTATGCAGTCGGAGGTCGGGCGGCGTTCGCTGAGGTATACGATGCATTATCTGGTTCAGCCGCGGTTGGTCGCGTGTGGGTCTACAACAGGAGTGATACCATATTCGCTACATACATCAAGAAAACACGTCCGGGAGAACAGATGGCATTGTTTATCCGACCCGTAGATCTTCCCGGAAATGCAGGAGCATCTTCGGATACTGTAAGCGTGATTGCGGCATCTTTCAGGGACCGCCTGATGGTGAGCAACCTCGTCGCTTCGGATACATTGGGTGGAGTAGTTCTCAAATGGGATCCGCTTCCTACGAAAGCATGGTTTACAGGGATCCGGATTTTGAAATCGCGATCGGCGACAGATAACTTCATCGCAATGGATACACTACCTGCCCAGGTAACGCAGTGGACGGACAGAAATATTCTGACAGGTTTACAATACTATTATATCGTTGAACCTCTTGTGTTTGATCTTCCGCAGGGGATTACGACTACTCCTGCTCAGGCAAACATTCATGTGAAGGGTGGAAGGCGTGGAGTGATGGCACCGCAGGGTGTGACGTTGACGGTAACGCCGGAGCGCAACGTTAAGATAACGTGGCTTCCCAACAGCGAACTCGATGTGTTTGCCTACTATGTGCTTAGAGGCACCTCAAAAGAAAATATGACTGTCATCTCAGAAGGCGTCAGGGATACCGTTTTCGTGGATTCACTCAGTCAGCGTATCGGAGGGATATCTTATCAGTATGGCGTTGTGGCTATGGATATGGAGCTGAATTCCAGTGATACTTCTGATATTGTCAGTGTCATGTTGCCACAGGCAAGGTATGTTCCATCAGTAGGCGGGTTGTCTGCGCGATTTACAGATCAGGGTGTGCGCCTGTTCTGGCCTGATGATGCAAGGAGCGATGCATCTGTGGTGGGATATGTATTGTACGTGCGTCAGCGTGGAGATCAGTATTTTCAGCCGGTGACGGATTCAGTAATTCGAAGTTCAGTATTTCTGGATCGTACGAAGCGAAAGCCCGGCGTATATGAGTATGGTTGCGCTGCTATCGACGCATGGAACAATCAAAGTATTTTGTCTACTGTTGCCGAGGTTCAGATCGAGGGCGCGACACATCTGTATCCACCTCCCGATTTTGATCTCCGCAATACGTCACAGGGCGTGGAGGTCCGCATCCCGGAAGAAGCAGGCGATTCAAATTCAGAGACGCGGAGATACGTCATCTATCGGTGTCTGGCGGATGGCGCTTACAAATGGCAGAGAGTCGGCGAGACGCCGTCGGACACGAATCTTTTTTTGGACCGCCAGGCAGTCAGAAATCAACTGTACATATATGCGATTAGCACCAGACAGGATGAATTGGAAAGCTTGCGAAGTATTGAAAAGAGTATAAGACGCAAATGAAATTATCATGTTCTTATATTGATGGAAAGCAAGTTCTGGCGCACGCGGGATGGATAGCCTGCTACCTGTGCGTGCTAATGTTGGCGTTCTCCTGTGCCCGGGAAAACGTCTTTGACGAACCACCAGACTATCCTGTGATTGATAGCATTAACCCTGGAATAGGGACTGTGGGGACGCAGTTTCGCATTTATGGAACGGGTTTCTCCTCAATCAGTGCACAAAACAATGTAACCATTAATGGAAGACCTCTCCGCGTTGATGAGCCTTCTTCAAGTACCGTACTCCTCGTTACCATCGTTGAGAACACGGGTAGTGGCCCCGTTACAATTTCGGTGAATGAAAAGGTGGGTGAAGGTCCGGTGTTCACATTCCTCGCAGAGGGTGATGGCCCTTTGATCACAAATGTATATGAAGGCTGGAGTGACGGATCGGGCTACGCTATTTCTGTGTCGGGGTTACCACTGAATGAGAATGATATCGCTCTTTACGTTAATGGAGAAAAAGCATCGTTTGACTATGTGACGCGACCCGGGGATCCGTGGTATTCGGAAGATGCAGGGCCGCAGTTACTGATACGAGACCCATCTGTCGTTGAGGAGCATGTGTCGATGAACTACGCCGATTTCAAAGTGACCGTTCACGGAATTGAAAGTAATACCTGGCGTTACATTCTCAATCCCGACATACAAAACATTTATTCACGCGCGGGGCAATGGATGGTTACTGGTGAAGATGAGCTTAAGATACAGGGGCGCTTCTTTGGGGAACAGACGGATCAATCATACGTGGCAATTGCGTTGTTTGATGACCTGGAACCACCTGAAATTTTACTGTGGACGAATACCGAAATAGTGGTAAGAGTTTCAGCTCTCGCGGTGGTGCCGGATAACACTGTATCTGTAACTGTCCGTTCCGGGGGGCATGAAAGCATACCGGGCTATTGCATTTATGCGGGTGTGATTTCAGCCACTGCGATACTTATAGCAGGCGGTGAACAGGGAAATGAAGACGGCGTCGGCGCAAAGGCGCGGTTCAACGGTCCCTTTGGCATAACGGTAGATGTCAATGGATATATTTATGTGTCCGATGAACTCAATCATCGTATACGGAGGATAACGCAGCAGGGAGAAGTCTCGACTTATGCAGGAAGCACAGAAGGATTCAATGAGGGAGATGTACTCCGGGCACAGTTCAACAGACCGCAGGGCCTTTCAGCGGATCCCTACGGTAATGTCTGGGTTGCTGACGCAGGAAACAACCGGGTTCGTGTGATTCAATCCACCGGGGAGGTGACAACTGTTGCAGGTTCAGGGAATCCCGCTGACCTCTACAGGCCGTCTGCAGTTGCGTATAGTCTCAGTGGTGGTCTGTTTATTGCCGACCTCGGGAATCACCGCGTGCGCAATTGGAGTCTCCGCGGGGGGATGTACACTGTGGCCGGTGGGCCGGGGGCAGGTTTCAGTGAGGGAGCAGGCGATGAAGCCAGGTTCAATCAACCCTATGGGATCGCTATCAATCAACCAGATCCTTTAGGTGCTCAATTTACTCAGCGCATTTACGTTGCTGATGAACAGAACCACCGGATCAGGCTGATTATGAACGGAAGCGTGATGACACTTGCCGGTAATGGTGTTTCAGGGAAGGCAGATGGCACAGGTACATCTGCGCAATTTGAAGTGCCACGAGGTTTGGCACTCGACGCACAGGGAAATCTGTATGTTGCCGATTACTGGAATTCGCGCATTCGCAAAATTACGCGCGATGGGGTGGTGTCCACTATCACCGCTGTATTTCCCGACGATGGAGGCCTTGCGCTGTTCACTGGTCCTACGGGTCTGGCATTCGATATCGAAGGCAATCTTTATGTCGCCGATCATGGAGGAAACGCGATTTACAAGCTTGTGTTAGACTAGCGTACCAATTCCGGCGGCCTGTTAAATAGTTGGGTCCTGTGATGACTCAGAACGGAGCCTGATCAAATTCTGATTTTTCCGGGAATTCGGGAGAGGGATTCTAAAAAAAAGTCGCCGAAAACTGGCTGTTTTTACCGTGTGAAGGATAAAGTGTACTAATTGCGGTTATCGCATCACGTCCGCAAGGACGTAATTGAAGTGGTTTCAGGGCTTTGATTTTTTGATGCACCCTTTTTTCCGTGATTCTTTCCAACTACGCTTGCCAGGCAAACCTCCTATCACCAAATCTGAATTTCAATGGCGTTGTATCGTGAGGACCTAAGTGTTCAATAATCATTTAAGACGGTTCGCTATTCGGAGCCTCTGCCGATATTTCAGTGAAACCCATTCCAGCGAAATGTGCTTAACTCCTTCGTCTTCTGGATTTGTACTTCTGTTTACTTAGTGTTATCTTTTGAGAAGGTATAGATCGCCAACTTGGTGAAAGATCTGGGTTACCAGATGCTTGCGTACGAAAAAATGCTGCACAAAAAGCAAGGGTGTTGTCCGTCAGTCCTCACAGCATTGCCTTTGATGAAGAAGTTTCCAGTTTATATCTAAAACTTATTCCGAGGGGAAGTGCCCTGCAATTTTCCATTTGGATTTTGCCCTCCGCAACAGCGACAAAATCATTTTCGGATTTTAGTATAACGGAACTCATCAGCGATCATGCAAATTCGGCTAGATCAAAAGGTTTGATCCTGAGGAAAGGTGAATCGAATGTATGGGGCCGGCGAAATGCTAAAGTTCGAAGACAATGACCAGGAAGCGAACCTTTACCTCTATCAAATATGAAAGACAATCTTAAACTTTTCATCTGTCTCGTAATTGTGATGTGCCTGGCAGGGTGTGGCGCGACGCCTCCATCTTTTGAAGCCCCCGTTCTGAAGAACATCGGAAATTACACCGTTCCGGTTACCACCAAATCAAAGCATGCTCAAATGTTCTTCAACCAGGGTATCATAATGGCAAACAGTTTTAATCATGCCGAGGCGGAAAGATCATTTCGGGAATCCATACGGCATGACTCTACGTTCGCTATGGGGTATTGGGGCTTAGCCTATGTACTCGGACCGAATTTCAACTCGGTAGAAAACATGGGTATGGTAAATGAAATCAGGGAGGCGGTAAAAAAGGCAGTTCAGCTCAGTTCGGATGAAAATGTTGCGGCCTGGGAAAAAGCCCTTGTCAAGGCAATTGCAGTAGAATTTCCAATGGATTCTGATGTCACAAACGCAGAGGGATATGTTACGTCGATGGCGGAAGCATTTAAGCAGTTTCCGGAAAATTCGTTTGTGGCAACTCTTTATGCTGAGTCCGTAATGAATTTGCACCCGTGGGATTTTTATGATCGCAAAGGAGGTGAGCCGAGGTCCTGGACGCCTGAGATCGTTGCCCTGCTGGAAAAGGTAATTTTAATCGACCCCGAAAACCCACTGGCAAATCATCTCTATATTCATGCAATTGAAGCGAGCCCGGATGTTGCAAAGGCGTTGCCAATTGCCGAAAAGCTGAAGACGTTAGTTCCGGCTGCGGGGCATCTAGTTCATATGCCGTCGCACATATATATTAATACAGGTGACTATCACATGGGTTCTGTCGTCAACGAAATGGCCGTAGTTGCAGATAGTATTTACATCGCGCAGTGCCAGGCACAAGGGTACTATCCGCAGATGTATTACCCGCATAACTATCATTTCCTCGCCGCCACCGCAGCCTTCGAAGGAAGAGGTGCGCGTTCTATTGAAGCAGCGTTCAAAGCAGCTAGTCTTGTTGATAAAAAGTACTATCATGAAGTTGGGTATGAGACGGTTCAGCATTATTTGACAATCCCATATCACGTTCTCGTTAAGTTTGGCCAATGGGAAAAGATTTTAGTACTTCCCAAACCGGAAGAAGATCTGATCTATCCAACTGCCATGTGGCATTATGCGCGCGGAACGGCGAATATCAAGCTCGGGAGAAAAAAAGAAGCGAACGAAGAACTTCAACGGCTTAATGAACTTGCGCTGTCACCATCTATTTCGGAACAATATGTCTGGGGAATAAATAAAGTGACGGATGTGTGTAGCTTATCATCAGCGGTCTTAAAGGCAGAACTGGAGATGGGCAATGGCAAAAAAGAGGAGGCCGTGAAACTTCTGATGGAGGCAATTGCTATAGAAGACAATCTTAACTACAACGAACCACCGGATTGGTTCTTCTCCGTCCGACATATTTTGGGCAATGTTCTTCTGGAAGCAAAAGACTACAAGGGCGCTGAGGCTGTCTACCGGGATGATCTGGCCTTCTGGCCGAATAATGGTTTTGCACTGAATGGATTGTACGAAAGCTTGGCTGGACAAGGAAAAGAAGGCGAAGCTACGGAGGTTAAGAAGCCATTCGATCAGGCCTGGAACCTTGCCGATTCCGAACTTAAAGGGTCAGAAATAGACCCAGAGAAGAGAAAGGATCTGGCCTTAAAAGTTGACGACGGCTCGCCAAATGCGCTGATTTATCTGGCGGGGACAATTTGCATGACCAGGTGATTTTCGCGTGGCGAACTTTGAACCCAAGAACTTCACATGTCACAAGACTTCAAACCTATTATGAACGCTGTTCGCCCGGTGGTTCAGGGTCGGTACTTTGCATGAAGCACAGGCGTTCCTGGAATTTGTGAATGGCGTTGATGGAGAGTGTTTTTTCGAATTGGAAGCGAGATGATACCATTTTCAGCTCACTTTTTTGAGTTTAAATTCCAGAAAAGAGATCGCGAGACCGATTGTTTTTTCCGCTTAAAAAATAAAGTGTACTAATTACATTTTTTGGTCGGGCAACCGTTTGAATTATATCAGAATTCACCTAGTTTGGTTTCCCGACAACGCAGAGATGACTGGAAGTACCCAAAATCGAACCGGAGAACTGGATTGGATCGCATTCAAAGGAGGCGATAAGGAAGCCTTTGAACGAATTTACCGGGCCAATGCGTCACGACTGTTAGCGTATGGTTATCGCATCACGTCCGACAAGGACGTAATTGAAGACAGCCTCCATGATTTGTTCGTCGAACTATGGCAAAGCCGGGAGCGCATCGCTGTAACCACTTCCATTCGGTTTTATTTGTTCAGAGCTCTTCGATATAAAATCCAACGAAACCTTCAGCGCAACGATTTTAAGGTATTTGAAGATATCGGCAGCAATTGCAATACCCTGGCAATGCCCCCGCACGAGAGCCTGCTTACTTCTATTGAACTCCAGTCGGAACAGCTGGCTAACCTGAATAAGATATTAAACGGTCTTCCACAGCGACAGCGGGAGGCGGTCAATCTTCGCTACTTCAACAATTTCTCCAACGAAGAGATAGCCGCCATCATGGGCGTAAATTATCAGTCCGCCTGCAAGTTTATCTATATGGCGCTGCGGAAATTGCGTGAAAACCTCCGCGTCGCTGTTTCTTCATTCCTGATACTTCTGAATTTTTTTTAGGAACGGTGGATTAAAACCGTTGCTTTCCTGCATTAGAAAGAAAAGGGAATTTACATTCGATGGACTACACACAATTTGCGGTTGAAGATTTTGCTTCAGATGAATACTTTCTCCGGTGGGTACTGGACCGCGATCCGGAGGCAGAGCAGTTCTGGAGTATTTTCGTATTGACTAATCCGCATCTGGAATTCACCATCGACCAGGCTCGCGCTCTTGTTCTTAATATTGGTGTTGCCGAATCGAGAAAGCAGAAGAAGGGGCATGTAGACGTGGTGTGGTCGAAAATTCAGGACAGTATTGACGGAGCACCGGCGCCAAAGGCAGTTCAATCACGACCGGATAAACGAAAGCAAATACCTCTGTTCATAGCTGTCTGCGTGGCGTTGGCCGCCTTATTTCTGATCCCTAAACTGAAGACTCTTCCTGATGAAGGGCACCATGCGCTGGCATCCGATGGATTCGTCGAAGAGATAAACGAATCGGGTACACCCATTCAACTTCTGCTCAGCGATAGCAGCGCAGTTGATCTTGACCACGGAAGCCGACTCAGATATAAACAAGATTATCGTGGATCGACCCTGCGCGAAGTATACCTCACGGGAAGTGCTTTCTTTAACGTCCGGAAGAATGCTGCCCAGCCGTTTATAGTCCGGTCGAATGAAGTCATTGCTGAAGCGTTAGAAACGAGTTTTCAGGTTTACGTACCGAAGAATGAGAGCGAGGTAGTGATCCGCGTCAGAACAGGAAGCGTGACGGTTTATTCGGCAGACGCGGATAAACAACCTTCAGAGAGCGAAGGTGTTTTTCTTCTGCCAAATCAGGAGGCAACGTTTATCAGGGATCAACTAAGCTTCAATAAAAAACTTGTCGATGATCCGGCGATTGCTCAACCGGATTTTGACGCGAATGAATTTGCATTTGAGAACACGCCGATAAAAGAAGTTTTTGAGCGGCTTGAACTGGCTTACGGCATTGAGATTCTGTTTGATACAGAGACGATGGAAAATTGTTTCTTATCGGCCTTACTTGTGTCTGAACCTTTCTTTGAAAAGCTTCGCGTCATTTGTGATGTCATTGGGGGCACGTACGAATTAGTTGATACCAAAATTCGGATCAGTAGTTCCGGGTGCTGAACTTTGTACTATTGATGATTTATGTCTTGAGGATGGAAATACAATGGGCTCCCGGATTGTATGAGCACATTGATAGTTTGATTAATTTTGAAATATGAACACAACGACGATTGCACGGACTTCGGTATTGGTGACCTTATTTTTTTGCGCAGTCAGTATTGCGAGCGCGCAAATCAGTTCTTTTCCATTGAGTGATGTTCGCCTTGAAAAGGGCGTGCTGCATCACGCGCAGGAGGTAGACAAACGATATCTTCTGGAACTCGATGAAGACCGGTTGTTGTATCCATTCTATCGAGAAGCGGGGATACCGACTACCGTACAAAGTTATGGCAACTGGGAGAACACCGGCCTCGATGGACACGTAGGGGGGCATTACCTCTCAGCACTTGCGCTGATGTATGCTGCCACCAATGATATCGACATCAAGGCGCGACTCGATAAGATGGTTGCGGAAATTGTACGATGCCAGTCTGCCAATCATGCAGGATATGTAGGCGGTGTTCCCGACGGGTACAAAATGTGGGAAGAGATCCGCGCAGGAAACATTCGCGCTGACAACTTTTCGCTAAACGGAAGATGGGTTCCGCTTTACAATATCCACAAGCTGTTTGCCGGGCTGTACGACGCTCATGTCATCGGCGGAAATACTCAGGCGCGCACCGCTTTCCTCAAATTGTGCGATTGGTTTGCGGGAATTGTCTCCGGTCTTTCAGATCAGCAACTTCAAAATATGCTGCGAAGCGAACACGGCGGGATAAATGAAGTGTTTGCTCTTGCGGCAGAACTCTCGGGAAACAACGACTACCTCATTTTGGCCAAAAGGCTGTCACATCAAAAAATCCTGTCGCCGCTTTTGAAGGAACAGGATAGTCTTACAGGTCTGCACGCCAACACACAAATACCAAAGGTTATCGGTTTTAAGAAGATTGCAGATCTCACCGGCGATGCATCGTGGAAGAAAGCCGCGGACTACTTCTGGCACGCTGTTGTTGAAAACCGAAGCGTTTCAATTGGTGGAAACAGCGTCCGCGAACATTTTCACCCTACCAACGATTTCTCATCCATGATCTCGTCGAATCAGGGACCGGAGACGTGCAATACCCATAACATGCTGAAGCTTACAAAGTCGCTGTTCCTGTCGGAACCAAAGGCTTCGTACATCGACTATTATGAAAAGGCTCTTTTTAATCATATCCTTTCTTCGCAACATCCCGACCACGGTGGGCTTGTCTATTTTACTCCGATGCGTCCACGTCACTATCGGGTGTATTCAAATGTGCACGAATCCTTTTGGTGTTGTGTTGGATCGGGAATTGAGAACCATGCAAAGTACGGCGAGCTGATTTATTCGCGTTCAGGCAATGACCTCTGGGTAAACCTCTTCGTTCCGTCTACATTGAACTGGAAGGATAAAGGTATTACCGTGACGCAAAAGACGTCTTTCCCCGAAAAGGGTGAAACATCGATAACGGTTAGTCTTAAAAAGGCATCGAAGTTCAAAATGTATATACGTCAGCCGGGCTGGGCGGCAGAGGGTTTTGTTGTGAAAGTCAACGGTAAGGCTATTCAACACAAGTCAACACCGTCGTCGTTTGCCGTTGTTGAGCGTCAATGGAAAAGCGGTGATGTGGTAACGGTCGAACTGCCGATGAAAATTTCGATGGAACTTCTTCCCGACGGATCGCCGTGGGGCAGCTTTGTCTATGGACCAATTGTTCTGGCGGCAGTAACAGACTCTACGGATATGGTTGGGCTCGTGGCTGATGACAGTCGGATGGGCCACGTAGCAGAAGGGAAGTTCTTTCCGGTGGATGAAGCTCCAGTGATCGTAAAACGAAATGACAACTACCTGGACGAAGTTAAACCCATCGCAGGTCGGAAGATGGCATTCACTGCGAAGTCGTTAATCTATCCTGCAACTTACCAGGACGTCGAACTTGTCCCATTCTTTTCAATACACGACAGGCGTTACATGATTTATTGGCCCATCACGACACCGGAAGGGCTGCAGGAGATGACCCGGAAAATTAAGGAGAAGGAGCAAGCCCTTGAGGCTTTAAAGGCGCAGACAATCGACGAAGTGATGGCTGGGGAGCAGCAATCGGAGGTGGAACATAAATTCAAAGGTGAATCAACGGCGTCAGGTTGGACCAGCGGTCATACGTGGCGAAGTACTCAGGGCTGGTTTGGCTATGAGCTTATCGATCCAAAAAAGGAAGCTAAAACTCTGCGTGTCACATACATCTCCGGAGGTCAGCAGCGCAAGTTCACCATTTCTATTAATGACAAGGTGATCAGTTCTGAGAGTCCCGCCGATAAATGGGGGGATGAGACAGTTACAATTGATTATCCCCTGACGGAGGAAATCAGGGCTGAAAAGCTGACACTGAAGTTTGAGGCGGCAACGGGTTCAAATACTGGCAGGATTATCTCGATCGTATTACTTCGATAATACGGCAGAAGGTCGGCCTTGCAGAATTTCACTGTTTGTTTAAGTGAAGGCGGTTTATTTATCCGCGAATTTCCAGTATACTTGATAGTATATGGAAACCGGGCCTCCGCATCATAAACATATGGGCATCGAACGCATCGCAGCTGCGCTTATTGTTGCCAGTATTGTGATGTTCTGTCTTATTTACTTTGCCGGATTCCTCCAACCGTTCATCCTGGCCGTGATGGTGTGGTACTTTATTTACGAGCTGCGTGAAGCTGGTGGGGCGATTACATTCAAGGGCAAGCACCTTCCACGATGGCTTCTCACCACGCTGGCATTCATCATTATCATCATGCTGGTGATTGCCGTCATTGAAATAATTTCCTATAACCTTGAGCTCATCCGTGCCCGGCTGCCGGATTATTTGCGCAGTTTCAGGGAGATGACAAGCAACATGCAGCAGATTGAAGGGTTTGAAGAAATCCAGCAACGTGTGTTGCTGGCTATCCAGAACTTTGACTTCAATCCGATAGTTGGAAGTTTTATCAACAGCATATCCGGCATTGCGGGCAATATATTCCTTATCATCATCTATGTTTTTTTTCTGCTTGCAGAAGATAATCTGTTCACGCGCAAGATAACGATGCTCAGCATGAGTGAAGCGCGGGTCGAAGAATACCGAAGCATTGTCAGGCAGGTACATGGGGCGGTACGGACATACCTTGTCGTCAAGACGGCGATCAGCTTGTTGACTGGTATTCTGAGTTATGTTGTTCTCATTATAATTGGTGTTGACTTCCCCATTTTATGGGCGTTCATCATCTTCCTGCTTAATTATATCCCATATATCGGATCATTTCTGGCAACACTCTTACCCGCAGCATTTGCCGTTTTTCAGTTTCAGTCCTTCTCAATGTTTATCTGGGTGTTCGCGGCAATTCAGGTGATACAGATTATCGGAGGGAATATCCTCGAACCAAAGGTGATGGGAAAAACGCTTAACCTCAGCCCGCTCGGCGTACTATTGGCGTTGACCTTCTGGGGAATCATCTGGGGTATCACAGGAATGATACTCTCCGTTCCTATTACTTCGGTCATGGTTATCTTTGCTTCGCGGTTTAAGTCAACCCGATTTATTGCCATTCTCCTTTCGGAGACGGGTGAACTGCCAAACGATCCGCCCACTGGCGCTTAACATTGCCCTATTCTGTAGAAAGAAATTGACACTGTTGACCAATTCAACACTTACTAAGGTTACGCCCCTCGCTTAAATTACCTGAATCTCTCAGATTAGCTGCACTTATTATCGTTAAACAACATTTTTGAGCATAACCGAAAGTTTGGTATGGCTTTGTTACATACTATGTCGTCAATCAATTAATGTTAAATATTTAAATAGAGATTATGAAAAAGTTAATGATAATAGCAAGTAGTGCTTTTCTTATGAGTCTGGGTGTAGCTAATGCTCAGGTTGAAGATCAGGAAACACAAACACCTAGTACACAGTATCAGGAAGGTGTAGAGAGTTCTGATATGGAACAGGATACACTTCAACAAAGCAATGAATTCAATCAGGATACAGACGCTGTAACGCCGGATGCAACAACACCGGCGCAGGATGAGACAGTTTCTCCGGAAACTCAGCCTCAGGAAGAACCAGCTGATAATTCTGACGCAATTAAGAAAGACGATGAATTAGATTCAGACGGTACGTCTGATGAGTCGATTGAGAATTAGTGACTTGATTGACGTTTAATAGAAATCAGAGGGCTTAGGCTCTCTGATTTTTTTTTGCCCTCTTGCGAGATATAAGAACGCTTCTGAAGGCAGAAGGTCAGTTAATGAGAATGCCTCTGTGCAATCACTCAGGTGTGTAGAATTGTGTAAAGTTGATGACACTGTTGATTAATTCTACATCAGACAACGGTACCTATACTGCAATTATTTCCAAAAAGCGCTGATAAATGGTCAAATACGACGATGAGTTGAATTATCTGAATATTCCAGGATCTGGTACGGAGTTTACATTAAGATAGGTAGAATGAAAGGTAAATAAGTATAATTTAAACGAAATCAAGTCATGAAAAAGTTAATGATAATCGCATGCAGCGCTTTCTTTATGGGAGCCGCATCAATTGCAAATGCACAAGTACAAGATCAGGATTCTCAAACACCGAGTACGCAATATCAGGAAGGTGTTGAAAGTTCTGAAATTCCACAGGATACTCTGCAGCAGGGTGACGATCTGAACCAGGATGCAGTGACTCCGGATGCTAATGCGCCCGAACAAACCGCACCCGATGCAACTACGCCACTTCCGCAGGATGACCAATCGGCTACCCCCGATGGTACTGTAGCACCAGAAGAACAGTCATCTGATTTTTCTAATGACAGTGAACCTATCAGGAAGGAAGAAGAAACCAATGTTGAGAATTCCGAGGGATCAGGAGAACAATAAGACTTAACATTGTTTTTTAAAGTAGGAAAGTCAGGGAGCCATTGGTTCCCTGACTTTTTTTATGGCAGAGAGTTATTGAGTTATTCGGATTTGAGGCTCCTAATAACCTTGCATGGGTTTCCTGCCGCGAAGACGTCAGAAGGAATGTCTCGGGTAACCACACTTCCTGCACCAATAACAGTCCGATCGCCGATCGTTACACCCGGACAAATTACGGCACTGCCACCAACCCAAACATCTTCTCCGATTACAATTGGTTTTGCGAACTCGAGACCCGAAGCGCGTTCGCGATAATCCAATGGATGTGTGGCGGTATATATCTGAACATTGGGACCGAAAAGCGTCCGCGCGCCGATCGTAACGTATGTAACGTCAAGTACAACACAATTGAAATTGAAGAATACATTCTCGCCCGTTCTGATATTGTAACCATAGTCACAATAGAAGGGAGGCTGGAGCCAAAGACCTTGTCCGGCGTTCGGAAGCAATTGTTTTAGTATTGCACCGCGAAGCTCGGTCTCATTTTCCGATGTGTCGTTCAGATCTTTGATGAGAAGGCGGGTGCGCAGCCGATCTTCACTCAGTTCCTTGTCCAGTGCATTATACAATTCACCGGCAAGCATCTTTTCTTTTTCCGTTTTCATTGCGGGAATATAATAAATGCGGCCGTTTGTGAGGGGAACGGCCCGGATAACATATCCCAAATTGGCCCACGTCTTTTTCAGGTCAGCAAACTTGTTAACTTTGATTTGCGGCCGATATGAATCCTATCTGCTAATTCCATATGAAGGCTAGACGACTATTAGTCTGCTGTGTTTTCCTGGTTGTCGTTACTGGATGTAAAACGCCAGATTCGAAACAGAAACCTCCAGGCGTGATAACCTATTCACAGCTTGCGTCCAGACTTATGGACCTGAGGCACCTGGCCACGCTGCCTCTCCCCGGTGAAAAAAGCGCAATGTGGTCCAGCTACGACCGGCGAAGTCGGGTTTCGCCCGATAGTGGTTTCGTCAACTGGTCGGCGAACGATGACGGCTTCAACCCACAATACCTACGAAAGGAAGGCGAGAACATGGTACTCGCCGAAATGACTGGCCCAGGTGCGATTGTGCGTATGTGGTCAGCGAACCCCGGAAAAGGAAAGGTGAAAATATACATTGACGGGAATGAAAAACCTGTGATTAACGGAAGCTTCCGGGACTACTTCTCAGGTGAACTCGATGTGTTTGATTTTCCTGCGCTCGTCTATGAAACCAGTGCACGCGGGTTTAATAACTACGTACCTATCCCTTATGCCAAATCCTGCAAGATTGTAGCAGAACCGGACTGGGGACAGTACTATCACTTCAACTATATCACCTTTCCGGAGGGAACGTTGGTTGAGTCATTTTCAGGAAAGCCTGATCGTGAGGGAATGAATGCGCTGGCGGAGGTCAATAGTTTTTTATCACAGCGCGCAGGGCTCTCTCCCTACAGGACGTCGGGCACTAAACGTGATTCGATAATGATCACCATCGAACCAAACCAGCGGCTCAGCCCGATCATAGTTGATGGATCCCGCGCGATTACGGGTCTGCATGTCACCCTTCATACACCAAATTCTATTAAGATCGCCGAAATTTTGCGAAAGGTGACCCTTCAAATGACCTGGGATGGCAATTCAGATCCGGCAGTATGGGCACCGTTGGGTGACTTTTTTGGGTCAGCTCCGGGACTTAATTCATACAAGACTCTCGCAATGTCGGTGAATGGAAACAGGATGTCGTCCTGGTGGTACATGCCGTTTGAACAAGGGGCAGAAATCATCATGCAAAACGATTCACATGAACCGGTTCAGTTTACTCTTGAAGTTGAACACGAATCCATTCACGGCGATGTGAAAGATATGGGCCGCTTTCATGCAAAATGGCACCGCGATCTTCCCACCAAACTCGACTCATCGCGTTGGCCTGACTGGACGGTCCTTGAAGTTGATGGGCGCGGTCGCTTTGTCGGCATGGCGCTTTCAGTCTGGAATCCCAAAGGTGGAAGCTGCAAGGTGCATGGTGGCGAAGGTCACTATTGGTGGGGTGAAGGTGACGAGAAGTTTTTTGTCGATGGAGAAACGTTTCCATCAACATTTGGAACGGGCACTGAGGATTATTTCGGCTATGCGTGGTGTGCACCCGACAGATTTGAACGTGCGTTTCACAGTCAGACTATCGATAGCGATAACATGGGATATCAGGCGGTGAACAGGTGGCAAATAATTGATAATGTTCCGTTTCAAAATTCGTTCGACGCATATCTTGAAAAATATTTTCCGAACGAATGGCCAACGCAGTATGCAGTGATGGCTTACTGGTATATGGCGCCGGGAGGTTCAGATGAGATTCCCGCGGTTCCGGTGAGTGAGCGTTTTGGCTATGAGATTCCGTACAATGTGTTTCGTGAAGTTGACGTTATTGAGGGCGAAATGATGAAGATTGAAAAGAACTCCGGAGGTTGGGCGACTACCGAGGTGTGGGTTGATGAGAATTTGTTTTCTTTGGTGAGTAATCACAAAGCATTGAAGTGGCTGCCGAATCCGGCAACGGAAGGAACGCTGAATGTATCGTTCTTTTGGCCGGAGGATGGGTTGTACGAGGTGCAGATGCACGTTGTTCAGTCGATGGATGGAGGGAATTTCCAGGTTAGGTTGAATGGTAACGATTTGGCTGGAGTTAATTTCAATACGTTATTGGATGCACCGTCAACGAAACTTGTCTCGCTGGGAACGATCAATATCAAAGCAGGAAAGCAGGACCTGAAATTTCGGTGGAAGAACAGCGATCCGAAGCGGAATCACCTTCAGATGGATTATGTGAGGCTAGTGAAACGGGAAGCCAGGTAGCAAGGTAGCCGGTTGCCGGATTGTGGCAGCGTTTCAATCAATCAGAAACCAGGAATCAGAAATCTGAACCAGAAATGCTATTTGCAGACTCATCGAAAAATTTGCTTCCCTATGACGGCGTGGTGAATTATTATGGAAAAGTATTCGAGCCAGCGATGGCTGATGCTTTTTTTCAGAAGCTCCTGACCGAGCCCGTTTGGAAGAACGATCAGGCTGTCGTATTTGGAAAGCTCATAGAAACGAAACGCAAGGTGGCATGGTATGGTAGCGTGGAATTTGAATACAAGTACTCCGGCATTACAAAGCGCGCATTGCGCTGGATTCCAGTGCTGCAGGAGTTGCGATACTTGGTGGAGTCTCTTTCCGGCGAAACCTATAACTCGTGCCTGCTGAATCTTTATCACAGCGGCGATGAAGGTATGGCGTGGCACAGCGACGGAGAACCTGATCTGAAGAAGAACGGCGCAATTGCTTCAGTGACATTTGGTGCCGAACGGAAGTTCAGCTTCAAGCATAAGCAATCAAAGCAACGTGTTGACATCCTTCTCGAACACGGCAGCCTCCTTGTAATGAAGGATTTGACGCAAACCTATTGGCTGCATCGCCTGCCGCCAACGAAGTCCGTCACCCGTCCCAGAGTTAATCTCACGTTCAGAACAATT
The DNA here is from genome assembly GCA_023417065.1 of Bacteroidota bacterium. Classification (GTDB taxonomy): domain Bacteria; phylum Bacteroidota; class Bacteroidia; order Cytophagales; family Cyclobacteriaceae; genus Ohtaekwangia. Next base: position 112,645 of record JAEZGH010000202.1, read on the forward strand.
GTAAACTGATATGCTGCCACTGCTTCAGTTGCCAGAGGAGCGTGCTGACATTTTGTGGAAATGATGTATTTTCGATCTATGGTGGATAATTTCCATGATTAGCACATCATCTTCAACTTTGAGATCGCCAAACTCGTTAACACAATCGAAACTAAACAAGATAATCATGCAGACAAATCACAAATCGACATATCGCTCTATCGTACATGCTCCCGTGGAAAAGGTCTGGGATGCTCTGACAAAGCCTGAATTGGTGAGACAGTATTTTTTCGGTTCAAACCAGGAAACAGACTGGAGACCGGGGAGTAATATTATCTGGACTGGCGAATACGAGGGAAACGCATATACCGACAAAGGCGTCGTGCAGGAGTTTCTGCCAATGGAAAAAATATCCTACTCGTACTTCAGCAGCTGGAGTGGTATGGAGGATAAACCTGAAAATTACCTTCTGGTTACCTATAATCTGAAGTCAGTTCAGGAGGGAACCGAACTCACCATAACACAGTCCAACTACGATGAAGAAAAGGCAAAACATTCCGCAGCTAACTGGGCAACGGTAATCGATGGGCTGAAAGAGCTAGTGGAATGACGCCGGAATTTTTGCAAGATGGAGGCTGATATCAAAGGGCATCGAAGCTATGCGAAAAAAGGGGGCCTGACGGGCCTCTCATTTTTTCTTTGCCTTTGCCTCGTTCTCCTTTACACGAAACGAGATAATCTTCGAAATAAGCTCTGTCGGTAGAGGTTCATCCAGAGGGAATTGAACGGAACCCTTTCCCTGTTTGTAAACACTCAAGCCTTTTTTGAATGCCTCGTGGCCGGTGGGAGTAGCGTAAAACCCGATGTGGCTCTTGAATGCCGCAAAATAAACCAGCGGTTTTTTAAACGTTTTATACGCAGGCATTCCATACGCAATCTGTTCTTCGGCATCAGGTGCGAGCTTTTTGATAAGGTCACGCATCGTCTTCAGTCGTGATTGCACGTCTTCGGGGAACGTCCTGATATAGTCATCTACTGTGCTGAAGGCAGTCTTCATAATCAGGCATTTTAGTAAAGGTCTGGTTTTTACAGGGGTTTTAAAAGCGCAGCCCAAAATGTTTCATGCCCGTTCGCGGGTTGGCGTAAACCGTTATGTAAGAGCTGTACAGTTGAGGTACATTCGTATATTAGCAAGTCTAAATCCGGAATGATGGACCTTACAGTATCAAAGCGCTTGGCAATTGCGTTACTTGCTTTAGCATTCGGGGGTTGCAAATCCGAAACAAAACAATCCGACGAATGGGTTGAACTCTTCAATGGAAAAGATCTTTCCAACTGGATCGTCAAGATTCATCATCACGAGCCATCCGTTAATTTTGGCAACACATTCCGCGTTCGCGATGGCATGATTGAGGTTAGCTACGACGAGTATGGCGAATTCAATGATCAGTTCGGCCACCTGTATTATGAGAAACCTTTCTCGGATTTTCACCTTAAACTTGAATATCAGTTTTATGGTGAACTGCAGGAGGGTGCACCGGATTACACGATTTTAAACAGCGGCGTCATGTTTCATTCGCAGGATCCGCGAAGTATGCCGAAGGAACAGAACTGGCCTATATCTGTGGAGATGCAGTTTCTTGCAGGGCTTCCTGACGGAGCTCCACGTTCCACAGGCAACATGTGTTCGCCGGGGACAGATATTGTATACGAGGGCGAAACGTATGACGGCCACTGCCTGAATTCATCTTCAAAAACATATCCGCCGGAGCAATGGATAAAGGCCGAACTCGTGGTATGGGGCGATTCACTGATTTCACACATCATCAATGGCGATACCGTTCTGCAATATTCCAAAGCCACAATGGGTGGCGGTGTTGTTGACGGATACGATTCTGCCATTTGGCAACCAGGTAAACCCTTAAAGTCTGGTTATATCGCGCTGCAGAGTGAAGGACAACCCATCAGATTCCGAAACATCGTTCTACGTGAGCTGAAACGCAACTGAAGCACCCGCACATGTTGTACTCCGCTCGTCCGAAACATGTCGTTTGGTAGGTGATAAATGCTATCTTCGCGGCATGGATCAAAATCTAAGGACATTTTGTTTAATTGCCCTTATTGAAGGTATTTCCTATCTGTTGTTACTCGGTGTGGCTATGCCGATGAAGTATTTTTTGGATATGCCGATGGCCGTTACTGTAACGGGGTGGGCACACGGCGTTCTGTTTATGGCCTATGGCGTATCGCTCCTGGTATGCTGGATAAAGTACCGTTGGTCATTCACGCGCGTGGTTGGGTACTTCATAGCTTCCCTACTCCCGATATTGCCTTTCCTGATTGAAAAACGACTGCGCAAGGAGTATCAGCTTTCGTAGGCAGGCGGACTTCCGTTTCGCCGGTTCAGCTCATGATTTCCTGACGTAGTACACATGAAGCAGTGTGCAGCCATCGCGCATTCCGATTGTCATTTCCAAATTTTTTGGTTAATTCACCACCTGTTTACGCCAAACCAATGAAGATCTCCAACATGTATTTCCGCCGCGGAATATCATCCGCAGCAGTTCTTTTGTTTTCTGTTGCTTTTATCGGATGTTCGGAGCAGGAAAAAAAAGCGGATACCAGCATTAAACGACTTGATCCCGCACGGGCTGCAGAAATGGCAAAGGCCATCGAAGCAACGGTGACACCTCAACTCGCCGAAGGGCTGACCCTTAAAATCTGGGGCGTGGATTCGCTTATTGCTGACCCTGTGTCAATTGATATCGACGACAACGGTCACCTGTATTATACCCGCACAAATCGTCAAAAGAATTCTGAATTCGATATCCGCGGTCATCAGGATTGGGAAATTGAATCTATCAAACTAAAGAATATCGAAGAGAAGCGGGCCTTTCTGAGGAAGACGCTTTCTCCCGAGAACAGTGACAAAAACACATGGCTTGCAGATCTCAATGGCGACGGATCTCGCGACTGGCGCGACCTTACGATAGAAAAGGAACACGTCTACCGTGTTGAAGATACATCCGGCGATGGCGTTGCAGACCTTTCGCAGTTGGTCATTGAAGACTTTCACGATGAGGTGACAGACGCCGCGGGTGGAGTTCTCAAGCACGGGGATAACCTGTATGTCGGTATCGGTCCGGACCTCTGGCTCACCAAAGACGAAGACGGCGACGGAGTAATTGACAAGAAAACGTCAATCTCGCATGGATATGGAATTCACGTGGGATTCAGTGGCCACGGTATGTCAGGTATTGAAGTGGGGCCCGAAGGTCGTATCTACTGGCAGATAGGAGATATTGGTTTCAGTGGTGAAGGCCCTGACGGACAAAAGTGGGATCATGCCAACAGCGGGGTCATCGTTCGGGCGAACCCTGATGGCAGCGACTTCGAAGTTTTCGCTTATGGCAACCGAAATACACATGAGTTTGTCTTCGACGAATATGGAAATCTCATTAGTGAAGACAACGACGGCGATCACCGCGGTGAAAGCGAACGCATCGTTTATGTCGTCAACGGTGCGGATATTGGCTGGCGCATAAACTGGCAGTTCGGAAAATACCGCGACCCGGAAAATAATACATACAAAGTTTGGATGGATGAAAAGCTCTACATCCCACGCTTTGAAGGTCAGGCCGCATATATCACGCCTGCGATTGCCAACTTCGTGAATGGCCCCACCGGCATGTTATACAATCCCGGCACAGCCTTGAGTCCTGAATGGCGTAACACGTTCTTCATTGCTGAGTTCGTCGGAAACCCTGCTCAATCCGGAATCCATGCTTTCAAGCTTAAACCCAAAGGAGCAACGTTCGAACTGGGTGAGCACAAAAAAATGCTGGGGGGTGTGTTGGCTACCGGAATTGATTTTGCTCCTGATGGTTCAATGCTTGTCGCAGACTGGATCGATGGATGGAATACCAAGGATTTTGGTCGTATATGGAAACTCGATGCAGCGAATCCTGATCCAGAAAGGAAAGAAGTAGAACGTTTGATCAGGGACGACTTCAAAAAATACAAGTCGGAGCAGTTAGGCGAACTCCTTAAAAATGCGGATATGCGGGTGCGGCAGAAAGCACAGTTTGAGCTGGCTTCGCGAAAGGGGGAAGGGATGGAGATCTTCAAAAAGGCGATCTCGCAAAGGGAGCACCAGCTCGCGCGCGTGAATGCGATATGGGGTATCAGTCAGCTTGCGCGCCTCGTTGATATTAAGTACGCCGGCGAGCTTGTGCCCCTGCTTGACGACAGCGATCCCGAGATTCGCGCTCAGGCGGCGAAATGGATTGGCGACGTGAGATACAAGGACGCCGGTGATAAGCTGATTGCTCTACTGAAAGACGACTACAGCCGTGCGCGCTTCTTCGCGGCAGAGGCATTAGGTCGTATCGCGTATGGCCCGGCTGTAAATCCGCTCGTAGGATTGCTCGAGGCGAACAATGATGAAGATGCATACCTTCGACACGCGGCAAGTCTGGCGCTGGCGCGGATTGGGAACGCCGATGCAGTCGCTGCTTTGTCTACGCATCCCTCGGCAGCGGTACGTCTTGGTGCTGTCGTTGCGCTGCGCCGCATGCAGGCTCCGGGCATCGCGAACTTCCTCGACGACGTGAATGAATATGTTGTTACTGAAGCAGCCCGTGCGATTAATGATGATCATTCTATAGAAGCTGCGCTTCCAGCACTTGGTAACATTCTCAATCGTACGCCATTTGCCAACGAGCCTCTCATCCGCCGCGCGATCAATGCAAATTTCAGAACGGGAACGCAGGAAGGTATTCAGAACCTGGTGACATTCGCCAGAAACCAAAAGAACAGCGCCGCCATGCGTGCTGAAGCAATTGCGGCATTGAGTACGTGGGTTAAGCCTTCCGTTCTTGATCGTGTTGATGGAAGATATCGCGGCGAAGTGCAGCGTGATCCGCAGATAATCTTGACGGCAGCTGGTAGCGCATTGGTTGAACTCTGCGGAGCCAACAACGCGGACGTGAGACTCGCCGCCACGAAAGCAGTCGGCAAGCTCAGGATTCGCGACGCGTCATCCGCATTGTTTGCCAGGTTGTCGCAGGATCCAGATCATTCAGTGCGGGCAGAAGCTTTGAAGTCCATTGCTGCAATTAATGATCCTAGAACCGGCGACGCTGTGCAGACTGCGTTGCGTGACCGTGAGAAGCAGGTCAGGGTTATCGCACTTGATTTGTTGACTATGTCGAATCTTCCGCAGGATCGTATGGCAACGCTGCTGGAAGAAGTTGTGAATACCCGTACTGTTGAAGAAAAACAACAGGCGCTGCTCACACTTGGAACGCTTTCGCTTGAACGTACGAAGCCTGTCTTTGAAAGACTGCTTACAAAGTTGGAAAGCGGAAAATTACCCGTGGAAATAAATCTCGAACTGGCCGAAGCTATTGACAGTACCAAATCCGCAGAATTGCAGGATCGTTTCCGGAAGGCGAACGCAGAAGAGGGCAAGTCAGTGCTTGCAAGCTTCCAGGGCGCGTTGCTCGGAGGCGATGAGAACAGAGGGTCGCGAATATTTTACAGCCATCAAACGGCGCAGTGCATTCGTTGTCACGTAGTCGGCGACTACGGTGGTAATGCCGGACCACCGCTGACGAATATTGCATCTAAATTATCGCGTGAAGAACTTCTGCAAGCTCTCGTTGAACCAAGTGCACGGCTCGCACCAGGTTATGGAATGGTTACCGTCGAACTCAACAACGGAAAGAAACTCAGCGGTATCCTTCAGGGAGAAGACAAGCAGAAGTTGTCAGTAAAGATTGGTGATCGCCCTGATACGGTGATTCAGGTTTCCGACATACGCAACAAAACGTATGGTCAGTCAAGTATGCCGCCGATGAACCTCCTGCTAACGAAACGCGAAATTCGCGACCTGGTGAGTTTCATTTCCACGTTGAAAGAGTAGTTCTTGCTATTTGAAAACGTAACTGCGCGGCCAACGGGATTTGTCGGTGTGAGCGTGGTGTTGCGATGTTGCCAGAGATTGAAATGTTCACTGCAGATGCTGACGGGATGAATTCAGCGTTGGATTGGCTATTGAGTTTTTGAATCCGAACCATTGCCCGTTGACATCGTTAATACGACAAAATCTTTATCATCAATGAATGTCATCATCAGGAGCGCTCATCCATCGCAGTATAAGGCGATTGGTAGATTAATGGTCACCGTCTATTCGCAATTAGACGGATTCCCCAAAGAAGAAGAGCAGCCTTCATACTATGAAATGCTTGCGAACGTTGGTGAATTAACCACCAGGCCGGGCGTTGATTTACTGGTTGCAGTGGATGATTCAGAGGAAGTGATTGGTGCGGTAGTATACTTTGATGACATGCATTACTACGGATCGGGAGGCACTGCCACCAAGGAGCAGGATGCAGCAGGCTTTCGGTTGCTGGCTGTCGATCCGCAGGTGCGTGGCAAAGGGGTAGGGAAAATGCTGACGCTCCATTGTACTGAGAAGGCGCGTGAACGCGGTGCTGGTCAGATGATCATTCACTCTACGCGCGCGATGCAGACAGCCTGGGCGATGTATGAACGCATGGGTTTCAGGAGATCTTCTGATCTGGATTTTATCCAGGGCGAGCTGCCGGTCTTTGGATTTCGGCTGATTCTTAAGGACCGGCTACAATAGCTGTACGGCGTGGTTGGAATCACATTTTTTACACTCGCAAAAGAAGATTTGATTATGCAATTGCTGTCAAAAAAAGTCACCATCGACAATATTACCATTGAGATTTCTGTACATGATCTTTCGTTTCGAATGGGTTTTCGCGATGGGGAAACGCCGAAAGACCACATGTACGTCCGCCTTACTGCGCGCGATGCCAGCAACGTGCAACTTTGGGAGACACCTTTCCTCGCCGACAATGGGAAGATACGGGCTTATTCCAGCGTGCAGGAAGCGCTGAGTGACGTCACACGTGAACTGGCCGCAAAAGAATCTGATCTCCTAAAAAAAGGACTTCCTCATATCCGATAACATCAACATCCTCCACTGAATGCTGGGTGATCATGTCGCACTTGTGGAAAAATTCGCGCAATTACTTTCGCTTAACATAGCTATAAGACCAAACAGCCTTTTTGAATCAGAGGCGCCTGGAGCATCATGTCTTTTAGTGTCAAGCAACAAATTCATCTGACCGGGATGCGCGATTGAACATAATTTTCTAACTTCCGAAATCGAATGTAGTGGAAAACTAAGTTCAGGTAAGCGCATAATGTCCAAGCCTATTCACAATGAACAACAACTGTTGCAAGAGCTGCGAAGGGGGAACGTGAAAGCCTTTGAACAGATCTTCCGCTCGCATTGGCGCGATTTGTATCGAATTGCACGCGGCAAGCTCCAATCTCATGAAGAAGCTGAGGAGGTTATTCAAAGCGTTTTTTCGGTGTTGTGGGAAAAACGCCAGTCGCTTTTGATTAACAACCTGCAACTCTACCTGCGTACCTGTGTTCGAAACAATATCCTCAACATCATTCGGGCGAACCTTGTAAAGGAAAAGTACTGGTCCTATTATGGTGCTTTTCTGCCCGATCAAACCAACGCAACCGAAGAAGCAGTTGCCTACGACGATCTCGATGAAGCAATTCAGGATGCCGTGAGTTCACTCCCGGAGAAATCACGGCAGGTATTCACCCTTAGCCGTATCGAAGGCAAATCGAATGCTGAGATTGCAAACATTCTCGAATTGTCGGAAAAGGCTATTGAATACCACCTCACCAAGTCAGTTCGCGCATTAAAAGTCCGTTTAAAAGATTTTACCATCTAATTGCCATCCAGGTTTAGGGAAATCGTCGGGGTTCGTGTCTTATAAGGTATGGAACCGGATGATTTCAGGAAATTGCTCGAAAAGTACGAGCGTGGCGATTGTACACCACAGGAAAAAGAACTAATCGAGGCCTGGTATAACGCCCTTCCGGAGGACGATATGCTTCCGCCTCCTTCAACCGGAGAACGCATCTGGTCTGGAATCCAGCAAAAGAATAACCTGAAAAAGTATTCGATTTCTACCTGGTTGAAAATAGCTGCAGTCATAGCGATGTTCGTCCTCGTCGGAACTATGGTGGGGAGCCGATATCAAAAAACTGATCCCGGAACTGTGGCAGATATGCAGGCGATCCCAGTCCCTCCCGATAATACTCAGTCCCTAAGTTTTGAAAATACAACGCAGATTCCTCAACAGCTGCGTCTTGCGGATGGAAGCATCATCGTGCTTCAACCAGGAGGACGCGTCTCATATCCCAGCGAATTTGATACTGATTCACGCAAGGTTTCGCTGTCAGGCGAGGCCTTTTTTGATATCCAGCGGGATGAACAACGTCCATTTTATGTCTTCACGCGCGAGGTCGTTACCAAGGTACTTGGGACGAGTTTCACCATCAAAGCAAATGAAAAGGATCGCGAGATCACAGTCGCAGTGAAAACGGGGAAGGTGCGCGTTTACACAAATCCCCGAGATGAAGAGAACCCCACCAACAGCGTAACGCTTACGCCAAACCAGAAGATCGTATACAATCGTGAAGCTGTTGAGATATCAAAACAACTCGTTGAAAAACCTGAGATAGTACTGGAAAAGCCAACGCTGTTTGAAATGAAATACGATGGCGTTTCCGTGAGCAGAATTTTTCAGGTGCTTGAAGAGAATTATGGTGTGGAGATCGATTTTGACGAAGCGTTATGGAATGAATGTGTTCTTACCACCAAGATGTCAGATGAAGGATTGATGGAGCGGATAGAGATTATAACAAAAGCAATCGGCGCCACCTATTCGGTGAATGATGCAGTGATCAAAATCGAAGGTGCGGGATGCAATTAAGAGATACCAAACAATCTAAACCAAACCAAACCAAATTCCTGCCTATGCAATAATCCTACGACTCGACTTTAAAAAAAAGTGGCTGATGATGTTGGCGCATCATCAGCCTTGTGCAACGTGAGAAACTCACGTAACAGCTAGTTTTTGTCCTTTGTCAAACAAAAACATTACTAATTTATGAAGATTAAACCTAAACGTGATAGCAAACTCTTGCTATTTGCTATGAAAATTACGCTCATTCAGATTTTGATAATGTCGGCGAGTTTCGTGCTGGGGGCTTCTCTGGATTCGAACGGGCAGGAGGTTTTAGAGAAAAAAGTCAGCCTGACCGTCGAAAATGCCGATATCAGGGATGTTCTTTCCGAACTCGAAGCAAAAACGGATGTTGCATTTACCTACCGTCCGCGCATCCTAAAGAATATAGACCAAGTGAGCGCCTCTTTCATGGCCGCTCCTCTCCGGGATATACTCGACGGAATTTTTAAGGACCTCATCGACTACGAAGTACTCGGCAAGCAGATTATCCTCGTTGACCGTATTGCGAGGTTGAAGAAGATGCCTGCACCAATTCAGGTGTCGGGTAAAATCACCGACTCGCATGGAGATGCGCTGCCGGGAGTGAACATTGTTGAAAAAGGAACGACTAACGGAACAACGTCTGACGCCAATGGGAACTATTCATTGAGTGTAGACGAAAACGCAACGCTCGTATTTTCATTCATCGGGTTTGTGACACAGGAAATTCCGATTAACAGGAGGACCACACTCAATGTAACGCTTGCGCCTGATGTTCAATCTCTCGAAGAAGTTGTTGTCGTGGGATATGGCGAACAGAAGAAGGTGACTGTTACCGGTTCCGTTGTCGCAGTCGGAGGAACAGAACTTCAAAAGTCACCCGCCGTTGACCTCTCCAATTCTTTCGCAGGACGTCTGGCCGGTGTTGTTGCCGTACAAACCAGCGGTGAACCTGGGTACGACGCATCGACTATCCGTATCCGCGGCGTGAACACCATAGGCAATCCGAATCCTTTGATTGTTATCGACGGAGTCCCTGACAGGGACGGCGGTCTTAACAGACTCAATCCGCAGGAGGTTGAATCGATTTCTGTTTTGAAAGATGCATCGGCAGCCATCTATGGATCGCGGGCTGCCAATGGCGTGATCCTCGTTACAACCAAACGCGGTAAGTCTGGTGCACCAAAAATTTCTTATGACTTCAACCAGGGATGGTCTCAGCCAACGCGTATTCCGGATATGTCCAACGCATTTGAATATGCGTCGATTATGAATGAGATTCCGATTTACAAAAATCTGCCTTCGTCGGAGTGGTCCGCAGCCTGGCAGAGTATTCAGCAAAGCGGAACGTTCACTTCGCCCACTACCGGAACAACAGTGAATGCTAACTACAGTCCTGAAAGCGTGCAGAAATTTCGCGATGGATCAGATCCCTGGGGCCACCCGGATACAGACTGGTTTGGCGATGCATTCAAAACTTGGTCTCCTCAATCGCGACATAATCTTTTACTTAGTGGTGGAACCGAGAACGTGAAGTACCTCGCCGGTCTTGGATACGTAAATCAGGATGCATATTATAATAACTCAGCGACATTTTACAAGCAATACAGTTTCCGTATCAACCTTGATGCGCAAATCAACAAATACGTCAATGCAAGCCTGGGACTTCTTGCGCGCGAGGAGTCGAGAAACTTTCCAACGCAATCTGCAGGATCGATCTTCCGCATGCTGATGCGTGGACGTCCCACAGAACCGGAGATCTGGCCGAATGGCTTGCCCGGACCAGATATTGAAAATGGACAAAACCCGGTGGTGATTACGACCAACGCAACAGGATACCATCGTAATCCTACAGATTACCTGCAAAGCAATGGTAAGCTGGAGATTACCAATCCCTGGATAGAAGGTCTAAAACTAACGCTTATGGGATCCGTTGACCGGACCATAGACCGTTCGAAGCGTTGGGAAACACCGTGGTATCTATATACATGGGATAAGGTGACTTACGAAGCGGATGGCGTGACCCCGAAGCTGAATCGCGTGCTGCGGTCTACGTTCACCGACCCTCGACTTACGCAATCGTTGGGCACGAGACTGGCAACTAATCTTACTGGTATGCTCAACTATGACAAGACGTTTGCCAATGACCACACGCTTGGAATTCTGGTAGGCGTTACCCGTGAGAAATTTGAAGCTGATTTCATCTCCGCCAATCGCCGTGGCTATATTTCAGGGGCGATCGATCAGCCCTTCTTCGGTGGAACGACCCAGTTTATAACAGGTGGGGATGATAATAACAACACGTTTAATCGTGCGCGTCTCGGTTATTATGGACGTGTAACCTACAACTTCCGTGAGAAGTACCTGGCGGAATTTATGTGGCGTCGCGATGGCTCATCCTTCTTCCCTCCGGATAAACGCTTCGGCTTCTTCCCTGGGGTACTGGTTGGATGGAATATCTCCAATGAAGAATTCTTTGCAGATAACTTGCCTGTCATCAATTTCCTCAAGATCCGGGCGTCGTACGGGCAGATGGGTAATGACCAGATTTATCGCCCGGGCACAACCAGCCTGATGGAATACGCTTACCTGTCGAACTATAATCCCGGTGAGTACCCGATTAATGGGCAGGTTGTGAAAACACTCATGGAGGGTGTCGTTCAGAATCCAAATTATACGTGGGAAGAATCTAACAACTTCAATGTCGGACTTGAGGGAACGGTGTTGAACAACAGCGTCGACTTTACCTTTGAATACTTCTACAACAAGCGGACGCAGATGCTGATCTACAACCGTGGGACGACTCCACAAACCACTGGGATTGCAAACCGACTACCTCCCGTTAACGGCGGACGTATGGACAATCGTGGATTTGAATTTACGCTTGCGTACAATGTTCAGCTAAGTGATCTGCGCTTTAGGGTTGGTGCAAACGCTGGCTATAATAAGAACAAGGTTGTTTACATGAATGAGATTACGGCGGCACCTGAATACCAACGTCAGACCGGGTATCAGCACAATTCATATATCGCGTACGAGTTTGATGGAGTATTCCTGAGTCAGGCCGAGATTGACCGGGAAGAGCTTGATTACAGTGAAGTGACGAATCAGCTGCTCCCCGGCGATATGAAGTTCAGGGACATCAATGGTGACGGCAAAATTAATGGGGACGATAAACGCAATCTGAATAAAAGCAATGTACCGAACTTCAATTACGGCATAACCCTAAACATGGAGTGGAAGAACTTCGACCTGACCGTTCTCTTTCAGGGTGCGACGGGGGCGCTATTGCGATTTGGCACAGAGTCAGGCGATATAGGTAACTATCTCAAGTATCAGTACGACAACCGATGGAGTATAGACAATCCGACAACTGCACATCCGCGCCTGGCAATTCGAAACGATACCTATTATACCGGCGGTGAATATTCAAACAACACATATAACCTGTTCTCAAAAAATTATCTCCGGCTGAAGAACGTGGAGCTCGGATACAACATCCCTGCTTCGCTGTCTGAGCGCCTGTCGATAAGTAATCTGAGGATTTATGTAAATGGGTTAAACCTTATCACCTGGGACAAATACAAAATATTTGACCCGGAGGCTGATAGCGGAAGTCTGCAGTACTACCCGCAGTCACGCGTGATTAACACCGGTGTCAGGCTTACCTTCTAATATTTCCTATTATGAAAGTGTTTCATATTAATATGTTGAATATGAGAAAGAGAATTAAAACAGGAGTGTTACTCTTTTTGTTGGTGATCCATTTCGCCTGTGATACTGATTTTCTGGATACCACTCCCGTTGCTCAGGTTCCTGCTGAGACAACCTGGAGTGACGGCCCATTGGCACAGGCTTTCGTTTTTGGGATATACTCATATCTTGGTTACGGCGGATTTGAAGAACAAATGCTGGCGTCGTATACTGACGAAGCGATGTTCACGCATGCAGGAAGGAGTATCAACACCTTTACGGAGGGAACCGAAAGTCCGAGCAACATTGCCTGGACCAGTGGAACCTATGAGTGGGGACGGATGTTTGAAGCCATTCGCGCTGCAAATACAGCCATCGCGAATTTACCTTCGTCGGAGTTTACCGACATAGATCCCACGATGCTGCTGGGAGAAGCGTACTTTCTACGCGCATATTATTCCCACCAATTGCTGCGTTACTACGGATCGTTCCCGATCATTACGGATCTCTTTGGATTAGACGATGACTACAACACTCCGCGCAACACGTTTGCCGAGTGTGTCGATTTCATCGTCAGCGATCTGGATCAGGCGGCCACCTTACTGGAAGGCAAAGACAGGATACCAGGGCGGGCGTCGACCCTCGCCGCTCAGGCACTGAAAGCACGAGTTTTACTATATGCAGCAAGTGACTTGCATGATGCTGCCGTTGCTTCATCGAAGTCGCCTGTGATCGCCGCTTATCAAAACAAGGAACTGATCGCCTACACGTCGGGCGATCAGATGGCGCGTTGGCAGGCTGCGCGTGATGCTGCTAAAGTTGTGCTGGATGCGGGGGCAGGTTATAAGCTGGATCTGGCGGGACCTGTATCACCGGAAGAAGGAACCGCTAACTATGTTTCGCTATCCATGGGCGGAGGAAGCAAGGTGGCGGATGTCGCTGCAGCAGTAGAGCTTATTTTCGAAAGAACACATACTCCAGACTATACGGTGGAGAGTGATTGGCCTCTGGGCGGAATTCACTTTGGAATAAATAACGGACCTAATGGGTATCACAACTGGGCCGGCAATACACCCATTCAACAACTTGTCGATGACTACGAAGTGATGGACGGTGGCAACGCGGAACCATTTGACTGGAACAATCCCGATCATGCTTCGGCGCCCTATGACAATCGCGACCCGAGGTTTTACGCGACGATCCTTTACGACGGCGCAAACTGGAAGCCACGTCCGTCAGATGTTGCCGCTATTGATCCTGTAGATCAGATTCAAACAGGATATTACGACAATGGAAGCGGAGGATTCATTAACGGTGTTGATACACGCGAGTCGGCAATCGAAAACTGGAATGGTAGCCGAACACATTACTACACGCGGAAATTCATTGATCCGGATCCTGCAATTGTCGAAAACCAGTCCAGCTTCCAGGTAGTCCCCTGGCCGTTTATCCGGTATACCGAAATGGTGCTCAACTATGTCGAAGCGCTCATTGAACTTGGAGAGGAAGACGAAGCGCGAACCTGGCTGAATAAAATCCGGTACAGATCGGGGATGCCCGCGATTACCGAAAGCGGCGATGCCCTCCGTCAGCGCTATCGAAATGAACGCCGCATTGAGCTTGTGTACGAGGAACACCGATACCATGATGCGCGTAGATGGATGATTGCTCAGGAAACACTGGACCGAGGGGTAAAGAGCATCCACATTGAAGCAAAACTCAAGGCGGGACAATCACCGCACGTACCTTACCGGTATGATCCAACAAAGTATACGTATGCGTATACCATAGAAAATAATACTTCAAATGAAAACCGGACCTGGGTCGACAAGATGTATTTCAGGCCCATAAGCCGGAATGAGATGAATATTAATACGGCACTCATCCAGAACCCTGGATACGAGTAAGTAGACTACGTTTGGGTGGATTTGCCTCGAAAGAGGCAAATCTTTTTTTATCATATCCACAAATCATGAATCGCATACGAATCATTTGTGTTTTGCTGCTCATTCTGATAATGCTCGGAGCGTGCAAACACAAGGAACCTCCTGTCTCTACAAATGAAACAGCCGATAGCGAACCTTTATTTAAGTTGCTTTCCCCTGCAAGGACAAACGTGACGTTCGCAAATAGTATCAAAGAGGGGTTGAACACCAACATTCTTATGTATGAATATTTCTACAACGGTGGAGGTGTGGCTACGGCAGACTTCAATGGCGACGGATTGATTGATATCTACTTCACCTCAAACATGGAGAGCAACAAACTTTATATCAACAAAGGGAATTTTGTATTTGAAGATGTGACTGCACAATCGGGAGCGGGAGGGCGGACAGGTCCGTGGAAAACCGGTGTTTCGTATGCCGATGTGAACGGTGATGGGCGCATTGATCTATATATATGCTATTCGGGAACTGTGGACGAGTCAAAACGTGCGAATCAGCTTTTTATCAATAAAGGAAATGATCCATCTGGCGTTCCACAGTTTGAAGATGGAGCAGAAGCTTATGGCCTTGCTTCCGTTGGCTTCAGTAACCTCGGATATTTTTTCGATTTCGATCGCGACGGCGACCTCGATATGCTCCTGATCAATCACAACCCGGAATCAATGCCGGTGCTTAACGAGGTGAGTACACGCGCCCTGTTGAAGGAGGACGATCCCCTCCGCGGTGTGCGACTGTTCAGACAACAAAGCAGCAAGTTCGTGGATGTAACCGGCAAGAGCGGCATCAGTTCTTCACCCCTGACGTATGCCCTCGGCGCCGGAATAGCAGATATCAATGCCGACGGATGGCCCGATATTTACATTTCCAATGACTACGCCATACCCGATTATCTCTACATCAACAACGGTGACGGCACATTTCGCGATGAACTGACGAAACTGCTCGGTCATACCAGTCATTTCTCAATGGGGAACGATATCGCAGACGTGAACAACGACGGTTACGCCGACATTTATACGCTGGATATGCTTCCCGAGGATAACGCCCGGCAAAAGCTTCTTATGGCTCCTGATAATTATGCAAAGTTCGATTTGAACGTACGGTCGGGTTTCTATTATCAATACATGAGGAATATGTTGCACGTTAACAACCGCAATGGCTCCTTCAGTGAGATTGGCCAACTTGCCGGGGTGTCGAATACCGACTGGAGTTGGGCAGCCCTTCTTGCAGATTATAATAATGATGGATTCAAAGATCTGTTCGTGACAAACGGATACCTCCGTGATTATACCAACCTCGACTTCATCAAGTATGTAGATGATGTCGTAAAGCGAAAGGGACGCCTGAAGCGTGAAGACGTTCTTGAAATGGTTAAGAACATGCCGAGCTCAAACGTAACAAACCACATTTTTTCGAATAAGGATGGAGTCCGTTTCGAAAATCAGACTTTTCATTGGGGAATGGCAACGCCTTCAAATAGCAATGGTGCTGCGTATGCGGATTTTGACAACGATGGCGATCTGGATCTGGTAGTGAATAATATCAATTTACCTGCCTTCATTTTCGAGAACCAGTCGCCAAAACAAAATTTCCTTCGGGTTAAGCTCCAGGGAGAGAAGGGTAATACTCTTGGAATAGGTGCTTCAATAACCATCTCATGCAATGGTCAACGACAATTTCTTTATCAGATGCCTGCCCGGGGATACCTTTCTGCTGTGTCCCATGATCTTCATTTCGGATTGGGAGGAAACATGCAGGTTGATTCCTTGCATATCAAATGGAACAGCGGAAAGGAACGGTTGCTGGTAAATATTCCGGCCAATACCGAGTTGGCTCTGCGGGAGTCAGAGGCCTCACGTGTGCCCCCTTCTGAAACCTCCGATGACAGTATGATTCTATTCGCCGCGAATAGTCTGGTCAGGTACAAACATGCGCAAGCACCCTGGAATGATTTTAAGCGGCAACCTCAGTTGCTGAAACAGTTGTCGCATAGCGGCCCTGTGATAGCGAAGGGAGATGTGAACAACGATGGTCGTGAAGACTTGTACATTGGTGGCGGACCTGGCCAGGCAGCCGAACTGTTACTGGCATCCGTTACCGGGTTTTCCAAACGTTCCATACCGGCATTCGTCAGTGACGAAGGATTTGCCGATGCTGCGGCTGTATTTGTAGATGTCGACAACGACAATGATCCCGATCTCTACGTTGCCAGTGGCGGATACCACCAACTTGCTCCCGACGATCCATTGCTTGAAGATCGGTTGTATCTCAACGACGGCGCTGGAAATTTCGTACGTGCATATCACG
The DNA here is from genome assembly GCA_023417065.1 of Bacteroidota bacterium. GTDB lineage: Bacteria > Bacteroidota > Bacteroidia > Cytophagales > Cyclobacteriaceae > Ohtaekwangia. The sequence continues at coordinate 129,422 of JAEZGH010000202.1, forward strand.
CACTGCCGGTAATGCGGACAAGCAAGGGATGCGTGGCGATCAACGACGTTAATGGCGATGGATACGCTGACATCTTTGTCGGCGGAAGAGTGATACCGGGGCGATATCCTGATATACCGTCAAGTTTCTTACTGATCAATCAGAAAAACGGCAGGTTCAAAGATGAAATTAACTTCCTGGTTCCGGAGTTGAAAAAGTCATATATGATTACCGACGCCTTGTGGATTGACCTGGATAACGACAACGAGAAAGAACTCGTGGCAGTAGGAGAATGGATGCCGATATCAGTGTTTTCTAAGATTGGTGGCAAGTATGTGAACGCAACAAGCAACTTCATAAGTTCAGAGCTTTCCGGATGGTGGAACAAAATTGTCGCGGGGGATTTCACCAGGGATGGCAGGATGGACCTTATAATTGGCAACTGGGGACTCAACTCCCAGTATACGGTGACTTCTGATATGCCGGCCGAACTTTTCTATGATGACTTCGACAACAACGGATCAATGGATCCGATCCTGTGTACATACATTCAGGGAAAGCGTTATCCCTACCTTACACGCGACGAAATGCTAGAACAGTTGGGATATTTGCGATCGAGGTTTCGCGATTATAAAAGTTATGCGCCAGCGTCGCTGGAAGAAGTATTTTTGCCCGAGCAACTCCGTTCTGCCAGGCGTTTATACGCGAACCATCTGGAAACAACTTATCTTCAGAGTAGCTCTTCGGGTAGACTGGAACGTGTAGCGCTGCCCATTGAAGCGCAGTTCGCACCTGTACATGGCATTGTCGCTGGTGACTTTGATGGAGATGGCTCGGAAGACGTAATCCTCACGGGAAATGATAGTTTCGCCAAGTTGAAAATCGGGAAAGTCGATGCTAACAATGGCGTATTCCTTAAGGGGAACGGGCAAGGTAATTTTCGCTATGTGCCGCAACCTGTTTCAGGTCTGAACCTCAAAGGTGATATCCGAAATCCATTCATTGTTGGAAACCGGGTTTTCTTTCCCGAAGTAGGGGGTGGTATTCATGAATATCAGTTCTCAACACGAGCCTCAACGCTGATTTCTTCCGCGGTTGCGAAATGACAAGAGACTACCGCGCTAATCAATCGGGAATAGTGAAGGATAATTAGTCATGGCAGTCTTGATTCTTAAATCGCGAACATAAAAGAGAGACCGTCCCAAAGGGCGGTCTCTTTTACTTGTAAATAATAATTTACTGAGGATAGATGATCTGGACTGCGCGGATATCACCTGTTGTAAACCCATTCCACGGGAGTACGTACGAGTTCATCACCGAATTAGCATCGGTAGTTGGTGTTCCCTGGATGAATATGCCCTGTCTCTGATCAGTGTGATACAAGCCGAAGATGTGACCCATTTCGTGAACGATGGTGAACAGCTTGTATCCGCTGTTGAGGTAATTGTATTTCGTATTTATCGTCATCGTGTGGCCAGGCCTGCGATTGGAGGAGGGCAGGTATGCCTGTGCAACCCAGTTCTGATTGCTGTAAGCAGTATTGATGACTGTGTTTGCCGCCGAGCTTGAAGACACTTCCGACATGAACAGCTTAGTACCATTGACGTTGTTCCACTGCGTTATGGCACCCCGAACCGCAGTTGCCCATGCTGATGGAACAGATGAGCTGATATAGAATTTAATGTTCGTCACGTATGCATCACTAACCAGGTATGTGCCCCGGTAATGTTCAGTCTTGCCTTGCGATGAACCCTTGTCGCGCGCGATATAATTGTCAACTTCTTCCTGCGAAATGAGGATGTCTTCGTCAATGATGAAGACGCCGGTTTTCAGTTGTATCTCATCGCGATCAAAACCGGAATTGATCAGAAAGTTCAACTGCTCTTCCGTTCCTGATTCTTCTTTAACAGGCGCAACCTCTTCGTCCGGTTGGCAGGATGAAAAAGAAATGGCAATAATAAGGCAAATGGCGAAAATGGAACGCGCATAGCGTTCTGGTTGAAGTAAATTTCTCATGGTTTCGTTTAGGTTAATAAAATTGTTTAATGAATAAAACTACGCATATACACTACGTTGTGTGAGCGGTCTGCCGATGATTTCTACTGAAAAACGATCATCGCGGAACGCGATCCTTAGAATTCCGGTGTATCTTTTCAGACTTTTATGCCAGAATACATGCGCCTGGATTATGCCGACTCTGCTCACGTGAGGATGACTGCCAGTTGCTGCGGGCAAAGAAGTGCCATGGCGTCATTTATAGCTGGCATAGAAATCTGAGGAATGACGGCTTTTTTGAAAGAAAAAGAAGAAAAAAGTCTGGGTTACGAGAAACGTATTCAGCTCGTTTGCTAACTTATAGTATCATCAGCTATGCCTAAATTTTATAAAAGATTGGTGATCATAGGACCATTGCTCCTGGCCATTGGTGGCTTTGGGCAAAGTGGTTTTTATTTGACGTACCCCTGTAAGGAAGGCAGCGCCGAGATCCAGAAATTCGATCGCAACAAGAAGGACATTTGTCTTACAGCCGAACCGATAATCACGACGTCGGATATCTTTTCGCTTACCCAGCCTGTTCGCATTGGGAATCAGGTATTCTTTGACCTTTATCTTACGGATCGCGGCGTTAGAAAACTGGAACAAGTCTATGGCATAGCAGACATCATCGCATTTATGGTAGGCGACAAGGTGCTGTTCCTGCTGGATACGGAGAAGGACCGAATTACAGGAACCATCCGTGTCCACATCGTGGGACGTAAGGAGTCGGTCCCACTGCATGCCGAACTGCTGCAAGAGATCGAGCAGGCAAAGAATAATGAGGTTCCCGTAAAGTAGCCACGTGTTGGGAGCTATTATTCCCTGGCGGTGGACTGTACACCGGTCCCTGTAGTATCAATAGCAGAGACCGTATCTCCTACAGAAATTCTCCCTGGTATTAGGATGCGTGCAGTAATACCTCCGTGACCTCGCATCGCATTATAGCCACCATGTCCCAGATTCGTCTCCATTCGCGAACATGGGTGGCATTCGCCGGTATATTCCAGGATGGCGGTGCCAATCCGGAATTTCTTTCCTTTCAGCGAGAGTAAGTTTATTCCCTTAACAACCAGATTCCTCCGCGTCCGCGCGGGGTCGATACTGGATTCGCTCATAAGCGATGCAACTGCAATGAGATGTTCGTCCTGGATCAGCGTAACCTGCCGATTCCCGGATGGCTTGTTGTAACGGTCACCAGCGAGCCCTCCCGGCCGTGCTTCTACTGAGCCTACAGGAACCATTTCAGCGCCTCGTTCCGGACGCAGCTGAATATGCGTGACAACACCATCACGCGCAAAGTTTCCCATCAATTCGCTCATTGTCATAGCATATCTTTTTGATGATTCGTAAAATTCTGTTCCTGAGAACGCCCTTACATCTATACGACCATTCATTGTCATAAGATATACATTCCCGATTTCAATCGGAATATTGTCCGTGAAAACTGAATTGCCTGAGGTTGGCCTTACGGATGAATATCTTTCCCGTCAATGATATTTGTCAGGATGCGGTGGCTATAGTATTGGTAAGTTACATCATTGAGGCCTATGAAAATTCTACTGATCTATTCGACGACCGGCGGTCATACCACAAAGATAGCCTCGTTTCTGGAAGAAGAGCTTACTGCCATGTGTTTCCCCGTTCTGGTTGTGAATGCAACAAAGCAAACTCCTCCGCCTGATGCGTTCGATGCTGTGATGATAGCAGCGCCGATCTATGCCGGTCAATACCCTAATGAAATTGTCGATTACGTGACGAAGTATGCTTCCGTCCTGAATAGCATGCCTTCGGTGTTTTATTCCATCGGACTGACCATCACATCGAAAGACCCCAAAATGATTGAGGGCCTCCACGCCAGCACAAATACCTTTCTGAAAAACGTGAACTGGAATCCGAATGTCGTTGAGCAGATAGCAGGAGCGTTGCTTTATACGCAGTACGGATTCATTAAACGCATGCTGATGAAGTCTGTGATGAAGAAAGCCGGCGGAGATATAGATACAAAACGCGACTACGTATATACTGATTGGGACCGCCTTCGCGTCAGCGTCAACGAATTCGCCAGCCACTTCAATCTTCAGGAACATTAGCGTTTACTCAACCCGCCATCTCAAAGAATAAGTCTGGATTGGATAGCCTGATTGGAGTTCCGAGCATCTGATCACCCACGACAGAAACGCGTAAGTTATTTGCGGTAAGTCTATGGTTTATGTTGATAATATCTATCAACTTGCGTTAGCCCTTTTTAGAACCGATGCGTTTGCTGTTATCACTCCTGACCCTTCTGTTGCCGCTGATTCTTTCAGCGCAGAATACTCCTAAGCCATTTGAAATTGCGCGTCAGGTGAAGGCTATCATCCGAGACCGTCATATCGAACCGCGCCTCATTGACGATGCTTTCTCACGCGACGTCTTCGATGCCTTTTTGCGTGACCTTGACCCGGACAAGAAGTTTTTCACCGAGATTGAAGTCGCGGAGCTTCAGAAATTCAGGGACGTCCTTGACGATGAACTGAACCTCGACAGGTGGGCGTTTCTGCCTCTGGTGATCGATTCGTATCGCGATAAACTCCAGCGTGCTGAGAAGCTGGCATCATCAATAGGATCAAAGCCTGTTGACCTCCGTATGAACGAACCCTGGACGCCCAGAGACCAATTTGCCCACAGCATTACCGACCTCGAGAAGCGCTGGAAATCGATCATCGCACGGGAGGTGATGGAGGATATGGCCCGTGTGAGTCACGCGGGCAGTGCAACGGACATTTCACTCACCAAGCTGGAAGCAGCCTCACGGGAGAAAGTGCTGCGAACTCATCTCCGAAGGATACAGAAGGTTCTTCAACATAGCCATGGACTGGAGAACTATGTCGCCAATACGCTGTTCAAAAAATACCTGGCAGTGACAGACCCACATTCCGTGTATATGTCCGCGACAGAAATGGAGAACTTCATCGCAGGGCTCAGCACCAATGGTTATGATCTGGGGCTCGAGTTTCAGGAAAATGAACGCGGTGACCTGGTGGTTGAAGGGTTGCTGCCGGGAGGCCCTGCGTGGAATTCCGGGGAGATCAACCGCGGCGATATCCTCGAGAAGGTTCGATGGGCGGGAAACGAATGGACTGACGCAACGAGCCTTGAGCTTGACGAACTCGACGAGCTCATCGCCGAAAGGAATCACGAAATGATTGAGTTTGCGTTCCGCCAACAGGGTGGTTTGCCACGCGTAGTCGGTCTGAGAAAAGCGAAGGTAAATCAGGAAGACGCCATCGTAAGAGCGTTTACGCTCAAAGGTAAACGCAAGGTTGGGTACATAAACCTCCCTGACTTCTATTCCAACTGGGGTGGCGGGGAAAGCAGCCAAAGTGCTGCTGATGTTGCAAAAGAGATCGTGAAGCTCAAGCAGGAAAACATTGAAGGATTGATTCTCGATGTTCGTTTCAATGGCGGCGGATCCCTCGCTGAAGCTGTGGCCATGGCCGGAATCTTTATCGACGGCGGTCCTGTGGGCATTGAACGTGAAAGACAAAAGGAGCCCCTAACATTAAAAGATTCAAACCGCGGCACCGTCTACGATGGACCACTCGTGATCATGGTAAACGGACTCAGCGCGTCGGCGTCGGAGTTTCTTGCCGCGGCACTGCAGGATTATAATCGCGCCATAATTGTAGGGAGTAATACCTATGGGAAAGGCGTAGGGCAGCAGCTGTTTTCGCTGGAGCCGGGGCGTTCGGATTTCAAAGGGATCACTCCCGGTCAACGATGGGGATATGCGTCCGTCACCACGCTGCGGATGTATCGTATAAACGGCAGGTCTGTACAGGGCAGGGGTGTACAACCCGACATCGAACTGCCCGACCTGATTTCAATTTTCAACATCCGCGAAGCCTTAACACCTTTCGCCCTCAAAGGCGATTCGATCAATAAGAAGACGTACCCCCAGATTCTGAAGCCTCTGCCACTTGAGGGACTGCGCAAGACAAGTGCAATGCGGATAATTGAGCATCCCGCGTTCGAAGCCATAAGGCGATACCGTGGAGCGGTTGCGAAATACTATCTGGCCCCTCCGGTTTCCCTGAGCTGGAATCATGTGAAACATCGCGTGGATAACCTGTTCTGCGAATTTTCAAATCTGGAAAGCCAGCTTGCGAACGAAACGCAAGCCTATGTTGTCGAGCCGCTCAAGTTCAGCAGTTCCAGGATGCAGATCGACCAGTATGCGGAGAATATCAACACCGGCTGGATTGAAAAATTATCAGCTGATCATATTCTGGAGGAAACGTTTCATATTATTTGTGATTATATCGATACCTTAGACAAACCGTAACCATGAAGATTTTTTCGACACTGTTATTCGTTAGTTTGTTCATGCCATGCGTCCTGCGCGGCCAGGCGATTTCTATGCAGACAGCCGGTGAACACATGAGCTACTTCACGAGCAAAGATCAGGAGCTCTCCAAAAGTTATATGAGTTATATGAGCGAGGTTGCTCACGGGAACAGGGCCAGGAAGATGGAGAAGCGCAGAGAGGATGTGATAAAGTCCCTGAGGGAAGCGATTCGCGAAGCCGGACGTGTGCGCCCTTTTAAAGGCGACGCCTCACTCCGCGATGCCTACCGCGATTACTGGACGCTGATGCTGTCAATCTTTGTGGAGGACTACCACAAGATCGTTGACATGGAAGAGATCGCAGAACGTTCCTATGACGCGATGGAAGCCTATCTGCTTACGCAGGAGAAGGCTGGTGAAAAGGCAGACCAGGCAAACGAAAAGCTGCGGTCATCATACAAGGCATTTGCCGCCGCCAACAATATCCAGCTGGTAGAAGGGCAGGAGTCCAAACTTTCAAAAAAGATCGTAAAGGCCGGCGAAGTAAATAAGTACATGAACCAGATATTCCTGATCTCGTTCAAGAGTTCCGTTCAGGAGGTTCACATGATGGAAGCCCTTAATAAGAATGACGTCAGCGGCGTGGAACAATACCGGAATAGCATGAGTCGGTTTGCAGAAGAAGGCTTGTTAAAACTCGACAGCATCAAGCCTTACAACGGCGACGGTTCCTATATGAATGCAACGCGGAAGCTTCTGGAGTTCCAGAAAACGGAAGCCGAAAAGATGAAGTCTGTCGTGGACTTTCTGCTGAAGTCGGAGGAACTGAACAAGATCAAGGCGGCCTTTGAAGCGAAGCCTGCTGCCAAGCGTACTCAGGAGGATGTCGACAACTTCAACAAAGCCATAGCAGAGTTTAATACGGCGGTCACGGAATTCAACAAAGTCAACAATGAGCTAAACAATGCCCGTAGCCGGAACCATCAGAATTTCGAGACCACACGTAAACGCTTCATGGACCAGCATGTTCCGCGCGCATAGTCGCGAGGAATATGTTACCTTGGCGCCATGAAAGAGAAGCAGATCCACATTCTTGTCGGCTGTGCTGATGCCCGCGACCTCAGCCAGGTTCAGCTTGACGCCATTTCCAAGATGAGACGCCTGTACCTGGAAAAAGGCATCGAGGTTGAAATGCACGTCATTCGCGCTGCAGGTTCATTCATTTCACCCGACGTGGTGATGGATATCAAGCGAACTTTCGAACAGGCGCAGCGTAACTGTGAGGATCCCGGGATGGAAATCCGGTACTACGTTCATATCCAGACGCATGGTCACCTCACCGAAGATTCCAGCGTAAACTATATCAGTCACGTCCACGAACTCAAAATCGTTGACGGGTCCCCGCTCAACTGTGGTATGCTCAACGCCAGTACAGTAGGCGTGGAGATCGAACAACTCATCGTGAATGAACGCCCTGTGATCAATTTGCGCGGCCGCGACACGGTTATCGACAACGATACCAAGATCAAACTTCTCCTGAAAGAAGTGTATGCCTATGACGGATACCTCGCCGGCGATTTTATCAGGAGCATCGACTTGCTGAGAACCCATCCGCGCCATCAGCGCACGGTGCTCTCCAAACACATCGCCGTGGATCCGGAACTCAAGATGCTCGACATAAAGATTACAAGTGGGTTTCTCGACTACGCTATCCATTCCCTTATACGCGTCGACGACGGCGACCCTGCCGTGCCCTTCTGGGATGATGTGCAAAAGGAAATCCGTTCACACGCGCAGAATGAGCGGAGCGCTTCGGATGTGCTGATCCGGCAGTCGCGGCAACAGAAGCCTTTCGCCGGACTTCTATGTATGTCGGATCCGCGGTTGTCGTCGCGCTCACTTGCCGCGAGGTACTATATGGAGCTGAAAGGAATTGAGCACAGCGCCTACCTCCCCAACACCGTATTCAATATGACTGGCAGCTCCTTTGACATTCCACATACGCCTTTTGGTCCCTATGTCCTCGCGGGATTCTTCTACGCAGTGAAGTCGCTGGAATTGAAAGACCAGATGATCATGGGCTCGGACGCGGCACAGACTGCGCGGATAATCCAGAAGGTAAAGAACGATCCTATCATGAATATGATCGTAAAGAAGTTCAACGTTAATCTGATTCCAATCAATCAGAAGGACCTCGTCCAGCGCTACGCGAGGTCATAAATCCGGTTTCTTCGTTCTGCATTTTAACTTATCTTGGTTTCCATGAAACGTTTGCTGACAGCTCTTTTTGTATTGATCTCCCTGGCGACCTATTCCCAGACAACGATCATCCTGGTACGCCATGCAGAGAAAGGTGATTCTGATCCCCGCGACCCTGACTTGTCCGCAGAAGGTAAGGAACGCGTCGCTGCACTCACACGCATGCTGAGCGAAGTGGAATTCGATGAGGTATACACAACGCCGTATAAACGTACCCGTCAAACGGTGACGCCTCTTGCAGTGAAGCAAGGCCGCGAAGTACAGGAATACAACCCCGCGGCACAGGAAGCTTTCGCAACGATGTTGAAGAGCAAGGAAGGCCAAACCATCCTTATCGCGGGACATTCCAATACGATTCCGGGTCTGGTGAACTACCTCATTGGCGAACGGAAATTTGAGAACCTGCCGGAGGAGGAGTTTGATAACGTCTTTATTGTAACGATTACGGAGAAGGGGGCTAAGGCAGTGAGGCTGAAATTCGGGAATTGATTTCTGGTTTCTGATTCCTGATTCCTGATTGATTCTTCATCCCAGCTCTGGACGCCTGGTTTGCCAGATCTCGAACCAAACAGGTGCTTGGTGTGTTCGATAACATTTATCAGATGAAGTCCGGAATACTGCGTTTTGGAATTTGTGGCAAAAACGGTAAGTAGAGTGGTAATTTGCTACTATCCCTAAACTGTTCCCTGTTACATCCTCCACTCTTCCTCCACTCTTCCTCCACTCTTTGTCCACTCTTCCTCCACTCTTTCGATGTTTTTCCTCATTCGGTCACCTGAAAAGGTCAGGCAGACAGCAATTTTATGTGGTTTTAGTGGCGGAATCTGATCCGGGCAGTTTCGAAGCCGTTAAAATCCCCAATCCCTTCCAAAATCCGCGGGAATCAGTGGTGGGGTACGCGAACTTTGCTATTTTTGCCGGACTTTAGGATTTCTGTTCCAGATTTCCTGAATCCAACAGGGGAGGAGGTTCTTCAAATAGGCCCACCCCGGGCGAGTCAGCCGGACTTGTCGATTTTTGGCTCCGTAGTACAATGGATAGTATATCAGATTCCGATTCTGACGATGCAGGTTCGATTCCTGCCGGGGCTACAACAGAATAATCAAAAGAAATCAAAACCGCTTAATTCGAAAGGATGGGCGGTTTTTGTTTTTATGACCTATGGGACTTGCTTACTGCGATGTCGCTAAATTGCTAAACTCACGAAGGCTAATGTTGTGATCGGAGTTGATGGTGACCGATGGACCTTCACCAACCGCACGAAGACCAACAACACAGCATCCAAAATTCCCTTGCTTCCAATCTCAACCTGCATCGTGAACAAGTACGCTGACCATCCTGTGACCTCGCGCTCAGGTAAACTCCTACCGGTAATGAGCAACCAAAGGATGAACAGCTACTTAAAGAACTTGCCGACCTCTGTGCCATCACTAAGGAACTGACCTTCCACTGCGCCAGACACACCTTCGCCACGACAGTGACGTTGACGAATGGTGTTCCGATTGAGACGGTGAGCAAGATGTTAGGGCATAGGAGCCTGAAGACGACTCAGCAATTATGCGAAGATTGTGGATAATAAGGTGAGTGAGAAATGAGGGCGTTGAAGGAGAAATACACCGGCCAACCGGCTTTTCAATAATTACCTGTGGATTTTAGAAAAAAAAGTGAAACTTTTTTGCAAAAAAGCCTGTAACTAATAGTAGTAAAAGTACTACCTTTATTATGTGATTAAGTATTTAAATATCACTTTTGGACGATCTGCCCCAGATGAAGTATTCGGAATTCCACCGATTTATTCAACGCAGCAAGGCAGGCTGGAAATATATCGGTGCAGAGGGTAGCCATTACATTTATGAACGTGATGGCGTAAGGTATCCGGTTCCCTTCCACGGGCCAAAGAAATAGGTGAAGGATTAAGAAAGAAGATTATGAAAGATATGGGATTGAGATAGCCTCATATCTTGATTGAAGAACAAACGAACGAGAAATGAAAATACTAAGAGCGATTTTATCAAAAGGTCCTGATGATTTTGGAGCATGGTTCGAAAACCTTGAAGGCGTGTATGGTGCAGGTTCGACAGTCGCTGAAGCTAAAAAGAATTTAATGGACGGATTAGCGCTGTACGCAAAGCATAATGCACGCGCACCAGCATGGATAAAAAACAAAGCATATAAAGTTGTATTCAAGTTTGATGCGGAAAGCATCCTGAATTACTACCGCGGGATTTTTACAAATGCTGCGTTAGAGCGCATCACAGGAATTAACCAGAGACAAATTCACCATTATGCGTCAGGAGCAAAGCGTCCACGTCCTCAACAATTGAAGAAAATTGAAAATGCTTTCCACGAGTTGGGCCAAGAATTAATTTCACTCGAACTGTAGTCAATTAGGAATAGGCGAAGTCCGTTATTTTTAATATTTATAATAGATGAGCCCATCTATATAGCACTTGGTGCTGTGCAGATGGGCTTCGTTTCATTAACCCCATCATCAATCAATGAATGGTAATGTAGCTGCTAACAAAACTCTTCTCGAAAGTATTCTTGAATGGTCGCTCAACAGGCCGAACTGGCAAAGAGACGCATTACGTAGAATATTTCTTAAGGGTAAATTAACGGATGCAGACCTTGATGAGTTAACCCTATTATGTAAACAAGTAAGCACAGACCATCTTGTACCCATTCCACTCGATGCTTCACATCTCCCCGTGAATCCAGGCACGGTTGAGACCGTCCAAATACTATCGATATCGCAGGTTAAGGACGCAAATAACCTTGCGAGCAATGAAAAACTTTCTTTCGAGCCAAATGGGATTACTGTTGTATATGGAGACAATGGAACTGGAAAATCTGGCTATGTACGAATTCTTAAACGTGCATGTAACGCACGATATCGTGGTGAGATTTATCCAAACATATACACAGTGAACCCAGCCGGTGTCTTAGCATCCGCAGCGATTGAGTATTGTGTAGGCAATCAAATACAACAACCTGAAAGCTGGAAAGACTCAAACACCCCGCACCCAATTCTATCCGCTGTTACAGTTTTTGATAGCGATTGTGCTCGGATACAGCTTAATGAAAAAAATGAGGTGACATTCCGACCGTTCGGCTTGGATATTCCCGATGAATTAGCAGCCGTATGTCAGAATGTAAAAGAACGGCTTAACAGAGAACTACAAGAACTTAAAAAATCTAGAAGCACGTTGTTTGCTACGCCTCCATGGAAAAGCAATTCTTCCGTTGGAAAAATCGTGTCTACATTGTCCAAGGATACCGATTTATCAAGGCTTAGAGACCTGTGCACACTGACTGAAGATGAGAAAAAACGGCTCGCTAATTTAACTGAAGATCTTTCTAAAAGCCCAGCAAAAGCAGCGGCAGAACAGAGACTTAAAGCTGACAATCTTGTGCAACTAAGAGTTCAAGTTGATGATCTGGTTGCTAAGACAGCCGACACCGTTTTTGAACGGATGCTCTCTGTTGATAGGTCTGCAAGATTACAAAAGGAAGCTGCTCGGCTCGCTGCAGATCATGCATTGGGAGATAGTCTTTTGAATGGAGTCGGTGGGGGGCCATGGCATTTGATGTGGGAAGCCGCAAGGAAATATTCAGCTTTTGCTGCTCCCGCAATGACATTTCCTCCAAGTAGGGAGAATGAAATCTGCGTTTTTTGTCAACAAAACTTGGAAAATGATGCCCTTGCTAGGCTGAAGAGATTTGAAGAATTTGTGCAGAGCGACCTGGAAAAAACTGCTAGAGAATTCGAAGACCAGAGATTGAAAAACCTTGATGACCTTAAGCAAATTAACGTTGATATCAGATCCCTCAAAAACGCCATTAAAGAATTAGAATTTCATGACATTCAACTTACAAGACAATTGTACCGCCTACTAGCGTCAATTCGCCTTCGTAGATATGCCCTTTTTAAGATTCTGACCGGTTCAACTGAATTTGTACTTCCCCCCAGTAAAAACTCACTACGCGACGAAATCAATTCCGTGATTGAAAAGATAAAGAGATATGCGCAAGAGCTTGCGGATTCAACAAACGAATCTGTTCGCCAAGCATTGCAATTAGACTTTGCTGATTTAACTGATCGGAAGATCATTATCAACTACATTGGAGACATTGAAAGTGAACAGCTGCGATTGAGAAGTATCAGTTTAATCGAAACAGCGATATCAGATACTGTTACAACTGCGATCACAAAAATGGGTAATGATATTGCGGACAATATTATCACGCCAAAGCTTCGGGATCGGTTCCAAGAAGAGATTATTAAATTAACTGGCGACAAAGTGCGGGTTGAAATCGTCAGGTCGGGGGGGAAATACGGTTCACCTCAGTACCAGGTTAAATTATTTGCAAAACCAGACGCTAAGGTAGCACAGGTTCTTAGCGAGGGGGAACAGACGTGCGTTGCACTTACTGCGTTTCTAACTGAACTGGCAACAGCGACTCATGAGTCTGCTCTTATCTTTGACGACCCTGTCACGTCATTGGACCACCGCTGGCGGAAACAAGTAGGAAAGCGTCTGGTAGAAGAATGTAAAAAGCGTCAAGTCGTTATTTTCTCTCATGACCTTACTTTCGTCAATGATTTAATAGACCTAGCTGAGAGTGCAAAAATTCGGGTAAAGACATTATCCTTGACCAAGGAAGCGAGAGGGACCGGTGTCGTGTCAGACGGCCTGCCTTGGAAAGGCAAAAAAGTGGAAGACCGTATTGATAAGTTGGAAAAAGCACTGGCCGCATCCAAAACGAACTACCAGAATGATGAGGAAGCGGCTTATATTCAAGAGGTTTCTTCGATCTATAATAAGTTAAGGGCATGTTGGGAAAGAACTCTTGAGGAAGTCGTATTTGCAAGGGTTATCCAACGCCATAGAGATTATATTGACACAAAATCATTAAAGAAAGCGTCAGTACTCACGGAAGAAGACTGTGAAATTTTTGATGAAGGTTTCAGAAAATGTTGCGACATTGTTGATGCTCACGACCCTTCAATTGGACGCAATGCGGTGCCACCAGCACCTGATGAAATTGCAAAGGACATTGCTAAATTGAAAGCCTGGATCATAAGTCTCCGGCAACGCCAGAAGTCATTGTTGCGATCTGAAAGTGCTGGAAGATGAGGCATACGAGACAGCCACAGCCCGATAAGCAAGATGTATTTCTGTGCACAAAAGCCCCTCCGAAGTCGGGTTGCTGGAACTTTAAAAATTCTCAAACGAAGTGGGCTTCTAAACCCGGTTGAGCGTAGCGAAAATGGCTTGCTACTCATAGGCAAGCCTGCATTCCAAGTCTTTCCCGTTGAAAAGAAATGCGTTGTCGTATTTTGGTTAGATTACGACTTGACCCGTCTTGTCGATAAAACGACACGTTAGCATTTGAACATTCCCCAGAAGGATCTGGCACACACCACTTGAGTGTAACTGCTACTAACGGCAATTGATCACCGCTGCTTAATCAACTTTATCGGCTTCTGAATAGCCAGGTTGTTCGGATATGCTACCGTCATCCCATCATCGGTGCGGATGAAGATGGAGAACATCGTCATGTCGTATACAAGGCCTTCGACGCTGTTGTCGCCGTCGATGATCCGGATCTGGGAACCTATCCGGAAGGGGTAGTAGAAGAACAACAGGATGGAAGCGGTGATATTACTCAGGATAGACCACGCGGCAAAAAGGGCGACACCCGCTACCGTAAAGAACGAGATGAAGTACACCGAAAGCCCTTCAAACGAGATGTCCCAGGTTACGCCGAGCATCATCAGGGCCACAACGGTGATGACGAAATTCACGTATTTGGTCGTATACAGAATCCGCGATAATTCAATCTCATGGCGTACGCCATACCGTTTTACCAGCGCTGCAGAAATCTTCCGACTGGAGAAAAAGGCAACCATTATGATGATGGTAGCGATAAGCTGAACATCGTACCGCTCGATAAAAGCAAAGATCTGACCCATGCCGCAAATTAAGTCGTCCGGATGCATTTCATCAAGTGACTGTAAGCAAATGATGGTTTCCTCCCAATCTTAGGCTCTTTTCCTGAGGAAATTTATCCTCCAGGGAGGCGTTTCTATACCAGATGTCGAAGGGCCTGGTAACCGACCGATAAGGTATGTCGACTGCGTTTGGCAGGAAGTATTTTTATCAGACGACCTCGCGCATGCCGGTCACAATTACTTATCTTGTCTTTTTCTCCTGACGCAACGGTACGTCTATCTTCGAGCCAAAACCAATGTGCGAAAATATAACAGACTTAATGTACGGGGCCATCCCGCAAAACATTCCTAACGGACCATGGACATGGGTTGTGTATCCTAACCCGGGGCGATGGACTGTTTACGCTGTTTTCCCTGAAGGACTGTGAAGCCTGAGTATTCCTGTGAAGGTGTACGATGATAAGGCAAGCTTGTTTGTCAGAAGAACATCTCGCACAATGCCAACACGATCGACCTGTGAAACAACGGTCCGGGTTCATACGCTCTGAGAGTACCCGGCGGTGCGACGCTGCGACTCATTGTGAGATGATGAAATACTGTGACAGACACCGACTCAATGTGTGCTCATCAGGCTACCGCGACTGAACATCGTTTGTCCGTGCAGCTGCGGATAACAAAAGTCAATGGATTTCGTATTGTCTGTATATCATTTAAACAACAGCAAAACGAAGCAGGTCAATGAAGTCACCCAAACAGGTTCTCTCGCAATGGGTTGAGATCTTCAACACAGGAGATGCCAACGCGCTTGCCGACTTATATCACGAAGACACCCTTAATCATCAGGTGGCTAATGAGCCCGTTCGTGGACGTGCCGCTATCCGCGAGATGTTTCGCCGCGAGTTCGCTGCTATGAAGATGGTGTGCATCGTGGAGAATATGTTCGAAGACGGGGAGTGGGCGATCATGGAGTGGAAAGACCCAATGGGCTTTCGCGGTTGTGGTTTTTTCCAATGCAAAGACGGCCTGATCGTTTTTCAGCGCGGCTACTGGGACAAGCTTTCTTTTCAGAAATTGTATAACGCGTCGCTGGATTAAGTGGCCTGGTTCGGTTGTTTCGAATCAATGAATATATTCCACAAAAAAAAGACCTCAGCAAAGTGAGGTCTTTTTTGATGTAGATAAATACTAATCACTGTCCCGCGTGTCGGTTGTTCCCGTACCTGCCGGTGAGCTCGTGCCACTTGGAGCACTGCCTGAGTTATTACCGCTGCCGTAGCCGCTTCCAGGCGAACCGATCGTGCCGGTATCATTGCCTCCCGAAGATGTTCCGTCATCATCTTTGCGCGCGTCGCTTGATGATTTCTTGCGTTTCCGCTCCGACGACTCCGTTGTCACCGAATCCGTCTGCAGGTTGTTGGACTCATCCATCGACTTGTCTTTCTTCCGCTTCTCGCCAGTAGGCGTTTCCTGTTGCGTAGAGGTTGCAGGGTCAGTTGACGTTTCCTGTGCCATCAAAGCGGACACTCCGAACAATACGGAGGCCGCTGCTGTCAATATCACTTTCTTCATAATTGCTTTTTAAGGCAACTCATAAGAATGTTATGCCAGCGAAATGAGTACATGGTTCAAAACCGGCTATCGTCGTACGTTTAGTTGTAGATTCTGAACTCGAAGGGCACGTCAATCAGCTCGGAGTATTCCTTGCCGATTTCCTCCATGCTTTCATCGTCATCGAGGTGGTACCAAATGATGCGAGTGCCCGGCGCCTCTTCAAATTCTGTCAGAATATCCTGTATGAATTTTGAGGATGCCGTATTCAGATAATCCAGCTTTAGGACAAGTTCGGTAGAAGGGTTGGGATTCGTCTTGTATTCGCGCACCCAGTCGAGTACCGGATTGAAAAATTCTGCTGAGTCTTCCGGTAAGGAACGGCCCGAAATTTCAAACACTCCCTTTTCCTTGTCAAACAAAATTCGCGGCGTTTCATCAGTCCCCTGGACATCAAGAGCTTTCATGTCTTTCATCAATTAGTGGCCCGGCCTCACTCGTATCTCGTACCGGTCCGAAGTTTCATAAAAGTATAGCGCAATTTCCGTAATGTGGTCAGTAATAAAAATCAGTTTCCGTTAAAACTTACATTCTGCCGGGCAGGATTAAGATTTCCGAAAAACTATCTCTGAATTTTTGTCCGTGTGTTCATGGTACTCTGAATGTATTTTGAAAACTGATACCTGAAAAAACCGGGTGTCAGGGGCGCCGTGACGCCGACTTTTCGTGTGATAACGCGCAGTCTATCCAGGAAATTTGTTATATTGTCCTCCGTTACCGTCATGTCGACGATCAGAATCGATTTTTTGGCTTAATCTGATTAGTTGATTTTTTACCCTAAACAGCCCTAACCGACTTATGAGGTTATCGAAAAGATCCACTATGCCCTTGAAACAGAAATTGGTGTTTTTCAGGGCATCAGAAGGCCAGAACACAGTTTTCAACGAACTGAGAAGAATCCTGAAGTCTTATGCGAAGACCTTTGATGTACGGGTTGATGATTCTCATCAATATGAATTATGGACGGAACACGAGTATCGCTCGAACTCATTCCATCCCCGACGTCAGCGAGGTGTGCTATTCGCCGGTATTTCGATCCACAACACTCACGTAGGCCTGTATTACTATCCCCTCCACATTAATCCCGCGATGGCTGAGCGACTTCCCACTGAACTCCGTGAAACGAAGAAAGGTCAGTCTGCCTTTCACTTTACGGAAATCACGCCGGACCTCGCCGACCAAATCCGCGACATGCTGGATGAAGGAGTTTCCTACTACCGTGCTAATGGCTGGATAATCCGAAGCCTCTAAACTTTTCGTGGTACTGTTTTTTTATCGTCCCCAGTATGGAAAAACGCATCCATACGATAGGACACTCCACGCACTCTATTGAAGAGTTCATCGCGTTGCTGAAGACTTTCGGTATCGAGGTACTCGTGGATATCAGGAGATATCCAGGGTCACGGCGCTATCCGCATTTCAATTCTGCAGAACTCGCCAGCGCGCTTGCAGCAACCGGAATTGCATATCGTCATATGGAGGAACTCGGTGGAAGGCGCTCACCGCGTCCTGACTCACCGAACTCGGGATGGAGAAACACCTCCTTCCGCGGCTATGCCGACTACATGGAAACTGAACCATTTCGCCTCGCGATAAACAGGCTTGAAGAGCTGGCTTCGCAGAAGAGCGTTGCCATCATGTGTTCTGAGGCGGTATGGTGGAGTTGTCATCGCGCCCTTGTGGCCGACTACCTTAAATCGCGCGGATGGGAAGTGCATCATATCCTCAATTCCCAAAAGGAACAACTACACCCATACACGTCTCCGGCGCGGATTACCGAAGAAGGTTTGACGTACCGTGCACAAGACGAGCTATTCTAGTATCAGCGGGATTTCCTGCGATAGCCTGGCCCTCTGATTACCCTTCCAGGCAATGCTCCTGTGTGTTCTCCGTTTTCCAGAACCTGGACTCCGTTAACGAAAACGTGTATCATTCCCGTTGCGTAAAGCCTTGGGTTTTCAAATGTTGCGTTGTCGGTAATGGTCTTAGGGTCGAATATGGCAAGATCGGCAAAGTAGCCTTCCCGGATTAGTCCGCGGTCAACGAGTTTGAGGTTGGACGCCGGAAGACCGGTCATTTTTCGGATAGCCTCATGAAGCGTAAGGATATTTTCTTCTCTGACATACTTGCCCAGAATTCGCGCGAAGCTACCATAGGTCCGTGGATGGGTTGCCCAACCTTCAAAAGCCCGCGCATCGGACATTGACGGGGCGTCGGAACAGAAGCTTACGTAGGGGAGCGCGACCACTTTCCGAACGTTGGCCTCCGATTGCTGATAGTATACGCTGGGGATGGACGTGCGATCCGTGAGGAGCAAGTCTATGACGGTTTGATCTTCATCCTTTCCGTATATCCGCGCAATCTCGTCGAGTCGCTTACCCTTGAAGAGTCGGTCAAGGGAGTCCAGGCGGAAGCCGAGAAGCCTGACCGACTCCGGCGGGGAGTTCTTGTAGGGTATTCCTTCGCGCATTTCACGAAGCACTCGTGCCCGAATCTTTGGATCGCGAAGTCGCCGGCGCATCTGGGTGTCGCCGCCCTCCTGCACCCAGTTGGGCAATCGCGCGGTAAGTCCAGTAGCTGAGGCGATATAGGGATAATGATTCGCGGTGATTTTCAGTCCAGCCTGGCGTGCGCTGTCAATTTTTGCAAGCACCGTATCCATCTTACTCCAGTTGCGTGAGAGGTTAACCTTGAGGTGATGGATCTCGGATGGTATCTCCGCCTCCCGGGCGATTCGCAATGCTTCGTCGAGTGCTTTCAGGATATAGTCTCCTTCACTGCGAATGTGTGTGGCATACATTCCGCCATACGCAGACGCTACTTTGGCGAGCTCGATCAGTTCTTCGGTAGACGCGTAGTCGGCAGGGGCGTAAATGAGTGCAGAGCCGAGTCCCATTGCCCCGTCTTCCATCGCCGCAGCCACAAGCTTTTTCATGCGTTGCAATTCCTGTGGAGTGGGAGGCCGGTTGGCCTTGCCGAGCTCGTGTACTCGGACCGTTGTCGCTCCCACGAAGGAAGCAACGTTCGGTGAAATTCCTTTCTTCTCAATCCAGTGGAAGTATCCGCCCAGTGTGGTCCACATGGAATCAACAGGCTTCTTCAGATTTCTCCTTATCGGTCCGGGGCTCCAGCCTTCGCCAAGGACTTCAAGGGTAACGCCTTGTTTTATGTTGCTGAGAGAACGCCCGTCGAGTAAGAGGCTTTGGTCTGCCCAGCTTAACATATTGATGAATCCAGGGGCGACGGCGAGTCCGGTTATCCTGATTTCCCTTTTTGCCCGGATACTCCCCACGTGACCAACGGCAACGATGCGTTCCTTCCGGATGGCGATGTCGCCGCGAAATGGCTTTCCACCGGTGCCATCGTAGATCATGCCGTCGCGCAGCACGACGTCATAGGCGACGTCCTGTTGCAGCGGTGTGAATGCAATACAACAAATTGTGACCACCAATGCCGGAAAGTAGTACCGCACCATATGAAACGTTGCCTTATGCAAAGTAGCCATACTTGGTGAACTTTCATCACCCATGACGCTCCTCCGTTCACGCCTGCGGCTGACCATCTTTCAGGAAAAACGTTCTCCTTTTATCGAAAAGTCTTACCTTGAAGGATTGATTTAACCTCTATGGAAGGAAAACACTTCAAGCCGGTACTTGGATTATGGGATGCTACTATGATTGTGGCAGGCTCTATGATCGGGTCGGGAATATTCATCGTAAGCGCTGATATAATTCGCAACGTAGGTGGCGCAGGATGGCTCGTAGCAGTGTGGTTGATCACTGGTTTTATGACGATCACTGCGGCAGTAAGTTATGGTGAGCTTAGCGGCATGTTTCCCCGGGCAGGAGGGCAGTACGTTTACCTTCGTGAGGCGTATAATCCCCTGGTGGCCTTCCTGTATGGTTGGAGTTTTTTCGCCGTGATTCAAACGCCGACGATAGCCGCGGTGGGAGTGGCTTTCGCAAAGTTTACGGCTTATCTCATTCCGGCATTCAGCGAAGATATAGTCTGGATGCGCCTCGGCGTCATTCAGATTTCTCCGGCGCAGGTACTCGCGATCCTGACTATTATTCTCCTTACCTATATTAATACCCGTGGTGTGAAGGAAGGAAAACGCGTGCAGACCACGTTTACGATAACGAAACTCGTGAGCCTCTTCGGATTGATTGTTTTTGGTTTTGTGATGCTCAATGGCGACGTGTGGAAGGCGAACTGGACGGATGCGTGGACGCTTCACGGACTCAATGGCGATGGTTCATGGCAACACTATACAACGATAGCAGCCTTCGGAGCAATTGCTTCTGCCATGGTTGGCTCTATTTTCAGCAGTGATGCCTGGAACAACGTGACTTTCATTGCAGGTGAGATACGAAACCCGCAACGCAATATTGGGTTGTCGCTCTTTCTGGGTACCCTCATCGTTACTATTGTATACGTAAGCGCCAACATTATGTACACGGGTGTACTTCCGGTGAATGAAATTGCATTCGCAGAAAAGGACCGCGTGGGGGTTGCTGCGTCGAATGCCATCTTCGGAAACAGCGGTACTATCGTTATTGCCCTGATGATCATGGTTGCTACGTTTGGCTGTAACAATGGATTGATCCTCGCCGGCGCGCGTGTGTACTATACGATGGCGCGTGATGGCGTATTCTTCCGTCAGGTGGGCGAACTCAACCGGTTCTCGGTTCCGCAGCGCGCCCTGTGGCTGCAATGTATTCTCGCCTCGCTGTGGTGTCTGAGCGGCAAATACGGCGACCTTCTGGATATGATCTCACTGGGTGTCGTGGTCTTTTACATGCTGACAATCGTCGGCATTTTTGTGCTTCGTGTAAAACGTCCTGATATTCCAAGACCATACCGAGCCTTCGGATACCCGTTCCTGCCAATCATTTACCTCGTGATGGGCGGGGCATTTTGTTTACTGCTTGTGATCTTCAAGCCGAATTACACATGGCCCGGAATTGCAATCATTCTTATTGGTATCCCGCTGTACTACTTCGCGCTGAGACAGAAAAAGGATAAGCCGTAGTCAGGCTTTCGAGGGATCGGCGATTTGGCGGGCAAGCAAGTCGAGGCCTTCGCGAAAGGTTCGCGGCTCATATCCCAGTTCACGTCTCGCCTTGTCGATAATAAATCCCGTCTTCGCGGGACGACGTGCAGGTTGTTGAAAAACCGATGCGTCCACAGGCGTGATGAGGGCTTTGTCGAGGTTGAAATAATCTGCCGAAAGGTTAGCGATATCAAATGGCGTCAGGAAATCCTTTCCCGATATATGGTAAATACCGGATGCCTTTTTCTTCGCTGCGAGGTATGTACCCATAGCTAAGTCTTCAGCGAGTGTTGGTGTTCGCCATTGATCGTTAACCACGCGGATGGGTTTTCCGTGTTCGAGGTTTTGTTTTACCCAAAGTACAATGTTGGAACGGCTCATGTCGCGGGTGATGCCGTAAACGAGAACAGTACGGATAATGCACCACGACGTTCCACCGCGTTTGACAAGCTCTTCCGCCGCAACTTTACTTTCACCGTAATAGTTTACAGGATTCGGCACTGCGGATTCATCCAGCGGACCGTGACTGCCGTCGAAGACGAAGTCTGTGGAAAGGTAGATGAAATGAGCGTTGTGTTGTGTCGCCGCCTCCAGAAGGTATTTGACCGCATCGACGTTTGTTTTCCAGCAGCCTTCGCGGTCCTGTTCACACTGGTCGACGTTTGTCATCGCTGCAGTATGTATTACAACTTCCGGTCTTGTTTGAGTGTACAGCGACTGAACCTGATCCTTGTCGGTGATATCCGCCTGCAGGTATCCACTCCGTTGCAGTTTTCCAAACGTGGGCCTTCGACCGGTCGCAAACAGGTCGATGTCCTCGCCACGTTCGGCGAGGCTGATCAGCTTCTGACCAAGCAAACCATTCGCACCCGTGACAAGGATTCGCATCACTGAATAGGGTTACTTCTTTTCCTTCTCGGGATACTGATAGCCGTATTCCTTCTCAATCTTCTTGCGCGGCATTTCTTCCACACGCACCGTCATGCGGATATCTTCTACCGGTCTTTCGTTACTCGTGGGCTGCGCAGCGATTTTGTCGATCACCTCCAGGCCTTTGATCACTTTGCCAAAAACGGTGTATTGTCCGTCGAGGTGGGGCGCGCCACCTACTGTGCTGTAGATATCGATGATCTCCTGCGATACTTCCTTGTCGGTGTTAATGCCGGTTTCCCGCTCGATGCGCGGCTTCAGTATTTTGAGATATGCGTCGTAAGCTTCGCGGTTGCGGCTTTGATAATAACCAACGATCGTATCATAGGCAGGCTTGTTGTCGGGGTTCTGAAAGAACTGCTGCATGGCCATGTTAAACTTCTGCTGATCGAACTTCAGCTCGTCTTCCGTGAACTTCTTACCCTGAACGATATAAAATTGGCTTCCGCTTGATGCCTTGGTGGGGTTTTGCGCATCACCCAGCCGCGCTGCCGAGAGTGCACCTTTTTCATGATGGAATTTATCCGAAAATTCCGCTTCTATTGTGTAGCCAGGTCCACCCATTCCCAGGGGCTTTCCCGGTGTTGCATTGCGCGAATCCGGATCGCCGCCCTGAATCATAAATTCTTCAATAACACGGTGGAACAGGAGGCTGTCGTAGTATTTTTCGCGGGCAAGCTTCAGGAAGTTTGCCTTATGCTTGGGCGTTTCATCGTAGAGAATAGCTACCATATCACCGTATTTGGTGCTGATAGTTACGACGTGGTCAGTTTTCTGTGCACATCCGGAGATGATGACCACCAATATGAATAGGAATGTCTGAAGGGTAAATTTCATTGCGCTTGCGTTTTACGAAGCGCAAAGATAAAAATATCCGGAAAGAGATCAGTTGTTAATTTTCGCGCGTATCTGACGGAGGATTTCTGCTCCTCCAGAATCAAGTACCTCGTTGGCTACCGACTCGCCAAGTTCGCGTACATCCTCAGGGGGGGCTGATTTCTTAACCTTGACAACCTCGCTGCCATCGAGCGATATGATACCTCCCTTCAGGGTGATAAGGTTGTCTTCCCAGTGTGCGTATCCAAATGAAGGGATGCTACATCCACCCTGTAATGTGGCCAGGAAAGCGCGTTCAGCACGAAGGCAGTCTTCCGTTGCAGGATGGCTTACCCAGTTCGAAATGACCTCCTTCTTATGGAAGTCCAGCTTTTTATGGCACTCAATGGCGATGCTGCCCTGGCCGACAGGCGGGACGAAATAACTGGTTTCAATCCTCTCGACGATCAGATGGTCGAAGCCCATGCGGTGTACGCCGGCATACGCCAGCAGCAACGCATCACAATCACCTTTTTCAAGCCGCGATACACGTGTCTGAAGGTTGCCTCTGACGGGCACAACTTCGGCATGGGGATAGAAGTGCTTCAGGAAAGCAATTCGTCTCGTTGACGAGGTGCCGACGCGTATATGTGTCTCGTGTCTGAGGTCCAGACTCTTGTTTGTGCTCAGTACGACATCGTTGACGATTTCCCTTTCGGTAAACGCGAGCAACTCAAGGTCGTCGGGAATTTCAGAAGCAACGTCCTTTGCGCTGTGAACTGCGATATCGAATTCGCCGTCAAGTAGCTTCTGTTCAATTTCTTCCGTGAAAACGCCTTTGCTTCCGATTTTGGAGATGCTGACATCAAGAATCTTATCGCCCTTGGTTTCCATCGGGAATATTTCTGTCCGATAGCCCGAGCGATGTATCAGACTTGCTACGTGTTCCGCCTGCCACATGGCCAGTTTGCTGGCCCGCGTTCCGATTCTGATGATCTTATCCATTATTATTAAGCGTTTAGCGGATTCAACGTCTCTGAAATCTTCAGGGAAAGGTCAAGAAAGATCATCTTTGCACTACCGTTTCGTTCCAGGTGGTAGCTGGCTTCATTGATGAGGTTAAATGACTTTTCAATCTTTTCAAGATTCATCACCTTGCTGAAGTCCTGTACAAATTTAAGTTCGTCGCCCCGCGTTCTGTTGATATTATTTGCACCAGCAACATGAAGCATGGTTTCCCTCATCATGTTGATACTGTAGTTCATCAAATTACGCTGGCTCAATTTGTCCATACCATGATATTGGTCAGCAAATGATACCAGTGCGCCATAATTCTTCTTAAAACATGCGCGCATCCAGTCCGTGAAAACCTGCGCATTGTTATCTTCTTCCTTTTCCATCAGCCTTGCAGCCAGTGGAAGGTTCCCGTCGGCCAGTGTTGCGATTTTTGCAGCGCGCGCCGGGTCGATGTTGTGTTTCTCACAGAGGTAAGTTTCAACCTCTGCATCGTTCAATAGCGGAACCGTTACAATTTGGGTCCGTGAGATGATCGTTGGTAGAAGACGATCCGCTGCGTTAGTAACGAGGATGAAGTATGTCTTTGGAGGTGGTTCCTCAAGAATTTTCAGGATACCATTGGCAGCAGAAGGATGCATCAGTTCGGGTTGCCAGATGATCATCACTTTGTAGGGGCTTTCAAATGGTTTCAGCGAAAGCGTTTTTACGATTTCACGGCTTTCGTCTTTCGAAATGAGCGCCATTTTATCTTCGCCGCCGTAATAGTTGGTCCAGTCGTCGAGTTGTCCGAATGGATTCTCCATCAAGAAGGAGCGCCACAACTTCAGGATGTCGGCTCTGAAACGGTCCTCATCCTTGTCGCCCTTAACATTGCTTAAAGGAAAAACAAAATGGGTATCGGGGTGAATGAACTTCAGATTCTTGGAACACGCCGCACACGTGCCGCATGCGTCGTCCTCGCCGCGGTTCTCACAATGAAGGTACGTCGCAAAAGCCAGAGCAAGGGGAAGATTCAGCGCCCCTTCCGCGCCTACAAATAATTGAGCGTGTGCGATGTGATTGCTAGCCGCCGCGTCTGTCAACACCTTTTTAACCCCACTTAAACCCGGTATGGCTGAGAATTTCATAGGCGGTTAAAGTATTCCGAATAAATTGTTTTTACAAGTCTTTTAATGTTTCTCCCAGTGGCGCGAAGGACGTGTTATTTCGAAGATATGTTGCATTATTTCCCGGTCGGCTTCGGTAAGTGAAACGTTTCTCCGCTGCATGACGCGTGACGCCGTTTCATAGGCTTTTTCAAGCCGGAATGTTTCATGATGACCATCGCCCCCCCAGGTAAAGGCGGGGATATAATTCTTCTGATAGCCTCCGCCAAAAACAACGGCAAAAGGGTCCGCAACGGTGGCTGTATTGAACATGGTGTTGATACCGCTCTTGCAATGGTCGCCCATCATCAGTCCGCAGAACTGAAGGTCTGTCTGCTCAAAGTGGTTGTCGCGGTGATTCCAGATGCGAACGTTATCATAGTTGTTCTTCATGTTCGACGCATTGGTGTCGGCGCCGAGGTTACACCATTCGCCGAGTACCGAATTTCCGATGAACCCGTCGTGTGACTTGTTGCTGTACCCAAAGACCACGGCGTTGCTGATTTCCCCACCGATTTTGGAGTACGGTCCCAGGGTAGTATCTCCCCGAACTTTCGCGCCCATGTTGAGCTGGGCACCTTCACAAAGGGCAAAGGCTCCGCGGATGACGGCACCTTCCTGCACGACGCTGTTCTTGCCCAGGTAGATGGGGCCTGATTCGGCATTCAGGGTGGCATCGCGAATTTCGACGCCCTCTTCAATGAAGATGGCCTCGGGCTTATAGACGCGGGTATAGGGATCAGTTATGGGTTGGGATTTCCGTCCCGCCGTAACCAGGGGCAGGTCGGCGCGGATCTGATTCGCGTTTTCCTGAAAAATCTTCCACTTTTTATCGATTACGGTGAAGTCTTTGTCGTAGTTGACAACATTCTTCTCCGTCATTTCGCCTGAAGGCTGGTTGGCTGCGATCAGGAGGTCGCCTTTCACGAGGAAGTAGCCTGCCGGTAAAGCTTTGATGGTGTCTACCAGTGTCTGATCCGGGCAGATGGCGCCGTTGATCATGAGGTTCTGGCTTGTGGATTTTGCTGGAAATTTCTTTTGAAGGTATTCAGGAACCTGATAGGAGGGCGCTGTTCCCAGGTAATATTGCCATTTCTGGTCGATGGTGAGGATTCCTACCCGGATTTTGGAGAGGGGCCGGGTGTAGGTGAACGGTAGGAGCGAGACCCTCAAAACCGGGTCATCGAAAAGGATTACATTCATGGTTCTGTCAGGTTTGCTGCCTGCAAGGGTTAATTTTGGCAAAAATAGAAGATGACGCGGTTCGTCAACGGTGGCCTCGAGCTGTGCGCGTACACAGAGCGAAACTTTGTTGGAAAATCTTAAAAAGAAAAAAGCCCCGACAAGTCAGGGCTCTTTCTCTCCACAGAAGAAGGTTATTAGGATTTCTTCTGATACTTATTCTTGAATTTCTCAACCCGTCCTGCGGTATCGAGAAACATTTTCTTACCTGTATAGAAAGGGTGTGAAGCCGAGCTAACTTCGACTTTGATTACCGGGTATTCGTTCCCGTCTTCCCATTTGATCGTTTCTTTAGTAGAGTAAGTCGAACGACTCAAAAACTTGGTGTCGCTTGATGTATCCCAAAAAACAACGTCTCTATACTCTGGATGAATGCCTTTTTTCATATCTATAAGTCTGATTTTCCCTAAAAGGACTGCAAAGATAGGGACATCGCTTTTATTTACAATACCTTATTTAAATCTTTTGCGCACAGGAGATCAAACCTCTATCTTTGAACCCTGAATTACGATGTCCAAGGTAAAAAACGGCGGCTTGCCTTTTTTAGATTCTGATCATTTTTTGAGCTTGGTTTAAACGTAAAATATTGAGTATCAGAATAAAATCCTCCCCTGGTTTTTTGCCCCGTCGCTTTGATATAGTCCGGATATTTTTCACGTTCTGACCCTATATGAATTCGAAATTCGCCCTCCTCTTTGCCCTGCTGCTACCGGTTGTCGCGGTAGGCCAGAGTACCATGGTACCGCTGAATGAAGACTACTACCACTGGGTGGATCGCTATGAAGTTAAATACGGACGGATTAGTCCGGCACTGTTCAGCGGCATAAAACCCTACAAACGGTCACAGATCGTGGCTTTCCTCGATTCGATGCCCGACCTGATGTTCACGTCGCGTGCAGATCAATTCAACCGCGAATTCCTTCAAAACGACAGCTGGGAATGGTCAGGCGCAGCCACCGCCGACAGCAAAAAGCCCGTCCTGAAACATTTTTACAGGAAAAAGGCCGATCTGTTCCACGTCGAGGAGGACTGGTTTGATCTGCATGTCAACCCGGTACTGCATCTGGCTGCAGGGAAGGATTCCCGCAGAAACGACGACATGCTTTTCATCAATACACGGGGTGTTGAAATCCGGGGGATGATTGATCGAAAGGTTGGCTTCTATACGTATCTGGCTGATAATCAAATGATCATGCCTTCTTATGCCGACGAGTTGTTCCTCCGCCGCCATCTGGCGGTTCCGCATGAAGGATTCTGGAAAGGATACAAGCGTGGCCCCGGCGTCGACTTCCTGCACGCGCGCGGCTACCTCACCGTTGAAGCCACACGACATATCAACGTGCAGTTCGGCCATGATCGCAACTTCATAGGCCACGGCTACCGGTCTTTGGTATTTTCAGACTTTGCGCCGCCAACCTGGTTTATTAAGGCAAACCTCAAGGTCTGGAAGCTGAACTACCTCTTCCTGGTAAACCAGATGATTGCCGATGTTACCGGGAATGTCAGCGGCCTCACGGCGATGGACAATGGTTATCCTCTTAAGTACAATGCGCTTCACCACCTGAGCGTCAACATTGGAAAGAAACTTACATTGGGCGTTTTTGAAACCGTCATCTTCAGCCCAGATGATCCAAACGGAACGGACTACTTCCGCCTGGACTACCTGAACCCCATCATCTTCTATCGCGCGGTCGAACAACAGAATGGTAGCAGCGACAACGTCATGCTGGGAGCCGACTTCAGATATATCCCCGTCAGGAAGCTGTCTCTCTATGGACAGTTTGTTCTCGATGAATTTGTAATTGATGAAATCCGCTCAGGCAATGGGTGGTGGGCAAACAAGTTTGCTGTTCAGGTTGGTGGAAAGTGGGTCGATGCGTTTGGAGTACCCAACCTCGACCTCCAGGGGGAACTGAATATTGTGAGACCGTATACGTATTCCCATGGATCCACCTTTGGGAACTACAGCAACTACCGCCAGCCAATAGGCCATCCCATAGGAGCAAACTTTCAGGAAGCCGTAGGGATCTTGAGATATCAACCGGTTCCGCGGCTGAATGTTACGGGTAAACTGATACTGGTGAAAACCGGACGCGACCCTGTAAATGAGAACTGGGGTGGCGATATCCTCAAGAGCAACCGATCGCTGCAGCAGAACTACGGTAACAAGATCGGCCAGGGCGCAGCCAACGATATTGTGTTTGGTTCGTTTACAGCATCGTGGCATCTGAAACACAATCTGTTTATTGATGGTAACGTCGTAATTCGCCGCAGCGAAAGCGATCTTGCTGCATATAAAAACAATACAAACGTTTTGTCAATGGCGTTGCGCTGGAACATAGCTCAGCGCCTGTATGAATTCTGATCAATGAAGATTTACTTTCGAATACTATCGTTTGCCCATAACATCAAAGGGCGTTTTTTAAAGTTCATGATTTTTGCGCTGATCAGCGTAATCTTCAGTGCCGGATACCTCGGTCTTACGTTTCACATGCTCAACATCCTTTTCGACCGCGTGGAGGTTACTGTAGTGGAAAAACCCGAACCAACACTTACGCCTGAGTATCCGAAGGAATTGTTCGACTACTACTTCATGAAGATTGTTCAGGAGCATGGAAAGATGGATGCCCTGGCCTTTATATGTGTTTTCATTGTGCTCTTCGTTTTGGTGTCGAACGCGTTTCGATACATGGAACGTATGACAGCGTCGAAGATTAAGGTGGATGTCGTCAAGAATATGCGGATGCTGATTTTCCGAAAGGTCACGCAAATGCAGATAGGATTCTTCAACGATCAGCGAAAGGGTGATCTCATGTCGCGATTTACCAACGACATGTCGGAAGTTGAAGGCACCGTAATTAATGGTTTGAAGGCTTTCCGGGAACCGATCACACTCATTGTGTACGTCATCGCTTTGTTTGCCATTTCCGCGAAGCTGACACTTTTCACTATGATCGTCCTGCCTGTGGCCGGCGGAATTATTTCATCCATCATCAGTCGTCTTAAGAAGAAGGCCAGGCTGAGTCAGGAGACTATGGGCCGCATTGTAAACATCCTCGACGAAACATTCAGTGGCATGCGTGTCGTAAATGCTTTCAATGCAGTGGGATTTATTACACGTAAGATGGAAGATGAGACTACCTATCACAAGAAAGTAAACCTCTCCATCAGCAGGAAGAATGAGCTGGCTTCTCCGTTGTCGGAGTTTCTCGGAATCCTGGTCGTGGCATTTGTAATTTATTTCGGGGGCCGGCTCGTCATGAGTGGCGGTGATAGTCTGGAGCCGTCTGCCTTTCTGATGTTCCTTACGTTTTACGCGTCGATGATTCAACCCGCGAAAAACTTCACGAATGGGATCACGTCGCTGCAGAAAGGTACCATTGCTGCGCAGCGTATTTTTGATATCACCGACCTGGAGCCGACGATTAAAAGCAAGCCCAATGCGATTGTGCTGAAAAGTTTCAACAGCAAGATTGAGTTCCGTAACGTCAGCTTTGCCTATGACAAAGAACCTGTGTTGAAGAACATAAACCTTGTAGTGAACAAAGGCCAGACCATTGCGCTGGTTGGCCCCTCCGGTGGAGGCAAGTCGACACTGGCGGATCTTATCCCGCGGTTCTACGATCCGACACAAGGTGAGGTGCTGCTCGACGGAATCCCGCTGACGGACTATGAGCTGGAATCGTTGCGCCACCAGATGGGCGTGGTTACACAAGAGTCGATTCTGTTTAACGACACCATCTTTAACAACATTGCATTTGGAATGGAGAACGTCGACGAGCAGGCAGTCATCAGCGCCGCCCGGGTTGCGAACGCCCACGACTTCATCGTGCAAACCGATAATGGATATCAGACTGTCATTGGCGAGCGCGGCTCAAAGTTGTCGGGTGGTCAGCGGCAGCGAATCAGTATTGCCCGCGCAGTGCTGAAAAACCCGCCGATCCTGATTCTCGACGAGGCAACTTCAGCGCTGGACTCGGAGTCGGAGAAACTCGTACAGGATGCGCTGAACAACCTCATGAAGAACCGTACATCCATTGTTATTGCTCACCGCCTGAGTACAATCCAGCATGCCGATGAAATCGTTGTGGTTCAGCAAGGCGAAATTGTCGAGCGTGGTTCACACGGAACGCTGCTGGGTCAGGGAGGTCTTTACCGCAAGCTTAGTGAGATCCAAAGGGCGTAAAGCGACGAGCAAAATATTTTAAAAAACGCTTTTGTATTACACGTCGGCTCATTTTTAATTAATTTGGATTACTTTTAACGATTATTTGTCTCCAAAGGCATGAAGAAAAACAGATTGATATTCTACGGTTTTTTCGCCCTGTTCCATCTATTTATCTTCTTTTTTAGCCTGTATGTAGACAGCCAAAGCAACAATCTGGAGTTTTTATTCTCGATGCAGAAGAAGATCTGGATGTTGAAATATGGATCGTTCATTGGCCTGGTGCTGCTGGTAGTGGATGTAGTCTGGTTGTTGAGAAGTGAAAAAGATCACTCGCGTGAAGTGACCCGTCTGGAGGCTGATATGACGAACTTAAAAGCTAAACTTTTTGACCTGCAGGAAGCTGCCAAGAAACCTGTTCCTCCCGTGCAGGAATAGTAAGCCCTGATCGGTTGTGAGTATTTTATAGTTTATTTTTTTAAGGACATTTTTTAGCCTAACACGATGAAAAGAAGTCATCAAATCGTCCTCGTTGCAGCGAGTGTATTTCTGGCGATTCTACTGTTTTTCGCCGACGAGCATCAAAACAGTTTCATGTTCCAATCAAGCGTAAGGGAAGTATTCAACCTTATGTTTTTCGCGGTTCTGTTCAGTATCCTTCCCCTCGTCCTATACAGGTCGATGAAAGGTACGGCAGCTCAGAAGCGACTTGCATTCGCAGGCGTAGGCCTCCTGCCTGCAGCATTGCTGCTGGTACTTATTCTCAAATAAGAGAACTGCGAACGCAGCTCTTTTAAAAAGGGAAAAACGAAGTGCTAATCCGGTAACCCTGTTGCCGGTTGCGTTCTCGTTTTTTTCTTTTACCTTTAAAACACCGTTGTAGTTTCATTTAATTTAAACCGTTGTGAGTTATGGTCTCGAAGACCTTTGGCGGAGCCGTACACGGCGTTGATGCCCGAATTATTATGGTCGAAGTAAGCGTCGATCAGGGACTCCGATTCTTCATGAGTGGTCTCCCCGACAACGCGATCAAGGAAAGTCAGCATCGCGTTGAGTCAGCCTTAAAAAGTGCCGGATTCTTTATGCCACGGAAAAAAACCGTGGTCAACCTCGCGCCCGCCGATATCCGAAAAGAAGGTTCGGCTTATGACCTGCCCATCGCCCTTAATGTACTCCGCGCCTCCGCACAAATCTGGACAGAGTCGTTGGAAGACTACATCATTATGGGGGAGCTTACCCTCGACGGCACACTGCGCCCGATAAAAGGGGTATTGCCCATCGCGATTCAGGCGAGGCGTGAAAATTACAAGGGCTTCATTCTCCCGGCCGACAACGCACGCGAAGCTGCTATTGTCGAAGGCCTTGAAGTGTATCCCGTGCATTCCCTCAAGGAAGCTGTCGCATTTCTCGAAGGTCGACAACCCATTGACCCGGTATCGGTTAACGTCCGCGAAGTGTTTGCCACTAAAATGAATCACTATGATACAGACTTCAAAGACGTGCAAGGTCAGGAGAATATCAAACGCGCGATGGAGATCGCTGCTGCGGGAGGTCACAATGTGATTATGATCGGACCACCAGGTGCAGGTAAAACAATGCTTGCGAAACGCCTGCCGACTATACTCCCGCCTCTCACATTAAATGAAGCCCTCGAGACCACCAAGATTCATTCTGTCGCGGGCAAGATCGGCAAGGATGCGACGCTGATGACCACACGTCCGTTCCGAAGCCCACATCATACGATATCAGATGTTGCACTCGTAGGTGGTGGGGGAAACCCGCAACCCGGAGAAATATCGATGGCTAATAACGGCGTGTTATTTCTGGACGAGCTGCCCGAGTTCAAGCGCAGTGTCCTTGAGGTGATGCGTCAGCCGATGGAGGAGCGGAAGGTGACTATTTCGCGTGCAAAAATTTCGATCGAGTATCCCGCAAACTTCATGCTCGTGGCGAGCATGAACCCTTGCCCGTGCGGGTACTATAATCATCCCGAAAAGAAATGCGTTTGCGGCTCTGCTATCGTTCAGCGATACCTTAGCAAGATCAGTGGTCCGTTGCTTGACCGGATTGATATTCATGTCGAAGTGGTGCCCGTTAGTTTTGATGAGATGACCGCAAACCGTAAGAACGAATCAAGCGCTGAAATCCGCGAGCGAGTCGTACGTGCTCGCGAGGTACAGGCCGAACGATTCCGCGATAATGAAACCATTTACTGCAACGCCATGATGCCGTCGAACATGGTGAAGGAGGTTTGTGCTATCAATGATGCAGGTAAATCTCTCCTGAGAAATGCAATGGAGCGACTCGGCTTGTCGGCGCGCGCCTATGACAGGATTTTAAAGGTTTCGCGCACCGTCGCCGATCTCGCAGGCTCTCCGGATATCAGAACGGAACACCTCGCTGAAGCGATTCAGTATCGTAGTCTGGATCGCGAAGGATGGGCCGGCTAGCGGTTAATATAATAGATAGTTAAGTTTTCAGACCCTGGCGTTTTTCTTAACTTGCCCGGACGCAATGCTTAATGTTGACTTGTTATGACCCCGAGAAAGAAGGTATTGATTTGTGAAGACAACGAGGTGGAGCGGAAGGCGATCCAGCTTGCAGTAGAGGGAGAGGGCATTGAAACCGTTCTCGTGCCCGATGGCCGAAAAGCTATTGCCCAATTAGAGGAGGCGAATGATTTCGATCTGATCATCACTGATATTCATATGCCCTATAAGAATGGTGACGATATCCTTGAACTCGTCAGGCGTCAGCAGGGTAGGGCCACACCTATTGTGATGATTTCGTCAGACCGTGAAGAAGAAGTAATTAAACTTGCGCTGAAACTTGGTGTGGACGAGTTCATCGAGAAGCCGATTGATCCCAAGGTCGTGCGAAAAAAGTTAAAGCGCTTCCTATGATGGTTTTTGGTTTCTGATTCCTGATTATTCCTAATCCCTGATTCCTCGAAAAAAAAATAGCCTGGACGTGCCACCTTTTGCCGGAATTGGAGTCTATAAGGCAGTGGTGTGTTCGAAAGCGGACTTCAATCATTCGCTTTTGAACACACCGAACTCTTTCCATGCATTCTCCTGTATCAGGGCTTTTATTCCAATCCATAAAAGAAGCCGCTTATAATAGGATTTCATGCGTTCAGATTTTTTTTGAATTGCAGGTAAAACTTTTGCATGGAGGTACTCGTCGTTAGGAAGACAACCCAGGCCCTATGCTTAAGTCACTGCTGTCGATAGCCATTGCGAACCTGATGAAAGATCGGACTTCAAGTACGGTGAACATCGCAGTTATAACGTGTTTCATCACCTTCGCACTTGTGATGATGCTTAATATTCTCTATGAATCAAGTTATGACAGGTACCACAAGAAGGCCGACAACATATACCGCATTGTATCAAACGTCAATGACGGGGAAAGCCAGTACCTCTGGAATGTTTCACAGGCTTCACTTGGTCCGGAGTTGCTCAGGCGCTATCCGGAGGTCAGGAATGCGGTAAGGTTCTTCCCTGTCGGAGTAGCTAACTTTTCTGCTGGCGGTAAAGAGTTTACCGAAGATGGATTCTATCGTACGGACCCAGCCATTTTCTCTGTGTTCTCTTTTGAGCTAATAGCCGGAAACGCCAAGACAGTATTATCACGGCCGAATACTATCGTTCTCACAGAAAAACTTGCCAGAAAATACTTTGGTACCGCGGCCAAAGCCATGTATCAACGAATTACCAGCGACAAGGGCGAGCTGTTCGAAGTTACCGGAGTGATGAAGAATGTGCCCGCCAATTCACACCTTATCTTCGATGCGCTCATTTCGGCGGTGGGAACCAAGGGAATGGATGGCGGCTGGGCGAACTTCAGTACGTATACGTATATTGAACTTCCCGATAATTACAATGAACGTCGGATGTATGTGCATCTGAAAAGTCTCGAAGAGGAGAAGCTTTCCGACATTGCCAGTGAGCTCGATGTCACGGTCTCTTATCAACTGCAAAAACTCACCAACATCCATCAGGCTTGTCAGATCAGCGACGCCAACGGTTCGTCCGCGAGGTCATTCGTTCTGCTGAGTCTGTCGGCTGGAATAATCTTCTTTCTTGGATTCGTCTGGATTCTTCGGCATAACCGTAAAAAAGTAACTTCACTGTCCACTGCAGATCAATTTATTAAGGTCGCGGGCATGAAGCGTAGAACACTCATTGTTCACCTTATTGCTGAATCCGTTTGTCTCACCACCATCGCTTTCTTCCTGGGGCTCGGGCTTGTGTATGTAATCCTCCCCGCGTTCAACCAGCTTTTGAATAAAGAAATTCCATTCAGCATGCTATGGGATTCGACCATCGCCATGATGATGCTCATTATCTTTCTGTTTTCCGGTTTCATCTGTGCTATTTACCCCGCATTCTTCCTTCCACGCCATACCGGACTAAGGTTGAGCCGTCCACTCTGACGTCAGGCGGTTTGGGTAAAATAGTCTATGTAAATCGTAAATGATAGACGGATCGGATTCCCGTCAGAAGTGAATTACAAACGTCGTACCTTCATCGACTTTGCTTTCAGCCCAAATGTTCCCGCCAAGAGTTTCGATCTGCGTTTTGGTTAGAAACAGACCTACGCCGCGGGCTTCAGAGTTCTCGTGGAAAGTCTTGTGAAGTCCGAAGAGTTTGCTCCCATGCTGATCAAGGTCAATACCCAGACCATTATCCTGGACGCGCATTTCAATTCCGCTGATGATGATATCAGTGCTTACATAAATTTCCGGAATGCGGTCAGGCGACCTGTATTTGATCGCATTGCTGATCAGGTTCTGAAGAATACTTTCCAGATATGGTTTGGAGTAATAAATCTTCGGAGCATTGTTGAAATTATACGTAACTGTTGCCCCTGATTCAATCAGTTCACCTTCCAGCGATTGCACTACTTTGTCGAGCACATCTTTGAAACGAATTTCTACGCGTTCAATGTCGTGCGACTTCCGGATCTTGATCATCTCCATGAGTTCATTCATGGTTTCGCTGATGTTATGTGTCACGTTGCGGATCTTTTCGCAGATGAGCTGATATTCCGAGAGCTGACTGGATTCCGTAACGAAGTTCAGCAGAGCCTTGATATTGGCAACCGGTGCGCGAAGGTTATGTGAAATGATATGGGCAAACTCGTCGAGTTGACGGTTTTGTTCTTCGAGTTCATAGGCGGCAACTTCAAGATTGCGCTTCGATATCAATAGCTCTTCTTCAAATTTCTTCCGGCTGGTGATATCGATAGCCGACGTATAAATGACCTTCCTGGCCATGTCGGGAGATGATCCCCAAAGGATCCAGCGGTAAGCGCCATCCTTGCAACGAAATCTGCTTTCGAACATATTGACAGCGTGTCCTGTCATAACCAGGCGCAGGGAATCTTCCGTTTTTTTGACGTCTTCCGGATGGAGAAACGATAGATAAGGTTTGCTCAGCAGTTCATCGCGTGTCCATCCAAGTGTCTTCTCCCATGCAGGGTTGACTTTCTTAAAGTAGCCGTCGAATCCGGCGATAGCCGAAAGGGCGATGGAGTTATTAAAGATGCGGGAGTTCTCGTCGGCCATGCTGCGCAGCTGCTCCTGAGATTCCTTGCGCATCGTAACATCGGTGATGAACCCTTCCAGGATCGGGTGCTGATCAGCGTCAACGCAGATGCCTGTTTCTGAAATCCATAACCATTTGCCCGACTTGTGCTGAAACCGGTATTCAATCTGGTAACTCACGCGCTCTTCCAAAGCCTTGCCGCGGACACCCAGTACGTAGAGGCGGTCATCTTCATGGATCGACGAATTGAAGTCGGTCTTTCCATTATAGAAATCCTCTACTTCATAACCGGTAACATCCAGAATTTTGTTATTCGCATAGAGTAATCGACTGGAATCATTACTCATCATAAATACAACACCCGGAATACTCTCCGCCAGCGATCGGAATTTCTCTTCACTCTGCCGCAGCGACAACTCCATCAACTTCCGATCAGTGATGTTTTGGATACAGACGCTGATGTTACGCGTAGCAATGCCGCCTTCAAAAATCATGGAACACTTGGCGCTATACCATCGTTTTTCGTCGGGCTTCGGCGATTGATATTCCCAGATAAAGGTTTCTCCTGTTTCCAAAACGCGCTGGATTCCCTCATCAAAAGGTTTTGAAAACTCGCGTCCGAATAGTTCGGCCATCGTGCTTCCCAGAATACGTTCACGCGGAAGAAAAAGGTAGTCATCAGATCTCGTCCAGATTCGCATAAACCGTCCATGCTCATCCATCTCAAAGACGATATCGTCAACAGAGGTAATGACAGCCTGAAGCTGGTCCTGGATTTCACGTTGTTGTTGCCACGACGCGTTTGTATCGGGAAGTTCAATAGCTGTCATTACGAAGCCATGGATAACTCCTGGTTCGCGAAGACAGGTTATTGTGAGCGTCACCGCCACAGGTAACCCCTTGCGATGGATTACCATTGTATTGAACCTGAATCGCTGATTTGATTCGCTTACAACTTTCAGTAGAGCCTGGAATGGATTTACATTTCCTTTAAAGGAAGGAGAACATCTTTCAAGTTCACGCTGAAAATCATCCTGGCGAAAGAAGACCTCTGCTGATGCCTTGCCCACCACGTCGATGACACTGTATCCCAGCAGATTTTCGGAAGCTTTGTTAAAAGTAGTAACGATGCCCTCTGGTGAAAGCGAAATGATCGCATGTCCTGCGGATTCTAAAATTGCTTCATGAATGTTCACGAGCGTATCTTCCTTGTCAACCGGTGAGAATGGAATTCTTTCCATTAATAAGTTAGGGCAATGATTTAAATATAACGGGATTTTGAAGACAGCTTTGCCGTGTGAAAGAAATTAGGTGAAAATCAAGTTTATTGGAATTTTCGCTGGCGTTTTGCTTCAAATATCACTACCGCGGCTGCCGTGGAAACGTTCATTGAGTCGATGCTGCCTTGCATTGGAATAATAATATTGGCATCGGAAGAGTTGGTCCACAATTCTGATAACCCTGTTGCTTCGGTGCCCATAACGATAGCACCAGGTACTGTGAAATCAATTTCGTGGTAAGGCTTTGCAGCCTGCAGGGAAGTGCAAAAGATGGCCAGTCCATTTTTTCGCAGCCATGCAATTGTTTCAGCCGATGTCGCGCTGGCGACCTGATTTGTGAAGACGCACCCGAGGCTTGAACGGATCACGTTGGGATTGTAAAAGTCAGTGCTGGGGTCACAAATGATTACCGCATCGAGTCTGGCAGCGTCTGCTGTTCTGAGCAGTGCACCCAGGTTTCCGGGTTTTTCTACCGATTCAACAACAAGGACCAGGGGATTTTTTCCGAGTACCAGCCATTCGAGAAGATGGGACTTCTGGCGCGCCACACCGATCACCCCTCCCGTGGATTCGCGATAGGATATCTTTTCGAAGACAGCCTTCGTAACGGGTACCAGGAGGCGTTCGTCGGGGACCAGCTCAATGGCATCCTCTGCGGAGATGATGTCCGGGCAAAAGAACACTGTTTCAAAATCGTATCG
Organism: Bacteroidota bacterium; assembly: GCA_023417065.1. Lineage (GTDB taxonomy): Bacteria > Bacteroidota > Bacteroidia > Cytophagales > Cyclobacteriaceae > Ohtaekwangia. The sequence goes on from JAEZGH010000202.1 coordinate 167,488, forward strand.
CGCCGATATTGCCAGCGAAATCTCCTTCACACCCTCCACTACGAGTAAATTTTCGCGTTTGCGCTCCCTGGCTTTTTCAAGGACAACGACGTTTTTGATTTTCTGGTTCTGTAAGCTCGTGATTACCGGGTGCATGGCGTAATGATAAAGTTACCGCCTCAAAGTTCCAAGTTTGCGAGAATAGCCTTAAACTTGGACGCACAACAACTATTTAAGAATTGAAGATCCAACTGCTTCAGCCTTCCTCCTGGACTGACTACGAACTTATTGACAGCGGCGACTTTGAGAAGCTGGAACGCTTTGGTGCGTATGTGCTGATCCGCCCAGAGCCCCAGGCCATATGGCGCAGGGCGCTGTCTGACGACGAATGGAAGCGCCAGGCTCACGCGCGGTTTGTCCGGGAACAGAAAGACAAGTACCGCTTTTCCGACGACGTGAAGGGGGGCTGGAAGAAGACTTCGGCGATGCCGGACAGCTGGAATGTGACGTACCGCCATAAAGACCTGGAGGTAGTACTGCGGCTGGCGCTGACCAGCTTTGGCCACGTGGGAATCTTCCCCGAACAGGGCAATAACTGGAATTTTATCCATGAAACCCTGGCTGGCTGGAAAGGAGCCGGCACGCGGGTTTTGAATCTGTTTGCCTACACTGGCGCCGCATCAATGGTAGCCCGCGCAGGAGGAGCAGATGTCGTGCATTGTGACGCCTCCAGGCCCGGGATCAATTGGGCGAACCAGAATATGCAGCTCAACAAGCTGACCGACATCCGCTGGGTTTATGAGGATGCGTTTAAGTTCGCGCGCCGTGAAATGAAGCGTGGCAATCAGTACAACGGTATTATCATGGATCCTCCGCCTTACGGCCGTGGACCGGAAGGCGAAAAATGGACATTACAGGAGCAGTTAGACGAATTGGTGTCTATAGCCAGCAATCTGCTGAAAAAGGACCGGCATTTTTTCATCCTCAGCATGTATGCGGTTGGGCTTTCCTCTCTTGTGGGCTTCAATGTGGTGAAAACCCATTTCCCTGACTCGGAGCCCGAAATAGGCGAGTTCTTCCTCAAGTCCCGCTCGGAAAAGAAGGACCTTCCCATGGGGACATTCCTGCGATTTCGCCGGTAACGTCACCGGTCCTACGTTCTTACAACCCGATTTTTAAGGTTTCTACGGCGATTTGGCGGATTTAACCTCTGCCGTGCCCGGATTGTGTTGCAGTTTTGTTGACTTAAGTATAAATTCTTACCTGTATAGGATTTCAAACTAAAATGCCGACTGGCTCTTTGGCGCCAATCACTTGCCGGGCGGGTATAGACTAGGGCTCATCGTCGTGCGCGTGGCTAACTTTTTATAATTCAAGGTAATTTGACGAATTAACCCTATCTTTGCGCCTCATTTTTAAAAAACGAGGATTTGAGGATTTATGGACGTTAACAAGATCAGGAACATTGCGATTATAGCTCACGTAGACCACGGTAAGACAACATTGGTCGATAAACTATTGATGGCTGGAAAGCTGTTCAAAGACCATGAAAACCCAGGCGAGCTTATCATGGATAGCAATGACCTGGAACGCGAAAGGGGCATTACAATCCTCGCGAAGAACGTATCAGTTCGTTACAAAGACTATAAAATCAATGTGATAGACACGCCCGGCCACAGTGACTTTGGTGGCGAAGTGGAGCGTGTTCTCAATATGGCCGACGGATGCCTCCTCCTTGTGGACGCGTTCGAAGGACCAATGCCTCAAACCCGGTTTGTACTTCAAAAAGCTCTTCAGCTCGGCCTCAAACCTATCGTTGTAATCAATAAAGTTGACAAGAAGAACTGTACTCCTGACGAAGTTCACGAACAGGTATTCGACCTGATGTTTCAGCTGGACGCAACGGAAGAACAGCTGGACTTCCCCACGTTCTACGGCTCAGCCAAACAGGGATGGATGAGCACCGACTGGAAAACTCCTACGGAGACTATCACACCTCTCCTCGACGGAATCATCCAGTATATCCCGGCTCCTAAAGTTGCCGAAGGCCCTACACAGCTGCTGATCACATCGCTTGAATACTCTTCTTATATCGGCCGTGTTGCGATTGGTCGTGTACACCGTGGTTCTATTAAAAGTGGTCAGCAGATTGCCTTGCTGAAACGCGAAGGAAAAGGTGTGACAAAATCGCGTATCAAAGATCTTTATGTATTTGAAGGTTTCGAAAAACAAAAAGTTGACGAAGTACGTGCCGGTGAAATCTGCGCGCTCGTAGGGCTTGAAGGATTTGAAATCGGCGATACTGTTTCCGATATCGAGGTTCAGGAAGCGATGAAATCTATCGCTATTGATGAGCCTACAATGAGTATGTTGTTTACGATCAACAACTCGCCGTTCTATGGCAAAGAGGGAAAATTTGTAACGTCGCGTCACATCAAGGAACGCCTCGACAAAGAACTCGAGAAGAACCTTGCATTACGCGTGGGCGAGACCGGTTCTGCCGATTCATTTATGGTTTTCGGACGTGGCGTACTCCACCTTTCCGTATTAATCGAAACCATGCGCCGCGAAGGATACGAACTACAGATCGGTCAGCCTCAGGTTATCTTCAAGGAGATTGACGGCGTTAAATGCGAACCAGTTGAGGAACTTACTATCGACTTACCTGAAACGGATGCAGGAAAAGCTATTGAAACGGTCTCTGTTCGCAAAGGCGAAATGCTCAACATGGAGCCGAAAGGCGATCGTATGGTTTTGAAATTTTTGATCCCCTCACGCGGGATTATCGGTCTGCGAAATTATCTTCTGAACGTAACTGCGGGTGAGGCGATCGTGACGCACCGCTTCAAAGAATATCAGCCATACCGCGGCGAAATCCCCGGACGTATTAATGGTTCGCTTATCGTGATGGAGCAAGGCGAAGCAATCGCGTACAGCTTGAACAACCTTCAGGATCGCGGTAAGTTCTTTATCGATCCAGGTGAACCCGTTTACGAAGGTCAGGTTATTGGCGAACACAGCCGCAGCGGTGACCTCGTAGTGAACGTTACCAAAACCAAGAAGCTCACAAACATGCGCGCTTCGGGTGCCGACGAAAAAATGAGAATTGCTCCGCCGATCAAGTTTTCTCTCGAAGAAGCGTTGGAATACATTCAAAGCGACGAGTACGTGGAGGTGACGCCGAAGTCTATCCGACTCCGGAAAATCTATCTTACTGAAAACGAAAGAAAGCGTTTCGGAAAAACTTCGAACTAAGTCTTTCCAATACTATAATGTGGCGGCCCATCGTAACAGATGTGCCGCTTTTTTTATTCACCGAAGTATTCTTTACCCTCGCGCGACACGTAGCCCTCGCGACCTCGCGAGTCTTTTATCAACGTGACAGGCGATCCCTGGAACGGCTCCACATAGCTGTAACGCAATGGAAGAATCGTTTTTCCTTCGCCATCTACAACGCCGTAAAGTCCGTCTTTCCCGACAATAAATTCAAGAGGGCAGTTGCAAGGTTCGGGAAGCCTCACAGCGTCAAAGGATAGCGGTAAGATGATAGCACCCTTTTCATCGACAATCCCATACTTCCGTTCCTTACCTACAATATAGTGTTCGCGCCTCGCGACCGTTTCGCCGTCGGTTTGAACGTCGGAAGCTTTCGCTATTGAATCGTATTCAAAGGGAAGAATCGCCTCACCATGGAAGTTAAGAACTCCCCATTTGCCTTCTTTCAGGGCTTTGAGCGATTTCATATCCATGATGTCAATTCCGTCGAATTCTACGGGAGCAATTTGTTCGCCCTGCACATTTAGCGCGCCCCATTTGCTGTTCTTCGAAACCAGTGCAAAGTGATTGCGCATCGGGAAGAAATACCTCGACAGAATTCTGATGTTGTCGAATCGTTCAGGAAGGGTATCCCCCGACGGCAGACGAATGAGTCCGGATTTTCCCGTCGAATCGCGGAAAATTTCAAATGGGGGAAGTTCATCCTCCTCGAAAAGTTTGTCTTCCGGGGGAATGCACTCGTCGATATCGGCTTCCAGGTTAATGCAATACTTGCGTTTCTGTTTTTCAACCTCGGCAACACCCATGAAAAAGTCTCCGGCATTGGTGAACTGCGGAATGATCGCCAGTTTACCCTGACGGTTGATGTACCCGTACAGTCCTCTTTGTTTGATGCGCGCTAATCCATCAGGTGAAAAGAAGTGCGTACGCTCGTAGACCGGGGCGATGACTATCTTTCCCGACGCGTCGCTGTAGCCCCAGGCGCTGCCCTTGCGATAAGGAATAAGGTCCTGGGCATGCCCTTGAAGCAACGTCACCAGGAGAAGAAAACTTGTGGGAAGTATCCCACGCCGACAGACCGAGCTTGCCATATGAGAGTGTATTATTGATTATTCACAACTCATCGGCTTCGGGCGCGTGGCCCGAAGCAATGCTTACACGTAATTCGATGTGTGTCACATCGACCTTCTGTACTGTCCGCCTACCTCAAACAGCGCTCTAGTAATCTGACCCAGCGAGCAGACTTTACAGGCTTCCATGAGGCTTTCGAATACATTTCGGTTTTGTACGGCGGCCTCCTGCACTTGTGCCAGCAACTTTGCCGCCTTCTCTCCTTGTGCCTTATGGAGGTTGTTCAACATCCTGATCTGATATTCTTTCTCCGACTCCGTTGCGCGGATAACTTCCCGCGGAAGGGTGGTGGGAGAGCCTTTAGAACTTAAGAACGTATTAACTCCGATAATTGGGTAATCACCGGTGTGTTTTAATGTTTCATAATAGAGACTTTCTTCCTGGATTTTTCCACGCTGATACATGGTTTCCATTGCACCCAGTACGCCACCCCGCTCGCTAATTCGATCGAACTCCGCCAATACAGCTTCTTCTACCAGGTCAGTCAACTCCTCGATGATGAATGATCCCTGGAGAGGATTTTCATTCTTGGCGAGTCCGAGTTCGCGGTTAATAATGAGCTGAATGGCCATGGCCCGGCGTACGGATTCTTCCGTTGGCGTGGTGATCGCTTCGTCATAGGCATTTGTGTGCAACGAATTACAGTTGTCGTATATCGCGTACAACGCCTGTAGCGTGGTGCGAATATCGTTGAAGTCGATTTCCTGTGCATGCAGTGATCTTCCCGATGTCTGAATATGATACTTCAGCATTTGGCTGCGGGCGTTCGCGCCATATTTCTCCTTCATAGCCTTGGCCCATAACCTTCTGGCTACACGGCCAATAACGGCATATTCCGGATCGATGCCGTTGCTGAAGAAGAATGAAAGGTTCGGGGCAAACTGATCGATGTGCATGCCGCGACTCAGATAATATTCTACATACGTGAAGCCATTGGCAAGGGTGAACGCCAGCTGCGTTATTGGATTCGCTCCCGCTTCGGCAATGTGATAACCTGATATCGAGACGGAATAGAAATTCCGCACGTTATGATCAATAAAATACTGTTGCACATCACCCATCAGTCTGAGGGCAAACTCTGTTGAGAAGATGCACGTATTCTGCGCCTGATCTTCCTTGAGGATGTCCGCCTGTACTGTTCCCCGAACTTGTGAAAGCGTATGGGCCTTGATGTTTTCGTAAATATCCCTGGGCAGAACCTGATCCCCTGTAACGCCGAGTAACATCAGTCCGAGGCCATCATTGCCTTCAGGAAGTGCTCCCTGATATGACGGTCTTTCGGCTGCTGAATGCTTGTACAAACTTTCGATTTTGGATTGAACTCCTTCTTCCAGACCATTCGCGCGAATGTATTTTTCACACTGCTGGTCAATGGCGGCGTTGAGAAAGTAACCCAGAAGCATTGGTGCAGGTCCGTTTATGGTCATCGAAACCGATGTTCGCGGATCTGCCAGGTCAAAGCCACTGTAAAGTTTCTTGGCGTCGTCAAGGCAACATATGCTTACTCCGGAGTTGCCGATTTTTCCGTAGATATCTGGGCGATAGTCGGGGTCGTTGCCATAAAGCGTCACGGAATCAAAGGCGGTGGAAAGACGCTTTGCAGGCATCGCCCGGCTTACGTAGTGGAACCTTCGGTTTGTGCGCTCCGGACCACCTTCGCCGGCGAACATACGCGTCGGGTCTTCGCCTTCCCTTTTGAAAGGATAGATTCCTGCGGTATAGGGAAACTCGCCGGGAACGTTCTCCTGAAGGAGCCATTTCAACCGATCACCCCATGCTTCATAACGCGGCAGACTTACTTTCGGAATTTGTGCATGCGAAAGCGATTCCGTATGGGTAGTGATTCCAATCTCTTTGTCACGAACCTTGAACTTGAAAACCGGTTCGCGATACTTGCTGACTTTCTCGTTCCATTCTTCAAGATGCCGCAGGTTCTTCGGATCAATATTTAATCTGAGCTCATCTTTCCGCGAGCGGATCGCCTGTACAGCCTGATCACTGCTGTCGCCAAGCACTTCGATCGTTTTATCGAGTGCATAAAGCTGTTGAGCTACCTCGGATTGTTCCTTTACCCATGCATCGTATTTGCGATTGCTTTCAGCAATTTCGCTCAGGTATCTGGTCCTGTTAGGCGGAATTACATATACCTTTTCAGACACTTCGTTTGTAGCTTCAAAGCCAGAGTGGAACTGCGCACCAGTTTTTGAGACGATAGTATCAATTACCTTTCGATACAGTTGATTAGTTCCCGGGTCGTTGAACTGCGAGGCTATCGTGCCGAATACAGGCATGTCATCTATCTTTTCATTCCACCGCTGATGGTTGCGCTGATACTGTTTGCGTACGTCGCGCAATGCATCGAGAGCACCGCGCTTGTCGAACTTGTTTAGTGCAATGATGTCAGCGAAATCGAGCATATCGATTTTTTCAAGTTGTGTGGCGGCGCCGTATTCGGGCGTCATCACATAGAGTGAAACGTCGCTGTGGTCAAGAATCTCGGTATCACTTTGTCCGATACCAGATGTTTCAAGAATAATCAGATCAAACTTCGCAGCTTTCAGTACAAGGATCGCTTCTTTTACGAACGCCGATAGCGCAAGATTGCTTTGTCGCGTAGCAAGAGAACGCATGTACACGCGCGAATTGTTAATGGCGTTCATTCGGATTCTATCGCCGAGCAGAGCTCCGCCTGTCTTGCGTTTACTCGGATCTACCGAAACGATACCGACAGTCTTATCGCGGAAATCCATGAGGAACCTTCTTACGAGTTCATCGACCATTGATGATTTACCGGCACCACCGGTTCCTGTGATACCGAGTACAGGCACGGCAACTTCTGTTGCAAGCGCCTTTACTTTCTCAAAAGCTGACTTACTTTTATCATAGAAGTTTTCGGCTGCTGATATTAGGCGTGCAATCGCCAGTGGATCCTTTGATGCAAGGCGCTCCACTTCATCGGTAAGGTTGTCACCCAATGCAAAATCGCTTTCCTTCACCAGATCGTTTATCATTCCTTGCAGGCCCAGCGCGCGGCCGTCGTCCGGAGAATAAATACGGGTGATGCCGTAATCCATGAGTTCCCGGATTTCTTCAGGCAGGATAACTCCTCCGCCTCCACCAAATACACGAATATGACCGGCGCCCTTTTCAACCAGAAGGTCGCGCATATAACGGAAGTACTCATTGTGACCACCCTGATAGCTTGTCAGCGCAATCGCCTGGGCGTCTTCCTGTATGGCAGTGTTGACAACCTCTTGCACACTTCTGTCGTGACCAAGATGTATAACTTCGCAACCGGTGGCCTGTATGATCCTTCGCATGATATTGATCGATGCATCGTGACCGTCAAACAGACTCGCCGCCGTTACAATGCGGATCTTGTTCACGGGCTTATATGGCTGGGGTGCCTGGTGGCCCGCCAGATTGGGTTTTGCTGCTTTCTTTTCCTCCTTAACGGATGATACGTTCATGTCTGGTAGTCGTTGAAATGCCAAAAATAGTAACTTTTCCATTCACCTAACAGGTATTAGGCTGTTCTTTATCTGCGCGTTTGCTAATCGACTGGCACGGCTTTTTGGCTTTGGATTGTCGTGCAACGCATGCGTTGTACCAATAACAATAAATTTTGAATTAAACCCGAGCGTTATGAAAACGACAACAGAAAAGGATTATGAGGTAGACAATGCAACGGGAATAAACCACGAAGGGCCGCAGGCTAATGTTCCGGTAAGAAGGCTAACGGCAAGCTCCATTATCGGCGACGACGTGGAAAATCCACAGGGGGAAAACCTTGGCAAGATAGATAACCTGATGGTGAACCTGCGTGACGGCAAGGTTGAATATGCCGTTATCGAGATGGGCTCATTCCTCGGAATCGGCGGAAAATTGTTCGCCATTCCTTTCAGCGAATTACAGGTGGATCCGGTGAAAGAGGTGTTCATACTAAATCGCAGCAAGGAGTATCTGAAGGAGATCCCGGGATTCGATAAGTCGCACTGGCCCGATACCAACGCCCATACGTACTTCACAGATGTGAATACTTACTGGGGCGTTGGAAATCCGACAGGTGAATCACCGACGCCAACCGCATATTAATTGTAAACAAGAAAGGACGTCATCACGGCGTCCTTTTTTAGTTGTATACATGCTGACAGTTTGCGCAGAAAAATGATAATCGCGGTGTCTTGCCTGTATGGTCGATCAATACCGGCAGGTTACACCGTCGGCATTTCTTCTTCTTGTAAATCGATAAGTGTTTGCGCAGCTGATAAATTTTCTTCCAGTTATAGAACTCGAAACTGAATTGTCGCGCTTCGCGGATAAGCGTTCCCAGCTTCCGCGGCGGAAGCGAGCCAATATTACTGTCAGGATGTACCTGAATCCGGTAAAGCACTTCATTTTTGATGATGTTACCTACGCCGGCAAAAATGTTCTGGTCGAGTAGTGCATCTCCGACATTTGTATTCGGTTGCTTTTTCAGCTTATTCCGCGCTTTGCGTTCGCTCCACAGGTCAGACATCACATCGCTGGTCCAGTCATACAAATCGCTCGGATTTTCATGTAACAACTTCACGGAGCAGGCATAGAGGTTCAGCACATCGTTCCCAAATTCCAGACTGAGCTTGGGCGGACGGTCCTTTTCTTCATTAAGACGATAGCTGCCAAACATCAGAAAGTGAATACGAATTGTGGCTGTATTCAATTGAATGAAGAATTGTTTTCCGTGCGAAAGGATGTTCGTTACCTTCTGATTAATTAGCTCATCGTAAGGAATATTTACGACACCCGACGAGCCTGTTATTCGTCGCCCCTTAAGAAATGAGAGTTCTTCTTTCAGTATTACGAGCGAAGGCCCTTCCATGAGTCATCCTGGTTGCTTCTTGTACTTCACTCCAAGAATGATAATGGCGATGTTAAGCGTAAGCGAGAAAGAGTTGGTAGCAATTATAGGGATGTCATCGCGCAGGAATCCATACCAAACCCACAGTGAAAGACCGCATAGCAGAATGATCAGATAGAACAGGCTTATGTCTTCCGCTTTTTTTTCGCGGACCATCTTTATCAATTGGGGGAGGAGGGATACGGAAGTGCAGACACCGGCAGCTATTCCGACAATTTGCGTTAATTCAAGAGCCACAACATTCTTTAACACACAGTTTCAAAAAACCGGTGCCAGTTTAGAAGGAAATTTCCTTCTTCTTCGGGATTTGTTCATCTATATTTTGGTTCAGCGTTTCCATAAATGGACGGATCGATCTTATCCATGCAAAGGGTTTTCGCCTGCTTAAGTAATGTTCATCCGAATCATGCTGGTACGCTTCAATCTCGAACGGGTTGAAGCGGTACGCGATGTAATGTCTTTGGCCTTTCAGTCGTGAAATGAGGTAAAATGTTCCATACATCAGCCAATGAAATATGAACAGCAACTCGAGTTGCTGACGGAAATGTATTTTTTCGTGGAGGATCAGGCGCTGCTGGTTTTTTTCCAGCTTGCTTATCCAGATGAATATAAAGAATGAAAAACCCGTATAATTCCGGAAGATTCGCTTTTTCGTATAGAAGATAAAGGGAAGCATCAGCTAATCAAACAAAGAAACGAGTGGCTTGGTTCGAGCGGACTACGATGGGTTTCTTCAAAGATGGATAAAAAATTATGTTGGTAAGATTCCTGGACAGGTAAACGGGTTTTTGAACGAACGACGATTTGCATTAAAATGTTCAGCGCTCGTAATTTGTATACAAACTCAAAACCCCTGTATGTTGCCTCTCTTACCCCGAGTCACTGCCAAGGCGGATGTTACCTTTCCGCCGGTAAAAACTAAACCCTTTATTGATGTCGAAGTTCTTGCTGCCGTTGAAGCTGAAACGCTGGAAGACTCGTATGTCTACGTTCATTGTTACATCGACAGCGATGTTAAGGATATGTTGATACGAATCTGGAAAACGACGTTTCTGGTCGACAAAAATTCAGGTGCAAGAGCAAAGTTATTGCATGCAGAAAACGTATCACTGGCTCCCTTGTGGACGATGGTTCCCGATGGCAAGCAGTTTAATTTTCTTTTGATATTTCCTTCACTGCCGAAGTCATGCAGCCATTTCGATTTGATTGAAGAAGTGCCCACGTCAGGCGGATTTCACATCGCGAACATTCAGCGAAATATGCGCGATGTTTATCACATCAATATCCGATAGAGCCGGACATTGTTAAACGAAAAATTAAAACCTGCCACCGGCAGGTTTTTTTATACTCATTTGAGACGGTAGGATAAGATCAGAAACAAAACTACCATCAGGGCAAGCTTGCGGAAGAATGATATCGGAGGCTACCGGAACAGGTGGCGAATGATAAAAAAATTACATCCGGCTTGAGGTTCAAGCCAGAGGTCTGAAGACGAAATGTGTGAGGAGGTTCCTCAGCCGAGTTTGCTGATTCGGCTTCTCCGGATTTTTTCACGAATGACATTTACGATATCAAGGGTGAGTCCAACCGCAGTGCAACTGCCAATGAACATAAAGAACGGACCGCTTGAAGAATGATTTGCCATTCCGTAGAAACCAAGGTAGATCATAAAGATTACCGCGAGTAGGGCAAGGGTTATTTTTTTCATACTAACGACTATTCAACAATACAACATCAAACCTAATCAATGAAATACTTCTAAACTCATTAGTGATCAATCAAATCTTACACGATAAAGTTCACGGAACATTCCTCACTCCTGACGAATTAAATTCAATGAAAAGTTCACTAAAAGCGGACGGGCTTTAGCCTTATATGCGTTAGCATTGCTGTGAAAGGAAATCTTGTGTTTGAAGATCTGAATCACCGATGATATCAGTCATGAGGGGGTACGATTTTCCGGAGACATAATTTTCCCTTATTTTATGTACATGAATAAGTCGCATTTGCTTCCGGTTGTGCTTGGTCTCATACTGATTTCATGCACTTCACGCTTGCCGCAGGATCAACGTCAGAAGATGGTGATCCTTCGGGAAATGGAAAGGGATCTCGAACAGGGATTGCTGCGTCGTTGGTATCCAAAGGCGCTGGACGACGAATTCGGCGGTTATCTCAGTTCCTTCGACGCTAACTTCGAACCTGCAGGTGATCAGGATAAAATGATCGTATCCCAGGCCCGTCACCTCTGGAATAATGCCAGGGCCATGGCGATGTTCCCCAATGACGAGACGTATGAGAAATGTGCAAACCATGGCTTTGTTTTTCTCCGCGATGTAATGTGGGACAAAACGTATGGTGGCTTTCATACACTGGTTAGTCGTGATGGGACGATGAAGACTCAGGGAGAAGAAGAAAAGACGGCCTATGGCAATTCATTTGGAATTTATGCCCTGGCGGCGTACTACGCGGCGTCGAAAGATACAGGCGCACTTAACCTTGCGAAGAAAGCATTTCTATGGCTTGAAAAGAATAGTCACGACCCGGTGCACAAAGGGTATTTTCAACACATGTCGCGTTCGGGAAAAGTTATTCCCCGTGATATAAATACTCCTTCAACCGCAGTGACGGGCTATAAGGACCAGAACAGTTCGATTCACCTGCTGGAGGCATTTACTGAATTGTATCTCGTGTGGCCTGACCCGTTGTTGAAAGAACGGTTGCAGGAGGTCTTGTTACTCATACGTGATACCATCGTCCAGGACGAAAAATATCTTGGACTGTTTTTCACGCCTGACTGGAAGCTGATTAGTTTTCGCGACTCTGCGCGCGACGTGATTGACAAGCATTTTTATTTGGAACATGTTTCGTACGGCCATGACGTTGAAACGGCTTACCTGATGCTCGAGGCGTCTCATGCACTCGGGCAGCCGGCTGATCCGGAAACCCACCGGATAGCGAAGAAGATGGTTGATCATTCGCTGGACTTCGGGTGGGACCAGAATACCGGAGGTTTCTACGACGGTGGTTATTACTTCGCCGGTGCAAGCACACCAGAGGTAGTGAAGGCTACCAAGAACTGGTGGACACAGGCCGAGGGACTAAATACGCTGTTGCTGATGTCGGATCTGTATCCGTCCGACAAGCAGAGTTACTTCGAAAAATTCGTTCAGTTGTGGAAATACACCGACACCTATCTCATCGACCATGATCGGGGAGAATGGTACTCAGGTGGCATAGATAAGGAGCCTCAGGCGGCGAACGGTATGAAAGGCCACATCTGGAAAGCTGCGTATCACCAGATCCGCAGCCTTACGAACTGTATTGACCGACTAAAGGAAAAAGAGGGAGACTGACCTTGCTGGTGGATCTGGCCTTTGACCTATCCCTGGTCCTCATCCTTCTTCTTGTCCTTTTTGTCGGCGCTTTCCTGCTTTTCTTTCTTTTTATCATCTTTCTTTCCAAATATTTTTTCTAAAAAGCCTTTCTTCTCTGGTTCACCATCGTCGACAGTGGCGAGATTAATTTCATGATCTATAGAGGGCTGAATAGCTCTAACAAACGCGTTCTGCAGCACTGATGTGATCGTATACCATATGTTTGCCTTGGGATCTTCTATCTCTCCCTGAAACGGAATCTTGGTTGCTACTTGTTCTTTCTTGATATTCTCGATTACCTGTCCTGCAGTGCCAACAAATCCTTCCCATAGTTTCTGGAAGAACGAGTCATCGCGGTCTTCCTTGCCGACAACACTCACGTCGTGCAAAAGAGGTTTGACATAGCCATTAAACCTTCCGTCTTTGGCAGCGATTTCAGTGTAAAGTCCGAGTGTGCCTTTGCTGATATCAACATTAGCATATGCTTCGAAGAAGTCATTAAGTTTCACCAGGTTGGTATTCTTCAACTCAGCATTCAGGTCAAACGTCGGAGTTTCTGCCATCGGATTCAGCTTCATGTTGAAGTCGAGCGTGCCATCATAGAGATCTGCGTCGGCGATGATTGTTGCAGGTAGAACGGCACTTGAATCGTAGGCGTTGCGAAGGTTTGTTGCTACGATGTTGGTATTGGTCAAAGACACATCTACCTTCGGACTGGAATATTCATCGATGTACTGAATGTTTCCGTTTCTCACAGTGAAGCGGTTTACTTTCAACGGCATTAAATCTTGCAGCAGGTCAGTGAAGCTACTCGAATCCTTTTTAACTTCATCAGGTTCCACCTTATCCTTCGTGAAGATCAAGGTTGGCTCCAGGAAGTCGATTTCTCCCACAATCTCACCTTTCAGGAGCGATCTCCACTCCACGGAAAGATCAATCGTCCTGGCGCCAAAGAATGGTGTCTCTTCTCCTGACGCCGAGTCCTTTTTATTTAGATAAATGCTGTCGATTTTGTAGGCACCACGGATGAGCGCAAGGTCGATATCTTTTATATGACCAGCATAGCCCGGCATAGCTGCCAGCGCATTGTTTGCGTATTTTAGGACAGCATAAGGAAGGATAAGCCGGACAGCGACGATTAATACCGCGATGATGATTAATATTTTCAATGTCCTGCCCTTCCGGGATCTGGCTTGCGATGTCATTGATGCTTCGTTATTTTCTGTCGGAGGAGAAATTTCGATGCCGGCCCTTATTTGACACAATTACATCACCGGTCTTGTCGATTGCTGCTATCGGTTCTAATTTGTCGTAAAAAATCACCATGAAATACGCCGTTTTCTCCACCCTTTTGCTTTTCGTAACCTTCGGGGCATGTGCCCAGCAGCGGTTTGAAAAGGATATTCGCGCATTCAAAGAAAAAGATAAGGTTGAACGCCCCCCTGAAAAGCCGATCCTGTTTATCGGTAGTTCGTCGTTCACCCGGTGGGAGAAAGTTCAGCAAGACTTTCCCGGCTACGTTGTTCTGAACAGAGGCTTCGGAGGATCTACTCTTGAGGATGTTATCCTGTACCAGGACGACATAATATTTCCTTATTCCCCCAGGCAGATCGTGATTTATTGCGGCGAAAATGACATCGCTTCCGGTGCCAGCGCAGATGACGTCCTTGCAAGGTTTGACAAACTTTTTACGTCGATTCGCTCCCAACTGCCCGACGTTCCAGTGGTATATATAAGTATGAAACCGAGTCCAAGCCGCGAGAAATTCAGGTCTGAGCTCGAACGGGGCAACGCGCTGATCCGCGATTATCTGAGCCAGAAGAAGAATACACAATACGTAGATGTCTTTTCGCAAATGTTGAACGGCCGCAACAAGCCTTCACCGGAATTGTACGTGAGCGATAGTTTACATATGAGTGATGCCGGATACGCCATCTGGCAGCGGGCGATTCAACCGACCCTTCAGAAGTGAGTCGGCGTTTTTAACCAAACTTACCTCGAAATGAGATCTGAGATCTCGAACATCCTCAGTTGCTCCCAGAAGATGAATATTGACCTGGGATAAAGGATGATGCAGAAGATCAATCCGAACACGGCGCCGTAGAAATGGGCGTCGTGATTGATGAGATCTCCGCCTTTCCGTCCCTGATAATAAGAATAGATCAGGTAGATTATTCCCAGGATAAAACCGTTGATACAAATCACGAAGTAGATACAGATTCGCTCAAGGGGGAGAAACAGGATGAAGGCAAACACTACCGCAGAAACTGCTCCGGAAGCCCCCAGGGAGTTGTATCCGGGGTTGTTTGCGTGCTTGAAATAACTCGGGATATCAGCGACGACCATCGAGATAAGGTATAGGATAACAAAGTATACCGATCCCAGCTGACCGAATATGGTTGTGAAAATTGTTTCGACGATGGGGCCGAAGAAATATAGCGCGATCATGTTAAAGATCAGGTGAATGTGATCTTTATGCAGAAACCCGGACGATATGAAACGGTAGTACTGCCTGCGCGTTTTTACCAAATACGGATTCATAATAAACCGCCGCATGACTTCCTGATTGCTAAAAGCATAAAAGCTAACGACAACCGTAATGGCGATGATGATCAGACTGACGTTCATTGGACAGATTAAAGCACAATGATACAAAATAAGTATGGATGCTGATATTGACTTTTAATGGCACGTCGGAAGCCTTAGAAATCCGGATACGATTTTTACCTGACGAAGTTGTGCGCTATTTTCGGCCTATGAAAGATTTCAAAAAATACTATGTCGTACCCGCTGAACCGGATCAGGTGTATCTGGGGCTGACCAACCCATTGACGATCCATTTATGGAGTGGTGAACCGGCAGAAATGTCGGAGGAGCCTGAATCGGAATTCTCTCTGTGGGATGGCAGCATCGTGGGGAAGAACCTGGAGTTTGTCAAGGATAAAATGATCCGACAGCAATGGTATTTTGGTGATCAGGAAGAGCCTTCCATCGTCACAATCAAACTGCATCCGCATGAAAAAGGAACGTCGGTTGAATTGCGGCACACCAATATTCCCGACGAGAGTTATGACGAAATAACAGAAGGCTGGACTGATACATACTTCGCAGCATTGATTGATTTCTATACTGAGGAATAGAGGAAACGATCAAACGGGTGTGGAGCAACATGAACCGCAGTAAGCGAATGGCACAGGAATTTTTATTCCAACTGGAAAATAAACACAATTGGAATTATGAAGAAACCGATAAAACTCTTACTCGCTGCATGCTTGTCATTAGCTCTGTTTTCCTGTGGAAACGATTCGCAGCGTGACTCAAAAGAAATCGCCGAAGATCAGAACGAGGCAAAGTTCGACGATACCAAAGTTGAAGACGACAGTGAGTTTGCTGTTGAGGCAGCTGCAGGAAGTCTTTTGGAAATTCGCCTAGGAGAACTTGCACAAACAAAGGCTACATCCCCTCAGGTGAAAGAATTCGCCAAAATGATGGTTGATGATCATACAAAAGCCAGTGAAGAGTTAAAGGCGCTGGCTCAGCAAAAGGGCATTACACTTCCGGCATCATTATCATCAGAGCATCAGAAGAAATATGATGATCTCAATGAAAAGCAAGGCGCTGAATTCGACCGTGAGTATATGAACCTGATGGTCAAAGCGCATGAAGATGATGTGGATGAATTCGAAGATCAGGCTGAAAAAGGCAAAGATGCTGAACTGAAGGCGTGGGCTTCCGGAAAAGTTACTACGCTACGTCACCACCTCGAAATGGCCAAAACAACACGCGATCAGGTGAAGAAGTAACAGATCGAAATTTGCGATAACAGAAAAGGGATTCAATTTGAATCCCTTTATTTTTAGGCGGATATCATATCATCTGTTTGCGTTTGCCTCTTCCCTGACTGCCTCCTTCAATGCAGTTTCATTGGTGAGATCAAGGCGTAGGGGAGTAATGGAAACATAGCCGTTTTCAACCGCCCATCGATCAGTGCCTTCTTCAGCAGGTTCAAGAGGACGAATAGTAAACCAATAATGGTTGCGCCCCATTGGATCTTTCCCGGGTACAACACTTCCATCGTACTGACGCACCGACTGACGTGTCCATCGCAGGCCTTTAGGCGCTGGCGGCAGGTTGACATTAATCAGACACAAGTCCCGAAGCTCCAGCAGTTTTCGTAATGATTCTTCGACAAAAGGTTCAATGGACTTGAAGTCGGGTTCTTCTTTCCCCGTAGGTGTGCTGAAGGCGATGCCTTTCATGCCGAGTAATACGGCCTGCTTCGCTCCTGCAAGTGTCCCTGAGTGCCACATAGCGTTGCCCAGGTTTAACCCCATATTGATGCCGGAAAGAACGACGTCGACCTTTTCCCAGAGGTGACTTCCAAGAGCTACACAATCTGCCGGCGTGCCGTTCACACGGTAAGCTTCCAGACCATCAAAAGCAATCGGTGACTTCTTGTAGTATAGAGGACGAGTTGCCGTTATCGCATGTCCCATCGAAGACTGTTCAACATCTGGTGCAACCACGCGCACTTCCCCAAAACGGCTGGCGACACGGGCAAGCGCGGCGATGCCGGGACTATATATTCCATCGTCGTTGGTAACTAGAATTTTCATGGTCTTTTTAATTATATATTATCATTCCATCTCCCCAAATCACACTTGGTATACGTTTCGAAGAGCATTTATAAAAAGCCAATCACCGCTAAATGAAATTTGCAAAACTCCTGCACAATCCCCTCGCGGGCGAGGGAAACTTTGACAAAGACGAGCTAATCTCAATGATCCAGTCAGCCGGCTTTGGCTGTAGTTATTCGTCTACAAAAAAAGATGGATGGGAAAAAATCGAATCAAAGGAAATCGATTTTATCATACTCGCCGGAGGTGATGGAACCGTCAGGAAGGTAGCGGAATCACTGCTGAACAAGACGCTGCTGGATCGCAAATATCCAATCGGACTTCTGCCAATGGGAACTGCCAATAACATTGCAAAAACCCTCGGCATCCCACGAAACGATCCACATCAGGTAATCGGAAGCTGGAACGAGAATCGGATTAAGAAATACGATGTCGGAAGAATTTACGGCATCAAAAAAAGCAAGTTCTTCCTTGAAAGCTTCGGCGTCGGATTGTTCATTGAACTGATGCTGCAGATGGAGAAACGGGAGAAGGACAATAAGGATAATAAGGAATCGGTTGAAAAGAGTTTGCAAACCGCGCTGGAGGTACTGCGTGATCTCATAGCAGATGCGCGCGCACGGTATTGTCGCATTAATCTCGACGGTGTCGTACACAAGGGAAATTACCTGATGGTGGAGGTAATGAATACTGTTTCCATCGGACCAAAACTTAACCTTGCCCCATTCGCCGATCCCTCCGACGGAGAGTTTGAAGTGGTCATGGTAACGGAGTCTGAGCGTGAAAAATTTATTGCGTATGTCGACTCAATGATCCAGGGCAAAGATGAACCACCGTTTTTCAACATTGTAAAAGCCAGGAAACTTGAGATTTTCTGGGACGGCTCACGGGCTCATGTCGACGATGAAGTTGTTGAAATAAAAAATGAATCATCCATTAAGATTGAGTTGATGCATGGGTTATTGGAATTTTTTATCTCGGAAAACGGAGCCACTCAATCGTAATCATAAACGAAGCATCGCAATGAAAAAGAATGAGTTTTCGTTCGTCGCTCCCCTTGAAACAATTAAGCTAAAGCATATTACGACGGCAGTCTTTCTTCCACACCATGTGACGGTCGATCTACCTCGTGGGCGTTTCAGGGTGCGGGGTACACTTAACGGAACACCTTTCTCCAAAGCAATTCAATACGGGAAGGAGGGAAGCCGCTTCTTTACGGTGAGCCGTGCTTTGCGCGAGGCATGTAACATTGAGTTGGGCGACCTGATAAACATCTCCTTCGAGGTTATCAATCTTGAAAAAGTCGACCTTTCACTCGTTCATGAGTCTATTGTTGTGCATGATAGTGAGACCCGTAAAATAGGCAGGCGGTTTTCCAATGCAGGAAAGTATGACTTCGCTACATATATCGACGAACTCAAGAAGATGGACGTTAGGGTGAGACGTTCTATCGAGGAGGTTCGGCGAGCCACTTTTACTGCGATTGGCGCTCAGCCGGACAAAAATTCCGTGGTAAAGAAGGATCTAACGCGGAATCGCAAGAGACCCCGGAAGCTCTGATGCCCTGGCTGGCGTTTTGTAACTCGGATTATTAGATTATTTAAAAGTTTAAACAATCCTACTTCCCGGCAGGTTTTTCATCTCCGCCATCCGGGGCTCACCAGTAGATGTTCCGTACCTATATAGGTACAGGTTATATACGGCTTATATACGGCTTATATACGGGATATATACGGCTTATCTCCGGGGAAAAGTAGGGTGAAACACAGGTACCGAACGACTTTAACAGTAGGATTCTAGATTGGAACGACCAAGAAAAAAGACGCAAGCTCTCACATGCGTCTTAATGTATTGCGGAAATTGTTCTACACTTAGCCAACCATATTGGTTTGCACCGATGATTGAGGTGCCTTATAGTACTCATCCAGAATCATGCTTACCCGCGAACGGATATCCAATTCATCCTCTTTTACGTACTGAACCACCTCGCCATCTTTGTATAAAACGAAATAACGCTTTCCCATCAACTCTGATACTTCAAAATCATATGGTTGGCCGCGATAATATAACTTTTTCATATAACATCTGGATTTAGTGCAAGTAGAATTTAA
This sequence comes from Bacteroidota bacterium, assembly GCA_023417065.1. Taxonomy (GTDB): domain Bacteria; phylum Bacteroidota; class Bacteroidia; order Cytophagales; family Cyclobacteriaceae; genus Ohtaekwangia. The sequence goes on from JAEZGH010000202.1 coordinate 186,896, forward strand.
AATGATATGCCCGGTCTGACGAATACCCATAATGCACCATCAAGTCAATCCCCACGTCTCGCGCTGGTCATTCGTGTTTGTACGTCACTGGCGATCGTATACGGTATTATCTCATGTGGGGTTACGCCGGGCTCGGTCAACAAACTGAAGGGACATAAGCTTCAAATTGTGGATAGTGATACCGTTGTCATGGCCAACGGAGAGGCTAATGGAAGTGTTAAGGTGGCCTACCTCGGCTCAGGGGGCGTGTTGGTAATTCGGAATGGCGCGGCCGTTCTGGTTGATCCCTTCTTTTCAAATCAGCGCTTCGGACGGATCGGACGCTCCTTGTTCCTGGCTGGTGGAAACGCGCGAACGATGAAATCCGATCCCAAAATGATCAGCCACGGCGTGGAAACGATAAGGAGGTTGTTAGGCGATTCAGTGGAATTGAAGGGGCTTCTGGTTAGCCACAGCCACTATGATCATTTGATGGACGTTCCAGCCGTGTTATCCAAACTTGACAGCAGTTTCCCGGTGTTCCTTAACGAAACAGGATTCAATATATGTCATCGTGTTATGGATACTTCCCGCGTTGCAATACTTGAGACACAGATGACGAAGACGGATGTGATTCGCCATCCCTTTGTGGTCCCTCTTGACGATGGGTCGACCATACAGGTGCGGCCGATCCTTGCTGACCACAACCCGCATTTCCGTCATGTGAAGTTTTTCAGCGGATCACAAAAAAAACCGGTCCATGAATTCGCTGACCCATTCCAGAAGTCTGCAGCCAATCTTTGGCTTGAGGGTAACACGTTCTCCTTTCTCATTGATTTCGTCAGGCCCGATGGAACCATTGATTATCGGGTGTTTATTCAAAGTTCGTCATGCGATCCACCCGCCGGAATTCCGCCCGCTGAGCTGCTTTCGCGCCCCGTCGACCTGGCACTACTGGGCGTGGTGAGTTACCAGTACTCGCCGGAATATCCGTGTGCCCAGCTCAACCTGCTGGCACCTAGTGAAATAATATGGCTGCATTGGGAAGACTTCTTTCGGAAATACGACCGAAAGCCAAAAACCGTTAGAGGAACGGATATCCCCGGTTTTTTTAACTTACCTTGCGTAAAGGATTACCCGGTCACAGGTCGAGTAATGTGGCCCGGGACAACGATCAGATTTATTTATTAGCGATTGTCAGCGCATGATTCGAATGAGTTTTATACCCCTGATGTTTTTCCTGGCAGCGTGCGTGATACAGGACAAAACATCCACGTTCTCCACGAGGCACTACAAGCCTTCAGATGAAAAAATCAAAATCACAGGCCGTGTCCTCCACCAGGATTCGGTGGGGCTATTCTGGTCGGCATCATCGGTAAAGATGAAATTTCGTGGAGCGTCGCTAAAGGCGCAGCTGCGCGATGAAAAAGGGAAAAACTATTTTAACGTCGTTATCGATGGCGATAGTGTCAGGTATGTCCGCCTCGACAGCACCAGGCAGTTCTATACGTTGGCGAGTGGTCTTCCCGACGGAGAACATACTGTTGAATTGATCAAGGGAACGGAATACGACAGAGGAAGCACCTGGTTTTATGGTGTACAGGTTATCGACGGAGAACTTCTTGATCTACCAAAGGGAAATAATCGCTTCATTGAGTTTTATGGAAACTCTATAACGGCAGGTTACGCAATTGACGACAATACCGGTGGGGATTCTCCCGATAGTTCATACACGAATAACTACTATACGTATGCAGCGCTGACGGCAAGGCACTTCGATGCGGATTATCACTGTATCGTGAAATCCGGAATCGGAATCATGGTAAGCTGGTTTCCAATGATAATGCCGGAATTATACTCCCGCCATAACCCAAATGATTCATCGAGCAGGTGGAATTTTTCGCAACGCAAGCCCGATATCGTTGTTGTTAATCTGATGCAGAATGATTCATGGCTCGTAAAGATGCCTGATCATCCTTCGTTCAAACAACGTTTTGGGACAACGCCACCTACAGCTGATCAAATCAAATCAGCGTACAATAAATTTGTGTCGGGTATCAGGCACGAGTATCCTGATGCGCACATCATATGTGCGTTGGGCAGCATGGATGCCACAGCAAAAGGATCCATCTGGCCGGGTTATGTAACCGATGTTGTCAATTCGATGAACGACAGCAAAATTTACACGCTGTTTTTTCCGTTTACGGCTAAAGACGGGCATCCACGCAGGACGCAAAATGAAGAGATGGCAAAGGCACTGATTGAGTTCATCGATGCGCGCATTTGGTAAATCAGCTTATTAATCCTGCCCTACTGCTCGGAGAATCAATGCATCATTTGAGACGGACCAAAACGCCGCCATGGATATTGGTAAATTCCCTCTTGCCGGGAAGAAGAAGTATTTCAGGGGTGAACTCCATCTCGGGCATTATGTTGAATGAAACATTCTGATTGAATTTTACATTTAGACCTCCTGAGATCGATATCGTGTGAGACGAAACATTGTACAAATTCAGTCCATATGATGCCCGAAGGTTAACGCGCCGTTTCATTGGCATATACTCGAAGGCCAGAGGGATTTTCCTTTTTATTGTATAGCCTTCAACCTTGAGGTGGGTAAAAATAAATCCCGTTCGGAAAAACAATTTTTCGTTATACCGTGGCATCCCAAGTAAGATCTGCCCGCCCAACATGAATGTTTCATCAGTAATGACTTCTGGCATTCTGGGAAATACAGCGCCCCCAACTAAATCAATGTAAATACTTGCCACCGCTTTAGGTTTCAGATAGACACTTTCATCTGCTTTCATGGTCAGTCTGTTGTACCGGTCTGCTAGTTGTACCAGAGGATCGACCTCCAGCTTTCTCATTCTTGTAATTTCACTCCTTAATTCAGGAACGTCCTGCATGTAATACTGAAGTACACCAATGTGGCGCGTAGACTGAGAGACCAATTGTTTGCCATCTTTAATGATCACCGTCTCGGAGTAAGGCAGTTCTGCAATTCCGAGAGAATCTTTTTCGATGTAATAGCGATCTGTATCGCCACGGAAATAGAGGATGTTGACAGTACCGGAAACAAGCACTTCCAGGAAGACCCGGTTCAAAACTCCGTCGGCCTTGACATCGTGTGACACGTAGTACTTGGAGTCGTCTATCCCATATCCTCTGAGTTGTGACGGAGAATAACTTGTTATTGCGCCGTCAGACGTCTTCAGGCGGCACGTATTACTCATAAACAGGTTTCCCCGATATTCGATCGTTCCGCGGATGGTGTCACCGCTAAGGTCAACGATGTAGCCCGGCTTGAAGTCGACCTGGCCATGACATAAGGTGATACTTAGCAGTAGACAAAATGATAGAGCAACTTTTGTCATGAAGTGGAAGTTTTGGAATACTACTGCTAACGCAGTGAGCGGCAATATAGCATTTACAGCCAAAAGCTTTTGAGTCAGATGCGGACATAAATTTCCGGTGCGGTGCTCTCATGGCATCACAAACCAACTTCCAACTTGCCGAATACTAGGCGATGATGCCCAGGCCGGCTTCGAATTCCTTCAGTCTTTCCTTCTCAACGGTGAGGATACTTGACTGTGGTGTTTCTACGGAAAAGATAGTGTTGGATCGATTGAGAGGCTTGATAACCTTTACCTTAGTTTTCCCGTCGAGGAGGTACTCACTACCAATTTTAATAATATTCACGATGTGTTTTTATCGAACGCCCGCAAAGATAGAAGGAAATTCTGATTTCGATTCCGTTTACCTTATCCGATTAACGGCGGCGTAATAATTTTTGTTTGATAGGCGCAATTTGCATTAGTATCGGTCGATATCTGACAGTTGATAATCCGACCGGATTTTCCGCTATCGTTTTCGGAACACTGCTCACAGGATGAGACCTTAATTCAAATGTGATCAGTTACCTTCTTCAATGCGTTTCTGCAGTGCAAGATATTCGTCGCGTAATCTTGCTGCTTCTACGAATTCCAGTTCTTTGGCTGCCTTCTCCATCGCTTTCCGTGTGCGATCTGCCATCTTGACGAGTTCATCCTTGTTGAGATACGCAATCACGGGATCGGCGGCAAGCGTTGCTTCTTCCGGTTCAACGTAGTATTTCCTTGACGTTTTCTTCGAATCAGCAACCTTCGTTTGCCCAAGAATGGCTTCGCGAGATTTCAATACAGTCTTCGGCGTAATTCCATGCTTCTTGTTGTACTCTATCTGTACACTTCTGCGACGGTTTGTTTCTTCAATTGCCAATTGCATTGAATCAGTTATGCTGTCGGCATACATGATGACTTTTCCATTCTCGTTTCTGGCGGCCCTGCCTATGGTCTGTACCAACGAACGTTGATTACGCAGGAACCCTTCCTTGTCGGCATCGAGAATGGCAACAAGTGATACCTCCGGAAGATCCAGACCTTCCCTGAGGAGGTTAACCCCTACTAACACATCGTAAACCCCGAGGCGCAATTCCCTTAGGAGTTCCACGCGCTGAAGAGTATCGACTTCCGAATGGATATAACGCACCTTGATACCCAACCGATCCATGTATTTCGTCAACTCTTCCGCCATTCGTTTGGTGAGTGTTGTTACCAGAACGCGTTCGTTCTTTTTCACGCGTTCATCGATTTCCTCGAGAAGGTCGTCAATCTGATTTTTGCTTGGTCGGACATCGATTTCCGGATCGAGCAATCCGGTGGGCCGAATCAACTGCTCAACAACGACGCCTTCCGATTTACGCAGTTCATATTCTCCGGGAGTTGCACTCACATAAATAACCTGATTGATCAGTCCTTCAAACTCATTGAATGTAAGAGGTCTGTTGTCGAGAGCTGATGGCAGACGGAACCCGTAATCAACAAGATTCACTTTTCGTGAACGATCACCACCCCACATCGCGCGAACCTGAGGCACCGTGACGTGGCTTTCATCGATGATAAGAAGGAAGTCGTCGGGGAAGTAATCGATCAGACAGAATGGTCGGGCTCCGGGCTTGCGGCGGTCAAAATAACGCGAGTAGTTTTCGATGCCCGAACAATACCCGAGTTCGCGCATCATCTCCAGGTCGAACTCAGTACGTTCTTTCAGGCGTTTCGCTTCCAGGTGGCGTAATTCACTCTCAAACATGCCTACCTGTGCCACAAGGTCGTCCTGAATTTCGTGGACGGCCACGTGAAGAGATTCTTTGCCCGTCACAAACAGGTTAGCCGGAAATATGGTTACGCCTTTTTCATCGCTGAGTTTTTTTCCGTTTTGCGGATCAATGCGTTGAATCGATTCGATTTCATCTCCCCAGAAGTAAATACGTATTGCATAATCGGCGTAAGCCAGGAAGATGTCTACGGTGTCGCCCTTAACACGGAATGTGCCGCGTTTAAACTCAAGTTCTGTCCGGTTGTACAAGATGTCTACCAACCCAAACAACAGACGGTTTCGCGGGATGCTTTCACCGACCTTGAGTTGAATGACATTCTTTCCGAACTCATCCGGGTTACCAATACCGTAAATACACGATACGGATGCAATAACGATGACATCCCTTCTTCCCGTAAGCAGGCTCGATGTTGCACTCAACCTGAGCTTTTCGATCTCCTCATTTATGGAAAGATCTTTTTCTATATACAGATTCGACGAAGGTATAAAGGCCTCTGGCTGATAATAATCGTAGTAGGATATGAAGTATTCAACGGAATTTTCTGGGAAGAACTGTTTGAACTCACCGTAAAGTTGTGCGGCCAGTGTTTTGTTATGACACAGCACCAGCGTTGGTCTGTTGGTTCGTGCAACTACATTGGCCATGGTAAATGTCTTTCCTGAACCGGTTACGCCAAGGAGTGTCTGGTGTCTTTCACCTTCTTCAACGCCCTTCACAAGTTGTTCAATCGCCTTCGGCTGATCGCCGGTTGGAACATATTCGCTGGTGAGTTTAAAGTCCATAAGCTTAATGTAGGAAAACGAATTTACTAATCGACTGAAATTCCCAAAAAGAAAAAGCCTGAGCATTTAACGTACTCAGGCTTGTGATATGTTCCGTATTCCGCTATCAATTATTCCAGATCTTCCACGATTTCTCTGCCTGTACGTGCAGCATTTCGAGGCCATTTTTGATGCTTGCTCCACGCATCTCTGCTTTTTGGAGGAACATTGTGCGTGCAGGGTTGTAGATCAGGTCGTAGACATAATGATCAGGACCTAACAATTCGTAATCGATAGGAGGCATGGTCTCGGTGTTGGGGCTCATACCCAGAGGCGTCGTGTTTATCACGAGGTTAGCTTCTGAGAGATACTTGGGATTTTTCTCAAGATCCTGGTAAGTGACAACGCCTTTCCGTGCTTCCCGCGATACGAGGGTGAATTCAATTTTCTTTTTCTTAAGCGCTTCCTGCACCGCTTTCGACGATCCACCGGTTCCCAGGACGACAGCTTTGAATTTCCTGTCAGTGGGGAGCCAGTTATCAATGGTTTCGAAGAACGCGTCGGAGTCGGTGTTGAATCCCTGAAGTTTTCCTTCTTTGATACGGATTACGTTGACTGCGCCGATTCTTTTTGCAGAGGCATCAACTTCATCGAGATATTTAAGCACCTGTTCTTTGTAGGGCAGGGTGACGTTCAAACCGGTTAGGCCTTTTGTATCTTTCAGCAGTGCTTCGATCTCTGAGATGTTATTGAGGGGAAACAATTCGTAGTGATAATCTCGCAGGCCTTCGCGGAAAAACTTCTCATCGAAGTATGACTTTGAAAATGAGTGACTAACGGTACCTCCGATTAGTCCAAATACTTTTTCCATGTTCAGATCTTGTTTTTATGCCTTGCGGCAAGCTTTTCAATGAGTACCACGATAAAGACGCCGAGTGCCATAAGCATAATGGCGAGGAAAATCTGTGGATCTTTTCCGGTCACGTTGAAGTAGTCCCACGGTAAGATACTGCGATCAAAAGCAGGGATCTGTTCTCCCTTGCTGTTCGTTGTATACTCAACGACTTCGCGCCACGGCCAGACTTTATTTAGCGACCCCACCATGAACCCGGCAAGCAAAGCTACTGTGGCATTGTGATAATTCTTTAATATCCAGGTTAAAAATCTCACGAAGCTGAATAACCCCGTGATACAACCGGCAATAAATACGATAATGACGAGGATGTCGAGTTCCTTTACGGCAGTTGCGACGTATTGGTATTTTCCGAGCAGCAGCAGGATGAAGGCACCTGAAATTCCGGGGAGTATCATGGCGCAGATAGCAATGGCGCCGCAAAGGAAAATAAACCAAAGCTCATTCGGCGTGTTGGCCGGCGTGAGCACGGTAATCGTGTAGGCTAATACCGTACCGATCAGTAGCATAATTACCGTCCGGATGTCCCAGACCCGTATTTCGCGCAAGATCAGCGGGGCGGAGACGAGAATTAATCCGAAGAAGAATGACCAGACGGCGATAGGATGGTTTCTGAGCAGATAGTCAATTAGTATCAGGTTGAGGATAACTCCGATGGCGATGCCGCTGACGAGGACCAGCAGGAAGTTGCCGTTGATTTTGGTCCATAATTCCCGGAACCGAAAGGAGGTTGCAAGCTTAACAGCGTCGACGTCGACGGCACGGATCGACATGAGGAGCTCGTCGTATATACCGGTGATGAAGGCGATAGTTCCTCCTGATACGCCGGGTATCGCATCCGCTGCGCCCATTGCTACGCCCTTGGCGTTCAGCAGAATGTAATCAGATAATTTTCTCAAGGTGGTGGACTAAATTAATCGACTTCGAAAGGAGGGGCTGAGTTGTGTTTCGTTTTCTCGATTCCGAGGAAGTGGAGGAAGGTGTCGCCTCGCAGCCCTAACCGGATGGTTTCCAGAGGAATGACTTCTTCGGGGGCGATATTTCCGAGATTGACATTAGCTCCGAGAAGTTTGATAAACCACACCTGCTGAGCTTTCTGAGGGGCCTCCCAGAGGATCTTTTCGAAGGGAATTTTCGTAAGGATTTCCTGTACGAGGCCGGAACGAACTTCACCTGTAGAGCGGAAAAGTCCCACATTACCGCTTTCGCGTGCTTCTCCGATCACTTTCCATGCTCCGGCGTCTAGTTCTTTCTGCATCAGATCAATCCACATGTACGGCGGGATGATTTTGTCAGCGTCTTTGGACCCAACTTCTGACAAGACCGTCACCTGGTCGGCTAATTTTGAGATGTAATCGCACTTTTTGTCGTGGTCCAAGTCGATTGACCCGTCAGAGACTTCGGCGAACGCCATGTCGAACTTATCGAGCAGTCGGCGGTAATCGTCAAATTGATTTCTGATCACGAATGCCTCAAAAAGGGTACCTCCGAAGTACACCGGCACGCCGGCGTCTTTAAAAATCTTGAGTTTATCCTTAAGTCTTGGCGTTACGAAAGAAGTTGCCCACCCGAGTTTAACAATGTCCACATGCTGGGCACATGTGTCGACGAAATCTTCAGCTTGCCGGATACTCAGGCCTTTGTCCATGGCCATGGTAAAACCGTACTGCCTGGGCTTTTTGGTTCGCTCAGGCAGATTTTTTAGCTCGTAATTCATTTACTGATTGTCTTTTCTAAACTGTTCAATAATCTTGTACAGCGCTTTTTGTGTCTCCAGCTTGGGAAAGAAATCAAACAGCGATGTATGACCATCAAAGTCCAAAATTAAAGCATTTTCCAAATAATTAAAGGCTTCCTTAAAACGTCCTGCTTCAATAAGGTACACGGTCATCCGATAGAACAGCTCGGAATCGTCAGGTATGTCATGAAATCCGGCTAAAAGAGTCTCAATCGCCTTTTCGTGATCTCCCTGATCGTAGTAGATGTACGACCAGTTCAGCCAGATTTCCTTGTCAGAGGGGTCGAGTTTGCTGGCCTCGTCATATGCGTCAACGCTGGAAACAATGTTCCCGATCTTGAATTCGGCATGAGCCACCGATTTCCAATATTCAGCGTTCTCGGTATTAAGCTTGAGGGCTTTATTATAGAAATGAAGCGCCTGATACCACTTTTCCTGTTTCTCAAGGCAGGCTCCTGCACCGTACCACGCCTCGTCGTAAAGGGTGTCAAGCTTGGATGCTTTCTGAAAGTACTTCAGCCCAAGATCATATTGTTCCAAACTCTCATAAGCGGCACCGATGCAGCAATACACTTCCGGGCTCGGCCCTTCCAGCTCGATGGTGCGCCGAAAAGCATCCAGCGCCTTAGTAAACTCACCCATGTTCATATAGGTGTTACCCATATTGAAGTGTGCTGATGCAAACGTCTCATCTATGGTAGTAGCATAATCGTATGCCTGAAGTGCGTCCTGGTATTTCTCAAGCTTGTTGAAAACAATTCCAAGATTGTACCATGCCGCGGCAGAGTAGGGATCTTCGTCAATGAACTTCTGATAGTATTCAATACTTCCTTCGAGCTGGCCTGTTACGTCTAGACAATACGCCAGTTCGTAAAGCGCGCCATCGTGATTGATATTGATTTCGATCGCCTGTTTGTACGCGTCAATTGCACTTATGTAGTCTTCCATGCTCTGGTGAGCAAGGCCGATACTATAATACACTTCATCCTTGTCGTCGGTGAACATGAGAGCTTTCTCATAGTTCTCGATCGCTTCGCCGTGATTACCCTGCAGACTCAGAATTGAACCTCTGGTGAGATAAATTTCAGAATCGTTGGGTTGCAGCGCATTTGCCTGGTCGAGCAATGCGAGTGCCTGGTCAAATTCTTCCAGGTTGGTAAGAATCTGTGCTTTAACGGTAATCAGCTCAGTTGAAAATGGATACTGGCTTATGGCCTGATTAACGGCCTGTAAAGCTTTATTGAATTTATTTCTGAATAGGTAGTAATCGATTATCTGCTCGTAAGCATCCAGGTCGAAAAACGCCGTTCTTTTCTTTCTTAGGTGGTCTTCAAAGCTCTTGATGAGTTCGTTGCCTTCTTCCCGTTTTCTGTATTCTTTAGACATGCACCAAAGGGTTTTTCTAAAATAGTTATTTTAAAGTGTAAACATAACCTTTCAGTTCAATTTTCGGCCCGCTTTTTTTCCCTGTAATATTGGCAGCACCAGTCCAATGTCGCCTCAATCGGTTGAAATTCAAATGATAACGATTTTCTGATTTTTGAATTGTCATAAATAAAATCGGCTCCGGCCAACCTTGCCGTTTCCGGAGTGATAAGGGGATCGGCGCCTGTTAGTCGGCTGCGCAAAGCTTCAAGGCGGGCCAGTGTCTGAAGGGTGGACTTATTTAGTTTGATTTTCGGGGCGGTTTTTCCAAATCTTGATGCGATTTCTGCAAACAGGTCGGGAAGCCGAATCTTTCCGGCATTGAGGACGAACCGCTCGCCGTCAATGCTATTATTTTCAAGTAGCCTTACCGTTATCTGTGCAACATCGCGCGCGTCAACATAATTCAGTACGGCATCAGAATAAAATTTCTTCTGGTCCCACACGTACTTGAATATCCGGGCGCTGGTCTTGTTCCAATCGGCAGGTGCAAGTATTACAGAAGGATTGACAACAGCGACGCTGAGCCCTTCTTCGTGTGCGCGGAATACTTCAAGTTCTGCAAGGTATTTTGATTTCGCATATACTGTATGCGTCGGGCTGTCGACCCACTGGTTTGTTTCGTCTATGACGCGCTGGTTCTTCTGCCGACCGAGGGCTGCTACCGAACTGATGTGGATGAACCGAGAGACATTGCGGGCGAGCGCTTCATTGATAACGTTTCGAGTACCCACGCTATTGATTTCCATCACCTGTCTTGCCATGCGTGGGTTATACGACACGACAGCCGCCGTGTGAATGATTCGCGTAACTCCGTCAAACACTTCCTCGAGCTGAACGGGATCAAGGATATCGGCATCACGCCACTGGATCTCACCCGCTACATCTGCAAGTAAAGATGTGTCGCTGTTTTTTCTCTTGAGCGCGATATATGGTATCCCTTGCCTGATGAGTTCGCGTACGATGAAACTACCAAGTAGACCATTGGCTCCTGTAACTGCAACCATTGTGTGATTCCGGATTGTTCCGCTGCCTGCGGGTTATAAAGATTTGTTCAATAACGGCAAAGATAACGCTTTTCGAAAGTACTTCATCGACAGCGCTTCGCTGATGAGGTTCGCATGATGGATATGGTGGCAATCGCTTCCCAGCATATGAATAACCCGCTTTTCAACAAGTTTGTTGACGGTAGACTGAACCTGTTTCGAATAATAACCCGTAAATGAACTGATGTTGGCCTGGAACAGAACTCCACGGTCAAGCAAGTCCTGGGCCTTCGACAAATCCTGCTGGAGGTATAGATACCGCTCGGGATGTGCGAGCACGGGTCTGTAGCCACGTGTCGTTGCCAGGAAGATGAATTCCTTCATATTGAGCGGCTCTGTAAGAAAGTTCGTTTCGAAGAGGAGGTAATTATCCCCGAACGTGAGCAGGGGTTCTGCCTGTTCAAGTTTACGGAAGAGTTCTTCGTCCAGATAGTACTCTGCTGCAGCCTCTATCCGGATGTGAATATCTCTTTCCACAAGATAGGCCCGGAGCTCTTCGAGCTTCCCAAGAATCGTTTCGGAGGTATTGCGATAAGCGTCGCTCATCACGTGGGGCGTTGTGATAAGTTTGTAATACCCCAATGCCATGAACCTATTGATGATCTCTTCGGCCTGCTCAAATGACCTTACGCCGTCATCCAGTCCCGGAAGCAGGTGCGAGTGCAGGTCGATCATAAGATCGACAGTGAGTTGTTTATTTTTTCGAAACCAGTTAAACACTTAGGTATTAAAAAGTTGAGTCCATTTACTGTTTACATCAGCCTCCTCATAATAGCCGTAGCCGTACTTGTGAGCGCCCGTACTTGGCAAGGCATTGAGAACCATGCCGATGTTTGTAAACTTATTGATGTTTATAATCCGCTGAAGGTTCAGCATAAATTCCTTCTTCGAATAATTGGCGCGGAAAATATACACACATAAATCTGAATGTTTCATCGCCATTATGCCGTCCGTTACCAGCCCCACCGGTGGTGTGTCGATTATGATATAGTCATAATGACGCTTTAGTTCTTCCAGCAGCTCCTCGAACGTCGAGCTCAATAGCAACTCCGCGGGGTTGGGGGGGTGAGGCCCCGACGGAACAAAGTCGAACTCTGCTATTGAAGTTTTAACGACCGACTCCTGCCACGTGTTGCGTTTTATGAGTATGGTGCTAATTCCCTTTGAACTATCGGTGATCACCGCTGGCACATTGGTTTTCTTCTTTCGCATGTCGAGGTCAAGCAACACTACACGCTTCCCGGAAAGGGCAACCATTGCCCCCAGGTTTACTGCAATGAACGATTTCCCTTCGCCTGAAACCGTCGACGAAATTGAGACAATCTTGTGTCTAACATCGGCATTGAAAAAATCGAGGTTGGTGCGGATGGTCCGCAACGCTTCACTCACCATCGACTTAGGCTGATCGACCACGAACAATCCGTGATTCCGGATATGTCGGGAAACCGGGATCACACCAATTACCGGTAATTGCAAATTGCGTTCCAGCTCCGAAAGACTGGTGATCTTACTATTGGCGAGGTACATTATCCCTATAAACAACAACATAAGCGTCAGGCTAATCACAAGCCCTGCGCCGGAAATCATGAGACGTTTTGGCGAAATGGGTTCTGATGGGAACGACGCAGGCGAAAGAATGCGGAAGTCAGGAACGGTTCCCGCCTGCACGACTTCAAACTCTGACTTTGACTGCATCAGCGTCAGATACAACTGCTCATTAAGTTTGTAGAACCTGAGGTTCTTCGAGAATTCAGTATTCTTGTCGGGCAAGTGGGCAAACTCTTTTTCCAGCTTTTGCTTTACGCTGTTGAGGTCAGCGAGTCTTGAAACAGCGTCGCGGCGGAGCTCGTCAAGGTAGCGTGCCACTTTCAGCTCAAGGCTTTCAACTTCTTTCTGGAGACGTCGTGAGGCAAATGTTTTTTCATTGTACGACATACCCAGTTTGCCTTGTTCCATCCACAATTTGCTAAGCTCTTCCATCGCTTCGGCAACCGGTCCGGGAATGTTGTGATGCTGTGAAGAGGAAATTACCTCCTTGCGATTTTTCAGGTCGTCTTTAAGCCGGTCAAGATGATCTATCCGCTGGGTGAGTCTGAATCGCTGAGAGTCGAGTTCGTTTATCTGCTTAACAATGTTCTTAAGATCGTCGTCCAGGTTGTTGGTTTTGTTTTGCAACGTGAAGTTTTCAAAATAGTCCTCAAAGCCCTCCATCTTGGCTTCGATTTGCGCAAGTTCGTTTGAAAGCCAGTTGATCTTCTGACGGTTCGCGAGGTTCTTTTGTTCGTTGCTGTAAATCAGGTATAGCGTGTCGATCTTGTTCAGGATGTACTGTGCTTTTGATGCATTATAATCTTTGAACGAAATGCGAATTGTGTTTGCATTGTAGTTGAGTGGTTCTGCCGAAAGGTTTCTGGTCAGATACTGAAGTTGTGATTCGCGGCTGTGAATGGTGAAGAAGTAGCCCTTCTCGTCTCCAGCAATGAAATGATCATTTCGGGTAATGATCATTTCAAACCCTCCGAACTGTGTTGGTTTGCCGAATTCGCCCTCCACTTGTTCGTCACCAGAGATCTTGAGTTGATAGGCATTGTTGTTTTTCTGTTCAAACTGAATCGGCTGATCAAATCGGTGTCCATCAAGCTTCTTAAGCACCACGTTAAACGGGGTCGTGTTAAAGAGTTCCTCGTTTGTTACCCGTCCGACGCTGTGATATGTAATCCCCAGCTTAGCGTTGTCTAAAACCTGATTGAGAAAGAGCTTAGATTGTATTAATTCAATCTCACCTGAAAGTATGTTGACGTTTGGTTCTTCAATTACATTCTTGATACCAAGTTCGCTTGCGTCGTTCTTTACTTCGAGTTTCAGTTCAGATGAAGACTCGTAAAGATTTTTTGTGTACCTGAGATATATCTGAGTGACGCCATTGACGACAAGAAAGATACCCACCAGCCAGATCCAGTTATTCCTGAAAACGGCAGCGAGTTTGTTGAAATCAATTGATTCGGACTGCGAGGGTGATATGTTTTTATCTTGAATCACGGGGAGATTGTCATAGCCCTACCAGTACGACGATAAGTGTTGTGATGCTGGCGAGTATAGTTACTAATGGTGCATAGTCGCGGATACTCTCAGCAAAAGGGCGTCTGACCGGTTCGACATAGACGACGTCTCCCGGGTTCATGATAATGTTTCCTTTGCGATACCCGTCGAATGTACTGAAGTCAACCACGATCGCCTCATTTCCTCGCAAGACGCGGATATTGGTGGCGTTGGCGTCCTTATCGATTCCTTCCGCGAGCGCCAGCACTTCAGCCAGCGTAACGTTGTTATTTGAAAGTGGAATTACCTTTCCGCCGGGTGCACCCAGCACTACGACGCGTTTATTCTTGAAATCAATCGTCACAAACGGCTTCTCATAAAACTCACCGTAGGCTTGTTGAAGAATGCTTTCCGCCTCGCGAATAGATAGTCCACCGAGGTTGACGTTACCGACCATAGGCAGCTTTGCCGTTCCATCGGCTTCGATCAGATAAGCTCTGTCGGGCTTGACCGTAGCAAGATTGCTTTGGGAAGGTGTTTCCTTGAGTAGCTGGAAGTCCGGATCTACGAGTCGCTCACCTTCATTGGTATACACCTGAACAGAGATGAGATCGCCTGCCTGGATGCGATAATTTGTCTCGGCACTGGCAATTTCCTTCTGGAGCGCTGTATCGTCTGGAACGCGGAACATGATATTGTTCCTATACGAACCACAGGAAAATATTGCAAGACTGGAAATAATTAAGAAAGTTGAAAAAATGGGTCTGCTCAACGTTTCAAGGGGTTTTTAACCGGGTGAAATTAAAGATTTTTTACTAAATCCCGGAAGGCAGGTAACTTCTGATCCTTTTCTGAAATAATTGGATTGGCCACCTGCCAGTCGATATTCAGATCCGGATCATTCCAGATTATTCCGCCTTCGGCTTCCTTGTGATATTCTTTGGAACACTTGTACAAGAACATCGAATCTTCAAGTGCAGCAAACCCGTGGGCAAAGCCATCGGGTACCATCAGCATGTTCCTGCGTTCGCCATCGAGAACGCATTTATAAACCTTTCCAAAAGTTTGGCTGCCAGGGCGCAGGTCTACGACCACATCGAGGACCTTTCCGACAAGCACCATTGCGAGCTTCGCCTGAGCATAGGGCTCGCGTTGAAAATGCAGGCCTCTTATTACTCCCTTTCTGGAAAATGACTGGTTATCCTGCAAAAAATCATATTCAATACCTGATTCCCTGAACGCGCTGTTCTTAAACGATTCATAGAACCATCCTCTGTTGTCGCTGTAAATCGTTGGCATCAACTCCAACAGTCCGTCAAACGGTGTGCGAAGAACCTGCATAATGTGTGATAACTTAAGATGCTTTCCGTAAATTCAAAAGGGCGGAAAGATACTTGTTAATCACCAGAGATTCGTCGAATTCAGTTTCAATTTTACTACGTCCGTTTTGTCCGAACTCCTTCAATGTTTCGTCATCAAAATTGCTCATGGCGAGCATCTTCTCGGCGAGGTCGTCGGCATCTTTGAGGTTACAGAGCAGACCATTATGGTTGTGTTGTACTACGTGGTTGCACCCGGGAACATTCGTGGCGACGATTGGTTTGTTTGAGCTCGCGGCCTCCAGCAGCGTACGGGGAGTGCCCTCGCGATACGAGGGTAGCACAATGCAATCGGCCTGTTCAATAAACTCGCGCACATTGTTCGTGGTACCAAGGTATTCCACAAGTCCATCGCGAATCCACGACTGAACTACGGCAGGTTGTATGCCGCGCTTGTGTTCCGGATCCAATGCGCCAAGCAATTGAAAACGTGCATTCAATCCTTCGCTTTGAAGTTTCTTCACAGCTTCAATGTATTCGAACACGCCCTTGTCAGAAATAAGACGTGAGACCATAAGAAACGTGAATGGCTTATTCCGACGGAACGGCATGGGCTGAAACCGGCTGAGATCAATGCCTGATCCGGGAACCAGGTCAACCGCTTCTGCAGGCACGAGTTTCTTGTCGAGAAACAATTTCATGTCGTCGGGATTTTGGAAGAAAACCTTTTGAGCAAACCTGAAACTGACCTTATAGAGAAGCAAGGCAACGGCGGAGACCAGGTTGTTTTTTAAAAACACCGTCCCCAGGCCACATACATTATTGATTACCGGAATGTGAAGCATCGTCGCCGCCAGTGTGCCATAAACATTGGGTTTTATGGTGTAGTGCAGCACGACATCCGGCTGGATTTTCTTATAAATGAGATAAAGCTCGCCGATCAATAGCGAATCTTTCAGAGGATTCGCACCCCTGCTGTCCATCTTTACGTTATGGTGGATGCAACCTGCTTCGCGAAGATACTGGGTATAATCGTCCACGGGAGCAATGGTATGAACTTCATATCCCCTGGAAAGCAGGGCTGTGACAAAGTTCATCCGGAAGTTATAGATATTCCAGGACGTGTTCAGAACGATGGCAATTCTCATAGATTTGATGAGAACTTTCCTTCGACTTCCGACAAATCGACGAAGCGCCAATTTAACGGATGATCTCCGCAAAATTCCGGTTAGTTCGGGAAAGGTATCAAAAGATAGCGGCTTGGTAAAGAGGGGTGTTTGAAAATCCCTTAAGTTTGACGTCATTTTTATATGAAAGCAGAACAAAAGAACACTGCGGCATTGGTCGCAATAGGAAAAGCAAGAGCAGAAGAAATTACGCAGGAACACCTTGATGAACTGGCATTTCTGGCAGAAACCGCAGGGATCAAGACAGTAAAGCAGTTTGTTCAGAATCTGGAACATCCAGACCCCCGGACGTTTGTTGGAAAGGGTAAGCTGGAAGAATTGAAATCATTCGTTTTCAGCCACGAAATTAAGAATGTCATATTTGATGATGATTTGTCGCCGTCCCAGCTGCGAAACCTTGAGCGTGAGCTAAATCCAAAAGACCGCGAGGAGAGCCAGGTAAGGATATACGACCGAAGCCTTTTGATCCTCGACATTTTCCTTGCCCGTGCTCAGACAGCCCAGGCGCGGACCCAGGTTGAACTGGCCCGAAACCAATACCTGCTGCCACGCCTGACCCGGCTTTGGACTCACCTTGAACGCCAGCGCGGGGGAACAGGAACGCGTGGTGGCGCGGGTGAAAAGGAGATAGAGACCGACCGCAGGAATATCCGCTACCAGATCAGCATACTGAAAGACCGGCTCGAGAAGATCGAAAAGCAGCGTACTACGCAGCGGAAAGGTCGCGCCAATGTTGTACGCGTGGCGCTTGTAGGATATACCAATGTGGGGAAATCCACGCTGATGAACCTGCTCTCAGGATCCGGCGTGCTGGCAGAGAACAAACTCTTTGCAACGGTGGATTCTACTGTGCGAAAAGTTACTTACGGGACAATCCCATTTCTGCTTTCCGATACAGTCGGGTTCATCCGAAAATTACCTCATCATCTCATCGAATCCTTTAAGTCAACCCTCGACGAAGTCAGGGAAGCTGACCTACTTCTTCATGTAGTCGACGTGGCTCATCCTTTCCACGACAATCAGATTGATGTCGTTTCTCAAACCCTAAAAGACATTGGCGCAGCAAACATTCCGACAGTGCTCGTGCTGAACAAGATTGATCTTTACCGTCAGGAGCATGCGGAGGCGAATCTCGATGAAATGAAAGGATATTACCGCGAATCCGGATTTCAGAACATTGTTTTTGTTTCGGCAGCAACGGGTGAAAACATCCTTCAACTAAAACAGATCATCTTCGACGAGGTCAAGAAGAAGCACCTTCAGATATATCCGAATTTTCTGAAAGACGGTTACGAATTTTCTCCCTGGCAGAGCGACGACGTGGGCGACGAAACGTGAGTTGATGTGAATGCATTTTCAGCGTACTGCCGCGTTCCGGATGTATTTTGAAAACAGTCTGGGCAGGAAGCGCTTGAACCATACGCCCAAAACTTCCTTACCGCCGATATAGACTTCTTCTTTTTTGCTTTCGATGGCCTTCACGATCTTCCTTGCGCACCATTGTGCCGATTTTCCTTTGTACTGACCTTCATCCATTTTGCCAAGAGGCGATCCATCGCCTGTTACCGCCGACAACGTGATTGGTGTGTGTATAAAGCCGGGACACACCATTGTCACGGTAATTGCTTCGCCTGCGTCTTTGAACAGTTCCGCACGAAGGGAATCAAAGAAACCGTGGAGTGCGTGTTTTGATGCTGCGTAAGCTGAGCGGAAGGGTGTTCCGAAAATACCGGTTACCGACGACACGGTAACGATGTGTCCATGCTTGCGTTGCAGGAAGTGCGGCAGTAGATGTTTCGTTACGGAAACTGCTCCGAAGAAGTTTACTTCCATCACACGACGGTCAACGTCAATCAACGTGTCTTTCGCAAAGCTTCGCTGGCTGATGCCGCCGTTGTTAATGAGAATATCTACGTGACCGAAAAGCTGGATTGCTGCTTCCGTAGATAGTTTCAGTGTCGTCGACGCAGTGAGATCGAGTGGAAGGATGCGGATGTCCTGTTGTTGCTGTATCGGACAATTACCTTTGACACGTTCGAGTTCCTCCTTCCGTCGCGCCGACAAAATGAGTTTCGCCCCCTTGGCCGCGAGCTCATACGCCAGAGCTTCTCCGATGCCCGATGATGCTCCCGTCAGCCAGATGACTTTGCCATTTATTGAATTGGCCATCGGACTTAGTTTTCGGATTTACGTTCATAGACAACGAAGTCAAACGCGTACGCGTGGCGCTCATCCTTTTCGTGGGGAATGCGTGAAACTTCCGCCCATTTATTTTTATCAAAGGCAGGGAAATAAACATCACCGTCGACGGATGCCTTCACTTCGGTGAGGTAGAGGGAATCCGCATGCGGCAATGCGAGTTTGTAGACATCAGCTCCACCAATAATCATGACTTCATGTTCTCCGTTCAGTTCAGCAATTTTGAAGGCGTCTTCGAGGCTATTGACAACGTGGCATCCCGGAATCTGGTAGTCTTTACTTCGCGATAGCACGATATTAATGCGTTTCGGTAATGGCTTGTACTTTTCGGGTAATGACTCGTAGTTTTTTCGTCCGAGGACCACGTGGTGTCCGCGCGTTTTTTCCATGAAGAATTTCATGTCATCCGGCAGTCGCCAGGGCAAGTCATTGTTTTTTCCGATTACACCGTTTTCAGCGACGGCGGCGACAAGCGATACTTTCATTTCTCTTAACGTGTTTCGGATGCTGGGCTATAACTTATTACCCCGGAAGAATTCCTCGACAGTCATTTGCTTCTTGCCTTCAGGCTGAAGTCTTTTTACCGAATACAGGGCATCTGCCGTTTTAAACCAGAGGTAATCGCGATTATTAGTCTTAAATTTTCCAGGCTCCAGATTTTCGGCTGCTGCGGTTTCGTCAGTAAGAACAACCCCTTCGTAAATTTTGTAGGTACGACCATGGATGGAAGTCCATGCCCCCGGATAGGGACTTAATCCGCGCACGAAGTTTCGAACCATATTGGCTGACTGCGACCAGTTGATTTCACATGTTTCCTTGTAGATTTTTGGAGCATGACGGAGCTCGCCATCGGCTGTCTGCGGAATAGCCTGGCTTTGCCCGGTTTCAATTGCTTTAACTGTTTTCAACACAAGCTCTGCACCGCGGATCATCAGGCGATCGTGAAGCATTCCAGCATTGTCTGATTCGGAGATGGGCTCCTTCTCCTGGAAGATGATATTCCCTGTGTCAATTTCGTGTCGAAGGAAGAAAGTCGTGACGCCCGTTTCGGTTTCTCCATTTATGATTGCCCAGTTAATAGGCGCCGCGCCGCGGTACTGCGGCAGGAGGGAGGCGTGAAGGTTGAATGTGCCGAAGGCCGGCCTGGACCAGACTGCTTCAGGCAGCATTCGGAACGCCACAACTACCTGCAAATTCGCTCCGATTTCGTCGAGTTTTGCAAGAAAGCCGGGGTCTTTGAGATTCGTAGGTTGCAATACCGGGATTCCGTGTTTCAATGCACATTCTTTCACCGGGGAAAACTGGATTTTCTGACCACGGCCCTGGGGCTTATCGGGCGCTGTAATAACGGCAACGACATTAATATCATTCTTCAGAAGTATTTCGAGCGAGGGCACGGCAAAATCCGGTGTGCCCATAAAAATTACTTTCAGTGTATTCATATCGATGCGCAAAATTACGTTTTACTTGCTTAAAACAACGGCTTTTTGCGTCTTTCAGCCCTGCCGGGGCGTTCAGGTACGTAATTCTTTGCGCATATACTTTGAACAAATCGGACAATCCTGCCATAGGTGTCCGCGGGCAGGGCAGTATTCCCGACCAAAATAGATCATCTGAAGGTGAGCCGTATTCCACTTATTCTCTGGAATAAGGCGTTTCAGATCTTTTTCCGTTTGCTCTACGCTCTTTCCGTTGCTCAGACCCCAGCGATGGGCAAGCCGGTGTATGTGGGTGTCGACAGGAAAAGCCGGCTTCCCAAACCATTGTGTCATCACCACGGACGCTGTTTTGTGACCGACCGCCGGGAGAGCTTCAAGCGCCTCGAATGTATCAGGAACCTCGCCATTGTACTTTTCGATCAGAATCTGAGACAGCCCATAGATACCTTTGCTTTTCATGGGGGAAAGACCACACGGTTTGATGATTTCCCGGATTTCCTCCGGGCTCATCTTTACCATGTCGAATGGATTGTCGGCGCGTGCGAATAGTAAAGGCGTCGTTTTGTTAACCCTCTCGTCAGTACATTGTGCAGAGAGCAAAACGGAAACCAGAAGTGTGTAGGCGTCCTTATGATGGAGCGGAATCGGAGGATCGGGATATAACTTTTCGAGAATGCGAATGATATCCTTGACCTTTTCTGCTTTTCCAGTCCTGGGCTTACTACTCGGCATACAACAAGTATTTTATTCGGGTGAGTTTATATTTCTCAAGATCGTCCTGCCATGAGGCGCGAATCTCATCTTCCGATAACCCCTTCCGAATCTGCTCTTTTAACTTCGTCGTACCGGCGAGTTTGTCAATGTAATTTTTGTCGAACGGATTCGTGAAAAAGTTGTCCTTGTCAGGATACGCTTTGTACATGTTGATCAGATACGACAGGTCAATTCGCCTTTCTACTTTAGCATCTCTGAGATCTATGCCATAGCAAACTTTATTTTCATGGAGAGGATTCACCGCGACACCTTTGATTGTTACAGGGGTGAACGAAAACGCGAAGTCCTTCAGTAACGGGTTGCCCAGCACCTGAAACGGCATTTCGGTACCCCGACCCACGCTGATGACCGTGCCCTCAAAAAAACACAGCGAAGGGTATAGGCGAATTGCCTGATTGTTTGGCAGGTTGGGTGATGGATATACGGGCAAAAGGTATTCATCGTTGTGCGTCCAGTTCTTCATGGGGATAATGGTGAGTTTGCACTTCCGATCTCCCAGCCAGCCTTCGCCATTGATCATGTTGCCCAGTTCTCCGACAGTAAGGCCGTGCACTACCGGAATCGGGTGCATCCCCACAAATGATTTCTGCGCCGGCTCGAGCATAGGCCCGTCGACGTAATCTCCATGTGGATTCGGGCGGTCAAGAACAATTACCTCTTTATCGTTCTCAGCTGCAGCTTCCATGAGATAATGCAGGGTACTGATGTAGGTGTAGAACCGAGTTCCGACATCCTGAATGTCAAAGATGACAACATCGACGTCGGCGAGCTGTTCCTTTGTGGGTTTTTTGTTCTTTCCGTAGAGCGAGATAACAGGCAAGCCTGTTTTGGTATCGACGCCACTTTTTACAGCCTCACCATCCGCCGCATTGCCACGAAAACCATGTTCGGGGCCAAAGATTTTTTTCACTTGTACGCCGAGCTTCAGAAGCGTATCGGCCAGGTGCGTTTTGCCAACCAGTGCCGTATGGTTTACCAGAAGCGCAACCGATTTGTTCTTCAACAGCGGGAGATATGTCTCAATCTGCTCTGCGCCCGTCTGAAGCCTTGCTGGAGCTTCCTCCGCAGCTTTCTGTTCGGATACTTGCTTCGTATCGGCGTGGGTTTGTGGACGGCAGGACGAATGGATCAACAGGAGCCCGGAGAAAAATATCAGTCTGGATAATACCATAATTCAAGAATGTCGTCGGGTTTCGGGTTGTGCGGGCACAAATGTTAACTTAATTTGCACGGGGCACTAACGCCGATAAGTTAGCAATAACATTGAACCTTTCGTATTTCATTTCAAAAAGAATAAACCGCGACCATCCAACTGGATTTGCGGCTACGATTCACAGGATTGCCATCGTGAGCATCAGCGTGGGGCTGGGTGCCGCTATCGTTTCTTTCCTTGTCATGAAAGGCTTTCAGAATACAGTAAAGAATAAAATTTTCGGCTTCAGCGGGCACCTTCTGATAACAAAATTTTCCATGAACAATTCACCGGAGGAAAGACCGATGAATTTTCACATTGATTTGTACGACAACCTCCGCGACTATCCGTTCGTGGATCATGTACAGGAGTATGCGCACAAGCCAGGGCTGGTCAAAACGGAGGATGAAGTACTGGGCGTGGTGGTCAAGGGTGTCGGGAAAAGCTTTGACGTGGATCGGTTTTCACCCAATATGCTTGAAGGCAGTTTCTTTGCTTTTCCGGATTCCGGCTACGCTAATCAGGTCGTGATTAGCAAAGCAATTGCCGACAAACTGAATACCGGCGTGGGCGAAAACATTATGGTTCACTTTTTTCAAAATCCGCCCAGGTATAGGCGTTTGAAAGTGACCGGAATTTATGAAACCAATCTCTCTGAATATTTCGACAGTCGTGTCGTCCTTACGGATATCCGGATGATCCAGCGTTTGAACGACTGGTCGGATAGCATTGCCGGGGGATTGGAGGTTTTCCTGAACCTCAATCGCAACGGCATGAAGAACGTAAAATCCCTTCTTTCCGAGGATGTGTATTTTGAACACAAAGAAAATTTCTTTGAGCGGTTAATTCCTACTGTAAATGAAGAACAGCTTATTGATGGCAGTATTGTGGCGATTGGAGATCGGATGGACTATGACCTCAATATTGAACGCGTCAGCGACCGCTACATACAGGTTTTTGACTGGCTGAATTTGTTGAGTCGCCAGGTAAATATTCTGTTGGTAATCATTCTTACGGTGATTTCGGTGAATATGATTTCGATTATTCTGATCCTGGTTATGGATCGCACGCGGATGATAGGTCTGCTAAAGGCACTTGGCGCCGGAAATCATACAATACGCTCAATTTTCGTATTCAATGGGGTGCGGTTGATCAGCAGAGGCCTATTTTTTGGCAACCTTCTCGGGTTGGGAATTTGCTTCCTCCAGGATAAGTTTCGAATTGTGCGGTTGAATCCGCACGATTATTATATGAGCTTTGTTCCTATTAGTTGGAATTGGGAAATCGTTATCTTGCTGAATGTATTGATGTTTTTCGTTGTGACGATAGTGTTGTTGTTACCAACGATGATTATCGCCAGCGTGAATCCGATCAAGGCACTTCGGTTTGACTAGTTCGGGCTTGTAAGTATTTGAAAGAATTAGCGTTCGAACTTCAATTTATTTTAATACTTTTGTGGTGTAAGGAGCCCACCTTATATCGAAATGTTTTTTGGTTATGCAATTAAAATTTAAGAATCCAGTCAGGCCAGACCTGACACCAACGATCCAAAAACGGAATCGCAGGTTACAGGCATTTTTTAATGCTAAGAATCTAGATGTGCGTTTGCATGGTGACGCTCAGAATCCACTAATGGTATTATGTGGTTGCGTGGGGTTGTCGGCTTATGTACACAACTTTGATCTTCGTCTGCTCGATAAGCCGAATCAGGGCGAGGTCATGAAGATTTTTAAGCTGACGGAAATTGTTCAGGGAACCCGTGAAGACGTTGTCGAGTGGTTACAAACGTATCCACAGATGCCCTTGTATCGCATTCAGCATGCAGGAAGTAAGCTGTTTTTATGCGGTTTTAACTTCGTCGATCGCGAACAGAAATTAGGTCGTTATCCTGTTTTTGCGCGCGAGGACTATCACATCTACAAACAGCGTGAAGCGGCTGAAGATATCCTCAACATGCTGAAAGAGGATGGTTATGACGTTGAAATCACAGATCCGGATCTGGAACTGGTGAAGTCACACGTTGGACCGATTTCCTTCGTAGGGCTTGAAGTCTAGTTAGCAGAGCTGGTTTGAGATGTCATTCCCGGAATGTACTTCTTGAACCAGCTTTGTATTGTCATCTGAAGTACGCCGAAAAAGGCTTCCTTGAATATTCCTGCCGACATCTTTGATTCGCCTTT
This sequence comes from Bacteroidota bacterium, assembly GCA_023417065.1. GTDB lineage: Bacteria > Bacteroidota > Bacteroidia > Cytophagales > Cyclobacteriaceae > Ohtaekwangia. The sequence continues at coordinate 211,245 of JAEZGH010000202.1, forward strand.
CGTGCGGTCGGTGAAAATAATGGGTACTTCCGTTAATTGAAACCCAAACTTCCACGCCAGGAATTTCATTTCAATCTGAAAAGCATATCCAACGAATTTGATTTCGTCTAGAGGAATGGTCTCCAGTACAGTCCGCCGATAGCACACGAATCCGGCCGTCGTGTCGCGAATTGGAATACTCGTAACCAATCGCACATAACTGCTTGCAAAATACGACAACAGTACGCGACCAATAGGCCAGTTAACCACGTTCACCCCGGTGGCATAGCGCGAACCGATGGAAACATCGCTACCATATTCCGAACACTGTAGATAAAGGTTAACGAGGTCTTTCGGATCGTGCGAAAAATCGGCATCCATTTCCAGGATGTAATCGTACCCCGCAGCAATTGCGTATTTGAAGCCAGTAATGTAAGCCGTGCCCAGCCCCAGTTTTCCGGGCCTTTTTAAAAGGTGCAACTTCGTTTCCGAAGGCCTGTTGTAGGTGAGCTGAAGTTCCTCGACAATTTCGGCAGTTCCGTCCGGAGAGCTGTCGTCGACTACCAGGATGTGAAAGTCCTTTGCAAGGCCAAAGACCGTGTCGATAATGGCACGGATATTCTCGCGCTCTTTATAAGTTGGTATTATGACAATTGCATTACTCACAGGCGGTGCGTAATAACAAATCTATAAAAAGAAGGTTCGCGAACAATGCCCTTCAATCGTTATAGCAGGCTTTTTGAAAAGAATTTTAAAAACCCTGCAATTCACTAAAAAAAGGGTGGCCCTTTTCCTGGACCACCCCATTCGTGTGCGGTGTGTATTACGCCATTTCGAGCTCCTGCGACTGTTTCGCAAGTCTTTGTTGCACCTCGAATGGAACGGGGGCGAACTCGGCAAACTGCTGTGAAAAGCTTGCCCGCCCCTGCGACAGCGATCGCAGTGAGGTCGTATATCGATCCAATTCGGCGAGTGGGGTACGCGCCTTAATGATCTGGTTGCCTCCTTTACTGTCCACTCCCAGTATCATTGACCGCCGGGTTTGAAGGTCTCCCATTACTTCCCCGACAACATCTTCAGGAGTGGTGATCTCAATGTCGTACATAGGTTCAAGCAGCTGAGGCTCCGCGCGCATAAAGGCATCTTTGAAGGCCATCATGCCCGCGATCTTGAAGGATATGTCGTTGGAGTCCACCGGATGCATCTTGCCGTCGAACACCATTACCCTCACATCGCGTACATAGGAACCAGTAATCGGACCTTCTTCCATTTTCTCCATTATCCCTTTCTGAATGCTGGGAATAAAACGCAAATCGATGACGCCGCCTACGATGCAGTTGTAGAATACTAGTTTCCCGCCCCATGGAAGGTCGATCTCTTCTTTGCCGCGAATGGTGTAATCAGTTGGCTCGGGCATACCCTCATACCAGGGCTCAATTTTAAGGTGCACTTCTGCAAATTGACCTGCACCTCCTGACTGCTTCTTATGACGATAGCTAGCAACAGCGGGCTTCCGAATCGTTTCACGATACGAGATGCGCGGTGTCCGAAAATCAATATGCAGTTTGTACACGTTCTCCATAAACCATTTACATACTGCAAGGTGGAGTTCGCCCTGCGCGGAAATGATCAACTGCTTGAGTTCTTTCGCAAACTGCACTTCCACTGTCGGATCTTCCTGATGGATTTTTTGTAAAACCTCGCCGATCTTTTCTTCATCGTTCTTGCTTTGCGCAACTACCGCGGTGCGAATTCGCGGAGCCGGATATTCAATAGGCCGTATTGTTACATCATAACCCTTACTGCGAAGTGTCTGATTCGTATAGGTATCTTTAAGCTTAAGGGTTGCACCGATATCTCCCGCTACCAGTTTCTCTACAGGAGTTCGCGTTTTACCATCCATGATAAATAGCTGATTCAACCGTTCCGTCGTGCCAGTTTGGCTGTTGACCAACTCCATGTTAATCGTTACTTCTCCACTGATCACTTTGAAGAATGACAACTTCCCGAGATTAGGTTCCAAGTGCGACTTGAACATAAAAAGTACCGTGGGTTTGTCGGGGTTGAATTCAATCTCCTGACCATCGACGGTAACTTCAGGTTTTGCCTCCCGTGGTGTGGGTGCGACGTTATCAATAAATCCCATCATTCGGCCACTGCCCATGTTGCGTTTTGCCGACATGCAGAACACCGGGAAGATATCGTGATGGATCATCCCCAGCTTTAGTCCTTCGCGAAGTTCGTCTTCGTCGAGAGTACCTTTCTCAAAATATTTTTCCATCAGCCCTTCGTCATTTTCAGCTGCTTTTTCCACCAGCTCGTTGTGCAGACGATTAGCTTTTGCAATTTCATCATCCGGGATTGGTAATTTCCGGGGCTTTCCACCGTCTTCAGGGAACTCGTACATGATCATCTTCAGGAGGTCAATTATCTGGTTGAACCCTTCGCCGGGGTTACGGGGATATTGCATTTGTGTGACTGATGATCCGAAATGTTCCTTAAGGCTCGCGAGGCTCATCTCGAAATCTGCTTTGGGGTGGTCAACCTGATTGATCGCAAATATGGTAGGCTTGCTGAAGTCGTTGATATAATTCCAGATCAGTTCGGCGCCGACCTCCACACCGTACTGAGCGTTGATTACGATGACGCAGGTATCGGCAACGCGGACCGAAGAGATCATTTCTCCAACGAAATCGTCGAATCCCGGTGTGTCGATGATGTTGATCTTATAGTCCTGCCACTCCGTATGCAGCGGCGTAGCAAAAACGGAGTTCCCGCGTTCCTGTTCAATCTCGTGGTAATCTGATACCGTATTTTTTCCTTCAATAGATCCTCTCCGGTGAATGATACCGGCTTCAAAAAGCATGTCTTCGGCCAGCAACGTTTTGCCGGCCTTGGGCGCACCCAACAGAACTACGTTCTTGATGTGCTTGTCGTCGTAGACTTTCATGGATGTAAAATTTAGAAGTGGAAGAATGCATGAAGTCCATGTATGTTTGGGAAGGGAGGGAGGGTGTGTTAACATACAGGTTGTTCATGGTTGAAATCTTTAGATCCCCGGTATTGCGGATAGGCCAAAGACCTGGCAGCCGCAGCGTTCAGGGATTGTGTTTCGAAATGGTTGAGGGAATGTGTATTGAAGGTAGCCGAAAAATATTTATTTCAGAAAGGGGAATCTGTTGCATCCGGGAAATGTATAATCGGTCATCGCTCTGCCGGCCGTTAATCACGCTGAATCTTAATGGTTTAGCAAGCTTTCCTGACGTTTCTCAGCTAACCAGCTGTGAGAAAATCACTGGCCTGAGGCGCAAAACGTCAGGTTTTTGATCCAAAAGGGGCTATACTTTCGAGTATTAATTCTAAACCGCAGGAAAAATGAAAAGCAAGATAAACATCCTACTGACAGCCGCTGCACTGTTGCTCTTCGCTCACACTGGAATGGCCCAGGGAGCTCTTCAGGTAAAAGCTAATAAAATGTCTGTTCAGGGATCATCAACACTCCATGACTGGGAATCCGAGATAACCAAGGCCGACCTCAAAGGCGAAATCCTGGTTAACAACAGCCAACTAAAGGAAGTAAAAAATCTGGAAGTTAAAATTCCCGTGGAGAGCATCAAAAGTACAAAAGGCAAGATGATGGATAGCAAGACCTACGATGCCTTCAACTCTTCAAAGAACCCCTACATAGTATACACCTTGAAGGATGCGAAAGTAAACCCTGATGGAACCATCGACGGCAACGGAACTCTGACTATGGCGGGTGTGACCAAGCCGATGCAGGTTAAAGCCAAATACAAAGTGCTGAGTAACGGCGACGTTCAACTGATCGTTTCCCGCACCTTTAAAATGTCCGAATTCAAAATGGATCCCCCCACCGCGATGATGGGCTCTATCAAAGTAGGCGACGAAGTAACGGTTAACTTCGATGTCGTAGTGAATTCAAAACTTATCCAATAGAAAACATACTAACTTTTAAATACTACCAATATGGTACTCAAGAACACAATCCGACTGATGAGCATCATGATGCTCGCCCTGTTAGCTCAGAGCGTTTACGCTCAACAACCTGCTCTTCAGTTCTATAAACCACAAGATCAGCGAGGGCTTCACGTCTTTGAAACTTCAAAAGAAGATACGGTAGCCTACGACGGTATCAAAGTACGCCTCGGCGGTGGATTTGCAATGCAATTTCAAAGCCTGAGCCAATCCAATGACGAAGGCAACCTGGCAGAACTTGGATCAGATTTCAACCTGCCTACAGCGAACCTTAACATTGACGTTCAGCTCTACGACGGTGTCAGATTGCACATGAGAAACTACTTCTCTTCTCGTCACCACAATGAAGCGTGGGTAAAAGGCGGACACCTGCAAATCGACAAACTGGATTTCATCGCCCCTGGCTTCCTGGAAGAACTCATGAAGTATACGACTATACGCGTAGGTCTTGATGAATTCAACTACGGCGACGCTCACTTCAGAAGAAGCGACAACGCCCAGGCGCTGTACAACCCCTTCGTTGAAAACTTCATCATGGACGGTTTTGCCACTGAAGCTTTCGGTGAGGTAACAATCCAAAACAAAGGTCTTCTCCTGGTACTCGGTGTCACTAACGGTAAACTGAATCAGAACGTGGTGAAAAACCCTGGTGCTGACAACAAGCCTTCTTTCTTCGGCAAAATCGGCTTCGACAAACAACTCAACGATGATCTTCGGTTAAGACTTACCGGTTCATGGTACAGAAACCACGGTGTTTCTACCGGAACCAACTTGTACGGTGGCGACCGCGCAGGCTCAAGATACTACCACGTACTCCGCACAGTGCCTGATCCTAACAACGCCAACACCGTAACTTACACCGACTTCGACGGCAGATACAACCCAAGATTCACCAAACTGACTGCCATCCAGGTGAACCCCTTCGTAAAATTCAAAGGTCTTGAGTTCTTCGGTGTGTACGAAGTTGCGTCAGGTGCAGAAGATGTAGTAGTAGGTGCTGTGACCGACAAAGCAGGCTCCTTCACTCAAATTGGTGGTGAGCTGGTTTACCGCTTCGGAGCTAAAGAAAACTTCTACCTCGGTGGTCGTTACAACACAGTGTCTGGTAAAACCAGAGAAGGCCTGAACGACAACATGGACATCAGCAGAGTCAACATCGGTGGCGGCTGGTTCATGACCAAAAACATTCTTGCCAAAGTTGAATATGTGCAGCAGAAATATAAAGGCAACGAGTGGACTGGCAGATTCAAAGGAGCAGAGTTTGACGGTATCGTGGTAGAAGCGGTGATAGGCTTCTAAGCCCGGAACTTCGGAAATATCAACGTCAGTCCCGGGCCCCCTGGGACTGACTTGTTCAAAAAAAAAGTAAATTCACCTGTCATGAAAAAACTTCTCACCATCGTAATGTTCGCCGCCGTCGCGCTGTTGAGCAGCAGTTTTTCTGATCAGGGCCGCTGGATCATTGATCCGCAAAGCAAACTCTCTATTCACGGAGCAACTAATGTGAATACGTTCAAATGCATGTTGGGTGCCTACAATATGCACGATACGCTGGAATACGTTCGCGACAAGGCATCCATCGAAATGAACCTCACCCGAAACAGGATGCGCATACCAGTGCGCAACTTCGACTGCGGGAACAAGCAAATCACGAAAGACTTCTGGAGTACCCTCAAATCAGAACGTTACCCGGAACTCGAAATATCATTTCGATCATTCCGGAGGAATAACATCTCCGATAAATCTTATGTCGATGGCGTGGTTGATATTACGCTTGCAGGCGCGACTAAAAGGTATACGGTACGGTACTTTGCCCGCACTCCGGACAACGAAACGCTTCTGCTGACAGGGACACAAGAGGTGAATTTCTCAGACTTCAAGCTTGAGCCGCCTCAGAAAATGATGGGTTTGATCCAGGTGCAGGAGTGTCTGAATGTTGAATTTAACCTGATGTTAAGGTCGCTCTAATCCAGAGGCGGGCTTGAATAAAAAGAAGCCGGGGTTTCCCGGCTTCTTTGTTTATATCTTTAGAAGGAGAAAATCACGACTTGTATCCCAGAACTTTAAGCATGCTTTCATGCGACTGTTCAGGTGCAAACAGTTTGGTTACAATTTCTCCGTCTTCGTTGCGGTCGATCAATACGTGCTTTGGCGCTGGAATTAAACAGTGTTGAATCCCGCCATACCCTCCGAGGGATTCCTGATATGCACCTGTGTGGAAGAAGCCAATATACAGCGGTTCTTCATCGTTGATCATGGGAAGGAACACTTCACCGGTATGGGCTTCGGAGTTGTAGTAATCCATGCTGTCGCAGGTGAGCCCGCCCATGTTTACCTTGTGATACGGATCGTCCCACTTGTTGATGGCGAGCAATACATACTTCTGGTTCAGTCCCCATGCATCCGGGAGATGCGTAATGAAGGAACCGTCAATCATGTACCAAAGTTCTTTGTCGTTCTGCAGTTTCTGGTCGATGACGTTATACAGTACTGCGCCACTTTCACCAACGGTATAGCTACCGAATTCCGTAAAGATATTCGGAACAGGAACATTATTCTTGTCGCAAATCCACTTCACGTTTTCTACGATCTGTTCGATCATATACCGGTAGTCGTAGTGAAACGTAAGCGAAGTTTTGATGGGAAACCCTCCGCCGATATCAATTGAGTCGAGCGTTTTGCAGATTTTCTTGAGTTCGCAGTATTTGAAAATAAAGCGGCTTAGCTCGCTCCAATAATAGGCCGTGTCTTTGATTCCGGTATTAATGAAGAAGTGCAGCATCTTGAGAGATGCTTTTTCACTCTTTTCAATCTTTTCCTTGTAGAAATTGTTGATATCGCTGTAGCGTATACCGAGGCGCGAGGTATAGAATTCGAACTTAGGTTCTTCGTCTGCGGCTACGCGGATGCCAAGCTTATAGGGAACATTCACCTTTTCCTCGTAGGCATCTATTTCACCCATTTTGTCGAGGATAGGAATACAGTTGCTGAAGCCATCGTTCAGCAGGTCGGCAATGTAGCCGGTGTAAAGCGGCATCTTGAATCCATTGCAGATAATGTACGTGTCTTTGGTGATTTTTCCCTTTTCATAAAGGGAGCGGACAATCGGAATATCGAACGATGACGACGTTTCGATATGAACGTCTTTGTTTTTCAGCGCTTCTTCAAGGACAAATGAAAAATGCGACGATTTGGTGCAATAACAATAGGTGTAGGAGCCTTTGTATTTGAATTTCTCAATCGCGTTGTTAAACGTCGCCTGAACAAACCGGATGTTTTCACTGATGCGCGGCAGGTAGGTTAGTTTCAGGGGGGTGCCATACTCTTTGATGATATCCATCAGCGGCACATCGTTGAACAGGAGCTCGTGGTCCCTTACTTTGAATTCTTTTTGAGGATACTCGAAGGTCTGTTCAATTAGCTCACGGTACCTCTTCATCTAGTCCTTAGACGTTATTTCGTTAATGTTATACGCTCCTAAAACCGATAAACGTTAAAAGTTGGTATCCGCGCCTGGCTAGCAGGCATTTGCGGCTGTCGTTTAACAATTAACGCCTTTACAAAGGAGTGCAATATTGGTATAATTTTGCCATCTTTGCAATAATCGAAAGAACACATGAACGATCGTTTTTCCTGCCTGATTGCCCATATTTTGCCGGATTTTTAACGGCAGGCCGGAATAACTTTTTCTCATTTTTTAATCTCCCATTACAATTTTCTAATTCTACACCACGTGAAAGAGCTAAAAATAATAGAAGTCAAGTCGGAAATCGGTGCCGGTACCCGGGGCGCAAGCCTGGGAGTCGAAGCGATTAAGATTGCCAGCCTCGATATGAATTCTGATTTCTTCAAACAGTATGAGTCGGTCGAGGTTGAGAATGTAAACGAACTGCTTTTCGACGGCGCCAAGCATAGTTATGCAAAATTTATCGACGGCGTTATGATCATGGAAGAACGCGTCTGCCTGGAGGTCTATGAAACCATCTTTGATGACTTCTTTCCTATAATAATGGCGGGCGACCACAGTACCGCTTATGGCACAATTGCGGGCATTAAGAAGGCTTTCCCTAAAATTCGCCTGGGTGTCATTTGGATCGATGCGCACGCGGATCTCCATACACCGTTTACTACGCCGTCAGGAAACATGCACGGAATGGCGCTTGCCATGGCGTGCGGCATCGACAACCTGGAATGCAAGGTGAACGATCCCCGCGGTGAGACGCTCGAGTATTGGGAACAGCTCAAAAACGTCGGCATGCCCGGTCCTAAGGTTTATCCTGAAGACATCGTGTACGTCGGCGTTCGCGACCTCGAAAAACCGGAGAACTATCTGATCAACAAATACAACGTCAACTTCGTTGAAATTGAAGATATTAAGAAGCACGGCGCCGATGTTATGGCAGTGAAAGCCCTTGAAATGCTCGACCACTGCGACATGATCTACGTTTCCTTCGACGTAGACTGCATCGACAGCCGATACTCCACCGGCACCGGAACGCCTGTCCCGAACGGCCTTACCGTTGAAGAAGCGAAGATCTTCAACGCCGAACTTGGCAAGAGCCCGAAGATTTGCGCGTGGGAAATCGTTGAGGTAAACCCCACGTTGGACACTGAAAACAGGATGGCGGAGAGCGCCTTTGAAATCCTGGAAGCGACGGCGAAATCAATCATTAACCGCCCGGTGCTCGCGGAATAGATATCTGAACTTGTAAAAAAAGGGGGCCGCCGTGTCCCCTTTTTTTATGACCTTCCTTATGGGTAAAGCTTTCCGGGATTGTCAGGAGTTTCGCCAATGGGAAAAAAGAAATAATGGGACATACTTCTCTGATTTTCTTAATTTCGCCCGGAAATTGAATTATAATCCTAGTAATAAAAGAAATGAGCCAAAACAAGCCAATCTCGTCTTTCCTGGAAAAGCACTTTCTGCATTTTAACTCGGCAGCTCTTGTCGATGCAGCCAGGGGTTACAAAACGCACGTGGAGTCCGGGAAAAAAATGTTGGTGTCGTTGGCGGGTGCGATGAGTACCGGAGAACTCGGTATCAGCTTCGCCGAAATGATCCGCCAGGACAAAGTACAGATCATCTCCTGCACGGGAGCTAACCTGGAAGAAGATATCATGAACCTGGTGGCGCATTCGCATTACAAGAGAATTCCCAACTACCGCGACCTTACCCCTGAACAGGAGTGGGATCTTCTTCAAAATCACCTCAACCGCGTTACCGATACCTGTATCCCGGAAGAGGAGGCGTTCCGTCGTCTTCAGGCACACCTTTTCAAAGTCTGGAAAGACGCCGAAGATAAAGGGGAAAGATTGTTCCCCCACGAGTTCATGTTCCGTTTGCTCAACAGCGGAGATCTCGAACAATACTATGAAATAGATCCCGCGAACAGCTGGATGATCGCTGCAGCAAAGAAAAATCTGCCAATGGTAGTTCCTGGCTGGGAAGACAGCACCATGGGTAACATCTTCGCCTCGTATTGTATTACCGGCGAGTTGAAAGCCAGCACGATGAAGTCGGGCATTGAATACATGATGTGGCTCGCTGACTGGTACACACAAAACGCCGGCGAAGAAGGCATCGGATTCTTCCAAATCGGTGGTGGTATCGCAGGAGATTTCCCGATCTGTGTAGTGCCTATGCTGCACCAGGATCTCGAACGCGATGGTGTTCCGTTCTGGAGCTACTTCTGTCAGATCAGCGATTCAACAACTAGCTATGGCTCATACTCAGGAGCTGTTCCCAATGAAAAAATCACCTGGGGAAAACTCAGTATTGATACGCCCAAGTTCATCGTCGAGTCGGATGCCACCATCGTTGCTCCGCTGATATTCGCCTACGTCCTTGGATGGTAAACCGCCTTTTCATAAAAAATCCCTTCTATAAACCCGAAGGGATTTTTTTATCTGATGCTTTTTTAATTCCGCAAACATGAATCTCGAGCTCCGCCTGAGGGAAGAAATTTCAATCGCCGTCAAAGCCCTTTTCAATCAAGACGTCGACAACTTACAGATACAACCGACAAATCAGGAATTCGAAGGATCACACACTCTCGTGTGTTTTCCGCTTACGCGCATTTCGAGAAAGTCTCCTGAAGAGACGGCGCGCATGGTGGGCGACCACCTCGCGTCAAACGGCGAAACGGTAGAGCGATTCAATGTTGTAAAAGGCTTTCTTAACCTCGTTCTGCGCGACCGCGTCTGGACCTCACTCTTTAGTGCTATCCGAAGCAACGAATCCTTTGGTCAGCTGCCCCCAACAGGACAGGAGATCATGATCGAATATTCCTCGCCGAATACGAATAAACCACTCCACCTTGGTCATCTGCGAAACAACTTTCTCGGATGGAGTGTCAGTGAAATTTACAAAGCCAACGGTTACACTGTACACAAGGTACAGATCATCAACGACAGGGGTATACACATTTGCAAGTCGATGGCGGCGTGGATGCTTTATGGCGACAATGAAACGCCTGCATCCTCGCTGATAAAGGGAGATCACCTCGTCGGCAAGTACTACGTTGAGTTCGACAAAGCGTACAAGGCACAGGTGAAGGCACTGGTTGAAAAAGGCGCGTCGCAGGAAGAAGCAGAGAAAGAGGCACCTGTGATGAAGATGGCGCAGGAACTGTTGCGCCGGTGGGAGCAGAAAGACGAAGAAGTTGTCTCCCTCTGGAGAACCATGAACGGATGGGTGTACGAAGGCTTTGACGAAACCTACAAACGAATGGGTGTGGATTTCGACAAACTGTACTACGAATCTGATACCTATCTCCTTGGAAAAGAAGTTGTTCAGCAAGGCCTTGAAAAGGGCGTGTTCTATAAGAAAGACGATGGTTCCGTGTGGGTGGATCTTACCGGCGACGGACTCGACCACAAGCTCCTGCTTCGCGCTGATGGTACGTCCGTCTACATGACGCAGGACATTGGTACGGCTATTTTGAGATTCAGGGATTTCCCAAACATCACAGGACAAGTATACACTGTCGGAAATGAACAGGAGTATCACTTCAAAGTGCTCTTCCTCATCCTCTCAAAACTTGGCTACGATTGGGCAAAGCGTTGTTACCATCTCTCGTATGGGATGGTTGATCTTCCTTCAGGAAAGATGAAGTCGCGGGAAGGAACTGTGGTAGACGCCGACGATCTGATGGATGAGATGTACCAGGAAGCAGAAAAGCAGACCCGCGAACTCGGGAAACTTGAAGACATGACAGGGGAGGAGGCGCGCGAGCTGTTCCACATGATTGGAATGGGTGCCCTTAAATTCTTCCTGCTGAAGGTTGATCCCAAGAAACGCATGCTTTTCGATCCTAATGAATCCATCCAGCTACAGGGTTTTACGGGGCCGTTTATCCAATACACGCATGCGCGGATCCGTGCAATTCTCCGCAAAGCGGAAGCAACGAATATCAAGTGGGGTGAACGTACATTCAATGACGTTACCGACCTTCAGCCCGCGGAAAGAGAAGCTATTTACGTGCTGAGCCTGTTCGAAAACCGCCTGAAAGAGGCTGCAAGAGAGTATTCGCCGGCGATCATTGCCAATTATGCCTACGATCTTGCGAAGGTTTACAATCAGTTCTATCAATCTATTCCGATCTTTGGCGAAGCAAATGAGCAAAAGCTGGCGCTCCGGATAGCACTGTCAGAAGCCGTCGGAAATGCCATCAGTAAAGCAATGCGCCTGCTTGGTATCGACGTGCCTGAGCGCATGTAACGCCGTCGGAAGCAAAGTTCTTTGAACCTTGGCGTAGATGATGTACTTTGAGTCTGATTAAACAAAAACGGTAGTCCTGCTGTTCTAACGTCAATTAACCCTATGAAAGCACTCATTGTAACCCTCATCCTTATGACGACACTTTCGGCGACTTCGGTGTATGATTTCAAGATGAATTCTATCGATGGTGAAGAAATCGACTTCGCCAAATACAAAGGTAAGACCTTACTGATCGTGAACGTTGCCTCCAAATGTGGCTACACACCTCAGTACAAGGAACTCCAGCAACTGCATGAAAGCTATGGTGGCAAGATTACCATACTAGGTTTTCCTGCAAACAACTTCGGTAGCCAGGAACCTGGTTCCAATCTTGAAATTGCCGAGTTCTGTGAAAAGAATTTTGGCGTCACGTTCCAGATGTTTGAGAAGATATCTGTTAAAGGTGATGATCAGCACCCGCTGTTTAAATTTCTGAAGGAGAAAACCGGCAGTGAACCAACCTGGAATTTCTGCAAGTACCTGGTTAAACCTGACGGCACGATTACATTCTTCCCTTCAAAGGTGAGTCCGATGGATAAGGAAATCGTAGATGCGATCCTTTAAGTATATCCTGGCAGCGGTTGGTGTAATGGGAATGTTTGCATTTCTTTCTAAGATGTTGTTTGCTTCCGGAACGTCAGCTCCTGAGCAAAAATCGATTTACGAGTTCAACATGGTCTCGCTCGATGGTGAGAATATCGACTTCTCCCGGTACAAGGGAAAGTATATCCTTATCGTCAACACGGCTTCGAAGTGCGGTTTCACCCCGCAGTATAAAGACCTTCAGTTGCTTCACGAACGCTATGAAGACCGGTTGCATGTGCTTGGTTTTCCGGCAAATGATTTCATGTGGCAGGAGCCCGGTTCTGACGAAGAGATTGCTGCATTTTGTGAAAAAAACTACGGCGTCACATTCCAGATGTTCAGCAAGATCGGAGTTAAGGGCAAAGATCAGCATCCATTGTTTAAGTGGCTTCAGCATAAGACAGGGAAAGCTCCGCGGTGGAATTTCTGCAAATACCTTATTGATCCTGAAGGAAACGTTCTTGGCTTCTTTCCGTCTAAAGTCAATCCGCTGGATCCTGCCATCACCGATAAACTTGTAATCTGAAACATGAGGAAATTCCTGAGTTATCTTCCAATTTCACTGGATCTTGGTTTGCTTATCCTCCGGGCCGGGGCTGGCCTTGCACTCGTTACTCATGGATGGCCCAAGCTTCAGAATTTTGGTGAAAGAGCTTCAAAGTTTGCCGATCCTTTCGGCCTCGGCCCCGAAATATCGCTGGGGCTAGTCGTCTTTGCTGAATTCTTTTGCTCCCTGCTCGTCGTACTGGGCGTTTACACGCGGCTTGCCCTGATACCACTGATCATTAATATGGCGACCATTGTATTCCTCATTCATGGTGGAGACCCATTCGGAAAGAAGGAGCTTGCTGTGCTGTTCCTGGTTTCTTTTGGCTGCCTGTTTTTCACCGGCCCCGGAAAATATTCCGTTGACGGATTCCGAAAATGATCGCGTCTATCGAGATTTGACGCGTGAATTCGATGAATATTAAAGTCTGGTTGCAGGCATTGAGGCTCCGGACCTTACCCCTGGCACTGTCGTGCATTGGTATGGGATCGTTCCTCGCTGCGCGACTTGGAACCTTCCGCTGGGGCGTGTTCGTGCTTTGTATCCTGACGACCGTGTTTCTTCAGATTCTTTCGAACTTATCCAATGACTACGGAGATTCTGTTCATGGAGCAGACAGCGACGACCGCAAGGGGCCCAGTCGCGCCGTTCAATCGGGAGCTATCTCGCCTGGCCAAATGCGTGCTGCAATGGTTGTTTTTGGCCTACTGAGCTTTGCGACAGGGATTCTCTTACTGTTTGTGGCGTTTGGTTTTGACTGGAAAGCGATACTCTTCTTCCTCCTCCTCGGGTTGTTGAGCATTGCCGCCGCCATCGCTTATACCGTCGGACGCAAACCATATGGCTATGCCGGCCTCGGTGATATTTCGGTCTTTATCTTCTTCGGCCTCGTGGGCGTACTCGGATCGTTTTACCTTTTCACAAAGCATATCACGTGGATTGAAGTGTTTCCCGCAATTACATGTGGACTCTTTTCAGTCGCCGTCCTCAACATTAACAATATCCGCGATATCTCATCTGATAAAAAAGCCGGTAAGCAATCTGTACCCGTTCGCATCGGGCGTGAGCGTGCTATCGCGTACCACTGGTTTCTGCTGATCGGAGGACTCGTATCGGCTGCGGTTTCTGTTATCTTAAACCCGGGGTCCCCATGGCAATGGTTGTTTCTCCTCACAGTGCCGCTGTTCATCCGAAACGGGCTGACTGTAGCTAGGGTTCGCGCCGAACAACTCGATCCATACCTGAAGCAAATGGCCCTGTCGACTTTGCTTTTCGTGCTGCTATACGGCGCTGGCCAATTATTGCGTTAGCAGTTCAAACGTTTTTACGGCATCAGGTGTCTTAACAGTAGACAACGTACACGAACAGTGTGGTGGCCAATGGCATTGCGTTTTACTTATTTTAGATAATCAATTGCGGATAATGAAGAAGTTATTTTTGTTGAGTTTGATAATCTCCACGCTGGTAGCGTGTCAACCCGAACCGGATGATCTCAAGCTTCTGGATGAATTCGTGGTTTCTACCAATTTTGATCCACTGGTTGACTTTGATTGGTATAATAGCTACACCATTCCGACTGATACAATCGGATACTACTCCAATCGGTCGAACGACACCATTGTTACCTATTCACAGCTGCAGCTCGTACGCCCTATCCTCCAGCAGGTTAACGCCAACCTCGCCCAGCGCGGATATCAGCGCGTTTCTAAAAAGGAAAATCCCGACATCGCTATTAATGTGCTGATCGTCAACGATATTAACCTGTTTCAGCAGGTGGTTTACCCGGGGTATTACTATCCCTATTATTCCGGCTACTACGGATATGGCTCAGGATACTATTACAATTATCCGATGGTTCAGACCTACGCGAACAACACAGGCGCGTTGGTTATCGAAGTCGTGGACATGAAAAACCGCACCCCTGACAACAAAGTGAAGGTGGTTTGGTCGGCCTATATGGGCGACCTGATCAGCGCAGTCGACCGCCAGAAACAGTGTATAGAAGGAATTGACCAGGCGTTCTCGCAGTCGCCGTATTTTGCTAAAGATTAATTGAATTGAACATGCTGAAAAAATATTTTCTGATTGTCCTCCTTGGCCTCTCCGCTTCGTGGGCCACCGCACAGGATAACTTTTTCTATCTCTCATGGAATTATCAGGTGCCTTTATCAAACACCGACTGGCTGGATGCTTCCAGTGCCCGCGGAGGAAAGATTGGCTATCGTTTTTTTGTCCTTGAAGATCGCCTTACCATGGGCGTCGACCTTAGCTGGATAACGTTCAACCAATACCAACCCACCCAGACCTTCCAGCAGGACAATGGGGCTATCACCACCGACTATTTCAAGTTTATTTATAACTACGGGGCGACATTGAGCGCCCAGTACTACTTTCCTGTCAGCGATCGTAAGATTTTGTTCCCGTACGCGGGTCTGGGACTCGGTGCCAACTACAATGACTTCACCCTCTATTACAATATTTACAGCGACAGCTATACCAGTTGGGGCTTTCTGGCCCGTCCTGAGGCGGGAATCGTGGTCAGATTTGGGGCGTATCGCAGCCTTGGTGCCATTGCCGCGGTTCACTATGACTATTCTACAAACAAGAACGAAAACTTCGATTATTCAAGTTTTAACACGGTTGGCTTCAAACTCGGCGTTGTGCTGATGAACCGCTAAGTTTTTCACCCTGACAGTGTACGGATTGAGCTGCCGGAGGCCCTTTTCTCCGTAGTGTTTTCCATTTCTGCTGTTATCTTTGCACCCATGTCGCAGCAGATTCTGATTCTGGATTTCGGTTCTCAGTACACTCAGTTAATTGCAAGAAGGGTTCGGGAATTGAACGTTTATTGTGAAATCCATCCATTCAACAAGATTCCATCAATTGGCCCTGACGTTAAGGGTATTATTCTCTCAGGAAGCCCTTGCTCCGTTCGCGAGGACAATGCGCCTGATGTCGACCTCAGCAAGCTTCAGCACGTGCCCGTGCTGGGCGTGTGCTATGGCGCCCAGCTGATCGCCCATAAAAGCGGAGGCAAGGTGTTGCCGTCTCAGATCCGCGAATATGGACGCGCGCGTCTGTCAACGGTTGATCATCATAATCAGTTGCTTAAGGAAATATCGCTGGATACGCAGGTCTGGATGTCGCATTCGGACACGATCGCCTCTGTTCCCGACTCTTTTGAAATCATCGCCGCAACTTCATCAGTGGCTGTGGCGGCCTTTCACGTACGAAACACCAGTACTTACGGAATTCAGTTCCACCCCGAAGTGACGCATACCGTCGAAGGCAAAAACCTCCTGCGCAATTTCGTGGTTCACATTTGCGGATGCGCTCAGGATTGGACGCCCGACCAGTTCGTTGAAAGTACGGTGGCAGGCCTCAAAGAAAAGCTTGGCAACGACCAGGTGGTGATGGCCCTGAGCGGTGGAGTGGATTCGACCGTAGCTGCTACGCTGGTTCACAGAGCCATAGGGAAAAACCTGCATTGTATTTTCGTTGACAACGGGCTTCTCCGGAAAAACGAATTTGAACAAGTTCTTGACTCCTATAAACACATGGGCCTCAACATAAAAGGGGTCGATGCGAAGGAGAAATTCTACACAGCACTGAAGGGATTGACCGAACCTGAGGCCAAACGCAAAGCTATCGGCAGAACGTTCATCGAGGTGTTTGATGAAGAGGCACACCGGATTACCGGTGTAAAATGGCTTGGGCAGGGAACGATTTACCCCGACGTAATTGAATCGGTAAGTGTCAAAGGGCCATCGGCCACAATAAAATCGCACCACAACGTTGGAGGGTTACCTGAAAAGATGAACCTGAAGGTGGTGGAGCCGCTGAACACTCTTTTTAAGGACGAAGTGCGGGAAGTGGGCAAAACACTTGAGATCAGCCCTGAAATTCTGGGCCGCCATCCTTTCCCAGGCCCAGGCTTAGGAATACGGATCCTCGGCGATATTACTCCTGAGAAGGTTCAGACCCTGCAAGAGGTGGATCACATCTTCATTTCAGCACTTCGCGAATATGGCCTCTACGAAAAAGTCTGGCAGGCTGGAGCGATGCTGCTCCCTGTACAGTCTGTAGGAGTAATGGGCGACGAAAGAACCTACGAAAGGGTGGTGAGTCTCCGCGCAGTAACCAGCACGGATGGGATGACTGCCGACTGGGCCCATCTTCCTTATGAGTTCCTGGCAAACGTCTCCAGCGATATCATCAACAAGGTCAAGGGCGTCAACCGCGTAGTATACGACATCAGTTCTAAGCCCCCGGCTACTATCGAGTGGGAGTAGAGGAACGGTTTTTGGTTTATAGTTTGATCTTTCAGGTTAAACGAATCGTTATTTTATGCTTAAGAAAGTTTTAGTTGTTGGGATCGTGCTTATCAATTCTGTGGCCTGGGCCCAGGTTGATTACAAAACCCAGTATAACAACGCCAGACAATTATTCCGCGAAGGCAAGTACAACCTTGCCATGGAAACCTTCAAACCGTTAATCCCTTACGACAAGGATAACATGTACGCAGAGTATGCATCATTTTATTATGCTGTCTCCGCGTACCATCAGGGATACATGGCAGTCGCTAAGGATCAGCTCAATCATATCAAATCCGTATATCCCAAATGGGAAAAGATGAGTGAGGTTGACTACTGGCTTGGACTGGTTCACATCAAGAATGGCGACTTCTTCCAGGCTTTCAGGGTCTTTTCAACGATACAGGATCGGAAGTTTCAGGCAGATATTGACGCTGCCAAGAAGAAAGCGCTCCTGGGTATCGATGATACGGAGACGCTGAAGATGATGTATGAAGAGTATCCCAAGGACGAAATCGTAGCCCGCAGACTCGCGGAAAAGCTCGCTGAGGATATTTCAGACCCGTCAAATAAGTCATTACTTGATGACATTATCAGCACTTTCCGACTCAAGCGAAATGACTTTATTCCTGAAGCGCCGGCATCTGTGAAGAAGGATCGTTATGCTGTTTCCGTGATGATGCCTTTTATGGTGAACACACTCGAACCGACACCATCGCGCAAACGCAATCAGATTGTACTCGACCTGTACGAAGGAATGAAGCTCGCGGCTGACACGCTTAAGAAGATGGGCGTGGATATTCATCTGAGGGCATACGATACGGAACGAAATATCGCGAAGATCAAAAACCTGTTAGGCAGCGATGAACTTCGCAGTACCGATCTCATAGTCGGGCCGTTCTTTCAGGAAGAGAGCAAACCCTTGCTTGATTTTTCTTTGGAGAATCGCGTGAACGTTCTGAATCCATTTGCGAACAACAACGAACTCACCATAAACAATCCTTTCAGCTACCTGTTCCAGCCATCAACTGAAACACTCGGACGTGAATCAGGTGAGTTTCTCGCTTCGTTCGCCAGTAAGAAGAATTGCCTTGTAATTGGCGGCACAACGGCACGGGACAGCGCATTGACGGAGTCGTTTGTTACGGCAGCGTCTGCCAACGGACTCAACATCGTCGGCATACGAAATTTCCGCCGCGAGAATGTTCGCGACATCCTGCCAATGCTTGCAACACCAACCGAATTGGACGACTTTAAGAATCCGGTGGACTTCACCCTCAAAAAGGATAGTCTTGGAAGCATCTTCGTAGCGACGGACGATCCACTGATCTATGCGAAAGTTATCAGCGCGATCGAAACACGTGGTGACGGGATCGTCGTGCTGGGTAGTGAAGCCTGGCTTGAAAACACGATTGTGGACTTCGAGAAGTATCAGACGCTTCCAATTGTACTGGCAGCGCCCAATTTCATCTCACAAGCCGATCCGGATTTCACCGCTTTTGTACGCCGATACATCCATATCCACGGAAGAGTACCATCGCAGCATGCATCGCTTGGTTATGAAATCATGATGTTTGCCGGAAAGCTTCTCAAGGATCATGGCATCTATTTCCAGGAGGCTCTCAATAGGGAGAACTTTGTACCAGGAACCCTGTATCAGGGTTTTAATTTCCAGAACAGCAGAAACAACCAGTTTGTACCTTTCATCCGGTATCAGGATGGTGCAATGAAGGTTATCGAACATTTTTAATATTTCTATGTCTACGTCAAAAAGCGCTTCTCTTTTTGAGAAAGCAAAACAATTCATACCCGGCGGTGTAAACTCGCCTGTACGTGCCTTCAGAGCTGTGGGTGGAAGCCCCATCTTTATGAAGAGCGCAAAGGGAGCCTATCTTTTTGATGAAGACGGAAACGCGTACGTAGATCTGATCAATTCCTGGGGACCTATGATCCTTGGACATGCCTTCCCAGATGTGGAGGAGGCAGTAAAGCGGGCACTGGCAGGCTCGCCTTCTTTCGGCGCTCCCACCGCACGTGAGGTCGAGATGGCGGAACTTATCACAAGCATGATCCCGTCTGTCGAACGCGTGCGCATGGTAAACTCCGGAACAGAGGCCACAATGTCTGCAATACGTGTAGCCAGGGGGTATACGGGGCGCGAAAAGATCATCAAGATGGAAGGTTGTTACCACGGGCATGGCGACAGCTTCCTTATCGCTGCAGGGAGCGGAGCCCTTACAATGGGCACGCCCGATAGCCCTGGCGTTACCAGAGGCACGGCTCAGGATACGATTATCGTTCCGTTCAACTCTCTTGATGCGGTGGAGGCGGCGCTGAATAAGAACGATGGACAGGTTGCCGCGCTCATCCTCGAACCCGTGGTCGGAAATATGGGATGCGTACCACCACTTCCCGGATACCTCGAAGGGCTGCGGAAGCTTTGCACTGATCATGGCGCCGTATTGATATTCGATGAAGTGATGACCGGTTTCAGGCTCGCTATGGGAGGTGCACAGGAACGCTTCGGAATTCAGCCCGACCTGACAACGCTTGGGAAGATCATCGGCGGAGGACTGCCCGTAGGAGCATATGGTGGTCGCAAAGAAATCATGGACGTCGTTTCACCAGCAGGTCCGGTTTATCAGGCCGGAACACTATCCGGTAACCCTCTTGCGATGGCCGCAGGACTGGCGATGCTCAAGGCGTTGAAACAACAACCTGAGGTTTACCAGACGCTGGATTCAACCACAGCAATGCTTGCAAACGGCATGCTTAAGCAATGGACCGACGCCGGAGTGAAAGTATCGGTAAACCACGTAGGCTCGATGTTCACGCTGTTTTTCACTGGTCAGCAGGTAATTGATTTCGAAACGGCAAAAACCGCCGATACAGATCGATTCGCCAGGTATTTCCGTGCCATGCTCGCCCAGGGAATCTATCTTGCTCCTTCGCAGTTCGAGGCAATGTTCATCTCGGCAGCAATCACCCCCGACATCGTCGAGGAAATCCTCGAAGCAAACTACCAGGCCATAAAGGCGGTGGTGTAATTACCACAGAATACCAGATCGCGGGAAGCTTGATTTCAGTTGCTGGTTACCGATGCCTGTTTGTGCCGGTTTGTTCACACCCCCCTGTCCTCCGGAGTCTCTTGTTCCAAGTAGCGCGACGGCCCAATAGCCCCCTTCTGAGCCCGGAAACCACGATTTCCTGAACCTCAAGTTCGAACCAGAAATCAGAGGTGTATGGTTTACCGCGGATTTGGAATTCCCGGGTAGGCTAATATACCTAACTTTTCCGCCGAGACCTTATATACTGACCTTACTTTCATGAAAAAACGGGCTATTCAATACGCTGCATTGTTCCTGATAACAGGGCTTGTCCTCACCGTCCTGGTGGGATATGTTGAGCGTAAAACAATTCTCTTATACGAAGAAGGCCTTCCGTATCTAAAGCTTGCAGAAACAGTCAAGAACCGTGTGATCAAAGCGCAGCTCGGGATGGAGGAAATTATCGCCGGCGACAATAATGTCAGCTTTGAAAAGGATGTACTGCCGTCAATTAACGGTGCCGTTTCTCTTCTGAAAGACGCCTACGATGGCAAACCGAATGAACTTGGAAAGTTTGAGCGTAGTGATGAAGAACTGCGCGTGCTGATCAAGGAATCACTGGTTCAGATCGACAAGGTGTTAGGGTCTTCACAAACACGAAGTAAGGTTAGAACCGTTTCTGCCGATGCTGACGCGGTGGCAGTAGCATTCAACCTGGAAGATAAGAAAATCGGTTTACTTTTCGACCAGGCTCAGGCTTCGGTAGATCGCCTGCTGGATAAGGTAAACGACGACATTGCGTCTGATCGCGATACGCTGAAAGTCTACTCATGGGTTTCGATTTTTTCGCTCGGATCAGCTTCCCTGCTTCTGGCGTTTGTAATGTTCCGCCTGCAGGATCGCAACGAAAAAGTTGTCGATCAGAATTCCACGAGAATGCAGGAGCAGGCAGAGTCAGCAAAGTCTGTGTCAGCATTTATTGAATCAATTTCTGCAGGAGACTTTTCGATAGAGTTACAGCTCAAGGATGATAATTCTCTTTCGAGTACACTCCTGACAATGCGCGACAAACTTCGTGAGAATGCGGAGAATGATCGCCGCAGAAACTGGTCGACATCAGGTCTTGCGCAAATAGGCGAGATTCTACGCGCCAACACTGCTAGCACTACTGAACTTTATGACAACATCCTGAAGTTCGTAGTAAAGTATACAAAGAGTAATCAGGGCGGATTGTTCCTGTTGAATGAAGACCAGGAGAGCGATAAATATCTCGAGCTGGTGGCGTGTTACGCTTTCGAGCGGAAAAAGTACCTCACTAAACGCGTGACAATCGGAGAGGGACTCGTCGGTCAGTGCTTCCTCGAAGGGGAGAGAATTTACCTCCTCGAAGTTCCTCAGGAGTACGTTTCGATAACATCAGGACTCGGTGGTTCCAACCCGAATGCGCTGCTCATTGTACCACTGCGCGTCAACGACAGCATCTTTGGAGTTCTGGAGCTCGCTACCTTTAATGAATTCGAAGAATTTGAAATCGAACTGGTGGAAAAGCTTGCAGAAAGCATAGCCTCCACGATTTCAAGCGTGCGCATAAATGAAAGCACGCGTATACTCCTTGAAAAAACACAGCAGCAAGCTGAAGAGATGCGCGCACAGGAAGAAGAGATGCGTCAGAACATGGAAGAACTGGAGGCTACTCAGGAGGAGATGCGGCGCAAGGAAAAGCATATTCAGGAAATGCTTGAAGGTGAAAAGAAGCGCAACGAATTCAATAACCAAAACCGACAGATTGTACTAACGCTTTCCAAGGCTCCTGAAGTGCTGAGAGGAGAGTGGAATAATTCACTTGAAACCATCACCGGGGCAATGGGCCGGCAACTGCAGTGTTCGCGAACGACGATCTGGCGATACAACTCCGGAACCGAAACCCTTGTTTCTGAAAAGACATACCTGCTTGACAAGGGTACCTATGAGTCGGACGTGGAGATCCAGATTGGAAGCTATCCTCTGCTTATTGCAGAGCTCAAGGCAGAGAAGATAATCCGCGCCTCAGATGTATCGGCTGATAAGATAACGCAGGGGCTGGTGGCAGAGTACTTTGGTCCACTTGGCATCCAGTCTATGGCTGCGGTTCCGTATTTCTCGGACGGCAAACTCGCTGGCTACGTGGCAATAGAAAATCAGTACCGTCAGATGGAGTTTAACGACGATCATCTGGAATTTCTTCAGTCGTGTGCAGACATCATTACGGTGACTATTAATACGGTGCGTATCAATACCATGATTAAGGAACTCAGCGATGCCCAGGAAACACTTCAGACTATCATTGATAACCTGCCACGGGCCGTCTTCTGGAAGGGGCTTGATCTCCGGATTCAGGGCTGTAATCGCAAATTTGCAAGCGTAGCAGGGATGAAGTCGCCGCGTGAGATGATCGGGAAGACAGATTTTGATATGCCGTGGAAGGAGCACGCTGAACTCTACCGGGCCGACGATACTGCCGTCATGGTGTCAAGAGAAGCTCGCATTGACATTGAGGAACGAAATGTAAATAGTGATGGCGTAGAGTCGTGGGTATTGACCAGCAAAGTGCCTGTAATAAACCACGACGGTGAAGTGGTTGCTGTGCTCGGCATGTTTGAAGATATCACGGAAAGGAAGAAGAAAGAAGCTGATGTTGAAGCCCGGCTCAGGGAGCTTGAAATCCTGAAAAAGAAGCTCGGCGGAAGCTGAAACTAATGCATTCTTCACCTAAGTATTACATCTGTGGGGCACACCCGGTGCTCGCGACAGCTTTTCACGGGGGAAATATTACTTTTACTACAGTATCCCTAACTTTTTAAAGCATGAAATATCGCTTTTGGATCTTGATTTCTGCGTTACTGGCCTCATCGGCTGGGCTTTTTGCGCAAGGGGACAGGAAAGATAAAACGCCCGTTACCTATGAGGAGATGTATGACGAGCCATATTCGATCCATAAGCTGTTTGTCGGCATTACTCCCCTGTATGGCGAACTGTTTGTCACAAATGTCAATGCAGGGTTTGGTATGGATGTAGCCTATTATCACAAGGATAAGGCTGATTTTCGCGCACAATTCCGCAAAACTTACAGCGCCAGATTTTTCGATCTCGCGCGTACTCAGGCCTTGAATGAACAACAGACCAGCGTTGATAACCGGGCTGAGGTCTTCAATTATTTCGAAATCGGCGGCACCTGGCACATTAAAGACTTCGAAGAAAGCAGCAAAACAAAAATGTTCCTGTACAAGAACAGCTACAAGGGCAACAAATGGGCCGCACGGGTTCCACTCAACGCAGAAGTACCTTGTAAGGTAAGGAAGATTTACGGGGCCAGACTTGGTGGAATTATCTGGGATAGTGCTACAGATCTTGACCGCATTCTCGAAAGTCAGAATTTGACCAACACAGACCTCGTCAATATTGCTAATCCTGAAGATGTGCTGCCTGAAAAAGAATTCAACAGCGAAGGTGACCTGAAGGATATACACGTATTTACCAACATCGCTACCAAAGGCGTATACCTTGGGGGATCGATGACATGGATTCGCAACGTCGCAGTAAACTTCGACAAATTCGAAGAGGGCGTCGACGACCTTATCCTGACTGCCTACTTTGATTTGCTTTATGCCCCTTCCATAAAAGTGGATGACGTTGTCTATACCCGGAAGGATGAATTAGGCAATCCGATTATGGGTCAGACTGCAACCTATTCAGTAAGTCCGATCAAAACGAAGTCATTCGGATTCCGCGTTGGTATCGATGGACGATTCAACCGCCAGCTGGGATGGTCTTACGGTGCGGAGGCAGGCTATCGCCCAAGTATTCAGGGAAGCACGTTCTACATTATGGCAAAAATCAGCTTCCCCGTATTCGGAACCAATCTCGACTACAAGGTTGAGTCCTTCGGGAAATAACCCCATTCCTTCATTGGCTTAGTCCTCGTTTCCTGCGTAATTAGCAGCGTGGACGACATTCTGATCAAAAATATCAAGGCGCTAACCCAGATTCGCGAGGAACCTGTTGAGCCGCTTTCCGGGGTGGATATGCAGCACGTTCCGGTTATCACTAACGCGTTTCTTCGCCTTCATGATGGCCGTATTGCCGACTATGGTTCGATGGCTGATCTGTCGGACTCAAACGCCGAACACGTGATTGATGCTTCCGGTGCATTCGTTTTTCCTGCACTCGTCGATTCGCACACCCACCTGATATTTCCTGCAAGTCGCGAAGACGAATTTGTCATGAAGATTCGTGGGGCGTCATATGCCGACATCGCCGCCAGTGGCGGAGGTATACTCAACTCTGCCCGAAAGCTTGCCATGGCCTCGGAGGACGAACTGTTTGAATCTGCGCTGAGCCGGTTGAACGAAATTGCAGGAACAGGTACCGGAGCCGTTGAAATTAAGAGCGGTTATGGTCTGACCACCGAAGCGGAGCTAAAGATGCTGCGCGTTGCACGGCGGCTTAAATCCCATTCCTTACTGGCCGTAAAAACGACATTTCTGGGGGCGCATGCAGTGCCATCAGGTAAAGCCAAAATTGCCTATATCCGTGAAGTTGTGGAAGAGATGATCCCCGCTGTGGCCGCCGAACATCTCGCGGATTACATTGACGTGTTCTGTGAGCAGGGATTTTTTTCACCGGACGAAACCGAAGAGATCTTGAATGCCGGAAAGAAATTCGGAATGAAGCCACGCATTCACGCAAATCAGCTGAGCCGGTCAGGCGGCGTGCAGGTGGGCGTAAAAGTCGGCGCCATCAGTGTAGATCATCTTGAGAGTATCGGCGATGAGGAAATCGATGCACTCAAAGGTTCCGGCGTAATAGCAACTGCGCTTCCTGGAGCTGCCTTCTTCTTAAATCTTCCTATGCCTCCGGGACGAAAGCTTATCGATGCAGGGATACCGCTGGTGATTGCCAGCGATTATAACCCGGGAAGTGCACCCTCGGGCAACATGATGCTGATGATGTCGCTTGCGTGTATCCGCATGAAAATCACTCCCGAAGAAGCATTCAACGCGGCTACCATAAATGCTGCTTGCGCCCTGGGTCTCCAAGATGAGTACGGCAGTATTTCCAAAGGTAAAGTTGCCAGCGTTGTGATAACCAAACCGATCCCTTCCCTGGCATATCTGCCTTACGCGTTCGGATCTTCACTGATTGACAAGGTTATCCTGCGCGGCAAGGTCATTAATTGAGTTCAGGAGGTTCGTACCAGTAGTAAAAACGCCTTAAAATCACAAGCGATGTTGCTGCGTACAGCAATGTCAACACAGGAATAGGTATTCGGGCCAGTACCACAAAAAAAGAAAATATTATAAAGACGTAAAGCCCGGGCATAAGCTCCTCGGGCGTAGTTCTTCGAGTAAATAAGAATGACAGCATTAACATATTGCTGAACAACCCAAAACAGTAGAGCAGTAGGGCTTCAGTTAAGCTGAATGGATCCGGAGTGTTGCGAAGTAATATAACCAGTTCGGGCAGTGTGAAAGCCGCAAGGATGAAAACAATGTGTGCCCATCGCTGCAAACCTGAAAAAGGCATTTGACGGAACATCGGGAAGTGTCGCGTGATAAATTCATGAAGGGACACGACGAACGCTACGTTTAGCGCGAAGGCAAACACTACGCCGAGTGCGCCAAGGCGCATATCATATTCGTCAGTCTGGTAAAGGTAGAGAGTGATATGAATCAAGGCCATTCCAGCTACCTTGAAAGCAATAGCCTGAAGTGGTTTTCGGCGTATCGACGACTCGATGCAGATCAGCGTAAAGGGATGAACAAAATTGTTCCAAATCCACTGAGTAATAATTCCGGATCTGTGCTCGAAATCTGGCCTGGAAAGTTTTTGTTTGAAAATATACGTGGCGACAACAAGCTGCAGAACCAGTGCAAGAGTTATGATGATAACAGAATCATATCGCTGATTTCGCAGGCCGATGGTAGCGAGGAAAAATCCGTACGCGATGCATGGAGACAGTTGAGCAAATGTAGTTTGAAAGGTAATAAACCACTGCCCCCCCACCGGCAGCAGCTGAAAGTCAGAAAGAAAAGTGTTCTCCGGAATTCCAATGTGCCGGATATTGAACTGCAGAAAGTAAGTGATATAGATTGACCAGATGATAATCGGAATTGAGAGGAAGGAAGGCGAGCTTGTGAAATAGGTAGCGAGGAA
The DNA here is from genome assembly GCA_023417065.1 of Bacteroidota bacterium. GTDB lineage: Bacteria > Bacteroidota > Bacteroidia > Cytophagales > Cyclobacteriaceae > Ohtaekwangia. The sequence continues at coordinate 237,663 of JAEZGH010000202.1, forward strand.
TATGTGGTCAACATCGCGCATAAACCCGCCGACGAATGCGATGAGCGTCAGGAAGAGGAAGATGTTCCGGCGGTAGAATTCCGCCGCGAATACTCTCATGAGTATGGTGCCGGCCACCTTCATGCCGACACGATGGTCTGGTTGGCGATTGTCAACGATCTGGCTATTGGTATGGATGAGTCTGTAAGATCCTCGTGCGACGAAATCAGAAACACTGTCTCGTAGCGCGGAATCATAAATCTTATCAGTTCTGTCAGGGTGTCCCTGATCGCCACGTCGAGTGTAATCAATGGTTCATCCAGAATGATCACGCGCGGCGTCCCGAGACATGCTATTGCAAGGGAAAGCCTTTTTGTCATCCCGCTTGAGTAGGTACCGCAAGCCTGCTTCAGGAACGAGCCAATACCAAACCGTTCGATAATCTCCGATTGTTGCGTGGTACTTGCCGACTTCGCGTGAGCCGCGAACGTGAAGATATCCCTGCCGGTGAGAAACGAAGGGTAGAGCGGCTCGGCCTCAGAGAAATTCACGCTCCTCCTGTATGCGACTGGATGTTTGTGCAGCGTAATGTTGTTATCCAGCGAGATGGTCCCTGTACAGGGTATGAGTCCGGCCAGCGCCTTGAACAACGTCGACTTGCCGGCCCCGTTGGCCCCGCGGATCCAGCTCACCCCTTGCTCTAATACCAGCCGATCCACTCCGACGATGCGTTTCGCTCCGTATTTTTTTTCAAAATTGAGCAGCTGAAGCATTTCGTTTCATTATGTTTATACCGTATTAGTACCTATTACGCCGACGGAATTTCACGGTCGCGTAAATAAAGTGTAAAAACTATGATGCTGGAAGAGCAGATCAGGCGATCAATACGCGACGTTCAGGACTACCCAAAGCCGGGCGTGCTGTTTAAAGATATCACTCCACTGATGAGTGATCCTGAGCTATTTCGCAGTATCACTGCTGAAATGGCATCGCGTCTGCAAGGTACGCGCATAGATGCTATCGCTGCCGTCGAAGCCCGTGGTTTTATCTTCGGATCTGTACTGGCGCACGAACTGGGTTGTCGTTTCATTCCCGTCAGGAAAGCAGGTAAGCTGCCTTACAAGACCCGGTCTATTGAGTATTCGCTTGAGTACGGAAGCGCGAAGATTGAGATGCACGAAGACGCCATCGAGCCCGGATGGAACGTTCTTATCCACGACGATGTACTCGCTACGGGTGGGACAGCTGCTGCCGCCGGACAACTCGTCAAAAACTTCAATGCTAACCTCGTTGGGTTTTCGTTTCTCCTCAACCTGAGCTTCCTGCCAGGAAAAGAAGTACTGACGAAACAGTTTGGACTTATGCCGAATTACCTCGTAGAATACTAACAAAACGTTCACTTCAATTGTTGTAACGCCATGGAGAAAACTGTACGTATTCCTATGTTCCCGCTGGCGATCTTACCCATACCCGGTGAGTTGGTTCCGCTGCACATCTTCGAACCCAGATATCGCCAGTTGTTACAAGACCTCGAAGCATCGGATATGGCCTTTGGCGTTTATTTTTCACACGAAGTCAATTCACGAAAAGTCGGATCACTCATGCGACTGGAGAGTGTTTTAAAAAGATATCCAACAGGTGAATCTGATATCATCGTGAAATGCCTCGACAACTTCACATTAGACAAACTACAAAAGACCTTTCAGCATAAGATGTATCCCGCCGGTGATGTCTCTTTCTGGAATACCGATATCAGTGTACAGCCTGACCAACCGTTGTACTCCATCTTTCAACAATACTTATCCGCGAGAAATATCACCCATTCTGCGGGACGAGTTTCGATTTATCAGGTTGCAAATGAACTTGCTCTTGAACTTGGTGAACGATATCAATTTCTTTTTAGCTCAACTCACCAGAAGAACTCCTTCCTCATAAACCGCACCCGCTTTTTGCTGCATCTCCTTAAACAGGAGGAGGTAAGTAAAGATACTTTCCATCTCAACTAACGTGCATTTAGTGCCTCTACACAACTGATTTCTGCTTAGGGAAATTTCTTATTTACGGCGATCCCGTGATAGGGTTATGTTTTTTAACATAAAAAATTCAGAAATCATCGTTAACAAATTTCAACCGATTGTTTAACATTTTTTCACACATTTCAGGCAACTTTTGCTCCGTCTCCGGCGTCTCTAAGTCAAACAAAAACGAAATGCTTATGAAAAAAAATCTTTTGTTCGGCCTGGCTTGCTTTTTCTCTGTCGGAACGGTGATGGCCACAGGAATCACTAGTGATCGCGTTATAGAAGAGGGAACTGAAATGCATGCAGTTACCCCGGAAAACAAAAAGAAGAAAGCTGCTCCTGCAGAAATTGAACGCACCTTTCACATTGCACGATGCAATGAAGCCAATAAGGTGTTGCTAATGGTAGGCAAAAAACCGAATACCAAGGTTCGTGTGCGCATCTTTGATAAAGATGGAACACTTGTGTATTCGGACGTTATCAGCGCGAAGCGTGACTATTCGGCGATCTTGAACCTGGAAGAGATAGACGGAGCCGTAATTAAAGTGTCCGATTCGAATGGGCTTGAAAAAAATTACACGCTGTAATTTCAGCCAATAAACCTGCAGGAAGCAGTTTTCAGGCTACTTCGGTGGTTTGCAAACGCTTCCTGCAACCGATTGCCTGACTATTGAACGACAATAGTCAGTTTTTGCCGCTTCGAATCCGTTGGATATTCAATAATCTGCAATAGCAAAAGCGCAAACGTTGTTTCAAGAATTAATACAGGTTTCCTTACAACTTTCGGTCCCAAGCCTACCTGCCTTCGTAAATTAGCAGTGTAATCAAAAACGAAAAAACAATAATCACAATGAAAAGGAATGTATTACTCATTGTAGCACTTTTACTGGTGAGTGTCCACATAAGTGCTGTAGCTGAAGAGAACCCCGTTAACGCCGGTCTGGCGGTAGTAGCAAAAGGACCTGATCTGTTCAAAGTTATTTACAAGAATGAACGCGCGGTAAGCAAGATCAGAATGAACATCTATAATTCATCTTCTAACCTGATCTACACCGAAGTTGTTTCAGGAGACGGTTTCATCCGCCCCCTGAGATTCTCTGGATTGCTTCCTGGTGAGTATACTGTTGAGATTTCCGATGGCGTAAACAAGCGCTCAGAAAAAATCGTATATCGCCCTGCGGCACCTGCTTCCAAAAAGGCAGTACACGTATCTAAAATCGCTGGCGAAGAAAAATATCTTGTATCTGTAGCAAATGCTTCAGGTGAAAAATTCACCATCAACATTTATGATGAGTTCGATCGCCTGGTGCATACTGAAACCCGCCTGATCGCAGACGAGTTCGCACAAGTGTACAACGTGAAAAACAAAAAAGTATCCAGCGTCGAGATTATCGACCAGGCTGGTAACAAAAAAGTGAGCCGTTTTTAATAGAATACAATTAAAGGTTTGGACTGCCCTGCGTCGGACGGACACAGGGCTTTTCTTTTTTTATGCCCTTTGAATAAAGGCAAGACTTTCCGAGATTCACATGAAAACGATTTCGATGCGAATCATTGTTTGTCTCCTCCTATGTGTGTTGCGTGTCTCTGCTCAGGACATCCAGCCACTCTTCCAGTCGCAGGATTTCACCGGCGAAAACCTCTTCTCCAACAACATCGAAGGCCCCGCCTTCGATAAACACGGCAACCTCTACGTCGTGAATTACCAAAAAGATGGCACCATTGGCATAGTGAAACCTGATGGAACGGTTTCCCTTTTCCTTTCACTTCCCGAACGTAGTATTGCCAACAGCATACAGTTTGACTCTAAAGGCAACATGTTTCTGGCGGATTTCATGGGCCACAACGTCTTAAAGGTCGATATGACCACACGGACTGTCAGCGTTTTCGCACATAATCAGAAGTTCAATCAGCCGAATGATCTTTGCATCAATCGGCGAAACCAGCTCTTTGCATCCGACCCTGACTGGAAAAACGGTACCGGACAAATCTGGCGGATGTATCCTGATGGCAAGGTCACTCTGCTTCAATCCGACATGGGTACTACCAACGGAATAGAATTAAGTCCGGATGAAAAAACACTTTACGTAAATGAAAGCGTTCAAAAGAAGATATGGGCATTTGACGTTGATCGAAAGGGGAATCTTTCCAATAAAAGACTTTTCGCTGAGGTCCCGGACTTCGGATTCGATGGAATGAAATGCGACAAAGCGGGTAACCTGTACGTTACCCGCTATGGCAAAGGAACTGTCCTTGTTCTATCTCCGGAAGGCAGACAAATCCGTGAAATCTCTCTAACGGGAAAAAACTGCAGTAACCTAGTGTTTGGTGGCCCTGACGGAACTCTTGTCTTTGTAACGCTCCAGGATCGAAAGGGGATGGAGTTCTTCCGAAACGACATTCCTGGAAAGCGGTATTAGAGTTCTTCCTGGTCAACGCGACGGATATCCGTACGACCAATCACCAGGCCCTTATTTACAATGGCATTTCCAATGAGTGAAACACGCGACTCGCCAAATGCGTGAATAACGAGTTCGTCCTGCGTATTAAGCCGAAGTTTACTTTCTCCAAATATGGTGGCTTGCGTATGATAGCTGTTCAGGTCTTCTGTGTTGATATCATTTTCACCGTAGAGCTTGTATTTCTGATATTCGGCCCTGCCACCGGAAACTCTTAGCGTATTCTCTCCATAAAGCCGGGTTTTAAGGTATTCTGTTTTCAGTGAAACCAGATTTATCTCGTTCCGGCCATAAGCCTTGAGTTTGAATTTCTCTGATGAGATAGGGGATTCGCAGATCAGTTGCTGGTGCCCGCGAATTTCAAGACGATCCAGCTTTCGATACGTCACGTATGCAGTAACCTTCGCGCCTTCATAATATTCGCGTTTCTCATTTCGGCTCACCCGCACCGTCTTGTCGCTAATTCGCGAATCCTTCAGGAAGATTCTGAGTGTTTTTCCCTTGACGTCGATGTTGATATTCTCCCGGTCAACATCCTCATAGACGATTCTGATAGCTTCGTCAGGCCCCTCGCGAAGGACCAGGTTTATGTAAGGCGATGCGGTGATCCTCGAGAACGAAGGCAGGTCCCGGCGGATTTCGGCGGCTTCCTGTGACAAGGCATTTGCACTTATCAGGATGCCGGCAATGAAGGCTACTACGTTTTTTATCATGGTATTTTTTTGGTCTATGACATCCGCGGGGAACAATACCCCTATGCCTCCTGAAAATTATTCATCCCGCAGGGAATTCACCGGGTCGCCTTTGGCAGCGGAGAACGCGCGAGAGCTCACTGAGACAAATGCGATCAGGCACGTTAACACTCCCGTGGCTGGAAATATCCACCAGGGGATGACGATGTGATAGGCAAACTGATTCAGCCAAAGGGTCATTAACCATGCAGCCGCGGGCCATGCGATCAGATTGCCAGCACCAACGAGTTTCAGAAAGTCTTTATTCAGAAGAAACAGAATCTTCTCAACGCTGGCTCCCAGGACTTTCCGGATGCCGATTTCTTTGGTACGTTGTTCTGTAGTAAAAGTTGCAAGTCCAAATAATCCAAGACATGCAATCAGAATGGCCAGACCCGTGAGCAGCAGAAAGAGCACTGCTACCCGTTTTTCCGTATGGTGCTTTTCTTCAAAGTTACTGTGAAGGTAACTGTAGTCGAAAGGTGCATCCGGGGCATACTTCTTCCATAGTGACTGCAGATGGTTTAAAGCTCGTCGTTCCTGGCCGCTCTTTACGCGGATAGCCATCTCCCAATTCGGCTCTTTGCCAAGGACGATAGCCACTGGTTGAATTGAGTCCCTTACCGACTGGAAGTTGAAGTCTTTGATGATGCCAATAACCTGACGCAATGGCGTTTGATGCTCTCCATATTCTGAATACAGCCGTTGACCATCGACATGAGTAATACCGAGCAATGAAGCTGCGGTTTCATTTAAGATGACCGCAGCCGTGTCGCTGGGATAATCCCGCGAGAAGAATCTGCCCCGCGCCATAGAGTACTTCATTGTTTCCAGGTGATCGTGATCTACCTCGTACACGTTGAACAGGAAGTCCTTCTGTGTCTTCTCGGGCCTGAAGTGGTATTGCCAGTTTACATTGGGCGGGAGCCTGTTGCAATAGCTTGCCGCGACGATCGACTCATCGGACAGCAAGCTTTGCTTAAATGCTTCGCCGTTGCCCCTGAGGTTAGCCGTGTGAATCAAGTTGATCAGCTGCTGTTTCTCGAATCCAAGCTGGATGTCCTGCATGTAATGCAATTGCAGGTACACGACAAAGGTTGCAATTATCAGGCAGGATGAAATGAAGAACTGAAAGACCACCAGTACATTGCGGAGACTAAATCTGCGTGTCTTCATCCGGGTCTTTCCTTTCAGGACATCGGTAGGGGAAAAGCGGGTCAGGTAAAACGCGGGATAACTTCCCGATAGCAGACCCACGACTACCACGAACACTAAGAGTCCGACTAGAAAGCGCGTGGATAGAAATGCAGTAAGGTCAAGTTCCTTTCCGGTGAAGTAGTTGAACGGACCAGCGACCACCATGACGATGAAGAGAGCAAGGAGAACAGCAATGACAATGTAGGCGAATGATTCAATGAGAAACTGCCCGATTAGTTTACCTGCAGGGGCGCCCACTGCTTTGCGGACACCAATCTCCTTAGCCCGGCTTGACGATCGCGCCGTTGACAGATTCATGAAGTTGATGCATGCAAGGAAGGTGACAAAGACCGCAATGGAAATGAACAGGTAGATATAGTTCATACTTCCGTTTGGCTCGATTTCGTCGGTGAGATCCGAGGTTAGGTGAATTGCCGTAAGTGGCTGAACTCCGAATGACAGGTCGTTACCCTGAGTGCGAAACTGATTGAAGTCGATATTGCGCTGTGCAATCAATTCAGATCCGACAAACTGTGTATTGCACCATTCCAGTTTATCCGTCAGCTGGGCTACGGTTGCATTTGGCTTTAGCTTCACGTACGTGATTACCCGGCCGGAGGTCCAGCCGTCTTGAATGGCCTCATCCCAGGAGTCGAGTGATAAGAGAACTGTAAAATGGAAATGTGATTGCAGGGGCGGATCTTTGGCAATGCCGGTGATCGTGGCATAATAACCTTGCGCCAGAGTCATCTTTTTCCCTATCGGAGTGAGGTCGCCGACGCCCTTGTAATCAAAATACCTGCGCGCCGCTGATTCGGTAATAACGAGTTTACCTTCTCCCTTGAGCACTTCACGGGGATCTCCTTCGATCAGGGTAAAGCTGAAAAAATCAAAGAAGTTGGAGTCGACTAGAAGGAGGTTGGGTTCGGTGAAGGCCCGGTCTTCGTACCTCATGGGAAAGGTGGGCCAGCTGACAATCCGCACGCAAGACTCAACGTCGCGGGAATGTTCTGTAAGTGCCGACGCCAGCGGGTAGCCGGTGTAGGCACTGTGAATTCTCTTACCCTGAATCTTTCCCTCCCGGGTTACGCGATAGATATTTCCGGCGTCTTCGTGAAAGCGGTCAAAGTTTAGCTCGTCGTCGACGAATAGAATGATCAGCAGCGCGGAAGCTATGCCGAGGGTTAACCCGGCAATATTAATGAAGGAGAAGCCCTTCTGGCGGGCCATAAAGCGCAACGCAACGGTTAGGTAGTTTCTGATCATGGGGAACCGAATACGTCAGTTCAATCCGGTTTTAATACTGGCATGACGTAAAAACAATCGCGCGGGTTACGTTTTCTGAAAAACGCGATGTAGGCGGACCGTTGGACCGCGGGAAACCGCGAATCAACTGCACCGCCCGGACATGCATAGCTGTTCCGGATCATTCGTTGCGCAGCGAGTTGGCCGGATTTGCGACCGCTGCCTTCAGCGCCTGGAAACTTACGACAAGCAAAGACAACAGGAAGGTGGCGCCGCCGGCAACAAAGACAAACCACCACTTAAGGTCGATCCGGTATTCATATCCACTTAGCCAGCCGTTCATGATCCAGGTGCCAAACGGCGCTGCAAGGATGAAGGCAGCGATGACAAGGATCGTAAAGTCGCGGCTGATCAGCATCACTACGTTGGCTATAGTCGCGCCAAGCACTTTCCTTATACCGATCTCTTTTGTTCGCTGCTCCGCAGTGAAAGCCGCCAGCCCAAAGAGGCCGAGGCACGAGATGAGGATAGCGAGCACGGAAAAGACATTCGCAAGATCACCGATGCGCTCGATATTCCTGAACTTCATGGCGAACTCCTGATCCGTGAAACGATAGGTAAAGGGATAATTGGGATTATACTTCGTAAAGATTTCTTCAACCTCTGGTAGTATTGCGCCGGGACCAGCAGTGCTTGATAACCGTATCGACACGTTGTTGATCCAGTTTGGGTCAAACAGGAACATGGCGGGATCAATTTCACCTGCAGGTGACAACATCACTACGTCTTCAAGCACGCCCACCACGGTGTATTTCTCATCGCTGATTCGGATTTCCTGGCCGACGGGGTCCTCGAACCCCATATATGCAACAGCGGCTTCATTAAGTAGTATTGATGTAGAGTCGTTAAACTCCGGTGAGAAGTCGCGGCCCTTCAGGACGCGTATTCCCATTGTCTTTGTGTAGTCGTAATTCACATTGATGGCAGCAATCCCCCGGCGCTGATTTTCACGCTTACCCGGCCATTCCACACTTCCAAAAAACTGATAGATAGCCGTAATCGGACTGGATGAAGCCGTGACACTTGCTGCAAGATTCCGGCTGAGTAATTCGTTTTTTATCGCTTCATAGTTCTTTCTGATTTCTCCCGTAGCGGATACTGTTATCAGATTATGGGAATCGAAGCCTGTCGGCCGATTTTTCAAGTGATTGAGCTGGAAGTAGATCACCGTCGTGGCGATGATCAGGAATATTGAAAAAAAGAACTGCAGCGTGACAAGCACTTTCCTTGGCATCGCCCCGCGTCTTCCGGACTGTAACCTGCCTTTTAGGACAGCAGCAGGCTGAAAGGACGACAGATACAGCGCCGGATAACTCCCTGCCAGAAGTCCTGTTACCAGCACAACACCGAAAGCCGCAGCATACCAGGCCGGGCTGTTATAGTTGATGGAGAGTTCCTTCCCAACCAGATTATTGTAAAACGGAAGACTCACTTCCACAAGACCAATAGCAATAATGAACGATGCAAATGCTGTGAGGAATGTCTCGCCCATGAACTGCGCGATGAGTTCTTTTCGTCGCGAGCCGATACTTTTCCGGATGCCCACCTCGCGTGCGCGCTTTTCCGATCGTGCGGTTGCAAGATTGGTGAAATTTATACAGGCGATGATGAGAATGAACACGGCAATGGTGGCAAAGATCCTGACATACACGATCAACCCCGTAGTGCTCTTGCCGTTCTTAAATTCGCTGTAAAGTCGCCAGCGCTCCATTGGAAGAAACGTTACCACGACGTCTTCATCCGGGGCGTTCTTACTGATCACGTCTTTGATGCGGGCTTCCACCTCCTGCGGATCTACACCATCGTCAAACTCCACATACATGTTGAACGAGTTGTTGCCCCAGCGAGTGAGACAATCTTTAACCCAGGGCTCAACGTTCATATATGTGGTAAAGGGAAGGAGACAATCAAAAATGAAAGTAGAATTCGATGGCGGGTCTTTCACGATGCCCGTAACCGTCATATCATTTTTGTCATCAACGCGGATAACCTTGCCAATCGGCTCTTCATCGCCGAACAGAGATGCCGCTGCACTTTCAGTCAGTACGATGGTGGAGGGATCCGCGAGCTGCTTGTCAGACCCTTTCACCAGCTCGAATGAAAATATCTTCAGAAAGTCATCACCCGCGTAGTAGCCGCGTTTATAGAGACGCTGATCACCGTAACTCAGCAGATAGGTAGTGCCCCAATTTGTCGGAGCTACGTGTTTTATTCCCGACTCGTTCAGCTTGAACTCTTCCCACAACGGCAAGGGGACAGCCATTTGCGTATACATTTCGCTGTCACCCATACCGCTTATGTAAACGCGGCTTATGCGATCCCGCTTTTCGTGGAAATTATCCCATGAGAGTTCGTGATTAACCCATAACAGAATCAGGATGCTGCTGGCGATTCCAATGCTAAGACCTGCGATGTTGATGAATGAGTAAAACCCGTTTTTCTGCAGACTTCTTAGGGCAACCAGAATATAGTTTTTGATCATATCAGTCATTTCGTAATGAATTAACAGGATTGGCTGATGCAGCGCGGATTGCTTCCACGCTTACTGTAAGCCAGGCGATTGCGAAGGATATCAAACCTGCAACGACAAAAATGTTCCATTGAAGGTCGATGCGGTATGCGAAGTTTTCCAGCCATCTTTCCATTGCATAGTAAGCTAATGGTGCTGCGAGAAAGAATGCAACGGCAACAAGAAGTATGAACTCCACGGATAACATTCTGACAATACTGAACGTCGATGCGCCAAGTACTTTTCTTACGCCGATTTCTTTCATCCTTCGCTGTGTAACGAACACCGACAGTCCGTATAATCCTAAACAGCTGATGGCGATGGCTATGGATGTAAACAGCGAGATTACAAGGGATATCTGCCTGTCATGTTCGTATTTTCGCTGAACTTCTTCCGACAGGAATTGTGCTTCAAACGGCGTTGCAGGGACGTGTGTTTTCCAGATCGTTTCAAACCCTGAGGTCACCTGTTTGAACGTCCCTGGTTCAATGGATATTCCCATGAAAACGTAATTATCTCTTGACTCGGGCAGGAGGAACAGGATGGGGTCTATGCCCGAATGCAACGAGTTCTGATGGAAGTCGTCAACAACTCCCACAATTTCAAAGATCAGCGTAGTTTCTGTTGGCGCACCACTCAGACGGCCCGTCCAATATAGTTTTTGCCCGGAAGCATCTTCTTCGGTTATGCCGAGTTTTCGCAGGCTCATCCTGTTGACCATAATGCGGCTGAAGTTCTCGGTCTGTCGATCGATATCTCTGTTCAAATGTCTTCCCGCCACAAGGGGAATATCAAGCATCTGGAAGTAGTCCTCATCGATGTTACATATGAAGTGATGTTCTGCGTTGTCCATGTTTCCGTCAGCCTTGTGAAGACGGATGTCGCGAAGCAGAGGCGTGAAGGGCAGACTCGTTGATGCTGACACCTTCTTAACTCCGGTAACTTGCTCAAACTGCATCTTCAGCAAGGTGTACTCTCTTTTCGCTTCGGGAGTACGCATCGGTATCATAATTCTGTGGTCGACAGCAAAGCCGAGGTGTTGATCTTGAACGAAGGCGAGTTGCTGATGGATCACAAAGCTTGCTCCAATGAGTGTGATCGCGATAACAAACTGGATCACTACCAGCCCTTTGCGCATCCATGACGACGATGAATTGAGAACTCCTTTGTTCTTCAGCACGATCGCAGGTTCAAATGCCGCCAGAAAGAAGGAAGGATAAATACCTGACACAACACCGGTAAACAGGCCTAT
>JAEZGH010000188.1 GCA_023417065.1 Bacteroidota bacterium
CCGCCAGAAGATCCGCGTCATAAGAAAAAGGTTGTGGGCATGGACATCATCCGCAACATGAAGAAGCAAGGCGACTACTACGGTGGTGGAGATATCCTCGATCCGGGAGTCGGCAAAGTTTACAAGTGCAAGATGTGGCTTGAAGGTAAACACCTGAAAGTTCGGGGTTACTGGGGTGTATTCTATCGCACCCAAACCTGGAAACGCCTTGAATAGGAAAGAATAATCCTGCTGACAGTCATAAGAGAAAAAAAATCCACAGGAACAGGTTACAAAGTATTACGATCATGGTATACAGGTTGAGTTCAGGCGCAAATGATAAAGAGCTTTTCGAACGCATCTGCAAGGGTGATGAAAAAGCGTTGGAGGTAATATACAAGAAGTATTACCGTATGATGACCAAGATGGTGATCACTAACAGCGGGACTGAAGAAGAGGCCCGTGATGTTTATCAGGAAGCACTGATCGTATTCTGGCAGAAGGCCGTTTCAGGAAACTTGGTACTGACTTCAAAAATCAGCACCTATATCTACAGCATATGCCAGAACCTTTGGCGTAAGGAACTGGATCGGAAAAAACGGCTGTCGAATGAGGAGAAGGACGCTGCGATTACGGAAGACCTCGATGGCCCCGAACGCGAACGCATCATTCTTCAGTGTATTGAACAACTGGGTGATACATGCAAACAGGTTTTAATGTATTATTACTTTGAAGAAATGTCGATGCAGGATATTGCCGAAAAGCTTGGCTTTGCCAACACGGATACTGCGAAAACGAAAAAATATAAGTGCAAGAAAAAACTGGACGACCTGGTAAAAGCGCATTATTCTGAGCAGGATTTTTTAGATTAAGGGTTTTATGGCTTCGGAAAGAGATCTGGAATTATTGGATGACTACATCAGCAACCGCCTTACGGGGGCTGATAGAGCATACATTGAAAAGAAGCTCGAGCAGGATCCGGATCTCCGTGCTGAATACTCCCTTCAGCAACAAATTGCTGACGGTCTTCGAAAAGCACGTACTGCACAGCTCAAAGCCATGCTCAACAGCGTGCCTGTCCCCTCTGCCGGCGGTGCCTCTGATGTGACGCGCGTTGTGATCGTTTCCGTTATAGCCCTGTGTACGCTGCTTGTCGCGTTTTATCTCTGGCCTTCAGAAACAACACCTGTGCCGCAAAACAATCCGGTTACACAGGAAGAATCTCCCGCGCAGGCAGATGTTCCGGCCGAGGAACTCCCGGAAACGCCTGCAGCTCAAGTGACGGAGACTCCCGCAGAAGAATCCAAACCGGCAACTGCACCAACATCGGGTGCGGTTTCAGAAACATACCAGCCCGAGACATCCGACCAGAATACGTCGCGAATCGATCCGTTTGACCCCACGCCAGAACATGAATCAACTGACCCGATTATCCCGGAAACAAGTGTTCCGTCAGTTGGTGAGGCGTCCATGAAAACACCTGAAATCATCGTCGAAACTGACAATACCAACAAGAAGTACTCCTTCCATTATCAGATGAAGGACGACAAGCTGATTCTTTACGGATCGTTCGAAAAGAACGTATACGAAATCCTGGAATTCATCGCTGCTGAGAAACGAACAGTATTTCTTTTCTACCGCGACAACTATTACCTGCTGGACTCCGACACCGAAAAGATCACGCCGCTGGTTCCGGTGCAAGACGCAGAGCTGCTCAGCAAACTCAAGCGCCACCGCGCCACAACGCGCTAAACACCCCTTTTTTCAGCAACTAAGCTCCCTGTTTTTAGAAAATCTGACGGGTTTCCATAACTTTGCCGTTTAGCATGGAACAACATACCCGGAAGAAGATATTGGGGGGCTACCCCGCCGTTGGTGTCGTGATCAGTACAACTCTCGCCCTGTTCGTTTTTGGGCTGTTCGGCAATCTCATGATCTATTCCAGGGAATTCAGCGCTATGGTCCGCGATAACCTTAACGTAAAAGTTTACCTTAAGAGCAGCCTCACCGAAACGCAGCGCACACAGCTCGAACAAACGATCCGGGCGAAGGAATTCGTCGCTGCTTCCGAAGACGCGATTACCTTCATCAGCCGCGAAGAAGCAGAAAAAGATCTCGTTTCAAAGATCGGTGACTATAAGGAAGTGCTGGGTGAGAACCCCTTCAAAGACGTTTTCGTGGTCAAGATAAAGCCCGAAAAGCAGGACACGACAAGTCTGAAGGCAATTAGAAAGGAACTTGAAGGTATGACCGGAGTTCTTGAAGCCACATACGAGCAGCACCTTGTCGACTCCGTCAACCAGAACATCAAGAGTATCTCCATTTATTTGCTGATCATTGCCGTGTTGCTGATCGCCACCACCTTCATGTTGGTGAACAACACCCTTAAGCTTGCCTTGTTTTCACAGCGCTTCCTGATCCGGAGCATGCAGCTTGTAGGTGCAAAACAACATTTTATCCTTAGTCCTTTTCTGGTGCGCGCGTTTGGCTATGGACTGCTGTCAGCCGGACTTGCGGCATTTTTTATCTGGAGTCTTTCCAACTATGCACAAAAACGCATTCCGGGTATTGCTGTACTCCACAACCCGGTCGACCTGCTGATCATGCTGGGCATCCTCGTCGGTGCCGGTATATTGGTTTCATGTCTGAGCACCTGGCTTGCGATTCGAAAATATTTAAGAATGTCGCTCGACGACCTTTATTAACACACAATCATGGAAAACAACCTGCCTTTTGGCCGCAAGAACTATCAATGGATGATCATCGGTATTGTAACCTTAATCATTGGTTTCATTCTGATGTCGCTTGACAGTGAACCTCATGGTTTCGGGTTCCTGGGCCTCACGCTTGGCCCGATCGTAGTAATGGCCGGATTCATCATTGAAATCTATGCTATCCTCCACAAGCCTGACAACGGCCGCAGCTGATCCGGAATTTGAAACCATAAGTTGCTGGCATGTCTGTTCTTGAAGCTATTATACTGGCCATCATTGAAGGCCTCACCGAATTTCTCCCCGTATCGTCTACAGGGCATATGATCATCGGCTCATCGCTGATGGGCATCGCCGATGAGCCTTTCACCAAGATGTTCACAGTAGCCATTCAGTTAGGGGCGATATTCTCCGTCATTGTACTCTACTGGCAGCGCTTCTTCCCGGAAGAAAAGCCAATGAAGGATGTGATCATCTTCTATCTCAAACTCCTCGTGGCGTTTCTACCCGCTGCCGCTGCCGGACTTCTCTTCGGCGACGTGGTTGACGAGTTACTCGAAAACATTCAGGTTGTGGCGTGGGCGCTTATCGGCGGAGGAATTGTCTTCCTTTTTCTCGACGACTTTTTCAAACGCAATGAACACATCACCGACGATCAGGTAGTATCCTTTAAGTCGGCATTTCTGATCGGCTTCTTTCAGATCCTTGCGCTGGTGCCAGGCGTTTCGCGCTCGGCAGCGACCATCATCGGCGGTGTAACACAAGGGCTCACCCGACGCGCAGCCGCGGAGTTCTCTTTCTTTCTGGCTGTCCCCACTATGTTCGCCGCGACCACGTACAAGATGTTCACCTTCTACCGCGACGGGGGCACCTTTGGATCAAATGAGATTACCCTGCTCATCGTTGGCAACGTCGTAGCTTTTGTAGTGGCCATCATTGCCATCAAATCATTTATAACATTTCTCACACGCCATGGCTTCAAATGGTTTGGCTACTACAGGATCGTTCTGGGTGCCACCATTCTGATTCTGTATTACCTGGGCGTTGAACTGGCCATCGTATAATGGAAACTCCTACCCCGCCGGATGAAGGCCGCATTCTGCTGATCGACAAACCCTATCGCTGGACTTCCTTCGATGTGGTGAACAAGCTCCGGTACGTTCTCAAAATCAAGAAGATCGGCCACGCCGGAACATTGGATCCGCTGGCAACAGGGCTGCTTATTGTTTGTGTCGGAAAAATGACCAAACGCATCGATGAGTTCATGGGGCTTGAGAAAGAATATACAGGCACAATGGTCATCGGTCAGACGACTCCTTCGCATGACCTGGAAACGGAAGTCTCCGCGCCGCAGGATATCAGTGCCATCACGCATGACATGATCGTTGAGGCTTCAAGGAACTTCGTTGGCGAAATCAGTCAGCTGCCGCCAATGCACTCGGCAATACGCGTCGGTGGAAAGCGCGCGTATGCCTTTGCGCGAAAAGGCAACGAGGTTGAACTCAAGCCACGCACCGTCGAAGTACGCGAATTCGAAATTACCGACGTACGCCCTCCCGAAGTCGACTTCAGAATTGTCTGCTCCAAGGGAACCTACATCCGAAGTATCGCCCGCGATATGGGCACAACGCTGGGAGTAGGTGCATACCTGGCTGCGCTGCGGCGAACACGCATCGGTACGTTCTCCATCGACGACGCCCTGACGATAGAAAAAGTAATCCCGTAATTGTATCTTTCCGCGCCGGATCACTCAACCTGAACGTATGAAGATTTATCACGGACTGGAAGACTTCAACAAACTGGACTATGCGGTGGTTACCAGCGGCACATTTGACGGTGTCCACCTCGGACATCAGAAAATTCTCAACCGTCTGAAAGAAATCGCTGCCGCCAACAACGGGGAAACGGTTGTGATCACGTTTTGGCCTCACCCCCGACTGGTGCTGCATCCCGAAGAAGACAATCTGAAATTGCTCAATACGTTCGAAGAGAAAGCTGAACTGCTGAAGGAACACGGCGTTCACCACCTGATTCGCATTCCGTTCACCAAGGAATTCAGTCAGCTCTCCTCAGAAGCATTCATATCAACGATACTCGTCGACACCATTGGCACGCGCAAGCTCGTTATTGGCTACGACCATCACTTCGGCAAAAACCGCGAAGGCAGCTTTGAACAACTGAAAGCCAACGCGCCAAAATATGGCTTTGAGGTAGAAGAGATTCCGCGTCAGGATGTCGACAACCTTGCCGTAAGTTCGACACAAATCCGCAAGGCGCTGGAAGATGGAAATGTCCATACCGCCACGCTCCTTCTCGGCAAGGCGTATAGTCTCACCGGTCGCGTTGTGCCCGGTGACAAGCTGGGCCGCATGCTCGGTTTCCCAACGGCCAACATCGAAATCGACACGCGCTACAAGCTGGTACCCTGCGATGGCGTGTACGCCGTGAGGATTACCTATCAGCACGCCGAATTCAATGGCATGCTGTACATTGGCAACCGCCCTACGATCAATGGCACAAAGCGAAATATTGAAGTGAACATCTTCGATTTCAACAAAGACATCTACGGCGAGACGATTACCATCCGCTTCTGCAAGCTCCTCCGCGGCGACATCCGCTTCCACGACCTCGAAGAACTGAAAAAGCAATTGGAAAAAGATAAAACGGCAGCGGTCGAAGCGCTGGATGATTTCTGATTTCTGGTTTCTGATTGGGTGCCAGGCTTCACCCCACCGGCACTCCGAATGAAGCACTCTGTAGAAAGTATGTTTCCTTCTCACTCTCAATCTCACACTGCCGTGTTCGAAGGCACTCACGCTCAGTTACCGGTCATCGTCCCCCAGCCACCCCTGTCCCACAAGAGTGCACCAAATAAATAACTCCAAATCCGGCATTCCAGCTATCCATCCGAGCAGACCGGCATCATCTCAAACATCATTCAGATACCCGTACTGAACCAACTGCTCACGTCGCTGAATTTCAATTGTCCTTCCATTTGTCAGCAGGTAAATTCTGTTCGCCACTTCGGTGACATGGCGATGCATGTGATCGGAGATGATGATACCCTTGGTTTTAATATTGGCGATATGCTGCTTCATGGTTTCAATATGAATCGGCATCAATCCTGTGAAAGGTTCATCGAGGAAACAAAACGTCGCCGGCGAATGAAGGATCAGCAGCGTTTCCAACATGCGCTGCCACCCTCCCGAAAGCTGGCCGGGTTTATACCTGGAGAATTCGCGGGCTTCAGGAAAAACGCTATAGATCAATTCGACATCGACCTTGAACAGGCTGAAGGCTTTGTGCAGTTCAACGTATGATGGAATAAGATTGCCCTGCGGCAGGTAAGCGATCTGTCTGGAAGCGAGGTAATCACCCTGCAGGGAAACCCCGTCAATGCGAACGGACTGATGTCCGGGCTCCAATACACCAAAGACAGCCCTCATCAATGATGACTTGCCACATCCGTTTCGCCCCAGCAGACCAACGACTTCACCTTGCCGGCAGCGCATATAAATCCCCGAGAGGATTCGCCGCTCACCAAAACTCAGTTCTACACTGTCAAACTCAAGGACACTGCTCATAAGAAGATTTTAATGGTCAGCCAGGACAGCACACCCCATATAACCATATCAAGAATAAACGTGAGTGCAAAGAGTCGTATCCTGTTATAACCGAGGTTTGCGTAAAAGCAGAACTGGTCGGCACTGAAATAATTTACAAGCAACCCGAGGATGACGTTCGTGAATATTTTGGTCCAGAACATCGGCATGACGAAAAGCCACGATTCACTGGCAACGACCAAATAGCAACCAAAAAGGGTTATAGCGGAGGCCACAAAACGAAAGTTCCGATAGAAAGTCAGTACAACGTGCATTGTTTGAACGAAACAAAAACCGCGCCCTGTTTATCAACCATGATTTCCGCATCTGGTCCGCTACAAACTTTTTTTGTTACTTTATAACCGATGAAAAACGAATGGAAATATTTCAGTCATTTGTTTAAGCGTATGGAAGTGCCGGCGAAGACGATCCTGCTGCAGGAAGGTCATATCTCCAAAACCATGTTCTTCATCGAAAAGGGATGCCTGCGAACCTGGGTTAACAACGAAGGAAGAGATATCACTACCCAGTTCTTTTTTGAAGGCGACGCTGTTTCTTCTATTGAGAGCTTCCGAACGAAGCAGCCCAGCCTTTATAGTATCGAGACGATTGAACCCTGTGTGCTGCTCACGCTTTCGCAAAAAGACTTTCGGCAGGTGATTGACGACACCCCTGAGCTGAGGAAGATGTTTGAAGAACATATGTTCAGGAGGCTGTTTCAGAGCCAGCAGATTTTTTACTCATTCCTGAAAAACAGTCCGAAAAAACGTTACGAAGAGCTCGTCGAAAGGCACCCTCACATCGTACAGCGCGTACCGCAGCATTACATCGCATCCTATCTCGGCATTACGTCTGTGTCGCTGAGCCGTATCCGTAACAGGCGGTAACGCTTTCTTAACAATTGTTAACAGCGTGGACACCCGACGCTTCTCAACTTTGTGTCATAATCAGTACACAAATGAGAACACTCATCGTATTCAATCATCCCTACGAGCGAAGCTATTGCAATGCCATACTCGACGCCGTTTTACGAGGACTGAGAGCATCAGGTCAGGAAGTCGACCTGATACACCTTGATCACGACGGCTTTGATCCGGCGATGTCGCGCGCCGATCTGGCAGCGTTTGTTAATCACAAACCAATTGATCCGCACGTACTCAATTATGTTGAGCGCATTCAGCAAGCCGATCACCTGATCTTCATTTTCCCTATCTGGTGGGATCTCATGCCGGCGATGACCAAAGGATTTATTGACCGCGTGCTTTTCCCCGGTGTTGTATACGACCATCATCCCAGGGGCTTCGGACTAAAACCGCTCCTTACAAAATTGAAAGGCATCACCATGATAACGACGATGAACAAACCGGCGATCCTGTATTCTCTCGTCATCGGAAACCTCATCCGGAAAGCCATGCTAAAAAGTGTATTCAAAACCATGGGGTACAAAAACCTGAAGTGGATAAGCTTTACATCGGTGAAGTCGGTGGGATACGAAACGCGAAAAAAGTGGCTGGCCAAACTTGAAAAACAATTTGCTAAAACCAACTAACCCTTTCACCATGCTTAAACGTGATTACATCACACCATTCATCTCCCTTACGTTTCTTGTCGTCGGGCTCTCCGGCACTTTGATGTTCTTCCACCTCTTTGACGGCTACACCGAAGTCATGCATGAGTGTCTGGGCATTTTCTTTATGGCCTGTGCTATCTGTCACATTGTGCTTAACTGGCCAGGCCTGCGGGCGCATTTCAAAAGAGGGGTATTCATTCCGGCAGCCTTCGGTATCACCGTTGTAGCGATTACATTTGTCATCTTCCAGCAACTGTACCCACCGATCGATCTGGTACTCTTCAACCGAATCATCAAAGCACCGCTTGATGAGGCGTTCAAGGCGCTAAACGTCGATTACTCAGCTGCGCGTGAACGGCTTGAAGAGAAGGGAATCTCCATCTCCGGCGCGAAGACGATCGAAGACATCTGGACAAAAAACGATTCAGATGCCGAAACGGTAATTGATCTGATCATGGAGTAACCTGAGAACAATCACACACCCTATCGTCGTACAACTATTGTTCGGGCGATAAGGTCATGGAGTGCCTGTCTTCGCGAAGTCATGTCGATCATGAACACGCCCACCACAGATATGACGGATAATATCTTCAGTGTGTTTCGGATAAGGGCTTTCGGGAAAGAGAGTTGGTCAATGTCAGTATCGCAAACAGCAAACCTTAAAAACCATTTCCCAACGGTTCCCCGCAGGCGGGAACTCTCAAGGACTGCACCATACAGAACAAGCAAGGGTACAACTACCACCA
>JAEZGH010000205.1 GCA_023417065.1 Bacteroidota bacterium
CGTTTCACCTGAAAGCCCTGAAGTGTCTTAAAGCGGCAAAAGATATCCTTAACCGTGCGCCCCATTACGTGGTGGATGCCGGGCGTTCCATTTGCAGACGGCGGTCCTTCGAAAAATGTAAATGTGGGCGATCCTTCTCTGGCCGAAACCGATTGTTCAAAGACTTCATTGGTATTCCAGAATCGAAGAATCTCCTCAGCCAACTTTGCGTAATTCAGTTCCTTGTATTCGTTGTACTTGCGGGCCATAAAATATTCCTGCGCTGATTTCAAAATTTAAGTCCGCAAGATAGCAGGATTACCAGAATTCCGGCGTCCCGGCAATTACAGAATTGAACCACCGGTATAGAAAACGGTCCTTATTCCGCCGATGAATGACGGTTGTGAATAGTGATGCGATTCAGGTCGATCTCTTCGTCCTCGCTCTCGCCGTAAAACGACGATTCGAATTCGTCAATCAGCAGATGCTCACCTTTTTTCTTCTTCGGCCTGTCGAAGGTCATAATCAGCGCCGGCAGCAGGATAAGGTTGGTAAACATACTGATGACTAGCGTGATCGATGTCAGCAGCCCGAGAGCGATTGTACCACCGAATGACGAGAAGGTAAATATGATGAACCCGGCAAAGAGCACAATGGACGTGTAGATGATACTCTTCCCTGTTTCCAGTATGCTCTCGCTTACGGCCACAGGTATGAAGAAATTGTTCGATAGAATTTCCTGCCGGTATTTCGCGAGGAAGCGGATAGAGTTGTCTACCGAAATACCGAAAGTAATGCTGAAGATCAGCGCCGTACTTGCTTTCAAGGGAATATCGAAGAATCCCATCAGTCCGGCCGTTATCATCAGGGCGAGCAGGTTCGGTACGAGTGAGATCACGATCATCCGGACGTTGGCAAAAAGAACTGCCATGGAAAGCGTAATCAGGATAAAGGCGAGGAGCAAACTCTCCCGGAGGTTGTCAATCAGAAATTTGTTACCCTTGATAAATATTTTGGTCGATCCCGTAACATAGCTTCGGATCGAGTCCTTTTCAGTGGATGTGAAGATTTGACGCATCTTTGGTTCGATGGCATAGTTAACCAGCGAATCCATGCGTTCGGAACCGATATCCGCGATCTGGCTGGAGATCCGCATGCGGGTAAAGGTCGTGTCTACGAATGACCTGAAAAGCCCGCTGTTGTCGGTCTGGCCACGCATGTAGCGGAGGATGAATGCTCCCTCACTTTTCGACGGAAGATTGAACCGCTCGGGATTATTATTATAAAATGCCTGCTTGGATGCTTTTACGAAACTCAGGATTGATACCGGCTTAGAAACCATTGGAAGCGAATCGAGGAACGACTCAAATTCTTCGATTTTCGCGAGGTTGTCGACATCCAGCACTGGGCGGCGTTTCTTGGTTTTGAACTCCACCACCACTTCCAGCGGCATAATCCCACTGAAATTGCTTTCGAAGAAGTGGAGGTCGCGCTTCACCTGGCTTTCTTCCGGAACATCATCTACCATGAACGACAGCGACCGCAGCTGCCATATTCCGAGGCATGATAATACCGCCATAGCAATCGACACAAAGTAAATCAGGCCTCGCTGGCGATGTACCAGCAGATCGATAAACCGTAAAAAGGCCTGCATTCGGGGGAATGACAGGTGTCGTAGGTGTTTCTCCGATGGCGTGGGCAACCAGGAAAAGACCACCGGGATCATCACCAGGCTCACCAGGAAGAGGACCATGATGTTGATACCTGCGACAATACCGAATTCACGAAGGATCAGAATGTCGGTGGCCAGGAGCGTAAGAAACCCGATTGCTACCGTAAGGTTTGTGAGGAATGTTGCCAGTCCCATCTTCTGAACAACGACGTTAATTGCTTTCAGCTTGTCTTTCGTCTTGGCAAACTCCAGGTGGTATTTATTCAGCAGGTAAATGGCGTTTGTTATGCCGAGCGTTACGATGACCGGAGGGATCAGTCCGCTTAGGAGAGTAATCTTAAATCCGAACAGTTTTATGGTTCCGAGTGTCCAGACAACGACGATTCCAATGATGATCATGGAAAATAAAACGGCGCGGAACGACCGGAAGAAGACGAACATGATCAATCCGGTTACGAGCGCCGATGCATAGAGAAAGATTCCCATCTCTTTGCGGACTGAATTTGCTACTACGGTGCGGATGAACGGCAGGCCGGCATAGCGCAGTGTGATTCCGGTAGATTCCTCAAAACGTTTTCCGGCTTCAAGCATTCGTTCAGTCATCGCTTCACGGCGCGATGAATTCATGACCTCTTTCTGAATGGACACCAGCATCATTGTGGCGCCGTTGGAAGAGTTCACCAGCTGGTCCATGTAAATCCGCTGATCGCGGGTGAGTGCCAGCAGGCTATCCAGTGATTCCTGTGAGGGGATTTCCTCCGGAAATATCTTGGCGAGGTAAAACTTGCGTTCAGCAGTATCCTTGAGGATCATTTTCAGGACGGGGATCGAGATAACCTCGTTCACTCCTTCGATGTCGCGAAGTTCCTTTGACAGGGTGCGAAACGCTTCGAAGTTCTTAAGTTGATATACTGCGCTGTCGCGGAGGCCGATGGCGATGATGTTACCGTCTTCTCCAAACTGTTCGCGGAATTTGGTCAGCATGACCATGTCCGGATCTTTGAGGGGTACGGTGCGCGCGAAATCGTAGCTCATTTCTACCTGCGCGGCCTTCCATCCCATAAAGACGGTTACAATGCCGATCAGTACGATAAAGGTCACCCGAAAACGTATGATGATCTCCGCTACTCTATTCCACATAATTTCGCGCTGCTACGGTGTTTTAAAAGAGGCCAAAGCTAAACATTTTTGGGTTGTTTCCCCTCCATTTTTTGTGTTCGAACGGCGGTTTTGGGAGGCGTGTATGATGTCACCTGAAATTTGTTATTTCAGCATTTATCACGCAAAAGGTTTCATGAAAAATCAGAGGCTGATGCCCTTCATCTTTCTGTAGAGCGACAACGCATGCCGGTCAGTTAACCCGGAAACATAGTCCAGGATGGCCCGCATAACGCCGTAAAGCGTCTCGGACTGTTCGATTCTGAACCGGGTCTCAGGAGGCAGCAGCAGCGCGGTGTTCTGATACTTGCGCGGAATGGACGCCTTCTTGCCATTCGCTTCAAACGAGTATTGAGCTGCCGTTACGAATTCGTGAAGCAGTCCAGGAAGGACTTCATGTCCGGATGCCTCAATCTCGATCACGTGCCGCGCGCGGTATATGCGTGTCACAGACACGGCGGATATCTGGTCAAGGACTGTTTTCGATGCACAGCTGTCAGTAAGGGCCGCGTCAAATGATCCGTTGAGAATCTGTTGCTCGTGGTCGAGAAACACCTCCGTGCATTGATCCACCAATTTGTTTATTGCCATTGCACGCAGGACGGCGACCTTTTCATTGGGATCCCGGATGAGGTCCAGCTTGCCAGGCTTGTAATCGTCCTTCAGTATCCCCGCAAGGAGGTCCACGGTTTCATTCAGCGTAATGAGCTCAAGCCGGCACGCATCCTCAAGATCGATAACGTTGTAGCAGATATCGTCGGCAGCTTCGACCAGCAAAGCAAGGGGATGGCGGTGCCAGCAATAGTCATCTACTGCAGATAATCCCAGGCGAGTGGCCATCTCGCGGAACGACTCCTTCTCCGAATCAAAAAAGCCATATTTCTTCTGGCTTTTCCGCCCGGGGTCACGCGCCTTCAGTACCGATGCGCACGGATACTTGGTAAACGCTCCCAGAGTAGCGTATGTCAAATGCAAGCCATATGCGTGCGAGTTCAGAATTCTGAACCCCTGAGCGTTGCCCTCAAATTTGGTTAGGTCGGCCCATTCGCTTTCGGTAAACGCAGGCCGGAGCGATTTTCCAAACGCGGTCTGGCTGAAAAAGTCGGATAGAGCATCTTCGCCCGCGTGGCCAAATGGAGGGTTGCCCACATCATGGGCGAGCGATGCTGCTGCCGTAACGGCCCCAAAATCAAACATGGAAAGCTCCGCTGAAAGGTCCGGGTTGCGTTCAACGACGACTTCACCAACCCTTCTTCCGAGGCTTCGTCCCACACTCGACACCTCCAGACTATGCGTAAGTCGTGTGTGCACGAAATCGTGTTCCGGCAGCGGGTGTACCTGAGTTTTATCCTGAAGTTTTCGGAATGGATGTGAAAATATGATCCTGTCGAAATCCTGCTCAAATGCACTTCGCGATGATGCCGTATGCTGTTGATTCTTGCCGTGGCGTGCCGCGGAAAGTAGCTGTCTCCAATTCATGGCCGCAATATACACGGCACCGGCTTATCCGCCAGTAAGTTCTATCGGATCCTGGTTGAGTAGTCGGGATAAGATGCGGTACAGATCAGGAAGTGTTTCCCGCAAAGCCCGTGGGCGTTCAAAAAAGTTCTCGACGGCGACACTGAAGAACTCGTGCGTGTCGGTGCACGCATATGGGCGGATGAACTCGCGGTGTGCGGTATCCGGGCTGTTGCAAAAGAAATGCGCGTAGTTGTCGAGTTCGTCCATGAGGGCATTGTCAAAAAAATTGTACTCGTCGTTTCGAATAATGTTTTCGAGCCTTAGGGCGTGCGCCATCTCATGGAGGCCAAGGTTGAAATGGTCGTGGGTGTTGATATATCCGTCGATGAAGCTCTGCCAGGAAAGTACGATTATGCCAAAGCGCGGATTCACTTCACCCTTGTGATACCTCTTCGTGATCGAAGAGTAATAGTCGTTGGGATAAACCAGAATCTTGTTGAAATGAGCGAAGGTGACATCAGGTAGCCCGAATGTGAGCTGTACTGCTGATGCCGAGATCAGCACCTTGGCTTCAATGGTAACTTCGGAAACGCCCCGGGGAATGAACCTTTTTGCGTAAAGGAATTTTACCAGCTTTCGCTCAAAGCGCTTTCGGTTTTCTGCATTGAGCTTGCCGTAAAAAGGGAAATATTTCAAGAGGATCTGCCTGAACTTCCGCGGGACGGGCAGCACACGGGTTTTTACCGGTGCTGCTTTCCTGTCGGCGGTAATGGCAACTTCCTTTATGCTTCCATAGTTGACGTAAACTAACAGAGCTCCAATGACGACAACGGCGACGAATCCGAACATTTAGATCTTTCGCAGAATATTATTGATGGAGCAGGCTTCCACCAGGCGTGACCTCAGGTCAGCAATACGAATGCGTTCCTGCTTCATGGTGTCGCGATCACGGATGGTAACAGTTTCATCCTGCAACGTCTGATGGTCGATCGTAACACAGTACGGCGTTCCGATGGCATCCTGTCTTCTGTAACGACGTCCAATGGCGTCCTTGTCTTCGTAGAAGCAGCGGAGGTCATACTTGAGATCATTCATCACCGCCTGAGCTTTCTCCGGCAGTCCGTCTTTCTTCACCAAAGGCAGGATTGCAACCTTGTTGGGTGCGAGTGGGGCGGGGATGCTGAGGACTACGCGTTCCGTACCGTCCTCCAGTTTTTCTTCCTTATACGATTTTGATAAAACTGCCAGGAAGCAGCGGTCCAGACCGATGGACGTCTCAACAACGTAAGGGATGTAGCTCTGGTTGTCTTCGGCGTCAAAGTACTGCAGCTTCTTGCCGGAATACTTCTCATGATTCTTAAGGTCGAAATCTGTACGCGAGTGGATTCCTTCCAGTTCTTTGAATCCCATAGGGAAATTGAACTGGATATCGCACGCTGCGTTTGCGTAGTGGGCAAGGTTAAGGTGGTCGTGGAAGCGATAGTTGTCATCACCCAGTCCAAGTGCCTTGTGCCACTTCATACGCTTTTCCTTCCAGAATTCGTACCACTTCATTTCTTCACCGGGCTTGATGAAGAACTGCATTTCCATCTGTTCAAACTCGCGCATCCGGAAGATGAACTGACGCGCTACGATTTCATTCCGGAAAGCTTTTCCGATCTGTGCAATACCAAATGGTATTTTCATCCGACCCGTCTTTTGCACATTCAGGAAGTTCACGAAAATACCTTGTGCAGTTTCGGGACGTAAGTATATTTTGTTTGCCTCGTCGGCGAGTGAACCTATCTCTGTTGAGAACATCAGGTTAAACTGACGAACATCGGTCCAGTTGCGCGAACCTGAGATGGGGTCAGTGATTTCAAGGTCTTCGATGATTTGCTTCATCGCCGGCATATTGCCTGAACCCATTGCGTCTTTCAGTCGCGCATTGGTATCAACTATCTTTTTCTGATATTCAAGAACACGTGGATTGGTAGCGGTGAACTTCTCGCGGTCGAAGGATTCTCCGAAGCGTTTGGCAGCCTTCTCAACTTCCTTGTTAATCTTCTCCTCCATTTTAGCGATGGCATCTTCGATCAGCACATCCGCGCGGTAGCGCTTTTTGGAATCCTTGTTG
The DNA here is from genome assembly GCA_023417065.1 of Bacteroidota bacterium. GTDB lineage: Bacteria > Bacteroidota > Bacteroidia > Cytophagales > Cyclobacteriaceae > Ohtaekwangia. The sequence goes on from JAEZGH010000205.1 coordinate 6,387, forward strand.
TCGATCATCGGATCGTTGAATGCGTCGACGTGACCAGAAGCTTTCCAGGTTGTGGGATGCATAAAGATTGCAGCATCAATACCTACGATGTTATCATGAAGCAGCGTCATGAACTTCCACCAGTAGTCCTTGATATTATTCTTCAGCTCAGCGCCATTCTGGCCGTAATCGTAGACGGCACTAAGTCCGTCATAGATTTCACTTGAAGGAAAAATAAACCCATACTCCTTGGCATGGGAGATAACATTTTTGAAAAGGTTGTCTTCTTGAATCGCCATAGACGGCAAAGATAATATTCGCTACCGCTCAACAGCCGATCCGTCGGAATTTTTTAAGTTCCAATTAACTTAATGACTGTTAGGTTGTTGCGAAATATCCTAACTTTCAGACTTGGGTGCGGATCGGGAGCTTGACGATAAAGGTAGACCCGATCCCCGGGTTCGACTCGAGCTGAATAGATCCGGAAAGCTTCATCAGCGCCTCTTTTACTATATAGAGTCCCAGGCCTGATCCTTTAGACTGCTCGTTGGCCCGGAAGAACATTTCAAAGATGCGTGTGTGATACTCGCGTGCTATACCCTGGCCGTTATCTTCCACCTTCAGATAGAACACCTTGTCTTTGGCCTCACAGCTCAGACGGATAAACGGCCGCTCTTTCTTCTGATCGTGGTAGCGGATGGCATTCGACATCAGGTTCGAGATAATGACTTTCAGGCGGTTCTTGTCAGATGAAATAGTGATCTCTTCCGGGATGTCGATTTCAAACGTGATGTTCTGAGCATCGGGAGAGAACTTGAGGCTTTCCCAGACTTCTTCAGCGAGGTCAACCAGCTTGACTTCTTCATGATTGATGGCTAGCCTGTTGTTGCGGCTGTAATCGGTAATGTCTTTAATGAAGTTGTCGAGCGAGTTAACGCGATCTTTCATCATGCCGAGGTATTTTTTCTGTTCCTCGGGGCTCTCAGTGTTATTAATGATATTGATCAGCCCCATGATCGACGTAAGCGGCGCGCGCAGGTCGTGGGAGGTGCTGTATACAAAGCGATCAAGCTCGGTGTTGGTCTTGTTTAATTGCTCGTTTCGCTCTTCCAGCTGCAGCGAGTTGTAATGGTTGAGGTCGATAAGCAGATACACACCCATCGCTGTGGCGGGCAATGCAATCGAGAAATTGATCACCATGTTGAAGAGGACCATATCCTCGTCATAACTCCTTCGCGGGATAAAAGGGATATCACCGATACATGCAAGGATGAACAGGAGGTAAGTGAGAATTGAAAAAAAGATCGAGGCGAGTCGTTCCTGATATGGGAAGACGGCAAAGGCAGCGACGGCATTAGCAACAAAGAACACCATTGTACCTGTAGCCCGAGATTCCGATGCGGCAAAAAGATACACTGCCAGGTTGATGGTCGGCAGCAGTACAAAATTGGCCTTTCTATGGTTACCTGTTCGATGGAGGTAGATCGAATATGCCAGCGCCGTTGCTGTTATAATATGATAAGCAATGACATTGTAGCTGCCCATTGATACATGCGTCGTGATGTAGATCGAGCAAACCAGAATGCCTACCAGAGCGATTGATCCTGAAAGGATGGCCTGTTTGTATTCTCCGTAAGACGACACAAACCTATTTTCACCAATAATCAGGTTGCGGAAGAATTTGCGTATAGACATGAACAAACTTTGGATCAAAAATATAGGGAAGGGAGCGGCCGGGTGATGGATAACGGCTTCGGATTCTATATATGCAAGTTTTCCCCAACAAACGAATCCTGATCGTTCGCTTGAAGCGGCGTCGAAATATTCGTTTTTGAGCTGATTTCGAATATTTTTCTGGTCAAAGTGCGGCTTCTCCCGTTCCCCGGCAGTTGGTCCGGAAAAATCAGCCTTCCGTCCAATAAGGCTCCTGAGATCAATATTTTCTTTTGCCGTTTCCCGGAATTCGATACGACCGTAGTGGTAACTGTCTGAAACAAACCACAGAATTACAATCGGCAGGTTGAACGGTCAGATACCGCAGATGTAAAGATGTTTTTGAAAAATCGGAGGTCGCGTTGCACCGACACGCCGGCTTCATGTAAGAAAAACCGGACGGATCATTCGATTGCATGTCGATAGGTCAAATGCTCTTCGCGCGCTCCCAATATGCATCCATTTCGGCGAGGGTCATTTCACCCATCACTTTTCCATCCTTTGCCGATTCGCGCTCGAGGAATTGAAAACGTTTAATGAATTTTTTGTTCGTTCGTTCCAGTGCTTCCTCGGGATCGATGTTGATGAACCTGGCGTAATTCACCAGCGAGAAAAGCAGATCTCCAAACTCTGCCATGGCCTTTTCGCGATCGATGCCCTGATCTGACTCAGCATTGAATTCCTTTTTGAATTCCTGCATCTCCTCTTCCACCTTCTCCCAGACCTGTTCTTTTTTCTCCCAGTCAAATCCGACACCACGAGCCTTGTCCTGAATGCGGATTGCTTTAACGAGTGCTGGAAGTGAAGACGGTACGCCCTCGAGAACAGACTTGTTCCCTTTTTGGAGTTTGATCTTCTCCCAGTTGGATTTCACGGTAGCCTCATCATGGGCTTCGACGTCGCCGTATATATGAGGGTGTCTTTCGACCAGCTTGTCGCAAAGTGAATGAAGAACATCGCCGATGTGAAACGCATTTTTCTCGGAGGCGATGCGCGCGTAAAAGACCAGGTGAAGCATAATGTCGCCGATCTCTTTCTTTATTTCGTTGAGATCGCCTTCGAGGATGGCATCAGACAGCTCATAAGTTTCTTCTATGGTAAGGTGCCGCAGCGATTCAAGGGTTTGCTTTTTATCCCAGGGACAGTTTTCCCGCAGTTCGTCCATGACAGTCAGCAGACGGTCAAAAGCCTTTAATTTTTCCTCCCTTTTAGGATCGGGAGCCGATAAAGCATTTTTCATGATAATAAACTTAAAAAGTTAATAGCGCGTTCTGATTTAGCGGCCTAACTTTGCCGAAAAAGCAGGGGCTAAATAGGCTAAAAACGATAACTTAAACACAGGGCGATGACCGTTTTTTTGATAACATTTTTGGTTTTTATTTTATTCTTCGTCGGGCTGTCCGTGAGGCTGATTTTTATAAAGAACGGCGAATTCCGGGGTACGTGTGCTTCGCAGAGTCCCTGGCTGAACAAAGAAGGTGTGCAATGCGGATATTGTGGCAAGACGCTCAAGGCCGGTGACCAGGCTTGTGGCGATCCTTCGTTAGCTGAATCTGCACCGCTGCCAGAAATTAAAAAGAAACGCTAAACAGCTAGGTTGAGGCCTTGCCGGGACAGTGATTTCAATATCTTTGTGATCCCGAAAAAATGCGATCATGGCTTTAATAAAATCCATTTCAGGAATACGCGGAACTATTGGTGGCAAGGCAGGAGAGAATCTTACGCCACTGGACATCGTTAAGTTTACTACAGCCTTCGGGTTATGGACCAAGAAAGATAAGCCGTCGGCTAAGATCGTGATTGGTCGTGATGCCCGGATCTCCGGCGAAATGCTAAGCAACCTGGTCTCTGCTACCTTGCAGAGCCTCGGAATAGATGTTGTCGACCTGGGGTTATCCACCACTCCTACCGTTGAAGTCGCTGTTCCTCTCGAACAGGCAGCCGGCGGAATCATTCTGACCGCAAGCCACAACCCGGCACAATGGAACGCCCTCAAATTGTTGAACGACAAGGGTGAATTTATTTCCGATACTGACGGCAAGGAAGTGCTGACGCTTGCCGAAAACTCCGAAATTGAGTTTGCTCCAGTAAACAAACTCGGTAAATACGAGAAGAAGGAGGGCTATATCCAAAAGCATATTGAGATGGTTTTGAAGCTGCCCCTTGTCGACGTTTCGGCAGTTAAGGCGCGTGGTTTCAAAGTCGTTGTTGATGCTGTCAACTCTACCGGTGGTATAGCCGTTCCCATGCTGCTCAAGTCCATGGGCGTGGTAGTTAAGGAAGTGCATTGCGAGCCCACGGGCCATTTTGCACACAACCCTGAACCGCTGCCGGAACACCTCACCGACATCTGCCGCGAAATTCAGAAGAACAAATACGACCTGGGGATTGTCGTTGATCCCGATGTTGACCGCCTGGCTCTCATCTGCGAAGATGGTACGCCGTTTGGCGAGGAATATACCCTTGTTGCTGTTGCCGACTATGTGCTGAATGCAAGCAAAAGCGACGCTAAAAACACGGTGTCTAATTTGTCGTCGACACGAGCTTTACAGGACATAACTGAAAAGGCTGGAGGAGAGTACTTCGCTTCCGCAGTCGGCGAGGTCAACGTCGTCAATATGATGAAGGAGAAAAATGCCATCATTGGTGGTGAAGGCAATGGCGGCGTCATTTATCCTGAGCTCCACTATGGCCGTGATGCGCTGGTCGGAATCGCGCTCTTCCTGACACATCTTGCAAAGTCAAACGTGTCGACACTGCGACTGAAGTCGCGCTACCCCAGTTACTATATTTCGAAAAATAAAATTGAGCTCACCCGCGACATCGACGTCGACAAAGTCCTGGAAGCGGTTAAGGCCAAATACGCAAAGCAGCCCATCAATATGATTGATGGGGTGCGGATTGAATTTGATGCGGAATGGGTTCACCTCAGGAAATCGAATACGGAACCGATTATCAGAATCTACGCTGAATCCAACATGGAGGTAAAGGCTGATAACCTGGCCAAAAAGATCATTTCTGATATTAAGGAAATCATTTCGGAGAAAACGCTTGCGGGGTAATACGGCTTTGCGTTTGTCAAATTCTGTTACCTTTGTGGGCGAATATCCATTAACCTGAAATGCGCGTTTATCTCGATAATGCCGCGACTACTCCGTTGGATCCGGAAGTATTCGAAGCGATGAAGCCGTTTATGCTGGAGGATTTTGGAAATCCTTCTTCCACCCACGCACATGGTCGCAAGGTCCGCGCCGCCATAGAATCCTCTCGAAAAAAGATAGCCGAACTGCTGAACTGCACCCCTGGGGAGATCATCTTCACATCAGGCGGTACGGAGGCTGATAATGCCATCCTGTGCAGCAGCATACGCACGTACGACATCAAACACGTTATCTCGTCACCTATTGAGCATCATGCGGTGGAACATACCCTCGGTTCGCTCGGGAAATCCGGTGGTGTTACACTCCATCACGTACATCTGGATGAAAAGGGAAACGTAGACCTTTCTCATCTTGAGCAGCTGCTGAAGCAACATCCGGGCGCACTGGTTTCGCTGATGCACGCCAATAATGAGATCGGTAATGTGCTGGACATCGCCCGTGTGGGGGAAATGTGCGATGCGTACAACGCATACTTTCATTCGGATACAGTACAAACTGTCGGGCATTTCCGTCACAACACGAAAGAGCTTAAAGTACATGGGATGACTGCGGCAGGACATAAATTCCACGGCCCTAAGGGTGTTGGATTTATGTATCTGAAAAAGGATAAGAAGATTCAGCCTTTCGTTCACGGCGGCGCGCAGGAACGCAACATGCGCGGCGGAACGGAAAACGTTTATGGTATTATTGGTATCGCAAAGGCACTTGAGATCGCCTACCGCGATATGGATGAACATGCGAAGTACATAAGCTCACTCAAACAACGCATGATCGACCGCCTGGTGAACGCAATACCAAACATATCATTTCACGGTGAAAGTGCGAACGTCGAGCACAGCCTCTACACGGTGCTGAATGTCAGCCTTCCCGAATCCGACGAAAACTCAATGCTGCTGTTTAACCTCGATCTGCACGGCATATCAGCATCTGGAGGAAGTGCCTGTTCAAGTGGCGCGGCAACTGGCTCACATGTTCTTGGGCATCTGTATCCGGATAGTAAGCGCGGCGCAGTCAGATTCTCATTTTCAAAATACAACACGCCGGAGGAGATTGATTTCACAGTTGACAAACTGGCCGAGCTGCTGAAAGTTGCCGAACCTCGTCAGGTCTGATTTTCCGTGGGAATGATTCCCATCTTCTGCATAAGGAAGCTTGCGTTCATTTTCTGAGCAATCCCCGATTTCAATTTATAGTCAAAGGAAAGCGTGTCGCCTTCAATGGTGGCTTCAAAGCAATAATTCGTAACCTTGCCAGGATACTCATCCTGCAGCTGACCAAGTGCCAGGTCGTGGGTGGCAATCAGCGCAAGACAGGGATGCGGAAGAAGCTGTCGAACCAGTGCAATGGACCCGGCTTGCTTGTCGTTGCTGTTAGTGCCTTTGAGAATTTCATCCAGCAAGATCAGCAACGGCTTCTCCATACGCAGCTCTTCCATAATCGACTTAAGTCGGTTGAGCTCGGCAAAGAAGTAAGATTGGTGATCTTTCAGTGAATCAGCAGTGCGCATGCCGGAACGCAAGTTTACTATTGCGCACTTGAATGCGGATGCACACACGGGAGCACCGTTGAGCGCAAGCACAAGATTAACGCCAAGCGTACGCAGGAAGGTGCTTTTCCCTGCCATGTTTGCACCTGTTACAATATGGACCGCGGGTGCCGGCCCGACACTGTAGTTGTTGCTGATGCGTTCATCAGCACTTATCAGCGGATGTGCCATGTCTCTGGCTTCAATTGACAGGTTCTCGCTGATTTCGGCGAAACAAAAATCCGGATGGTTATAAGAGTAGGTGGCAAAGCTGATGACCAGTTCAGCTTCGGTAATGGCGTCGAGCCACATCGGCAAATGTGCGCCGTTTGTTTTCTTCCACTTTTCAAGACGGTATACACACTGCAGGTCATACAATAAGAAGCTGTTGATGAAAAGAATAGCCATTGCGTTGGACCGCGCATCAAGCGCATTGACCAGCGAAGCCAGTCGCCCCACCTGTTCGTGTGCCTCCTTTGCTTCAGTTGACAATTTTTTCAGTGCATCTGATCTAAATTCTTCTTTTGAGAGGTAGTATAACAGCCGCGAATAACGCTGAAGAATATTTTTCTTTCTGCTGATGAAGTCGTGAAACAGGGTTACCCGCTTGGCATAAAGTCCAAAGAATACCCACTGTGTTATGATCAGCGGGAAGAGGATAACTCTGGCTTCGGCGACGAAAAATGTTGCAATAAGCGCGCTAAGTGTAAGTGCGGGGATTACATAGAGCGCTGCCACCATGAACCGGTTGTTAAGCGGAAACACGTCCGGGTGTTTGAGCCACGCAAGAAGTTGGTCCATATCGCCTGGCTGTTCACCGGCCTTCATTCCGCTCGCCTGAAAGTACTGCCGGAAATCAATTCTGGAATGCATATCGCGAATTGCCTCCTGATACGCGGCAATGGATTCTTTGGATTGTAACGGCTGCGCCAGGTGCGACGCCAGTTTTTTTCGCCCCCTGATTGTATTGCCGCGGTTGATGTACTGATACAACGATCCTTCGCCGAAAATATCCAGGTCGTGCGTGTAAGGATGAACAGGATCAATAAAGCCTGTTCCCGGATCGAGCCCGCTGTAGTCACCAGTGAGCGTCCTGAGTTCTGCGTCATTCACGGCAACCAAATGCTCGTGCAGTTCTTTGTCGTTGAACAGTCCTGCGTGGTATTTGACGAGATACAGGAATAACGCAAGCAATAGCGCCGGTACTACAAACAGCTCCGCATTGTTCAGACTGAAATAAAAGGTGACGATGATTCCCAGTACAACTCCAAGTCGCAGGTTGGAGATAACATTGATCTGGCTGCTGAGCTTGTTGAATGCCTCGGTAAACTTCTTCTTCCGCGCTTCGTACACGGATACGATTTCTTCTTTCGTCATGCGTTTCAGATAAAGGATTCGATGACACGCATAACCTGCTCAAGGTATTTGCGGTCGGTATCATCGAAGTCGTTGAGTTGATCGCTGTCGACATCCAGTACAAGGAACACATCGCCGTTCTTGAGAGCCGGAAGCACAATTTCAGACCTGGAGTCGGAGCTACATGCGATATGACCCGGGAATGCATCGACGTCGGGGACGAGTATGGTTTCTTTCTGTTTCCAGGATGTGCCGCATACGCCTTTGCCAAACGCGATACGCGTACACGCAATGGGTCCCTGGAAAGGGCCCAGCACCAGTTCATTGTCGCGCACCAGATAAAAGCCGACCCAAAAGAAATTGAAAGTCTGTTTCAGCGCCGCCGCTATATTTGCCAGGTTCGCCACCAGATCAGGCTCTGTTTCTGTGAGAGCTTTGATCTGGGGAAGCAAGGTCTCGTATCGATCCTGCTTACTCGCATTGTTTGATATTATAAGTTCTTCAGCCATTCTTTGTTTGTTTTAGCCTGCGACGATGTCTACCCGCGTAGATAACGAAATAATCTGTCGCCACCGATGTTTTCTTCATCCGTCAGCACGCCATTGAACTTCGGGCCAGGGATTCCTTTACCGAATGTTGCCGGCGATTTAAATACGCGAATCTCGTCCCAGAGGTTGTTTTCAATAAACTGGTTCAACGTAAATGTGCCTCCTTCGACGAATAATGATTGAATCTTTTTCTTGTGAAGGTCTTCCACCATCGAAGTGAGAAAGTTTTCCTCATCGATGCGCGCCAGCGTCAGGTTCGGATGTTCTTCGTTTTTGAGCACGTTGTATCGAATCGTAGGCTGCGTACCGTCGAACAGGTTGAGGTTGGATGGCAGTCTCAGGAAACGGTCAGTGACAACGCGCACTGGGTTTCGTCCTGACCAGTCGCGGACATTCAGGGAAGGGTTGTCGTGCGCCGCAGTTTTTGCGCCCACCAGTACAGCATCTTCCTCCGAGCGCCACTTGTGAACCAGTTGTCGCGACAGGGCATTGCTGATCCACTTCGAGCTATAGTTTTCACGGGCGATGAAACCATCTGCAGTTTCAGCCCACTTCAAAATGACATAAGGGCGACCCTTTTCAATGTAGGTGAAGAATCGCCTGTTCAGGTTACGCCCCGCCGCGTCCAGAATTCCTGTAACGACTTCAATTCCTGCATTTCGCATTTTGCGGATTCCTTCGCCGCCGACAAGAGGATTGGTGTCCAGGTTCGATACGACAACCTTCTTCAGTTTATGGGAGATCACGAGGTCGGAACACGGAGGCGTTTTTCCGAAGTGGTTGCAGGGTTCAAGCGTGACGTACAACGTACTTTCGGGAAGCAGGGACTTGTCGGCCACGGCGTTGATGGCGTTTACTTCTGCATGTGGTCCGCCGTAAGCTTTGTGCCAGCCTTCACCGATAATCCGGTCGTTGTGAACGATTACTGCACCAACCATGGGGTTTGGACTTACCGATCCTCCTCCAAGCTGAGCCAGGAAAAAGGCCCGCTGCATGTATAATGCGTCTTTCTGATGGTTAGCCTGATTCATTTTAATGTCGGCGCGGTCAATGGTTGTAACCCGTTCCGTTCTTATGTTTGCAAAGATTGACAAGCCATGATGAATTCCAAAAGTCTCTATCAGGAAATAATCAGCCGTATTGTGTTGAACGACAGCCGTGACGAGATTGAGTCGATCGCCGGGGTGATCCTCAGCGACGTATTCGGAATTACGCGAAACATGGTCATGTCCGGCATAATGATCCCCTGGCAGCGACAGGATGAAGCTATTCTTCAGGATGTAATCACGCGCGTTAATCGCGAGGAGCCGGTTCAATACATCGTAGGCACGACACCGTTCTTCGGGAGACGATTTTTTGTCGATCGATCCGTCCTTATTCCACGACCGGAAACCGAAGAGCTCGTTGCGTACGTCCTCGATTACGCGAGGGCCCATGGCGCAGCTTGCCGTGTCCTTGATATCGGCACTGGATCAGGCTGCATTCCCGTGACACTGGCAGCGGAACTCCCCAATAGCGAAGTCGTGGCAACGGACATTAGCGAAGAGGCTCTCGCTGTCGCCCGAAAGAACGCGCTATTGCACAAGGTGCCTGTCAGGCTCCTGCTTCACGATGTGCTTTCCAAACCGCTTCCGTTTCAGGATCTGGATATCGTAGTAAGTAATCCGCCGTACATTCCCGCAAGCGAGGTCCATCAAATGCGGCGAAACGTCGTCGACTACGAACCTCATCTTGCATTGTTTGTGCCCGACAACGATCCGCTGCTTTTCTATAGAGAGATCGCCATGAAATCGCTGAATCCACTCCGTACAGGAGGTGCTCTCTTCTTTGAGGCACATGAACTGCATGCTGATGAGCTTGCTGAAGAGCTTGAAGACTGGGGTTATGCCGATGTAACGGTCTACGCGGATATGTCGGGTAAACACCGCGTTGTAAAGGCTCATAAAAACCACCACGAATGAAACCACTATCCGTATCATTTATCGGCGCAGGCAATGTGGCATGGCATCTGGCTCCTGCACTTGAGAACGTAGGGTACGCGGTAAGAGAAGTGTATAGTCGCAAGGAGAAACACGCCGCGGCGCTGGCGGAGAAGTTGTACGAATCAGCGGTCGTCACGTCGTTGGATTTTTCAGAAAGTCAAAGCCAGCTGTTCATAATCGCTGTTCCCGACGATGCTATTGCTGAAGTCGCAGGTGAATTGTCACTGCCCGAAGGCGCCATGCTTGTTCACGTCTCCGGGAGCAGCCCCCTTTCATCACTTGAAGATTCAGACGCAGCGCTGACGGGCGTTTTTTATCCATTGATGACATTCACAAAAGCGCGTCGCGTGGACTTCACCGAGGTGCCCTTCTTCATCGAAAGCGACGATGAAACCTGCCGGAAAGTCCTTGCGGCAATGGCGAAGGCGCTGGGTTCCAAAGTACATCAGATCTCGTCGTCAACGCGGCAGCACCTTCATGTAGCTGCAGTGTTTGCTTCCAATTTCACCAATCACATGATGACCATCGCCTCGGGCCTGCTGAAGGAAAAGGGACTTTCCTTCGACGTCATGAAGCCCCTTATCGCCGAGACGATCAACAAAAGCCTGGAAATAGGTCCGCAAAAAGGACAAACTGGTCCCGCACGCCGTGGAGACCTGGAAGTTCTTGATCGTCACGTCGAACTACTTAAGGAAGACGAAGCCGTCGCGGAAGTCTACCGTGTGATAAGTCAGCACATCATTGATTACTACGAAGTAGAGTAGTTTGACTGCTATCTGTCTGATGCAGAAATGCACTCACATCCTGAATCCAGCGTGCACGATTTTCAGAGAATACGTCATGGCCGGCATGCGGATATCGGACCAGCACTTTCTTTTCGCTATTGAGGTTGCCATAGATGTCGAGGGTTTTTTCTATCGACACGCGGTCATCCAGGTCGCCGAACAAAAGGAGTGTTGGCGCAGTCACAGAAGCGGCGTATTCCGATGGATTGTGCGAGAATGGCCAATATCCCAGCTGAATGCCACCCCAGAAGGTTAACAATGAAGCCATCGGGAACGGCGGAATGTTCATGACACGAAAACGGGCAGACACAGTTTTGTAGAGCGACCCGAAGGGACACTCGAGCATTATTGAGGCTGGCTCAATTTTGTATTCATGAGCTGCCTTGAGAATAGCAGCTGCACCCATCGACGTTCCAAATAGATGTACTTCCCCATTTCCTTTTTGACGAACCCATTCATACACGTCCCTGACTTCGCGCGCTTCCGTGTAACCAAGCTTTGTGCTTTCCCTCTGACCCGCCGGAACCCATAAAGTCGACAAGGATCGTATTATATCCCCATCCGATGAATTCTTCTGCACGTTCAAGCATGACTGATTTCTCGGCACTGTACCCGTGAAAGATGATGACAGTACCGCGCGCGTTTTCTGCGGGAATTTCCCATGCCTCCAACATTACGTCGCTTTGAATTTTTGCAGTGGTGTATGGCCGGAGGGGTGTGGCTTGGACCGTTGGCCGCGGAACCTCCATGCCAGTCAAAACAATCTTCGCTTTATCTGCCGCCGAAAGCTCGTTTGGGTTGAGTCGCGGTTTTTCGGAGTCGACGAAATGTGTGAAACGGTAAGCATGTCAAAAAGCCATTGCGTTGGCGAGGACAAAAAGAATTGCAATAACGCGTGCAGATTTCCGGAACATTCGGGAATGTTTGTTACTCTTTAACTGTTCGGTTGGAAAGTTAGTTACAATATGCTCATTTTTGGGCGTCCAATGTCGCTTTAATGGCGGGATGGAAACGTTACGAAGGATTTTAGTCTCCGATTTTTATTAAGGATATGGATATAAACATGCTGCGCAGGCCTCGCCGGAATCGCAAGTCTGCGGTAATTCGCGCAATGGTCGAGGAAACCCGCGTTCACACCGACAATCTTATTTTTCCTCTTTTTCTCGTAGATGGAAAGAAACAGCAGGTGGAGGTAAACTCAATGCCGGGAATTTATCGCTGGTCTGCCGACCTAATGCTGAAGGAAATTGAAAACTGTATGAATCTCGGCATCCGCGCCTTTGATATTTTTCCTGCTGTCGAGGATAGTCTCAAGGATAAGCGCGCTACCAAAAGTTATGACAAGAATTTCTTCTACCTGAAGGCGCTGCGCGAAATCAAGAAGCAGTTTCCTGAAGCGTGTATTATGACCGACATAGCTATGGATCCCTACAGCTCGGATGGTCACGATGGTTACGTGGAAGATGGGAAAATTCTGAACGACGAAACCCTGTCCATTCTGGGGCAGATGGCGTTAGCACAGGCGGAAACAGGAATCGATATCCTCGGCCCTTCGGATATGATGGATGGCCGCGTTGGATACATACGCGAAGTACTCGACGAAAGCGGGTTCACGGATGTTTCGATCATGAGCTATACAGCAAAGTACGCCAGCGCATTTTATAATCCCTTCCGCGACGCACTGGATTCAGCACCAAAGTTTGGCGACAAAAAAACATATCAGATGAATCCTGCAAACCGCACTGAGGCGCTCGTTGAAGCAGAACTGGATACAGCTGAGGGCGCAGACTTCCTGATGGTAAAACCTGCTCTCGCATACCTGGACATCATCTCCTTGTTGAAAAACAATTCGGCGCTTCCCATTGCAGCCTACAATGTGAGTGGCGAATATTCCATGATTAAAGCTGCTGCGAAGAACGGATGGCTCGACGGTCAGCGCGCAATGAAAGAATGTCTGCTTAGCATTCGCAGAGCAGGAGCTGACGTCATACTTACCTATTTCGCTAAAGAATTCGCGCAGCTTTCCCGTCAGTAACAGCATAACCCCGCTGCAGTAAGGGTAACCTGGCGTTGTATGAGTCTCCATGAAAAATATCTTCCGCAATACGACTTCAACGAAGTTCATCGTATAGAAGTCAAGGCTCCTGCGGACCGGATATTCGAAGCGATTATGGACCTGGACGTAAGGAAGTCCCGGCTGATCAGAATTCTGATCGGCTTGCGCGGAATGAAGCCCGGAGATTCCGGAGGGTTTCAAAACCTGCAGAAAATGGGCTTTACCATTCTTGAAGTAACGCCTATGCATGAAGGTATCGCTGGTCTCGTGGGGCAGTTCTGGAAGCCTTCAGGGAATATTCAAAAATTGTCTGCGGAAGAGTTTGTTTCTTTTGCCCGTGAAGGATTTCTCAAAGCGACGTGGAACTTTCGTATTACTGCTTCAGGAGAGGGGTCACATACTGTTGAAACCGAAACCCGTGTGCAGTGCATCGGACCGCTCGCCAGAAAAAAGTTTCGTCGATACTGGCTTTTGGTAAAACCATTCAGTGGCATCATTCGAAAGGAGATGCTGAAGATTATCCGCCACCAGGCCGGGCACGGTTAACGTACCGGCTGGTGATCGGAGCGCAGATCCCTACTACTTCTTTTCGTCGAGTGGAGGCAGGATGAAATCGTCCAGAACGCTTCGCTGTTTCATCATGGCTTCGATTTCGTCGGGATGTCTTGGTGAAATCTTTGAAAGATGTTCGTTTCCATCCGCAGTAATCAGGAAATCATCCTCAATCCTGACCGCAATACCCCACCACTTCTTGTCGCAGTTAGCATTCTCAGGAATGTAGATGCCGGGTTCAATGGTTATCACCATGTTTTCGCGGAGTACGTCGTACGGACCCTTATCGTGAACGTCAAGCCCGATGTGGTGGCAGCAACCATGGGGATAATACATATGAGAAGTGCTCACCGATGGTATGATTCCGAGGTCTGCCAATCCCTGGTTAACAACATCTTTAGTGATTTTTGTCAATTCTGCGAAGGTGGTTCCGGGCTTACAGATTTTCATGGCTTCCTCCTGAGCTCGCAACACAATTTCATAGATCTGGCGTTGTTCAGTTGAAAACTTTCCGCTTGCGGGTATCGTCCTCGTTATGTCGGCAGTGTATCCGTGGTATTCTGCACCAAGGTCCATGAGCACCAGTTCTTTGGAGTCGATTGCCGGTTTGTAGTTCTCCATATAGTGTAGAATGCAGCCATTGTGACCACCACCTACGATGGACGGGTATCCAACTTCTTCGGCCTGATACTTCTTAAACACAAATTCGTGTATCCCCTGTATCTCGCGTTCCGACAAGCCGGGTTTCATGGCTTTCATCACCTCATTCTGTCCGATGCACGAAATGGTGACGGCTTTGCGAAGCAGGTCGAGTTCATCAGGAGTTTTTATTCCGCGAAGATTCGCCATGAGCTCATTGAGCTTCTTGACGTTGAGGTTGTTCTTCCCAGGCTCCGGCTTGAGGGTGAGGGCCTTCTCATCGGGGTAGTTTACCTTGCGCTTGAACTCTACGATTAGATCGTACAGATCAGCTGAATCATAAGTCTTGTCCCGGACGTCATTCTTGAAGTCGTAAAACAGGATCTCATCAAACTTTGAAAAGTCAACGTTGTACTTCTTGAATTCCGTGTTGTTGAATGCCTGTTGCAAGCCCAGCATTTCTTTCGTCTTAACATTGCCAAGTCTGCGCCCTGTCCACATTTCGTAGACAACGTTCCGCGGCTGGACGAAGATAATTTCATCGTAGCGCGTGCCATTGGCTGCAGTTTGTTTGTCCTTGAAAATCAACAACACCGAATGAGGTTCCTTATATCCGGTCAGGTAATAAAAGTCGGGATCCTGGTGATAGGGATAATCCACATCATTGGAGCGGTTGCGTTCGGGATTTGCGAAAAAGACAGCAACCGAATTCGGTGGCATGCTTTCCCTCAATTTGTTTCGACGATCCAGATGGAATTCCTTCGTGAGAAAATCCTTAGGTTGTTCAACATCGGATTGTGCAAATGAGGAAAAGGAGATCAGTGCCAGTACAAAGATTAAGATGCGCATAGAAGTGAAGCTTTGACTTAAAATAAAGAAAAGATAGGTGTAGTCATGTAGCCTTTTATGTCTGGATGCTATTCTTTTTGAAAGGCGAAATTCGAACAGATGCAGCTTATTGTGCAATGACGCAGTTCATCGAATCCGAATGGGTGGGGGATAGGCATTTGTTCAACTTGGATTCGCTTGCATAAAGGTATTTGCAAGACCCTTTCTTGAAAGGCAGACCTAACGGTCTGCCTTTTATTTGTTCAGCCAGAGAGCTACTCCTCCGCTTCGCGGATTTCGAAGTCGTTTCCCTTGCCATAACGGATGAGTTCTTTGAGGTGATATCGCTCGAGCGTAAGTGTGTCTTTCACACGGAAATCGCCGTTTGCGAGAATGCTCTCGATAATAAATTCATGAGTTTCTCCAAAGTTTACGAGCCGGTACTTCTTTCCGGTGCGAAGAACGTCAAATGAAAGCCCTGCCATATCTATAATTCCTCCTCGCGTTCGAGCATCAAAATCGATGCCTGTGGGACAATAAAATACTTTTCGTCTTCATACATAACTTCAATTGCACCTTTTTGAAGAAAGATTGCAAGGTCGCCTTCCTGCGCCTGAAGCGGCAGGTATTTTACCTGATCTTCTTTCCCTTTCCACATGTCGTCTTCGTCGGCAGGCAGTGGAAGCGGATAACCCGGTCCCACCTTAATTACGTAGCCGCTTTGAATTTTCTCCTTCTCCTGAACTCCCGGCGGAAGGTAGAGTCCGCTGGCCGTCTTGTCGGATTGTTTCGTGGGCTTGATCAGAACCCGGTCTCCCACTACAATGAGTTTCTTCAACTTGTTGTCTGGTGTAACTTTCATATATCGTCTTCCTGTTATTCAAATAATCCTGCCTGATCCTCCGATCGTTTCAGAAGGTTTGGATCAATACTCTTGCTGGCCTTAGCACCGAGCTTCTTAAGGTCCTCCACCCTGCGCACAAGATTGCCACTCCCGACCGACAGCTTCTTCATCGATTCCTCATAGTGTTTTTTCGAAGTGTCGAGATGACGACCCAGTGTGATCAGGTCATCGGTAAATCCAACGAACTTGTCGTAAAGATCTCCCGCCTTGTTGGCAATATCGAGCACGTGTCGGTGTTGATACTCCTGTTTCCAGGTGTTCTTAATCAACTGAAGAGACGGAATCAGCAGCGTGGGACTAACAAACACAATCCGTCGTTCCAACGCTTCATCATATAAATTCTTCTCATGCTGAATAGCAACGATGTATGCCGGTTCGATAGGAATGAACATGATTACAAAATCAAGGCTGCTTTCGGAAATGTTTTTCTGATAACCCTTATCGCCCAGCAGCTTCATGTGCTGACGTATTGAAGTAAGGTGTGCCTTGAGAAAAAGTCGTTTGTCTTCCTCGGATTCAGCGTTAACGAAGTTGTTATACGCCGTCAAACTCACCTTCGAGTCAATGATTACGTGCTTGTTCCCGGGCAGGCGGATAATAACATCGGGACGGAGCCTGCCTTCAGCAGTAGTGAAGCTTTCCTGAATTACATACTCCCGGTCTTTTTCAAGTCCGGATTTCTCGAGAATGCTTTCCAGGATGAATTCGCCCCATGCACCCTGAGTCTTGGAATCACCGCGGAGGGCACGCGTCAGGTTTTCGGCTTCGCGGGTCATCTGAACATTCAGCCGTTGCAGATTCTCCAATTGTTCGCGAAGTGCCGAATTCCGGGAAATGCTGTCTTTATTCGATTCTTCCACCTTCTTTTCAAACGCCACAATTTTTTCACCCAGTGGGCGAAGGAGTTCAAATAGATTGGATTTGTTCTGCTCGGTGAATTTGCGGCTTTTTTCTTCGAAGATTTCGTTCGCCAGATTCTTGAACTGGATGGCAAACTTCTCGTTAAGGGAATCAACTTCCTTTCGCTGGTCCTCAAGTTTTTCCTGCAGGTTTCGGTAATCCGACTCTGTCGCCGCAAGACTGTTATTCAGCTCCAGGAGTGCCTGTCTTTCACGCTGGAGGTCAGCCTTAACTTCCGCAATCTGATTTTGAAGCGTCTTGTTGCGCTCCTGTTCTACCGCCAGGCGCGCAGTGCTTTCCGCCTGGTCTGCGGCAAGCCGGAATCTGGCCAGAAACCAACCCACTACGCCACCCACTGCCAATGCACAAATGATTACCAGAATTTCCATCGCGGTAAATATATGCGACAAATCACTCCCATTGAAGCCGGCAATAACGAAAGCCCGTCTCCTGATTCCAAAACCGTGCGCAGGGGCGTTTTTACTCGGGTTTTCGCCTGTTATTTGGTAGTTTTAAGCTTCTGTATCTTAAACGGCTTATTATGGTGGAAACGATTCGGTCAAGCCAGGACGCGATCCGGCTCGAAGAAAAATATGGTGCGCATAACTATCATCCGCTCCCTGTGGTGCTTACCCGCGGGCAAGGGGTTTTTCTGTGGGATGTTGAAGGCAGGCGTTACTACGATTTCCTTTCCGCCTACAGTGCAGTGAATCAGGGACATTGTCATCCGCGCATTGTCAACGCGCTCATTGAACAGGCAAAGGAACTGACTCTCACGTCGCGGGCATTCTACAACGACAAACTCGGCGTCGCGGAAAAATACATCTGCGAAACGTTTGGCTACCAAAAAGCATTGTTTATGAATTCAGGAGCTGAAGCCAACGAAACGGCCATCAAGCTTGCGCGGAAATGGGGGTATATGAAGAAGGGGATCCCCGACAACGAGGCGGTGATTGTAGCCGTCAAACAAAATTTTCACGGCCGTACTACAACCATTATTTCGGCGTCAACGGATGGGCTGGCGCGCAAAGGGTTCGGGCCCTTCATGCCGGGATTCGAAATTGTTGAATACGACAACGTTGAAGCAATTGAAAAGGCTCTGAGCAATCCAAATGTATGCGGGTTGTGGATTGAGCCTATCCAGGGTGAGGCCGGTGTTTATGTTCCCCAGGAAGGATACCTGAAAGCGGCGCGTGAGTTGTGTACGCGCTACAACGCACTCTTGATGATGGACGAAATTCAAACAGGTATCGCGCGTACAGGTAAGATGCTTGCGTCTGATCACGAAGGCGTTCGTCCGGATCTGTTGATCCTCGGCAAGGCCCTGAGTGGCGGAGTGCTGCCGGTGTCATGCGTGTTAGCCGACGACGACATCATGTTAGTCATCCACCCCGGCGAACATGGCTCTACGTTTGGCGGTAACCCGCTGGCAGCAGCGGTGTGTATGGCTGCACTTGAGGTGGTCAAAGATGAAAACCTCGCCCAAAATGCGCAGACACTAGGAAAGGTATTCCGCGACCGGATGAATCAACTCAAAACGAAAACGGAACTTATCGCGGGCGTTCGCGGCAAAGGACTTCTAAATGCGATTGTGATAAATGACTCGCCTGAAAGTGATACGGCCTGGAATATTTGTTTGCAACTTGCAGAAAACGGATTGCTGGCGAAGCCGACTCACGGTAACATCATCCGTCTCGCACCACCTCTTGTGATCACTGAGGAGCAGGTCCATGAATGCTGCGATGTGATCGAAAAGGTTACTCTTAATTTTAAACGTTAACCGCCTTTTTCGAAATCAATCCGGCGATGCCGGGTGTTTTGATCGTGATGTTGGTGTTTCCACCGGATATCCGTGCAGACGATGCTATTAAAGAACACCTTTTTCCATTAGCTGCTTTCGTAATGCGTCCGGCGACGTGAACCGGATAGTATGAAAACCTAATTCAGAGGCAGCGACGATGTTCTTCTCGTTGTCGTCAATAAACAGCGCCTGCTGTGGTTCAAAGTTGTATCTCGACGTAAGGATGTCGAAGATCTGACGCTCAGGCTTCTTGCACTTCTCAATGCCCGACACAACAATTCCTTCAAACCATTTCAGGAATTCAAAATTTTCCTGAGCCCAGGGAAATGTTTCTGCCGACCAGTTTGTGAGCGCGTACAAACGATGCTTCCTCATATCCCGTATTTCCGTAAGAATATCGACCGTTCCTGCGATAGCTCCATTCATCGTTTCCTGCCATCGGCCATACCACGCTTCTATGGGTTCACGCCACTCCGGGTGCTTCGCTACCAGAGTAGCGGTTGCTTCTTCAAAGGAGCGCCCGCCATCCTGTTCGTCGTTCCATTCACTCGTGCAGATGTTTTCCAGAAACCAGGTTACTTCTTCTTCTGTCTTAAAGATTTTTCTGTAAAGGTATCGCGGGTTCCAGTCGATGAGCACGCCGCCGAGATCGAAGATGATGGTATTAATTGGACTTGTCATTTGATTGGGTTTGAAGGACAGC
The DNA here is from genome assembly GCA_023417065.1 of Bacteroidota bacterium. Classification (GTDB taxonomy): domain Bacteria; phylum Bacteroidota; class Bacteroidia; order Cytophagales; family Cyclobacteriaceae; genus Ohtaekwangia. Next base: position 25,819 of record JAEZGH010000205.1, read on the forward strand.
GACAACGTGACCAGCAACAACGTCTGGCGTAATGCGATGAAGACATGCGAAGTCGCCGCGATAACATGTTTCTCTTCCGTAAACGGAGCATGGTCTGCAGGGCAACTCATCGCGTGATATCTGAATAAGGTTTTCAGGGGGTTGTCCAAACGGTGCGAACCCTACATCAGGATGTGTGCCGCCCCAGACGGAAACAACGGGTAAGTTCATGAGTGATGCGAGGTGCATGTTGCTGGAGTCTACGGCCACCATCGCATCGAGGTGTTCCATCAGCGCAAGTTCCTGTTTGATTTTCAGCTGGCCTGCAGCAACCACACAGTGCTCCGGAAATTGATTTTTCAGCTCTTCAAAATACTTCACTTCCTTTTCGCCACCGCCGAACAAAAAGAGCTTCGCATTCAGCTTTTCAATCAATGTGCTTATAAGTGCCGGATAATTTTCCAATGGCCAGATCTTCGAGTTGTGCGCCGCGAAAGGAGCAATACCAATCCAGGGCGTATTTTTTTTCAGGTCCTTTTCCTGCAGCCATTGATCAACCTCACGCCGCGTTTCGTCCAGCGGCGAAAGATATGGCGGAGGCAGAATCGGAAACGCGAAGCCTGCCTTTTCAAAGGCAAGACGGTAACGTTCAACCGTGTGGGGTAGCGTTGTGGTGTTTTTGTTTTCCTTGCGGGTAAACAGTTTTTTTTGCGCCCTGCCTTTTTCAAATACTACTACAGGAACCTTAAATAATTTGAAAAGGGTTCGCATTACGACAGTCCTGATGTGATCATGAGCGTCGATTACGACCTCATAATCTGCGTTCTGAAGCAGTTGGCGGAAGAGTTTCCGCATGCCGAAGATGCCACTATAGGTAACGTCAACATCCGCGGGATATGGGATAACGCGGTCGATACCTGCAAAGAAGGATGCAAACTTCGGCCGTGTCACCACGGTAATCTCCACGTCAGGATAGGCTGCGACCAACGACCTGACTACGGGAACGAGAAGGACGACGTCGCCCATAGCGGAAAACCGGAGCAGGAGTATCTTACGCACAGCGAACCGGGTTTGTTATTACCTTTCTAGTCACGGCAATTAGTCTTTCTTTTGAGCGTAAAGGATTGGATTCAATGATGCATCGTTGTACATCTTCATCTGGCGGTAAACTTTAAAACGGCGGGCACCGCTTCCGATATCTTCGATAAGTTCGTCGAACGCAAGCTTCATGTCGTTGCGCTGCTCGAGAAGAATTCCCAGCTTCTGATTGCATTTGGCAATGTGCTCAGCCGAAACATCCTGACGAAGTGTTTGCTCTTTCATGTGATAGATCTTGAGCAACAGGATGCTCATCCGGTCGAGTAACCACGCCGGTGTTTCTGAATTGATACGCGCACCTGGCCTGGGTTGTACTCCTCCGAATTCCTGCAAAAACCAATCGTCGATCTTTTCAACAAGATCAGTTCTATCCTGATTCGATTTGTCAATGCGTCGTTTGATCTTGATACCTTCTGCGGGGTCGATGTTAGGATCGCGGATAATATCTTCCAGGTGCCATTGCACGGTGTCTATCCAGTTCTTCGAATACAAAAGTTGCTCAAAGGATCCGTTGGGGAAAGGGTTTTTCACGGGTGCATCTACGTCATCCGTAAGGTGATAGTCGTCGATGCTTCGTTGAAAAACCGTATAACATGATTCTGCTGACAGCATATTTTCAGATTGAACTGCAATTTAATTAATTTGAGAGATCACACATGTTTCGTCACCACTAATCCAAAGGAAGGATGTCGTCGCATTATTTTGTAAAGGAGGGGCAGGAACCGGCGTTAGTTATTCTCGATGGCATGCCGTTCAGTGCAGCAGCTGACCTGCTGGCGTGGGCGCCGCTCGTAGTTGTAGCCGATCGCGCGCTTGAAGTTGTCATATCGTGGGGAATCAAGGTCGACGTAGTGGTTACACTTGGAGGTGAGACTGTTGTGAACGACCTGCTTGAGCTTCAGCAGCCCCTCCATATTATCGCTGCTTCGGATGAAAGTCACGGGATCAGTGAGGTGTTCCGTTATCTGGCATCCGAGCGGAACTCGGCGGTAGCTATCCTTGCCAGCGAACCAGAAAAAATAATGTCTGCTTTTAATAAAGACAAAGGGACGAATCTGGATATCACTATTCAGAACGGCTCGGTTCGCTGGAGCCGGCTTGCACATAACTTTAATAAATGGTTTCCTGCAAGTACGCGTTTTCGCCTTTTTTCAGCCGCTGCAGCGTTTCGGGAAGTTGTGGGCACCGTGCGGGAAGGTGATGATTTTGTGACAGTTAGCGATGGAATAATCCAAATTCCGGGCAATCCTGGGCTGTGGATAGGAGAATATTTCTGAATCCTGAAAAACCGGGTAGGGGTAAATCTTTTTCCAGTTGTCATAACCCTGAGACCGCAAAAACGTAAATTTCGCTGGAATACAAATCGAAGCAGTGGAATTAAACGATAATCAGCTATTGGAAACGCTGAAAGCGGGAGACATAACTGCTTTTGAAATGCTGTTCAGATCGTATTACCAACCACTTTGCAACTACGCCTACACATTTGTGCAGGACCGCGATGAGGCTGAGGAGATCGTCCAGACAACGTTTTTGGCTGTTTGGGAGAGAAAGGAAGCGCTCGAGATTCGCACCGCGGTGAAGCCCTATCTTTATGCCATGGTCAGGAACGCCTGCCTGAATGTCCTCAAACACGAAAAAGTCAAGAAGCAACACGCCGTCGTGCAGATGGCGGTAGGCGAACGCAGCGTCGAATCTGTGGCCCGGACTGTCATGGCCTCCGAACTTGAAACGAAGATTTATGAAGCGATGGATACGCTGCCGGAACAATGCCGGCTTGTGTTCAAGCTCTCCCGATTCGAAGAACTGAAGTATTCTGAGATCGCTGAACAACTGAATATATCCGTGAAGACGGTAGAGAATCACATGGGCAAGGCCTTGAGAATCATGCGCGAACAACTGCGTGATTACCTGCCCCTGCTGATTGTGATAATGAATGGATTTCTGAACTGAACTGGAATTGAGCAATAGTTACGAAAATATCGACGATCTGCTGGGCAAGTATCTTGCCGGAGAAGCTTCCGAACAGGAGCGTCTTCAGGTGAGAGCATGGCTTAGTGCCGACGAAGCCAACCTCCGGTACTTCGATCAGATGCAACTCATTTTTGAGAAAGCCGCGACTGTTTCTCATTTGCAGGAATTCGACACGGATGCAGCATGGGCCAATCTCCGGTCGCGACTGAGAACCGGTGACCCCCGGGTAATACCCCTTCAAAGAGCGGTTGACTACTCGCTGCTGTATAAGGTTGCTGCCAGCGCAATAATCCTTTTTGGTATTGCGTGGTTCCTTTTCCGTACAACTACAGATGATCAGGCTATTGCACCGGTCGAACTTGTCGCTGAAAAAGCCACAGTGTCCGACACGCTGCCCGGCGGAAGCGATGTTACTCTTAACAAGGTATCCCGTGTTGAGTATGCTTACGACAACAAGAAACAGTCGCACAAAGTAAAACTCTCTGGAGAAGCGTATTTCAATATCCGTAAGAAACCCAGTGAGGACTTTATCATCGATGCCGGCGATGTATTCATTCGCGACATCGGTACCTCGTTTAACGTGCGCGCCTATCCTGATTCCGATGAAGTTGAAGTCCTTGTCGAAGAAGGTGAGGTGCAGTTCTTCACTGCCGACAGTGAGGGCATTACCCTGAAGGCCGGAGGCAAAGGCGTGTATAATAAGAAGTCCAAAGCCTTCGCTATCGAACAACCCGAACCGAATATAACGTCATACAAGACGCGGAACTTCGTATTCAATGGAGCTAATCTTGGTGCTATGGCAACTGCATTGAATAATGTATATGATACACAGGTGGTGGTTGCAGAAAATATCCGCAATTGTTCAATAACCGTTTCATTCCACGATGAGTCTATCGACGAAATTATGGCGGTAGTTGCCGAAACCCTTGGCTTAACATTGCGTTCGGAAGGTGACAAGATATTGCTTGAAGGACAGGGTTGTGAATAGACTAACTTTTATAGTGATCGCGCTCCTGGTATGGAGTGCAGCTACGAATGCCATTGCGCAGCAACGCAAAACGCCTTTCCTTGAGCGGACCGTCTCAATTACATTTTCCGGCGAATCAGTTGATGCATCGCTCAGAAAATTATCCCGTCAGGCAGGGTTCACATTTTCGTATGGATCGTCGGTGATAAACGAATCGGAAACTGTGACGGCGCAGTTTACCAACAGCACTGTGCGTGAGATTCTCGATCACATTTTTCGCGGGCGTATCGAGTACCGCGAGCGCGGAAAATACGTCATCCTGATCAAAGCAAGAGAACAGACATCATCACGCGATCCGCACGTGCTCAGCGGCTACGTCATCGATGAAGCAACGGGAGAACGACTGAAGAATGTGAGTGTCTATGATCCTGCAACATTGTCGTCGGCGGTAACCGATGAGTATGGGTTCTTTAAAATCGAAATCAAAAAACCTACGAGCGATGAAATCAAGCTTGCTGTAAACAAGGCACAGTATGCTGACACCATTGTTGTGGTTCCGGATGCAAACGCCCAATTGTTGAAAATTCCGATCCGTTTTGATAAGGATAAAATCAGAACCCTTGCCGACAGCGTGGGAAATAAGTTCATGCGTATGTGGAACTCTTTGATGCACGCAACGGACGAGGCTGTAAACATGGAGAATATTTCCGATACACTGTATCGCACTTCGCAGGTTTCGATTGTTCCGTTTGTCGGTACCAACGGGGCGCTCAGTGGTAACGTCATCAACGACTTCTCATTTAACCTATTCGCCGGTTACAGCCTGGGAAACCGAAGGCTTGAAATTGCCGGTCTTGCCAACGCGGTCAGAGGCGATGTGGAAGGCTTTCAGTTAGCGGGTCTCGCCAACGGAGTATTGGGACAAGTGAGCGGTGCGCAGTTCGCAGGGCTGGCCAATCTCACGGGGCGCACCGTCAGCGGGTTTCAGTCCGCTGGTCTTGCCAACGTAACCTTTGCAGATTCTCGGGGCGGCGGACTTGCCGGGCTTGCCAACGTTGCGACCGGAAGCCAACGGGGCCTGTATGCGGCGGGCCTGGCAAACATTGCTGTTGACAGTTCGGGACCTGCGCAAGTGGCAGGTTTTTTCAATTTGGCACACGGTGGATTCTCCGGCGCTCAGATTTCGGGAGGAATAAACCTCATAACGAAAGGCGGGCGAGGCACACAGATCGCAGGAATCTTGAACCTCTCGGAAAGCAGCTATCAGGGTGTTCAGCTATCCGGGCTTTTCAATGTCGCGAAGGACATTCGGGGAGCTCAGATAGGTTTTATGAACTTCAGCAAAAATATGCAGGGTGTTCCATTTGGGTTTCTGAGCTTGGTGGCAAATGGCTATCATAAACTTGAGATCTCTGCAGATGAAATTTTCTACAACAACATAGCCTTTCGTACCGGCGTACGCCAGTTTTACAATATCCTCACCGTTGGAGCAAAACCCCATTCATACGAAGATGACCAAACACTCTGGACTTTCGGTTATGGTATTGGTACGGCACCCAGGATTTCGAAAAAACTGTCGTTGAATTTTGACGTGACATCAAATCAAATCGTGCACGGAAAGATCGAAAAGACGAATCTAATCAATAAGCTGTATACCGGAGTTGATATTCACATCACGCCCAACTTCTCCATAACCGCGGGTGCTACGCTGAATGCACACATTACAGACACCGACTACACCGGCTATCCCGAAACTTTCACAGATTATACGCCCCACATCTTCGAGGAAAGAACCTTTGGCGGTCACTATAACATGAAGATGTGGTGGGGTGGAAAAGTAGGTATTCGCTTCTTCTGATCAGGCCAGCTGAACCGCAGGTCTTTTTCCAAGTTCCTTCAATAGTTTGGCATGCCCCCAAAGAGCCCCCGTGAATGACGGGATTGAATGGTAGGGGAGATTGAATTCTCTTGCTGTTTCACTGACGATCTTTGACAGGGCCCGGTAATGTACGTGACACACGTTCGGGAATAGATGATGTTCAATCTGGTAGTTGAGTCCTCCGACAAACCACGACAACGCACGATTGTTATTGGCGAAGTTTGTGGTGGTATAAAGCTGATGGATAGCCCATGAATTTTCCATGGTACCCTGATCGTCCGGTAATGGAAATGAGGTGCCCTCAATCACGTGCGCCGGCTGGAAAATAACCGCCAGGATAAAGCCTGCAACGTAGTGCATCAACAGAAAACCCACGACCCATTGCCCGAAGGTCAGATCGGTTAACAGCATCGGCAATCCGAGGATGTAACCGAAATACAATACTTTGGTTGCAATCAGGATTGCCAGTTCTCGGCCCAGGTTAGTCTTCTGTCCTTTGATAAGTCCTTCCCGGTGATACTTTGAAATGCGCACAAAGTCTTTGGCAAAGACCCATACCAGGGTCATCAGTCCGTAAAGAAACCATGCGTATATAAACTGAAACTGGTGCATAGGTTTCCAGTCGCCGTGTGGTGTCATACGAAGAACGCCGCGTGGACTTATATCTTCATCGACATCGTGAATGTTCGTATAGGTGTGGTGAAGCACATTGTGCTGGATCCGCCAGTTGAGTGCATTTCCGCCCACCATGTTAAGCGAATAGCCAATCAGTTGGTTGATCCATGATTTGTTGGAGTAAGCACCGTGGTTCGCGTCGTGCATAACCGAAAGACCTATTCCTGCTACGCCGACGCCCATTGTTACACTGATGATCAGAAGGGCCAGGGTGCCGCTCACGGTATTTGTCAGCAGGATGATAAAAGGAACCCAGTAAAGGCAATACATGAAGATGGTCTTCACCACCATGTGTGTATTCGCGTTGCGCGAAATATTCTTCGTTTTGAAATATTGATTTACGCGCTGGTTGAGCGTCGAGGAGAAATCAGTTCCCGTTCGTGAGAACCGAATGGTCGTTGACTGTTTTGTATCCATAAAAAAGCACTAATCATCAAAACAGCAAGACTGTTCGGATCACGAGATAATTAAAGATAAGTAAGTTAGAAGTTAGAACGCGTGTTAGGATCGGGTTATTTCAGGGGGAGGTAAGTTTTATGGCAATTCAGCTATAACAGTACGCCCGCCTTTGGTGATATCGCCTATGTTGACGAGAACCTTTGCGTCGAGAGGGAGGAACACATCGACGCGGGATCCGAACTTGATGAAACCGAACTCCTGGCCTTGTTCGAGTTCCTGGCCTTCTTTTACATAACACTTGATGCGTCGTGCAAGGGCACCTGCGATTTGGCGGAACAGGATTTCGGGACCGTCTTTCATCTTCACAGCAACCGTTGTGCGCTCATTTTCCGTGCTTGACTTTGGATGCCAGGCAACCAGATATTTTCCAGGGTGGTATTTGTAGAAGCTGATTTTGCCACCTACGGGCATACGGTTCACGTGGACATTGACAGGCGACATGAAAATGGATACCTGCTTTCTTTTTTCTTTGAAGTATTCAGTTTCAACCGTTTCTTCAATGACGACGACCTTGCCATCCGCCGGTGCCAGAACCTGCTTTTCATGCTTGGTGATATCGAAGATCGGGTTTCTGAAGAACTGCAGGATCAGGAGATAGAAGAGCACGCTCACGAGGATCACGCTGTTCTGGATCACGCGGCTTTCCGGGTAGACATACAGTATCCCCCAGTTCAATAGAAACAGGGCGATAAGCAGAATAAAAAGTAACGTACGGCCCTCGCGGTGAATGGTCATCTAGCAAAATTTAATAAAGAGCAAAGGTAATAATAGATCGCTTACCTCTGCACGGCAATTGAGTGAATATCGACGGATTATATTACAGGGGTGCCCTGAACAGATCCAAAAATCAGTAGCCTCCGCGGAACTTATATGTTTTGGCAACCTTGTCGATGGCAACCATGTATGCAGCGATACGCATAGGGACTTTGTATTCAAGCGCAGTCTTGTAGACGGTATTGAAAGCGTCTTTCATAATGCGGTCCGACCTGCGGTTGACGCGATCTGCAGTCCACTTGTAACCCAGACGGTTCTGTACCCATTCAAAGTATGAAACGGTTACACCACCGGCATTTGCAAGAATGTCGGGCACAACCGTAATCCCTTTCTCATGGATGATGTTGTCAGCGCGTGAAGATGTTGGGCCGTTGGCACCTTCAACAATAAGTTTTGCCTTTATGTTACCGGCGTTGTTGCTCGTGATGACGTCCTCCGTTGCTGCGGGAACGAGGATATCGACGGGTAGCGTCAACAGATCTTCGTTGGATATCTTTTCTGCGCCAGCGAATCCTTCGAGCGTTCCTTTGTTCTGGTCGCGGTATTTTACTGCGGCATCAATATCAATACCGTTAGCATTGAAGTATGCTCCGGAAAGGTCGCTGATCGCCTGTACAATCAGACCGCGTTCGTGGAGGAGGCGCGCTGCCCACGAGCCAACGTTTCCAAATCCCTGAACAGCACAGGTTGCTTTGTACGGGTTGATCTTCAGTTTCTCCATCGCGGTGAGCGCCGATACCATTACGCCGCGCCCCGTAGCTTCTGTTCTTCCGAGCGATCCTCCCATTACCAGCGGTTTACCGGTTACGACAGCGTGGGTCGTCATGCCCTGGATCCGTGAGTATTGGTCCATCAGCCACGCCATTTCGCGCGGGCCCGTACCCATGTCAGGGGCGGGGATATCCTGGTCAGGGCCGAAAACATCAGCCATTGCCTGTGTGTAGGCACGCATCAGACGTTCGATCTCGCCGGAAGACATTTCGCGCGGATTACAGTTCACGCCGCCCTTCGCACCGCCGTAAGGGATGTCCACTACGGCGCACTTCCATGTCATCCACGCTGCAAGCGCCTTTACTTCGTCAAGGTTTACATGCGGATCAAAACGAATCCCGCCTTTCGACGGACCAAGTATCGTGGAGTGTATTACGCGATAGCCTTCAAATACTTTGATCGCTCCGTCATCCATGGTTACGGGGAGCGAGACGATTACCTGCCGTGCAGGGTTCTTCAAGACGTTATAGATTTCTTCCTCAAGACCAAGAATCTGGGAGGCCTTGTGGAATCTCGACATCATGGCTTCAAAGGGGTTCTCTTTGTCTTTGAGCGGGGCCGGTTCAATGTATGCCATACAGCAAAAAATTTCAGGTGTTGAGTTATTCCTTTCGGGCTAAATAAGGCCGTTCGAAAACGGTTGCAAGATAAGTAAATTCAATTCGCAGCTGTCGATTTTACGAAAAAAACAAACCATCTGTACCTTCGGATGCAATTTAGATAATCGGCGCTGACGACCACCTGCGGCGAAGGTCGTCAACCGAAAATTTTCCGGCTCCGGCAACGAAAAAGAAGGCGGATCCGAAAAGCATCATCAGCGCATCGAACGACTCCTCGAAAGATAAGCCTATGTGTGCAATGAACAGTGCCGCCAGGAAGTTAATAATCATCACCGCAGCTGCTACCCGGATGTAGGCCCCCGTCATGATCATAATGCCTCCGATAAACTGCGCATATACCGAAACGACAGCTGCAAGAAGCGGGTATACCACCCCATGTTCTGCGAGAAAGTTTCTGAATTCAATCATCCTTTCCCACGAAAACACGTTGTCTTCCGTTCCGTCGATAAGACGCCAGCCAATCACCAGCCTTAAAAATATGTAGGCGTATTCTTTACGCGCATCCAGGTAATTTTCAACGCGATTGAACATTTTCATGGTCTTTAATACCCAACTACCAATTCAAGGTAAGCCACGATGAACGGGATCGAAATGATCAGCCCGTCAAATCGGTCGAGAAAACCTCCGTGGCCCGGTAACGATGACCCGGAATCTTTGATCTCAATACTCCTTTTCAGGAGCGATTCGATCAGGTCGCCGAACGTTCCGCCAACGATAATAATCACCCCAATGGTGAACCATTGCACCAGGCTTAGCGAGTGGAAGAAGTACGCAATCCCCCATGCGAAAATCAAAGCTAGTACGGCACCTCCAAAAAAACCTTCCCATGACTTCTTGGGCGAAATCCGTTCAAACAGTTTGCGTTTGCCAAAAAATGTTCCTGCGAAGTAGGCCCCGGTATCACTTGCCCAGAGGATGAACAGGCAACCGAAGATGATTTCATAGTTGTAGCGCCCCTCGTGAAATGCTGCAGCATTAAGGAGCGCAAAGGGCATCGAAACATAAAACAGCCCCAGGAATGTATAGGCAATATTCGTAAATGGCTTCCGCTCCGTTTTCTTATACAATTTGATCATGTATACAAACGAGACCAACGGGAAAAGCAGGAAGTAAAAATGGTAGGGCAATATTCTTGCTTCAATGAGGAAGCTCAGCGTAAAGATCGATACACCGCAAAACGTGCCGAAGGCTTTCAGCGGTATCATGCCATCGAGGCCTACAAGTTTGTAAAATTCGAGGAGGGTGAAGATGCATATGATGAAGAAAACCAGAAAGTAGGTCCACTCACTATAGCAAACACCGGCAATAACGCCGGCAGAACCGAGGAGTCCGGTGATGATCCTTTGGGTAAGGTTGTTATACCTGGAGAGCTTTTTCGTCACAGCTTAAAGGTCGTAGTTACAAGTTTAAGCCGGAATATCGGCTTTCGGCTGTGTATTATAAAAACTTCGGTAGCTATAAATCAGCAAAGCTGTAAATCCTGCTGAAAAAAGAACCTGTGAGGCCGAAAGCTCCACACTATCAAGGTCGACTGGGATGGTTCCGTTTTGCACGAAGAACATCGACACGAGCGTAAACCCGTTGTTCACAAAATGCGCCAGCACAGGCATCCAGAGGTTTCCTGACCAGATGTACAGGTATCCGAACAGTGCTCCCAGAAGCATTCTTGGGAAGAATCCATAAAACTGAAAGTGGACGGCGCTGAAGATAAAGGCCGCAACCCAGACAGCTACGTGTGGATTTCGGGTCGCGCGGTAAAATTCGTTCTGGATGATTCCCCGGAATACCAGCTCTTCCCCGATTGCCGGCAGCACGGCCACGACGATGAACGCGAAAATCATTTGTCCGGCAGATTCGTAGTTGATGAGATACTTCGTCATCTCCGTCAGCTTTTCTTCCATGGGCCGGGCCCATTCGTCCATGCCAAATGGCAGGGTTAAGTCTGCGTTCCATTTAATAACGATGGAATTTACGCCCATGAAGACGACCACCAGTACCGGGACGATCACTGCTGGACGAAAGTGGGGCGTATGGAAAAGATCAGCGATGGTGCGCTTCTGCTTTCGGAGCAGCCACCAGGGCAGCAGGATCATGCCGACGAGCACGCCGACAGACTGCATAATAAAAAGCGGGAGACGCATGGCGGGATTGCTGGTTGGATCAGCCAGCGCTGCCATCAGCTCGGTTTCTGTTCCGGGAAAGAAGGGTAGGGCGATAAATGCGCCAATAGCGGGCCCTATGATCTGAAAACCCACGAAAAAGAACACCAACGTCATCAAAATGGAAATTAATGGATGCCGCCATCTGTTATTAAGCCCAGTCTCCTCCATAACTTCCAATGTTTATCGATCCAAAATAGTGGTTAAATTTGCGGCTAATATAAGGAATAGGCGTTCGCGAAATCAGGTTGCGGGCTTCTGTAGTGTGAAATGGCAAAAATTGATACGATAGAACTGGGCGAATTCCCGCTTCTGCTTGCACCCATGGAGGATGTAAGTGACCCTCCGTTCCGTGCAGTGTGCAAGGAAGGTGGGGCCGACCTCATGTATACTGAGTTTATTTCCTCCGAAGGGCTCATCCGCGATGCTGCAAAAAGCCTTCAGAAGCTGGATATTTTTGAATATGAACGTCCTATCGGTATTCAGCTGTTTGGCGGCGAAATTGAAAATATGGTGGAATCCGCGCGGATTGCCAGCCGCGTGAATCCCGATCTGATCGATATCAACTACGGCTGCCCCGTAAAAGCCGTGGCGTGCAAGGGTGCCGGCGCCGCCCTGCTACAGGATATTCCGAAGATGGTGAAGATGACGGAAGCGATCGTCAAATGCACGCATTTGCCCGTGACGGTGAAAACGCGCCTGGGCTGGGATGATTCAACGAAGAATATCGTCGAGGTGGCCGAAAGGTTGCAGGACATTGGTATCAAGGCGCTTACAGTTCACGGGCGCACCCGCGTGCAAATGTATAAGGGAAGCGCCGACTGGACGCTCATCGCCAAAATCAAAGAAAACCCGCGCATGCACATTCCGATCTTCGGCAATGGCGATATCGACTCACCCCAAAAAGCTGTAGAGTATCGAAACCGCTACGGCGTCGATGGCATCATGATCGGCCGCGCTTCCATCGGGAACCCGTGGATCTTTTCCGAAATAAAGCACTTCATGAGTCACGGAGAAGTGCTTCCCGGCCCGACTATTGCCGAACGCGTTCGTGTGACGCGCAAGCACCTCGACTTCAGCATCAAGTGGAAAGGTCCCAAGCTTGGCATCTTCGAAATGCGCCGCCACTACGCGAACTATTTCAAAGGCCTGCCCGACTTTAAACCCTTCCGTACCCGGCTGGTCGAAGCACCTGAATACGATGAGGTTGTCGCTATCCTTGAAGATGTGAGCGCGAATTACCAGGAGGTGATCTCTGATTTCTGATTGAGGGGAGGAAACCGGCAACAAATCAACTACACTACCGGAATATCAAGTTTTCGCATTGCCTCCAGAAGTTGCTTTTCAGACGTGGAGAAGTAATCAAACTTGATTTTGGAGCCATTCTTCAGCTGGATGTATGAGAACCCGAAAGGTGACTGCTGTGCATCGATCCCGGTGATATCTGATAAGGCTACAGCCTTCTTGCGGAAAAGTCCTGGAAAATACGTCAACATTTCCCTCTCGATTACAAATGCGTAAGGATAGACGACCATATTGGCAATTATGACAAGCCATGGAATCAGCGAGACGATCCCGATCATAGAGATTACTTCATCGGGTGTCCGGATAAACTGATATCCTATGAGCACCGGCCATATAAACGGAACGAGAAATGAACAAACTGACCTCCTGACCTTCATGGTAAGCTAATTTCTGCTCTCTAATTTCTGCTCTCTAATTTCTGATTTCTTATCCAGTGAACCAAGTCTACGGCTGTTTGTTGCCGGTTGCCGACAGTTTGATCGTTGCCCCCTGAGAACCAATCAACCTGACACAAAGGGACTAGTGGGCGATGGGCAAACTGGGGTGACCTTTCCCGGCAATCTGCTAACCAGTCAACCCAGCCACAGGCAACTGGCCACCGACAACCGGAGTATTTGCCATTGAAAAGGCAGTGTGAGCTGGAGTTTGCGCGTGAGGAGGTCGAGTGCAGATTACAAACAGGCCAGCCAACTTGCCAACCTGACACCTACTTCAGCCTCTCCAGCACTCCTTTTCTTTTCACAATATTCTTATAGTCCCACTGAACTTCGCGTGCCTTGTCCAGCCAGCGCTGAAGGTCATCAAGGTTGACCTGGTCGACAGAAGAGTATCGGTATTCGGCAGCTTTGAATTTTCCTATTTTTGAAAGAGCCGGCTCATCGAAGCTTTGGCCACTCCAGAAGAGCAGACGAACACTGTCTTTGATCCTGGTATATCCTACTACGGGATTTCCGTCGAGAAACCAAACGGGGTGTGAATGCCATATTTTGGATTCAGCGCCGTCGAGTTCTTTGTCGAATGTTTTAGCCAGAAGGTCGCAGATCTTTTTGTCAGTTGCAGGTTGTTCGTCGTTATACGCTTTGATTTCCGGGTTCATATTTGGAGAATGTATCGTTTTAATTGAGGCGAATTAAAAATTTAGATAGAGATTATGAAAGAGCCGGAAAAATCTGATCAGGCTCTATGATGTTAATCGAGGTAGATCCATTCACGCGGGCACACCTTCGTACGCGCGTTCAAGTTCCGCGAGGTCGAACTTCTTCATCTTCAGAAACGCCTGTGTAACACGGGCCACCTTTTCCTTGTCGTTGTGCGACATCATTTCTTCCATTCGCTCGGGTACGATTTGCCAGGAAAATCCAAACTTGTCCTTCAGCCATCCGCACTGTTCGGCTTCCGGCACTGCTGAGAGACGTTCCCAATAGTAATCAATCTCCTGCTGGTCTTTACAGAACACCTGAAACGATAGCGCCTCTGTAAAACGCCATTCATGTTGTCTGGCACTGTCCATCGCATAAAACTCCTGTCCTGCGAGGAACACAGACCCATGCATGACGGTGCCTTCCTTGTCGGGTTCCATGCCAGCGGGATACCGGTTGATGTCACCCATTTTGCTGTCCGGAAAAACAGATGCATAAAACTGCATCGCCTCTTCGGCCTTGCCGGCAACCTCGCCTGCGAACAACCACGTTGCCGTGATTTTTTGTTTGTAAGCATAGTTGTTCGAAAGGATTACTTGCCACGATAGTCCGTACTTGTCTTCGATCCAGCCGTATCGTTTGCTGAAAGGATATTCACCGAGTTCCATCAGTACTTTGCCACCCGTGCCGAGTTCTTTCCAGTACTTGTCGACTTCCTCAACCGAATCGGATGCAATCAGAAAGGAGACTGCTGGCGTGAACTTGAAGATAGGTCCGGCGCTTATTGACATAAAGGGTTGCCCGCAAAGTTCAAAAGAAACAATATCGCAATCGCCGGAAGGCGTGTTGTCCAGTGTGGTGATGTTGTTGATCTTCGAAGACGGCAGGATGCTTGTATAAAGTTTCGCTGCCTCGACAGCTTCCTGGTCATACCAAAGGTGGGGGATGATCTTTTCCATAACTGTTGATTTTGTTTTGTTATGACAAACCTAGTGGAAAGCATGCACTTGAAGGAGGTGTTTTCACGCCATCGTGACGGGGGAAATGCGGCAATGTCACGCGACGGTTGATCGACGTGTATTGCTTCACCGATGGAACAACCCACGGAGGTTGAACGTATTAACTGATAACTCGCCCTGATAGATATTCGTTGGCGAATGATTTTCAACTATGTTAGTCACGTGCGGTCTTGTTGGCGTTAATTCTGCTCTTGATCAATTTGATCTGACCGTTGTGATTTGATTCGTGTTCGCAGACGTGGAACCACTTGCAGTAGTTGTTCGTCGGCCCCCAGAACCATTTATCATCAACAGCGAGGAGCCACTTGTCATCTCTCTTTTTGAATTCGTTAATCGTATTTTCGCGGACTTCCTTCAGGGTATCGAGATAGTAGTTAAGGTCGTTGCCTTTAATTGCATTCCGCGCTCCCTCACCAAGGCTCATGGCAACATCAAAACGTTTTTTGTCTTCGTCGCTCCAGTCGCCCCACTTCTTTCCTTCGAAGGTATGTGCCTGATAGAAGCGTTCCGTCGCCGCGAGGTGAAGCAGCATCGATCCAATGGAATTTGCATTTTCGTCCAACAGAAAGTCTAACTGCTCTGTGGACATACCCTGAACGGGCCCGAGGATAACGCTGCGCATCCAGGTCATCATTGAGAGCAGCGTCCCGACGTGGGGCGAAAAGCCTGCCCGGGGACCGATGACGTTCTCGTGTTCTTCAGTCAATAGTGGAGGTGCATAATGGCGAGTCGGGGTTGATAGCCCAAGGGCGCCGGAGGTCAATGCAGCGCCGGATTGCAGGAAGCGGCGCCGGGGAAGGGATTGTGAGGCTTTCATTGTGTGAGTGGTTATTGTTAACGGGTTAGCAGAGACTGTTGTCTAAGGTAATACATAACGGGGATTGGGGTTGTTAATGAATTTATAATGTGAGCAGGTGCCGTCTGCTAGTATGATATGCCATCATATCAAATAATGTCCGCTGCATATTCAGGTCGCTTTGTGATATGAAAACGAAGATCCCCTAATTTAATCGAACGCAGTAAAGTGTTATTTTCGTTTGCGATAAACGCGATTTCAGTATAACTTCATCACGGTGATTGCCGGTTCAACTTGAATCGACAGGTGAAATCCTCCTGTGGCAACTTCAGGATTATCAGGGGGATTAGTGTAAGGCGAATGACTCATTGCCGTTAAATCAGGAATTAATAAAAGCCCCTCTTATGAAATTGCGTACACTTGCGTTCATAGCCATAACAGTTATTCTTGCTTTTGCCGGATGCAGCAAGAGCGACGACGATCCCGGAACGAGATCCGATTATTATTTTCGATATAAAGTGGATGGGGCGCGGGAAGACTATCAATACGGGAATAATCAGGTGAATCTTATGGCCACTCATGGATATGATCCGAATACGAAGACGTATACGATCAATATTGCGGGGATGAAGAACATAATGGAGTCGGGTAAAAACACAGTCACAATCTTAATCAGCGATACCAAAGAACTCGTAACGGGTGTCAATTATTCGAATATCCCGGGGGAAGGAGATGCTTATCCCGGGTTCCTGTTCACGATGGGCTACTACAACAAGGACGGCAACTTGTACGTGGCCGGAGGTCAGGGTGACTCACCCATCTATGCGGAGATTTACGAACCTGCCTTTGTGAAAATTACTGAGATGACAGACAATCATGTTGCCGGTACGTTTTCAGGAAAACTGATTTGGTACGACACGTCGCAAGGCAAGAATGAATTCATCGACGATGTACAGATTGCCGAGGGGGAGTTTAAGGTGCCGAGGAAGTGAGGTCGGTAGCCAGGTTGCCTGTTACCGTGGCTGGTGCTTGCAGAAATTGGAAACCTGAAATCAGAATTGATACTCGACCTGGAGCTGAACATCAGTTCGATATCCCTCCAGCTGACCAGCACCATAGGAGTAAAGTGCTGATACAGACAAAAGGTTCCTGCTTAACTTCAAGTCGATCCCTGCTCCGGCGACTAAATAACCTTTCGCCGACTTTTCATTGCTGTCCAATGATTGATTGAAAATTACTGGCTCGCTCGACGGTGAAGACAGCGGAGTTGAGTAATATACATATTGGCCACTTTGAGACATATAGACAGCGATACCGGGACCTCCTTTCACAAAAGGGGATATTGAATGATTACTGCTGTTGAATGCGTACTTAACCAGGAGCGGGACGTTTAGCGTGGTATACTTGATGTCTAATTGATACGTGTATAGCAACGGAGGGAGGTGTCTTTCTACTTTTGAATTGTATTTCACGAAATTCAAAGCCGGAGAAAGCTGGAGGGAAAGTCTGTTTCTCCCAGCATGGTCAAGATATACGTTAACAGCGGCGCCAATTCCGTACGTGTAGGTACGGTCAAAATCTAGACTTTTTGTAATCAAATAATCACTTAAATACATGTTATACGGCGGCGACGTCAAATGCGAAGTACCCACAGATGCGTGAATGGCAAACTTGAATTTTATATTTTTCTTCTGATAGGAGACAAATGATTCATTTACCGGATGACGCAGCTTCTTGTATTCTTCTGCCAGGCGTCTCAGATCTTTCTTGTTACACGCTATCTTGTCAATAAGAGGAAACAGCGTGGGCTCGTCACCCAGGAGGTATCTAAGCTGGCCCTTGTACTTTTCAAATCGTGAACGTAGTTGGCCGTCCTGAGATGAGTTGAGCTGATACGAAAGT
Source organism: Bacteroidota bacterium (assembly GCA_023417065.1). Taxonomy (GTDB): domain Bacteria; phylum Bacteroidota; class Bacteroidia; order Cytophagales; family Cyclobacteriaceae; genus Ohtaekwangia. The sequence goes on from JAEZGH010000205.1 coordinate 43,332, forward strand.
TCCATGATGACTGTATCTTTGGATGCCAGGAAATGCTCGACATTCTCATCATCCTTGTAAAAAAAGATTGTCAACGGGCCTTCTGCTACGTATTCTAAAAACACGCTTTTCCTGAGGTCATACGCTAATGAAGAGGGTGAAACAAACCTTTTCAGGTTCTGAATCCCATAGGCCCGAATCTGGTCTGGCGTGTACGTTACTTTTTCTGAATTATCTTCTTGCTTGAAGATGCAATCTTTTGCATTGAGTTTGTCTCCCCGCAGGTTTATCAACCCTTGTAGCGTATCACCTTCAAGAGTGACGATATAGCCGGGGCGAAAATCGGATTGAGCTTCCGCTAATGAAAAAAATATTATTCCTGCCAGTAAAAGGAAGCTTTTTCTGACCCACCGGTGACTCATCTTATTGATGCCTCCTGTCGAAGAACTTGATAATATCATGTTTGCACAACTAAATAGAGCAATATACACGCTCGTCTTTGCATCTCCAACACAGGGCGTATCGCTACGCAGAATCGCTGCAGACATCGTCTCTTATGTCGCACTTCGATTCTTTGCCAATCAGGAATCAGAATCCATAAATCTAATCGGAAGAGTGGAGAAAGAGTGGACAAATGCTGGAGAAATGACCTCGGATGGGCGGGGCGAAATGACGAAAAGTAGGGTGCCTGCCTGAAAGATTTTTTAAAAAAATATGTGGATTTGTGAAACCCTGGGTATATAGACGCATCGTATAGCAATAAAAAACATCTACATATGGCTATTGTTGCAAATAACGATCTTACCAGAGGGCTTCGCGGCCGGATTGGCAAATGGTTAGTTTTTCGGGTGGTACGCGGAAAAACTATTGCGAGTCGTGCTCCGCGAAAACCGGATCCGAGGAAGCAGAGTGCTGCGCAACGACTGACACGGAGTACGTTCAGGGATGCTTCTGCCTGGGCAGTTCGCATTTTGTTGGATCCTGCTAAGAAACAATACTATGCGGATGTCGCGAAGGCTCAGGCATTGCCAAATGCATATACTGC
>JAEZGH010000007.1 GCA_023417065.1 Bacteroidota bacterium
TCGATCCCGGGGCCAACATGGGCTATTTCGCTGCGAAATGTCTGGGCATGGTGCGGCCCGGCGGCAAAGTGTATTCCTTCGAACCGAGCAACACCTGCCTGCAGCGTTTGCGCAGCGACAATGATACCGGCGCGATCGAAAGCTGGGAACTGCTGCCCATGGCGCTCACCGATCACAGCGGCGAAATGACCTTTTACGACACACCACGGGTGATCACGCGCGGCTACGCCTGTCTCGAAGGCGTTTCCACACCCGGCGATCGCATCGCGCACAACGTGCAGGTCACCACCGTCGATGTCTTCTGCAACGAACGCGGCATCAAAAAAGTGGACTTCCTAAAGCTCGACATCGAGGGATCGGAATTACCCGCCCTTCGCGGCGCAACGGACATGCTCGCAGAACGCGCGATCCCGGTGATCCTCGTGGAAACAACGCTCACCCAAGGCGATCGCAGCACCACAGAACAGATCGATCGGCTCCTGCGCAACGCGGGTTACCGCTCCTTCCATGTGGAACGCAACGGCAGCCTGCGCCCGATCGACGTGCTCTCCCGTAAGCAACTGCGCGAGGACATCATCTGGAAATTGAACTGAATACTTTGGGCGTGCCGGTGCTCACCCTTCGTCTCCGCTCAGGGCCAGCACCGTCAGGCTATCCGCTGCAAGGTTTCGGCCGTCAAAGCCCGGCCTCCAGGCTTTCCGCTCCTATCCCTCACGCAGGCTCACAAAGTGGCCATCGAAGGTTGCATGTGATCGTCCGTTATCCATACCAGCGATCTAGGGCTTTACGACCAATCGTTGGATAAATGTCAGATCACCGGCAATGATGTTCACCAGGTACATGCCCGCAGCGATCTCTCCCTGCAGATCGATCACCGTGTTGAGATGAGCACCTTGCGTGGCGATCGTGCGGCTTGTCATGCGCTTACCGCTAAGATCAAGGATCTCCATGGAAACGGTGGTCACATGCTCATCGACCGTGTTGAGATTGATGAAGAGTTGATCGCCATTGTTCGGGTTGGGACTTATGGAAGGGGTGGAATTGTGATCCATTTCGGTGACATTGACCGATCCAGATAAATAGAGATATTCGATCTCTTGATCTGTTAATGCCCTGTTCCAGAAGCCGATGTCGTCGAGTACACCTTTGTATGGTCGTCCCAAGTCTCCTTCCCTGCCAAAGTAGAGGTCTTCAATTATTCCAGATAGATCTGTACCAGGTGCACTATCAGCTCCCAATACATTCCCGTTCAGCATTAGCTTCAGTACTTGACCATCATAAGTTCCAACCAGATGATGCCATTCGTTCAGAATAATGGCTGATGTATCCTCATATGCACCATAACCCTGAATGAAAACTTGAGGCCCGCAACATGTTCCCACATTATCCAAAGTTTCGAATCCGATACCACCTGTATTTGGATCGGCTTGTTTGCCGATCGGAACTCTTGCAGCTGGACCGGAATTGGGATAACTATTGTCCGGCACGTTCAACCAAAAGCTTATTGAGAACGCAGTATCGAATGTGAGCGATGATGAGTTTGCAACTCTGATATGCTCTGTAGCCCCATCAAATGAATAAGCTGAGTTGGGCATCCCAAACCGATCCTCCGTTAACATCGCCCCTTCCACCACACCATCATTTCCATTCCCGCTCTCATCGTTTGCATTTCCTGTGAACGGCCACCAGCCTACCAATCCATCGGTAGGAACATATCCAGGTACCTGGCCATGAAGAAGGATCGACATGAAAAGCGCAAAAGCGAGTATGGGTCGGCGCATGAATTGTGTTTTGGATTGATCTCTTTTCATGACCAAAGGTTACCGCTGCGATCATGATCGTGCAGTTCCCGCTCCGACCAACAGCCTCCTCAACCGATCCACGATCCACCTCGCTTCATTCCCATCCAGCCAGATCGCGTAACACACTATGAAAGCGAAGGCCATGTCCGGGATCTTCAGCCAGATCGCCGTGGCCAGGTGAAAGATCACCCCGGCGATCATCCATGGGATCCGTGTCCGCTTCCACCACACCGCGATCGGAAATGTCGTTTGGAACAACAGCATGCTCCATGTCCCGATCTTGGCCACGATCGGGAACTGCGCGATCCACGCCGGCCCGAAAGCTTCATCCGTTACCACGATCCCCAGCGCCGTCCCATCCGGCCAATGAGTGCCGGTGAACTTGTGCAACACCGTGGCTATGTAAGCGATCAGCAATTGCACGCGCAAGATCCAGAACGCACCGATCGCGATCGACCCCGGTTCGCGAACCGGACTTTTTCCTTCTGGAAGAAATATCAGCCAGAACAACATGTTGCCGATCAACTGCTGTCCGCCGCTGCCCGCCAGCCACGCGCGCTGCATCAAGCTCATGAAGATCGCCCAGATCACAATGGCCACGATCGCATTCGGCGGACGGATCAACTGATGGATGCAGCCGATCAACAACACCACGATCCCGATCCATTCCAAACCTTCGGCCCAGCCACAGAACATGTTGGTGATCGGCCCGAAGATGCCCGGCTGAGGCAAACAAGGCGAGCTCGGATCGATCCATAGCGATCGGGAAGCAGGCAGCGCAGTGGTGACGAAACCGATCAACCACAAATGGATCCCGCTCCGGAAAAGCCGCACCACATTCCGATCGATCGGATCTTTCATGATCCGATCGGTGTGATCCGCATTTCGCGTTCTGCCGGGCGCTGCGCATCGATCACGCATTCCTCGCGCAAGCGCAATTCAACGTTCTCCCTTCCGATCATGCGCTCGATCGCCTCGATCAACAGCGATCGTGATCGCTTCTCCCC
>JAEZGH010000208.1 GCA_023417065.1 Bacteroidota bacterium
ACACGCAGGATTATATCCTACTTGTTTGTCACAGGGGCCCAGTAGATCTTTTAATTTATTTGCCCCGGTGGTGGAATTGGTAGACACGCAGGACTTAAAATCCTGTGGCCAGCAATGGCCGTAACGGTTCAACTCCGTTCCGGGGCACTTTCGCTTATTGACTCTGTCGCTCTTTTATTTTGTGCGGTGGTTGGTAGACACGCCCCGATTTAAATTGGGGTGGCCAGCAATGCGAGTAACAGTTCAACTCCGTTCCGGGGCACTCGCAAAGTGACTTATGTCGCTTTTGTCGTTTTATGTATTTCGTCTACATATTATATTCTCCAAAATGTGATCGACACTACATTGGCTATTGTGCAGATGTGGAGGCCCGATTATCTAGACATAATTCCGGGATGGTAAATGCTACAAAGAACTGCAGGCCATACAATGTCAAGGCCACTAAATCATTTACTACTGAAATAGAGGCAAGAAAAGAGGAATTACGGCTTAAAAAGCAAAAGAGCAGAAAATATCTTGAATGGCTGATTGATGGCAATTGGTAGACACGCCCCGATTTAAATCGGGGTTCGCAGCAATGGCCGTAACGGTTCAACTCCGTTCCGGGGCACTTTTTGATTTCTTTTCACATGCTACTTTCGCTAATCCAACTTGCTCCCACAACGTATAGATAACTTACATCAATTAACAATCCTTTGAAGGATTGCCATCGCTATTCTTTCTCACCTGTAATCCTGGTGAAAACCACCATTTTCTCCAAAACATCATTATTTTGTAAAAAAACCGGACATGCCCGATATAAAATGCCCTAATTGTCAATTTGAGTTCCCGCTGGAAGAGGCGCTGAATGATGAACTGAAAGAAGCCATCGAAAAGGAAAAGCAGGAATTGCGGCAAAAGATGACCGAACACCTCAGGAAAAAGGATGAGGAAATGCAGCGCAGGGAAACGGAATGGAAAGCCATCCAGGAAAAAAGAGAGAAAGAGATCAGCCAGCAGATTGAAAATAACCTGCGCAGGAACATCACGGCCGATTTTGAAAACCAGCTCCGCCTCCTGGAGCAGAATAATAAAGAGAACGAGGAAAAATTGAAACAGGCCCGCCAAAAAGAACTCGAGTTTCTTAAAAAGGAACAGGAACTAAAAACAAAAGAAGAAGAACTTGAGATCACGGTACAAAAGCACCTGCAAAAAGAACGGGAAAAGATCACCGAAGACGTGCGCAGACTGGAAGAACAAAAAACCGCGACAAAGGAAACCGAATTCCAGCTGAAATTAAAAGAACTCGAGAAGCAACTCGAAGATCAAAAAAAACTGGCCGAAGAAATGCGCCGCAAAGCGGAACAGGGTTCTATGCAATTGCAGGGAGAAGTACAGGAACTCGCCCTGGCAGAAATGCTCAACGCGGCATTCCCCTTCGACATTATCGTAGAAGTAGGCAAGGGAGTTCGCGGCGCCGATTGTATTCAAACCGTACGGAACATGCTTGGGCAGGAATGCGGAAAAATCATTTATGAAAGCAAACGCACCGAACATTTTGGTGGCGACTGGATCGAAAAATTAAAGGCCGATATGCGCAACCTCGGCGCCGATATTGCCATCCTTGTCACAAAGACCATGCCCCGGGGTATGGACAAATTTGGTGAAAAGGAGGGCGTGTGGATCTGTAGTTTCAGTGAGATCAAAGCCGTGGCCTTCATGCTTCGCGACAGCATCATCAGGATCGCGCAGGCGTCAAAAAGCCAGGAAAATAAAGGCGACAAAATGCATATGCTCTACGACTACCTCACAAGCAATGAATTTGCCAGCCAGTGGAAGGCGATCCGCGAAGGATTTATGACCATGAAACTGTCTATCCAAAAAGAACGTGATGCCATGGAAAAATTATGGAAAGCCAGGGAAAAACAACTCGAAAAGGTTTTACTTAATGCCGCGCACGTCCGGGGTTCGATCGAAGGAATCGCCGGTATGGATTCAGTCGATCTCAACCTGCTCGAGGCAGGAGATACAGAAGAATAGTCTTGTTTAATTATAAATTACCCATGAAAAAAATCATCACGTTAATTGCTGGTTGCTTTCTTGTCATTTCAGTTTTTGCTGCGCGGGTAGATACGATTGTTATCTATAGCGAGGCGATGCAAAAGAGTTTTAAATGCGTCGTCATCCGGCCCGGCACCCGATCAGGTATTGTGAAATGGCCCGTTGTTTACCTGCTCCATGGTTATAGTGGGGACTATAGCAACTGGATCAATCGCGTGCCTTTACTCAGCCAGTATGCGGATGATTTTAACCTGATGATCGTTTGCCCCGACGGCGGCTATAGTAGCTGGTATCTCGATAGCCCGGTAGATCCGAAGAGCCGTTACGAAACTTATATCGCAAAAGAAGTCCCTGCTTTTATCGATAAAAATTATCCTACCATTACCGACAGGAGCGGCAGGGCGATTACGGGACTGAGCATGGGTGGACATGGTGGCATGTTTCTTGGCTTCCGACACGCAGATACTTTTGGTGCCTGCGGAAGTATGAGTGGTGGCATGGACCTTTATGCCACCCGCAATAAATATGACCTTATAAAAAGAGTTGGCGATACCATTACGCACGCCGCAAACTGGGAAGGCTTGTCAGTGATCAATGTAATAGAACAATACCCGAAGGATTCACTGGCGATCATTATTGATTGCGGCACTGAAGATTTTTTTTATAACAGTAATCAGGCCCTGCATGCAAAAATGCTTCGACTGAAGATCCCGCATGAATACATCGAAAGGCCGGGGAAACACGATTGGAATTACTGGCGCAACGCGGTAAAGTACCAGCTGCTATTCTTCCGGAACTATTTTATAGATCGAAACTTCTTTTAGACCACTGCTGCTTTTCATGGCGCGGTACATGCCTTCGCTATTGAAGAGCATGGCAGCATTGCCTGCAGCATCCACACCGACCATGCCACCCTCCCCTTCCAGTTGGACCAGCTTTTCATGTACCACCACCGTCATCGCGTCGTGCAGGCTAAGGCCTTTGTATTCCATCAGGCAACTCACGTCATAAGCCGCGACTGCACGAATAAAAGGCTCACCATGTCCGGTGCAACTGATCGCACAGGTTTTGTTATTGGCATAAGTCCCGGCGCCTATCAGTGGGCTGTCGCCAATTCGGCCGAATTTTTTATTTGTCATTCCACCGGTACTGGTCGCTGCCGCGATACTTCCATCTTTATCACACGCGACTGCGCCAACCGTGCCGAACTTTTTCTCATGCGATCGATCTTCACTGTCGCTGCGGCTATGATCAAGCGCATAAGTATCTGTTTCACGAACCGACTTCCATTGGTCATACCGAAACTGGCTGAAAAAATAATCATCGGGTTCCAACTTTATATCCAAACTCGCCGCGAATTCATTAGCGCCCTTACCACTCAGGAATACATGATCACTATGTTGCATGACGGCCAGTGCGAGTTCAACAGGATTTTTCACATTGCGCACACCCGCTACCGCTCCAGCTTTTAATGCGGCGCCTTCCATTATGGCAGCATCCATTTCCTGGATACCAGTTTTTGTAAAGACAGAGCCGCGGCCTGCATTAAAAAGAATATTGTCTTCCAGTTGCACCACAGCCTGTTTTACCGCGTCGATGGCCGTACCTCCTTTCTCCAGCACGGTATAGCCTGCCTGCAGGGCTTGCTCCAGGCCGTTCAAATAAGACTGCTCCAGTTCAGGCGTCATGTCCTGTCTCAATATAGTACCCGCACCACCATGCAGGGCCAGCGTGATCGTTGCCATAATTAGAAAGCGAAGTTACAAATTGGCTCATGCACCAGCCTTGCCTTTCCCTGCCATGTAATAAACAGGGATACCGAGTAATACAATGACAAGACCCAGGACAGATGTGGTCCATTTCGCGTAAAGCAGACCAAAAGCCATGGTGCCTGCCAGTAACATGTAAATAAAAGGAATATAAGGATAGCCCCAGGCC
>JAEZGH010000063.1 GCA_023417065.1 Bacteroidota bacterium
CGGCCTTTCTCCCTAAATGATTGATCTTCTTACCGTGTCTCATGATTTAGTCTTCCTCAAGTTTATATTTCGCCAGATCCATACCGAAGGTAAGGTTCTTTTCAGCTACCAGTTGTTCGAGTTCAGCGAGTGACTTCTTACCAAAGTTTCTGAACTTCATCATATCCGAAATTTCAAGCTGTACCAGGTCGCCGAGGGTTTTAACATCTGCGGCCTTAAGACAGTTGTATGCACGAACTGAAAGATCAAGGTCATGAAGAGGAGTCTTAAGAAGCTTGCGCATATGCAGCATCTCTTCGTCAACCTGTTCAACTTCTGCATCTTTACCGGTTTCGAGTTCCATCGACTTGTCAGAGAACAGCGCAAAGTGTTTGATCAAAATGTATGCTGCTCCTTCCAGTGCCTTTTCAGGATGGATTGACCCGTCGGTCTCAATATCTATAACCAGCTTTTCGTAGTCAGTCTTTTGTTCAACGCGGGTATTTTCAACGCTGTACTTCACATTCTTGATAGGAGTGAAAATTGCGTCGATCGGAATGAATCCGAAAACCTGCTCATTAGGTTTATTTTCCTCAGCCGGGAGGTAACCTCTTCCTTTTTCGATAGTCAGTTCGATCTCAAACTGAGCAGTCTCATCCAGGTTACAGATTACGTGTTCCGGATTCAGGATTTCAAATGCAGAGGTAAATTTCGCTATGTCGCCGGCCTTGAATTGTTTTTGTTTCTTGATGTTAACCGTGATCTTGTTATCGAACGTATCGGCAACCTTCTTGAAACGAACCATCTTCAGATTGAGGATGATCTCTGCTACGTCTTCTACAACACCCTCGATAGTAGAGAACTCATGAAGAACTCCGGGGATTTTTATTCCGGTGATCGCATATCCTTCGAGTGAGGACAGGAGGATTCGTCTCAGCGCGTTGCCGATCGTAACTCCATATCCTTTTTCCAGAGGTTTGAAGGTAAACAGACCGTGAAAATCATCGGCCTTTTCCATTACCACCTTCTCTGGCATTTGAAATGCTAATATTGACATAGTTTGTAGATTAACGTATAAAATTACTTAGAGTACAATTCCACGATCAACTGCTCGTTGATGTTTTCCGGAATATCTTCGCGAGGTGGCAGGTTGATGATTTTACCTACCATTTCGTTGTTGTCCCACTCTAACCAATTGTACTTTTTATATCCTTGAAGAGAAAGTGTATTCTCGATCACTTCAAGGGATTTCGAACGCTCACGAACGCCTACCAGGTCGCCAGGCTTAAGGGTGAACGAAGGAATATTAACTACCTCACCATTTACCAGGATATGCTTGTGCAACACGAGTTGACGCGCAGCCCGGCGTGTGGGGGCAATTCCAAGTCTGTATACTGTGTTATCCAGGCGCGACTCGAGAAGTTGAAGGAGCATCTCACCGGTAACGCCCTTACGGCGTGCAGCTTCTGTAAACACCTTAGCGAATTGTCTCTCGAGCAATCCGTAGATGTACTTAGCCTTTTGCTTTTCTGCAAGCTGTACTGCGTATTCAGACTGCTTGCGCTTCTTACCGCGACCGTGCATACCAGGCGCATAGTTCTTCTTCTGAAGAGCTTTGTTCTCACCCAGGATAGGCTCATTAAATCTTCTTGAAATTCTGGCTTTAGGACCTGTATATCTTGCCATTGCTATTTTGTTTCAAATTCCGCATCTCAGACTCGGATTATCCCATCCACCATCTGAAATATAAAACTGTTTAGATTAAACTCTTCTCTTCTTTGGAGGTCTGCAACCATTGTGCGGCAGTGGAGTCACATCGCGTATAGCTGTTACTTCGATGCCTGTGTTTTGAATCGTACGGATAGCAGATTCACGACCTGCACCAGGACCTTTCACGAACACTTCTACCTTGCGCAGCCCGAGTTCGAAGGCTTTAGAAGCACATTCCTGAGCCGCAGTTTGTGCCGCATAAGGAGTGTTTTTCTTGGAGCCTTTGAAGCCCATTTTACCAGCAGATGCCCAGGAGATCACCTGACCAGTTGTATTTGTCATCGCAATGATAATGTTGTTGAAGGTCGCCTTGATGTGGGCCTGACCAACGGCTTCAACATTAACCACGCGCTTTTTTGCTTTGTCTTTTCTCTTATCAGCAGTAGCCATTGATTGAAAAGTTTAAATATTAACCTTTAGTTGCCTTCTTCTTATTCGCTACGGTCTTACGCTTACCTTTACGGGTACGTGCGTTGTTCTTCGTAGTTTGTCCACGAACGGGAAGACCTTTACGATGACGGAGGCCTCTGTAGCATCCGATATCCATCAGACGTTTAATGCTCAACTGAATCTCAGACTTAAGCACACCCTCAATCCTGAACTTCTCAGCGATGATTGCACGGACAGCATTCGACTCTTCGTCGTTCCAATCCTTGACTTTCTTATCCCAGCTGATACCAGCTTCAGTAAGAATGTTCTGTGCTGAGCGACGGCCTATACCGAAGATATAGGTCAGGCTTATTTCGCCTCTCTTATTATCAGGAATATCTACACCTGCTATACGTGCCATAATTAACCTTGTCTTTGTTTATACCTGGGATTCTTTTTGTTAATCACATATAGTTTGCCCTTGCGGCGAATGATCTTGCAATCCGCGCTGCGCTTCTTTATGGATGCTTTAACTTTCATTTCTATATTGTTCTACTTGTATCTGAAAACAATTCTGCCTTTCGTCAAATCGTAAGGAGACATCTCAAGTCTCACTTTATCTCCCGGTAAAATCCGAATGTAATTCATCCGCATCTTTCCCGAAATATGGGCCAGTACTTCGTGCCCGTTCTCCAGTTGTACCCGAAACATTGCATTCGACAACGCTTCTGTTATGGTACCATCTTGTTCAATTGACCTTTGTTTCGCCACTTATACGTATAATTTTCTTCTATATACTGGTGCGTCGTCAATATCTCGGTTCTATCCTCATGCACGGCAACAGTGTGCTCAAAATGCGCTGACGGCTTGCGGTCACTTGTTCGGATCGTCCATCCATCTCTTTCCTGAACTACACTTCGCGTACCCAGGTTGATCATCGGTTCGATCGCGAATACCATACCCGGAACCAGTTTCACTCCCTTACCCCGCTTTCCGTAATTCGGAACCTCAGGATCTTCATGAAGCTTGCGTCCAACACCATGGCCTACAAGTTCGCGAACTACTCCGTATCCAAACGCTTCAACAAAACTTTGAATAGCATAGGATACGTCGCCGATCCTGTTTCCTGCCCTCGCCTGTTCGATCCCCTTGAAGAGCGAATCGTACGTGCGTTCGAGCAGAAGAAGAGTTTCAGCATTTACCCCTTCCAATGGATAGGTGTACGCCGAGTCGCTGTGAAATCCTTTGTAGTAGACACCGCAGTCAACTGAAATCACATCAGTCTCTTTCAGTTCATACTTCCCGGGAAATCCGTGTACTACCACCTCGTTAACCGAGATACATAGTGAGGCCGGAAATCCGTTGTAGTTCTTGAACGAAGGAGCACCACCATGATCTCTGATGAACTCTTCGGCTATCTTATCGAGATCCGAGGTCTTAACGCCAGGTTTAATGTATTTGGCAACTTCTCCGTGGGCTTTTCCCAGAATCTGGGCGCTTTCACGGATGATGATAAGATCCTCTTCCGTCTTTAAGTGAACCATTTCAGCTTTTAAGCCGCAGCAATTTGAGAACGTCCTTTTACTCTTCCGGACTTCATCATTCCTTCGTAGTGCCTCATCAGCAGGTAGCTTTCAATCTGTTGCAGCGTATCCAAAACGACACCTACAAGGATAAGAAGCGACGTACCTCCGAAGAACTGGGCGAAGTTCTGGCCTACACCTGCTTTCACGGCAAACGCCGGAAGGATTGCAATGGCCGCCAGGAACAATGCACCAGGCAGAGTAATCCTAGATAACACCGTATCTATAAATTCGGCAGTTGCCTTACCCGGTTTAACACCCGGAATAAAACCGCCATTTCTTTTCAGGTTATCAGCAATGTCGTTTGAGTTAATCGTGATCGCTGTGTAGAAAAACGTAAACACAAGGATCAAAATCGCAAACAACAAACTGTACTGCCATGAGAACGGATCTGAGAATGTTGAGCCGATATAGGCACCCATCTCCGTATCGCTAAACAAACTTCCGAAGAACGTAGGCAGGAACATCAGCGCCTGAGCAAAGATGATCGGCATAACGCCTGCGGAATTCAGCTTCAGCGGAATAAAGTCACGCTTACCGCCGTATAATTTGTTACCCACCATCTGTTTGGCGTACTGGATCGGAATTCTCCGGGTTGCCTGCGTCAGGGCGATTACCGCCACGACGATTGCAAACAGTACGAACATCTCGATGATGAAGAAAATTGCATATGAAGGAAACTTCGCATCAATTTCTGCGAGCAGCGACATTGGCAGGCGTGACACGATGCCGATCATAATCAGCATCGAGATACCATTTCCAATTCCTTTATCTGTGATTCTCTCACCTAACCACATACAGAACATCGTTCCGGCAATGATCAGTGCGAGCGAAGATACATACCAAAGAGGGCCAGGAGTCAGGATCCACTCAGGGTTGATAGTACCCTTCAAATAACTGTATCCCTGGAACAGGGTAATCACAATAGTAAGTACCCGTGTAAACTGATTCAATCTTTTCCGACCAGACTCACCCTCCTTCTGCATCTTCTGAAAATACGGCACTGCAAAAGACAGCAACTGTACAATGATCGATGCAGAGATATAAGGCATGATCCCCAATGCGAATATCGACGCATTGTTAAACGCACCACCGAGGAAGTTATTGATGAATCCGAGGATACCGTCCTGGTTCCTGGTTGGATCAAGAAAATCGGGATGGGTAGCGTTGATGCCAGGGAGTACGATAAAAGACCCTAATCTGAAAATGATCAGATACCCAATTGTATTGAGTATCCTGACCCTCAGGTCTTCTATCGAGAAAATGTTCTTTATGGTCTGAAAGAAACGCTTCATTATTTCACCGTTGTGGCCGTTCCACCTACTTTTTCAATCGCCTGTACTGCTGAAGCGCTGAATTTGTGAGCTTCAACATTGAGTTTTGACTTCAATTCACCTCTGCCAAGAACTTTTACTTTGTCGTTCTTGCTGACAATTCCGTTTTCAACGAGGAACTGGAAAGTGATTGCGTCAGCGTTTGCTTTTCCGGCCAATCCCTCAAGCACGTCGAGGTTTACAGCCTTGTAGTATTCTTTATTGTTGTTCTTGAAACCGAACTTAGGCACCCGGCGTTGCAGGGGCATTTGACCACCTTCGAATCCGACTTTCTTGGAATAACCGGATCTTGACTGAGCACCCTTATGACCACGGCCTGCAGTACTTCCGCCTGATCCTTGTCCACGTCCAAGTCTTTTGTTTGTCTTTACCGAACCTTCAGCAGGTTTTAATGTATGCAGTTTCATCTTAAAGTTCTTTAACCGTAATCAAATGATTTACCTTCGAAATCATGCCGGCGATCTGAGGAGTAAGCTCCACCTCTACCGCCTTATTGATCTTGCCAAGTCCGAGAGCCTGGATAGTTGCCTTCTGGGTCTTCGGCCGCTTGATAATACTTCTAGTCTGGGTAATCTGTACTTTCGCCATGTCTTTTAGCCGTTAAATACTTTCGACAATCCAACACCTCTGTTCTTAGCAATACTGAAAGCATCGCGCATATTGGTAAGCGCCTTAAAGGTTGCTTTCACCACGTTGTGCGGGTTAGAAGATCCTTTGGATTTCGCCAACACGTTGTGTACTCCGGCACTTTCAAGCACAGCACGCATCGCACCACCGGCGATAACACCCGTACCAGGGGAAGCCGGTTTCAGCAACACGAATCCGCCGCCAAATTTACCGATAGATTCGTGGGGAACTGTTCCTTTGATAATCGGAACTTTCACCAGATGTTTTTTGGCGTCATCGATCCCTTTGGTAATCGCGTCGGTGACTTCGTTGGCTTTTCCGAGGCCGTAGCCAACAACTCCATTACCGTCACCTACAACAACAATTGCTGCAAAGCTAAAACGGCGACCACCTTTCACCACTTTTGCTACCCGCTCAATGGCTACTACTCTCTCTTTAAGATCGATTTCGCTGGCTTTTACTGTGCTAATATTGCTTACTGACATATTTCAGTTCTTAGAATTTTAATCCACCTTCTCTGGCTCCTTCAGCCAAAGCTTTAATATTTCCATGATAAAGATATCCGTTCCGGTCGAACACGATGTTGGTTACACCGGCGGCGGCGGCTTTCTCAGCGATTTTTTTACCAACGCTCTTGGAAGTCTCCACATTCAGTTTAGCCTTTTCACCCAATTCCGTAGATGAAGCTGCAACCAGTGTCTGCCCTTTGAGGTCATCGATCAGCTGAGCATATATTCCCCGGTTACTCCGGAAAACTGTTAATCTAGGCCGTTCTGTCGAGCCGGAAATCTTCTTGCGAACACCAGCCTTGATTCTTTCTCTTCTTTCTCTGTTTTTGCCTGCCATAGTAATTGCTTTACCTATGAAGCTTTAATGTTTTAGTTTATTTAGCAGCAGCCTTACCAGCTTTTCTGCGTACGTACTCACCTGTAAACCGAATACCTTTTCCTTTGTAAGGTTCAACCTTGCGAAGCGACTTAATCTTTGCGGCGACCTGGCCGATCAGCTGCTTATCAATCCCTTCGAGGACGATAGTCGGGTTTTGACCTTTTTCCTGGGATGCCTGTACCTTAATTTCAGAAGGGACCGCCAGGAAAATGTTGTGTGAATAACCAAGGCTCAGTTCAAGTATGTTGGATTGAGCACTGGCTTTATAACCCACACCGACGAGTTCCAACTGATGTCTGAATCCTTTCGAAACACCTTCGACCATGTTGGCGATGAGTGCGCGGTATAGACCGTGCATAGCCTTATGTCTTTTTTGTTCAGTTGGACGTTCAACAACCAGTTCGTTGTTTTCCTGCTTGATTGCAAAATCAGGTTCGATCTCCTGATGCAGTTCACCTTTGGGGCCTTTAACGGTAACTTTAGTTTTTGAAACGTTTACCGTTACTCCGGAAGGGATTGTAATTACTTTCTTACCTATACGTGACATGGCGTTGACTCTTTATTAATACACGTAACATAAAACCTCACCACCGACATTCAACGTCCTGGCTTCTTTATCTGTAATCACGCCCTTCGAGGTTGAGAGGATCGCAACTCCAAGGCCGTTGAGTACCCGCGGCATTGTTGAAGTATCGCAATACTTCCGAAGACCGGGTGTACTGATTCGTTCAAGCTTAGTAATGGCGGACTCCCTGGTTTCGGGATTGTACTTCAGGGCAATTTTGATAACACCCTGATGGTTAGGTGTTTCCTCGAACTTGTAGTTGAGGATATAACCCTTGTCAAAAAGAACCTTCGTGATTTCTTTCTTGAGGTTTGAAGCCGGAATTTCTACCACTCGGTGATTGGCTTTGATAGCATTCCGAAGCCGGGTTAAATAATCTGCTATAGGATCAGTCATTTTTTCGTCCTTTATATTAAAAAGCAAGCCCGCGTTTAAAAAACCGGGCTGCAAAGATACGTAACATTTTTTGTTATTCAAACTGTTATCGGGTTTCGGATCACTTCCTTCTTGAAGTTTCTAGCCGACCTTGATACTCAGCAACCGTCTTATTAATTCAAATTCAGGTCTCCGTTTTCAAGCCTTCATTCCATTGTCCATGTAAGAAATGCAGACCTGCAACCGGAAAGCCGTTACCAGCTTGCCTTCGTCAAGCCAGGGATTTTACCGGCCGAAGCCATCTCGCGGAATACGTTCCGGCAGATACCGAACTTGCGCATATAACCTCTCGGACGACCAGTCAGCTTGCAACGGTTCTTTAGACGAACCGGGGAAGCGTTACGCGGCAATTTGTCCAGAGCTTCGTAGTTTCCGGCTTCCTTCAACGCTTTCCTTTTTGCAGAATACGTTGAAACAAGTTTCTGTCTCTTAGCTTCTCTCGCTATTACGGATAATTTAGCCATGCTTTCTTATTGATTTTTATTTGCAAACGGCATCCCGAAGGCTTTCAGGAGCTCAAAGCTTTCCTCATCTGTAGAAGCAGTGGTAACGAACGTGATGTCCATACCGCTGATTTTGCTTACTTTGTCAATGGAGATTTCCGGGAAGATGATCTGTTCCTTCACGCCAAGGGTATAGTTTCCTCTGCCGTCGAAACCTTTGTTATTCACTCCACGGAAATCGCGTACACGGGGAAGCGCGATATTCATCAGACGATCCATGAACTCATACATCTTGTCGCCACGAAGCGTTACCCGCACACCAATTGGCATGTTCTCTCTAAGTTTGAAGTTAGAGATCGCCTTTTTTGATTTAGTTGCGACAGCTTTCTGACCGGAGATCTGAGAAATTTCCTCGAGCGCCACATCAATCAGCTTCTTATCAGTAACTGCCACGCCCATACCTTTATTGATACAGATCTTTTCGATCTTGGGCACCTGCATTACCGACTTATAATTGAATTTCTGCTTTAACGCAGGGACAATATCCTTGACGTACTTGTCCTTTAATCTTGGAGTTGCCATTACTTGATTAATTCTCCTGTTTTCTTGGAATATCTTTGCAGCGCCCCTTCGCCATTTGGCTTGCGGCCAACGCGCGTAGGCTTACCAGACGCCGGATCGATCAGCATAACATTGCTGATATGGATAGGCGCCTCTGTTTTTTTGATGCCTCCTTCGGGTTTACCTGCGGAAGGTTTCTCGTGCTTGGTGATCATGTTGATGCCTTCAACAATGACTCTTCTTTTCGATACCAGCACTTCCTGAACCACACCTTCTCTGCCCTTGTCATCACCGGAGATAACTTTTACCTTATCCCCTTTCTTGATGTTCAATTTGGGTTGCTTATTCTTTTTCCTTTCCATCGTTATAAAACTTCAGGGGCCAGTGACACAATTTTCATATACTGTTTTTCTCTCAACTCACGGGCAACAGGACCAAAGATACGGGTACCTCTGGGCTCGTCCTGGTTGTTGAGGAGAACAGCTGCGTTATCTTCAAAGCGGATATATGATCCGTCTTTTCTTCTTACTTCTTTGGTGGTTCTCACAACCACGGCCTTGGTAACAGTTCCTTTTTTTACCTGGCTACTGGGCAGAGCCGACTTAACTGTAACGACGATTTTGTCGCCGACAGAAGCGTAACGTCTTCCGGTTCCACCGAGAACGTGCATACAGAGCACTTCTTTGGCGCCGCTGTTATCTGCTACAGTTAGTCTTGATTCGGTCTGTATCATATTCTTTTATCTCTTAATCTGATCACTATTCAGTATCGCGGCGATTATTTCGCTCTCTCGATAATTTCTACCAGTCTCCAGCGCTTGTCTTTGCTCAACGGACGTGTTTCCATAATACGAACCGTGTCGCCGATACCAGCCGAATTCTCCTCATCGTGAGCTTTGAACGAGCTAGTTTTGTTCACAAATTTTCCATAGATCGGGTGTTTTTCCTTACGATCAACCGCAACAGTGATGGTTTTCTGCATCTTGTTGCTGATCACTTTTCCGATCCTTTCTTTACGTTCGTTCCTTTCCATAGCAGGAATTATTTTTGAAGTTCTTTAGCTCTTAACTCTGTTTTCAACCGGGCAATCAGCTTACGCGTCTGATTCAGTTTCATAGGGTTTTCAACAGAGGAAATTTGGTGCGCAAATTTGAGTTTACGCAGCGCTTCATTCTCGCTGCTGATCTTTTCCTTAATTTCTTCGGCACTTAGTGCACGTATTTCCGAATTCTTCATGACGCTGATTATTCTACGTAGTCTGGTCTTACGGTAAATTTCGTTTTGATAGGAAGCTTGCCCTCAGCGAGCTTAAGCGCCTGCTTGGCAATCGCCAGGTTCACGCCACCAGCTTCGAACAGGATAGTTCCAGGCTTGATAACGGCTACCCAGTATTCAGGAGCACCCTTACCTTTACCCATACGAACCTCTGCAGGTTTGCGGGTTACAGGCTTATCGGGGAATATCCGAATCCATACCTGACCTTCGCGCTTCATTGCACGGGTTACGGCAATACGGGCTGCCTCAAGCTGGCGAGCTGTAATCCAGCCACCTTCAAGTGCCTTAAGGGCGAATGATCCAAAGGCAATATTATGACCGCGGGTTGCGATTCCTTTCACCCGACCTTTCTGTGTTTTTCTATACTTCGTTCGTTTCGGCTGTAACATCGTTACCTGGCTTTAAATGCTTCGTAATTATTAACCGTTTCTTCTTGGACCTCTTTCTCCACCACGGCGCTGATCGCCACCTCTTCTGCGGCCGCCGCGATCACCACCGCGTTCGCCGCGTTCACCTTTCGGTCCGCCCTGCTGACCTGAAGCACTGGCAAGGCCTACGTTCGGAGAAAGGTCGCGTTTTCCATAAATCTCGCCTTTGAAGATCCATACTTTGATACCGATCTTTCCGTAAACCGTCTGAGCTTCAGAGATTGCGTAATCAATATCGGCGCGAAGCGTATGCAGCGGGATCCGACCTTCTTTATATTGTTCGGTACGGGCCATGTCCGCACCAGCCAAACGACCTGAAACTTTTACTTTGATCCCCTCTGCACCAACACGCATTGCTGAAGCAATAGCTTGTTTCATGGCGCGCTTATAAGAGATCCTGGCTTCAATCTGCTGAGCGATAGATTCACCAACGAGTTTCGCATCGAGCTCAGGGCGCTTAATTTCGAAGATATTGATCTGAACATCCTTGTTGGTGATCTTCTTCAATTCTTCTTTAATCTTATCCACTTCGCCACCACCTTTTCCGATTACTACACCAGGACGTGCAGTATGAATCGTAAGCGTGATGCGCTTCAATGTTCTTTCGATAACAACCTTGGCTATGCCGCCTTTCGGAATACGAGCCTGTACATAATCTCTGATCTTCTGATCTTCAACCAGTTTATCAGAGAATGTTTTACCACCGTACCAGGCGGAATCCCAACCACGGACGATGCCTAAACGCAGACTTATCGGATTAATCTTTTGTCCCATTATTCCTATGCTTTTTCTTCTTCGGTTGTTATTACTTCTGCAGTGGCATCTTTATAGCTGGCCACAACAAGCGTTACGTGATTCGAACGCTTTCTGATTCTGTGGGCTCTACCCTGAGGGGCTGGTCTCAGTCTTTTCAGGATTCTTCCACCATCGACCCAGATTTCCTTTACATAAAGATCTGCGTCTTCAAGTTTAACATCCTCGTGTTTTGCAGTCCAGCTGGAAATCGCTGACAGTAACAGCTTCTCAAGTTTGGGTGAACCAACTTTAGGTTCGTATTTAAGGATGCTCAGCGCACGGTTTACGCGCTGACCTCTGATAAGGTCTGCGATCAGTCTCATTTTCCGTGGCGACGTAGGAACGTTCTTCAGTTTCGCTACTGCAGGACCGGTTTTGGCGGCTTCTTTCTTTGCGTCGCGCTTCTCGCGCTTCAGCACGGACTTCTTCGTTTTTTTAGCTACCTCTTCCATGATTACCGAGCGTTATCTTTTTTGTTACCTGAGTGACCGCGGAACGTACGGGTCGGAGCAAACTCACCGAGTTTGTGACCTACCATATTCTCCGTGACATACACAGGGATGAATTTATTTCCGTTGTGAACGGCAAATGTGTGACCGATCAATTCCGGTACTATAGTTGATCTTCTGGACCAGGTTTTGATGACTGATTTCTTACCTGATTTTTCTACGGCTTCAACCTTCTTAGTCAGGCGGAAGTCGCAATACGGTCCTTTCTTAATCGAACGTCCCATTATTTTTTCCTCTTAGCTATGATTAGACGATCTGAATACTTTTTAGGGCTACGGGTCTTCTTACCCTTAGTGTAAAGACCTGTGCGTGATCTCGGGTGTCCTCCTGACGCACGACCTTCACCACCACCCATCGGGTGATCAACCGGGTTCATGGCAACACCACGTGTACGAGGACGAACACCTCTCCAGCGGCTACGGCCTGCTTTGCCCACGGATTCGTTCATATGATCTGCATTAGACGTTGCGCCGATAGTGGCCATGCAACGATCCAATACGTTACGCATTTCGCCAGAAGGCATCTTCAAAGTTGCCATTCCGTTTTCACGCGCAAGAAGCTGAACAAACACACCTGCTGAACGAGCAATCGCGCCACCTTTACCAGGTTTGATTTCAACGTTATGAATAATCGTACCGAGAGGAATTTTTGCCAGAGGCAGTGCATTACCTACTTCAGGTGCAACATCGGCACCAGATACGAGTTGTTGTCCTACTTTCAGACCTTCAGGTGCAAGGATATATGACTTTGCCCCATCTGCATAATACAACAGAGCAATCCGTGCACTACGTGTCGGATCGTATTCGATCGACTTCACGGTAGCCGGAACACCGGTCTTATCGCGTTTGAAGTCAATGACTCTGAGTTTTTGCTTATGTCCACCACCGATGTAACGCATGGTGAGACGGCCATTACTGTTTCTTCCTCCGGTTTTCTTAACCGTAGTTACCAGCGACTTCTCAGGCTTCGATGCTGTGATGTCATCGAACGAAGGCGCGAGTCTGTGTCGCGAACCTGCCGTTACCGGTTTTAATTTCTTCAACGCCATTGTTCAGCTATTATACGTTGCTATAAAAATCGATTACTTCACCTTGTGCCAGTGTAACAATGGCTTTCTTGTAGCCAGGTCTGCGACCTGAAAGGATACCAGTCTTTGTATAACGGGTCTTTTTCTTACCCATCACGTTCATGGTATTCACGCGTTCTACATTCACGCCATATTGTTTTTCAACGGCTCTCTTTATTTCAACCTTATTGGCATCCATATCAACGATGAAGCCGTATTTCCCTTTCTCATTCAGGGACGACACTTTCTCCGTTACCAAAGGTTTCTTCAGGATACTCATTACTATTTATTTAATAAGTTCTCTACTTTGCTTAATGAGCTCTCAACAAAGATTACGTTGTCGGCATGCATCACATCATAAGTTGTGATGTTATCGGCTGTAGTAACCTTGGTATTCTTAATGTTTCTTCCGGAAAGGATCACGTTCTTGTTAACCTCGGGAAGAACCAGGAGCGTTTTCTTGTCAGACAGTGAAAGTGCGCCGAGCATAGAAAGGTATTGCTTAGTCTTCGGACCGTCAAAGCTGAAGTCCTCGAGAATAGCAATTGAATTATCTTTTGCTTTATATGACAAAGCCGACTTACGGGCCAGGTCTTTTACTTTCTTGTTGAGCTTAAAAGAGTAATCGCGGGGAACCGGACCGAATACACGTCCACCACCTTTAAACTGAGGGTTCTTGATATTCCCTGCGCGAGCTCCGCCGGTACCTTTTTGCTTCTTCAGTTTCTTGCTTGAGCCGGAGATCTCATTTCTTTGCTTAGACTTATGAGTACCCTGACGTTGATTTGCCAGATAGCTCTTAACGTCGAGGTAGATTGCATGATCATTCGGTTCGATACCAAACACGTCGTCAGCAAGGCTCACTTTCTTGCTGGTCGTTTCTCCACTATATTTTAATACTGCTACTTCCATTATTTCTGAAGGATTACAGTTGAATTCTTTGCACCAGGAACTGAACCGCTAACCACGATGAGGTTTTGATCCGCCATAACTTTCACAACGCGAAGGTTGGTAAGCTTTACCCTGTCGTTCCCCATACGGCCGGCGAGACGCTTGCCTTTGATAACCCGGGAAGCGAAAGACGCGTTACCCATTGAACCGGGAGCGCGCAGACGGTTGTGCTGACCGTGGGTTGCCTCTCCTACCCCGGAGAAGTTGTGACGTTTAACAACACCCTGGAAACCACGACCTTTGGATGTACCAATAGCATCAACGAATTCGCCTTCGGTGAAGATGTCTCCGACTTTGATCTCCTTACCCAACTCTACGATACCGTCGAATTCTTTGCGGAAATCGCGGAACTCCACAAGCTCGCGCTTGGGCGTCGTACCAGCTTTCTTAAAGTGGCCAAGGGCAGCCTTGGAGGTATTTTTCTCTTTCTTTTCGCCGAAAGCAAGCTGAACAGCACGATATCCGTCTGTTTCTACGTTCTTAACCTGCGTGACCACACAGGGGCCGGCTTCGATTACCGTGCAAGCGATGTTCTCGCCCTCAGGGCCGAATACGCTGGTCATTCCTATTTTTCTTCCTATAATTCCAGGCATGGTTCAAACCAATTTATGCTTGTTTCTCAGGACTTTTTGAACTTTAATCTTAGCCGGCTAAATGACTCCCTTTCAGGGTCGTCGGCCTCTTCTTTCAAAAAGGACTGCAAAGATAGGAACTTAAGTATAGTTAGCAAATGCAGGTTTCAAAATTTTTATGACCTTCCAAAGGACGTGGAACGAGCCCCTTCCGGCAATTCTAAAAACGCCCCAACTCAGCGAATAAACCCCGGGTTAACACTTGAAAATCAGTTTTTTATTCGGCGGCTCGTTCAATTTCCCGTCGCGTGTTGCGGGCATTTTTTTACCAACAGTCTCCTGCAACCCATACTTCGCAGCTAGTTGCAAGCGGAATCCCGAATTCCTTTCCTATCATTGCAAGGGCAAAAGCTGATGCATGGTTCCCTCACGCTGGATATCTCTTCTCGTTTTACTTGCCGGCCTTTTTCTGGCAGATATCTCGCTGGGAAGCGTTGAGATTCCACTCCGCGACGTCATTTCAATTTTGTCCGGGCAACCTGCCCAGGAGCCAATCTGGACTAATATCATCCTGGATTTCAGATTAACAAAAGCAATCACATGCGTTCTGGCGGGCGCCGCACTTTCGATCAGTGGCCTGCTCATGCAAACGCTTTTCCGAAATCCGCTCGCCGGCCCCGACGTGCTGGGTTTAAGCTCCGGCGCCAGCCTCGCCGTTTCCCTGGTATATATGGGATACTCCCTGGGATTTGCTCTTTTTAGCATCTCTAACTCCTGGGCCGTCGCCCTGGCTGCAAGCGTGGGGTCGACAGCTATCTTCCTGATCGTACTCGCTATTTCAACCCGTGTCAAAAACAACGCCTCCCTGCTGATCGTGGGACTGATGATCGGCGCGGGCACATCGTCGGTGGTCAGCGTCCTCCAGTTCTTGAGCAGAGCGGAAGATCTGCAGACTTATATGATCTGGACATTTGGGAGCCTGGGATCACTTAGTTGGCCGGAGATACAGGTGCTTGCCGGCATTCTGTTGGTCGGCGCAACGGTTGCGTTTTCGTCCATAAAATCATTAAATGCCTGGCTCCTCGGAACCAATTATGCACAAGGGCTGGGAATTAACATAAAAAAAGCCCGGCTAGTCATTATTATAGCTACCAGTATTCTTACCGGGGGTGTTACGGCCTTCTGCGGCCCGATAGCCTTTGTGGGACTGGCAGTTCCTCATCTTATCAAGCTGCTCTTCAAGACGCAAAATCATAAGGTACTCGTTCCGACAGTGATGGCCGGAGGGGCAATACTTCTACTATTCTGCGACATATTAACACAACTACCCGGGAGCGGTCAGGTGCTGCCTATAAACGCGATGACAGCATTAATAGGTGCCCCCGTAGTTATTTGGGTGATCTTACGAACAAGGATGACATGATTTCACGGCACACAGATAATGCGCTGATGCCGGAGTTGATGGCTACAAAAAATCTGACCGTAGGATACGGACGGCAGATCCTTTTTGAAAACCTGAATCTCACCCTTCGGGCCGGCGAACTGGTGTGCTTTATGGGGCCGAACGGCGCGGGAAAGTCGACCCTCATACGTACCATCGGTGGCCTTCAAAAGCCACTTTCCGGAGAGAGTTACCTGAGCAATAAATTATCGGGCGGAATGGAGCGCAATGTTGCGTTAGTACTTACGGATCCCGTGCGCGATATTAATATGACTGTCGCAGAAATTGTTGCCTTCGGTCGGTATCCTTATCTGGGATGGGATGTCCGACTGCAGGACGAAGACCAGCAGCTTGTCGATGGCGCATTGGCCCAGGTTCACATCAGCGACCTCGCGGTCAGAAAACTGCACGAACTGAGCGACGGTCAGTTACAAATGGTGATGATTGCCAAGGCTCTTGCTCAGGATACTCCATTAATCATACTCGATGAACCAACCGCACATCTCGATCTTAATAACAGAGTTGAAATAATGAGGTTATTGCACAGGCTTGCCAGGGAAATGAGAAAGGCAATTCTGATTGCAACCCATGAACTGGATCTCGCCTTGCAGACTGCAGATGTTATCTGGCTCACCGGAACAAAAAAGAATATTATTATCGGAATTCCTGAAGATCTCGTGCTTGGCGGATCCTTTGATGAGACGTTCGCCTTTAAAGGTTTCGATCTCAAGACTGGCAGAGTACAACACAAAAAATACCAACCTACACCCATTATACTTTCCGGTGAAGGATATTATTACTTATGGACGAAGAATGCTCTGGAACGCAACGGTTATGAAGTTAATGATGAAGGAACAGGCTTTCGGGTTTCATTATCGCCTGACCGGATCAAGATGCAATGGAGCACTGAGGATGGAAAATCGTTCTCAACGCTTTCTTCACTACTGGCCCATCTGAAGACCGTTTAGATAAATATTTCAGCTTCAAACGATTGCAAAAAACTGGAGTAAGTTCTTTCCCGCTTTTTCTTAAACTCTGTTCCAACACTTTTGTTAGTTTGTGCCTATTAAAGACCTACGATGATCAAAACGAACGAACTATTCCCGTACAAATTCAATAAGGCATACAGCAAACCCGTTGCCTATTTCTCAATGGAATTTGCAGTAGACCAACCGTTGAAAATATACAGCGGTGGCTTAGGCTTTCTTGCAGGCTCACATCTCAGAAGTGCATATGAAGAGAAGCAGAATCTGATCGGAATCGGTATCCTTTGGAAAAAGGGATACTATGATCAGGAAAGAAACCAGGATCAAACGCTTCGGGTAAGCTTCCGCGACAAAAGCTATTCTTTCCTTACTGACACCCATATCGTTTTCCCGATCACCATACATGGGGCGCGCGTATATGTGAAGGCCTATCTTCTGAAACCCGAAGTTTTCAATACTGCACCGCTCTTCCTGCTTTCAACGGATATTCAGGAAAACGACTACCTCGCACAAACGATTAGTCACCGGTTATATGATCCTAACGAAACAACACGGATCGCACAAAGCATTCTTCTCGGTGTTGGTGGCGCAAAATTGCTTGACGTGCTGGGCCGGGAGACTGAGATATACCACATGAATGAAGGACATTCGCTTCCCATGTGTTTTTACCTGCTCGACAAATACAAGAGTATTGAAGAAGTGAAGAAACGTGTGGTATTCACCACGCACACACCTGAGAAGGCGGGGAACGAAGAACACAGCATGCCCCTTCTTAGTAGCATGACGTTCTTCAACGGTCTGACAGACGCGGATGTTGAGAAGGCAGTATATCCGGAGAATGGAATACTGAACTATACGTTATCAGCGCTTCGTCTGGCGAAACGCGCAAATGCCGTTTCTCAACTTCATGGCGAAGTTTCGCGCAAGATGTGGGGTGAAGCAAAAGGGATTTGCGAAATCACGGCGATAACCAACGCACAAAACAAGACATACTGGAGTGATCCCGTCCTTGACAAGGCACTGGCCGAACAGGACGATGCTGCGCTGGTGGCACGAAAGAAAGAACTCAAGCACAAACTCTTTCGTGTCGTAGCCAACCAAACCGGTAAGTTGTTCAATGAAAATGTACTTACGATAGTATGGGCGAGACGATTTGCGGGATACAAGAGAGCAAATCTTCTGTTGTCGGATTTCAATCGCTTCCTCAGACTTACGCAGAACGCAAAACATCCCGTGCAGGTCATTTGGGCTGGGAAACCTTACCCTGAGGATTATAATGCGATCAATATCTTCAACGAAATCTATTGGAAGACCAAAGACTTGCCAAACTGTACCGTGTTGACAGGTTATGAACTCTGGCTGTCGGGACACTTGAAAAAAGGATCTGACATCTGGTTGAACAATCCCAAACTCTATCATGAAGCTTCCGGAACGTCAGGCATGACTGCCGCAATGAACGGATCAGTGAACCTTTCTATTCCTGACGGATGGGTACCTGAATTTGCGAAGCCTGGTAAAAACTGCTTCATCATTGAACCCGCGAACGACCTGCTGGTCGAGGCTTCAAAGGATAAGATAGAAGCTCAGAACCTGTACGAACTCCTTGAAAACGTGATTGTACCGATGTATTATGACAAACCTGACGAGTGGCTCAAAATTGTTAAGGCTGGCATGAAAGATATCCTGCCATTTTTCGATTCAGGCAGGATGGCGCGTGAATACTACGAGAAGATGTACAACGTGTAACATACGGTACCACCATCAACAATGGCAATATTGTAACAAACAGTATTGCCATTTTTTATTTTGTACCAGTCAGTCATACCTTTGAACAATGAAGTTCCTGACTGAGAAATCAGAATTCAAGGAATACTGCCTTCCCTCCATTGCTGATCATGAATACATTGACATTAAGTGAAATATGGATATATCCGGTCAAATCCCTGGCCGGCATATCGGTCCCCACCGCGCAGGTTCAAAAGAAAGGCCTCAGGTATGATCGGAGATTTATGCTTATTGACGACGCCGGTGTCGCGCTTACGCAAAGAAAGTACCCGCAAATGGCATTGTTTGAAGTGACGATCAGCGACGGCAAATGTGTAGTGGGGCGGGACGGTCAATCTGTTCAGTGGCCGCTGGAGCCGCCCCCATCGGATCAAGAGTTGACGGCAAAAGTATGGGACGACGCCGTCCGGGTATTAGAAGTCGACCCGGCGATTTCCAGATGGTTCTCCGATCAACTCGGCATTTTGTGCCGCCTCGTTTTCTTTCCCGAGATCAATCCGCGGCTTATTGAAAAGAAATACTGGCCGAAAGATGACCATGTAAGCCTTGCAGACGCATACCCCTTGCTGCTTATTGGAGCAGCTTCCCTTGCTGACTTAAATAAGAAGCTGCCGGCACCGGTAGAAATGAGACGTTTTCGTCCGAACCTCGTATTTACCGGAGGCCAACCCTTTGCCGAAGATACATGGGCCGACTTTCGTATCGGCGACAACCGGTTCAGGGCGGTGAAGCCATGTGCGC
The DNA here is from genome assembly GCA_023417065.1 of Bacteroidota bacterium. Lineage (GTDB taxonomy): Bacteria > Bacteroidota > Bacteroidia > Cytophagales > Cyclobacteriaceae > Ohtaekwangia. The sequence continues at coordinate 19,103 of JAEZGH010000063.1, forward strand.
GCTGCGTCCTGACAACCGTAGATCCGAACACAGCCGAAACCGGCCCCGAACCCCTTCGCACATTAAGTAGTTACCGTAAGCGGGATAACAAGGTGCTTTTCGGCCAGAATATCGTTATTATTGACGCGTCAGAGTTAAAGACCGGTGATGAGTTAATAGTCGAAAATTTCCGGTGAAGTGAGTTATGGCATTTGAGTACTTCAAGGCAATCCACATCATATTTATCGTGACCTGGTTCGCGGGATTGTTCTACATTCCCAGGCTCTTCGTATACATTATAGAGACGCACGACAAGCCTGAACCGGAAAGATCTATCATACTCAAGCAGCTGCTAATGATGACCCGGAGGTTATGGTTTGGAATAACCTGGCCATCCGCAGTGCTCACCCTGCTCCTGGGAATATCCATGCTGCTGAAACAACCTTTCTGGCTGAAGCTCCCATTCATGCAGATTAAACTTGGCCTTGTCCTGGGGCTTTACGCGTATCATATTTCACTGCACGTACTGTTCAAGCAACTGCAGGAAGGGATCGTCCGGTATTCATCGCAGCAGATGCGCGTATGGAATGAGGTTGCAACGCTGTTCCTAATCAGCATTGTCTTCCTCATCGTCGTAAAAACCGCACTAAGTATAGCGTGGGGGTTAGTGGGTCTTGCCCTTGTTACATTAGCAATATTAATCGGCATAAGAGCATATAGAAAACTAAGGAAAAATGATTAAGCGCCTGACATGGAAAGTAATTGTGGGAGTTCTTTTTGTGGTGTCCGTAAGCTCCTGCATACAGGAAAAGCCTCTTAAAATTTACGGTGAACGTGATGTTGTCGGCGGTGATACAATTTACCATACGGTCCGTCCCTTTCAATTCGTAGACCAGGACAGCACGATCATCACCCGCGAAACCGTCGACGGAAAGATTTATGTCGCGGACTTCTTCTTTACGTCGTGCAGAACCATCTGCCCAATAATGAAGACCCAAATGCTTCGCGTATATGATGAATATAAGGACGACACCGATGTGATGATTCTCAGCCACACCATAGATCCGGAATACGACACTGTTGGCCTACTCAAAGATTTTGCTGACCGGCTGGGAGTTTCAAGCAAGAGCTGGCACTTCCTTACCGGTAGCAAGGATAGCATTTACACGATGGCCGAAAAGAGTTATTTCGTCACTGCTCTTGAAGACAACGCTGAGCCCGATGGTTTCATTCACAGTGGCGCGTTTATACTCGTCGACCGGAAACAACGTATTCGCGGGATATACGACGGAACAAAATCCGAGGATGTTGACCGATTGATAAAAGATATCGCCCGACTCAAAAACGAAAAGGCATAACAGAAGAAATTTGATCCGGACGCTGACCCATCTCGCTGTACTTGTATTCACCATCCTCGTTTGGGGATGCTCCGGTGGTTCTGGAGATCGTGCCGAATCAATCAAGTTGAAGCAGTATTACATCAAGGGAGAGCAGCTGTATATTGCGTACTGCAGCAACTGCCACCAGAAAGACGGCCAGGGTCTCGGCAGGGTTTATCCACCGATCGCAAATTCTGATTTTGTCCGTGCAAATCCCGATACTATAATATGCATTATCCGATCCGGGTTGGAAGGTGAAGTAACCGTGAATGGCATCATGTACAACATGGCCATGCCGCCAATTCCAACACTCACTGATCTCGAAATTGCACAGATCACGACGTACATTCTTAACAGCTGGGATTACCGGAAAGGATTAGTTGACGTGAAGACGACTTCTGCGCGACTTGAGAGGTGCAGATGATCACATAAATCTCAGGCTGATTTCCTGTGACGCTGGCGCCGTCAATTCAATCTTTGACTTGGCAAACGACGGAGGGCCAAAAGTCCCCATCGCATTGTTTCCAAACGCAAACCCTTCTTTCGGGATTCCCATGAAGTTCGTATCAAGCTTGCCATTGTCGTTTTCATCGTGAAAGATGCTGAGTGCATAGGGGCCCTCAGGTAAATTGTCGAAGGAAACAGCAACTGATCCGGTAGCCGCTTTAACGGATTTCGTTTGATAGGCATTCTTAAGAAAGTCTTTTTCGTTCGTAAAAATCGCCACCTTGACCGTACCCTCACTTGACTTGATGTTTTTAATGGCCACTTCAAGGGAATGCTGGGCGACTACGTTGCTGACAAATGCAATTGCCATCAGGAAGGTGATAAATACTATTCTCATCGCTTTTCTTTGTGAAGGTGCTCGCCTCTTGTTTCTCAATTTCCGTTCACGAATTGCCATATCGGGAGATGGGACGATTGATCCATTAACCAATTGTTAACAATTTAGTTCATCCTGTCTTGAAGAAAAATTCGAAATTTATCATGCCAGGTACGCGACATGGCCGTTAGACGTGTTGCTGCATCGATCTATTTCGTAATTTTCTTTTAATAACCCATTTCTTATGCCAGCCCTGAAGCTAAAAATCAACAACCAGGAACACACGATAGACGTCGATCCCCGAATGCCCCTTCTTTGGGCTATTCGCGATGTCGTGGGCCTGACCGGAACAAAATATGGTTGCGGCATGGCGCAGTGCGGCGCCTGTACCGTTCACATGGATGGAGTGCCTGCACGATCATGCTCGATTCCTGTATCTGCCGCGGTTAAAAAGGAAATCACCACGATTGAAGGTCTCTCTGAAGACACATCACATCCGGTTCAGCAGGCATGGATCAAGGAGCAGGTACCCCAATGCGGCTATTGCCAGTCGGGACAGATTATGGCGGCGGTGTCTCTCCTAAAGAAAACGCCATCACCTACCGACAAAGAAATAGATGCCGCGATGCAGGGGCACCTCTGCCGCTGCGGGACATATCCTCGTATCCGCAAGGCAATCAAAACTGCCTCGATAATGATGACTCAGAAAGCTAGTAAGGGCTAAACCAAAAGACTCCCTATGACACTACTGAACCAAAAAGTATCACGCCGTTCCTTCATCAAGGCTTCAGGCATGACTGGCGCCGCCTTGTCACTCGGATTTTTTATTCCTGCTGAAGGCAAGGACGCTGAGATCATAAAGAAAGATGCTGCTGAGCAATTGGGGATAGAACTCAATTCATGGATTTCCATCGACACTACGGGAAAAGTAACTATCATCAATCACCGCGCGGAAATGGGACAGGGCTCATTTCAATCTGTACCGCAGATGATTGCCGAAGAACTCGAGGTTGACCTAAACAATGTAAATATTGTTTTTGCGAAGGGAAGCCAGACTAAGTATGGCAGCCAGATTACTGGAGGAAGTTCGACCATCCGTGGATCATACAAAAGGCTACTGAAACTTGGAGCGACAGCCCGCCAAATGCTTGTCAATGCGGCCGCCCAGAAATGGAGTGTCCCAGCAGGTCAATGTCAGGCGCGCAATGGAGAGGTAATCCATATAGACTCAGGCAGAAAAGCGCACTACGGTGAACTCGTCGAGGCGGCTTCCAAACTTGACCCTCCCGCAATTGTAGCCCTGAAACAACCAAGTGAGTACAAGATTATCCGTCAGCCCCTGCCCCGTCACGACACGCCGCTGAAGGTTAATGGTAAAGCAATCTTTGGTATGGACAAGCGCTTACCGGGAATGCTATACGCCGTAGTTGAAAGAAACCCAAAATTCCTCGGAAAAGTAAAGTCCTTCGATGATTCCGCAGCCAAGGCGGTTCCCGGAGTGAAGCACGTCATCAAAGTTCAGATGAACGTATTCTCTCATCAGCGCGAAGGCGTAGCCGTGGTGGCCGACAATCTCTGGTCGGCGATGCAGGGACGCAAGGCATTGAAGGTAGATTGGGACGACTCGGGGTTCGAACATCACAACACAGAGATGTTGTACACAAAAATGCGTGAAAGTTTGAAGAAGGAGCCCCTCCTCTTCAAGGCGAAAGGAAACTCCAGCAACGTAATTGCAGAAAGCTCCAGAAAGCTTGAAGCGGTTTATGAAACTCCTTATCAATCGCACAGCTGCATGGAACCCGTAAATTGTATTGCTGACTACAAAGACGGCAAACTTGAGATCTGGGGACCAATTCAGGCACCTGACTGGGTGCAGAAAGACTTATCTGAAATGATGGGCATGGATATCGACGATGTCAGCGTCAACATGACCTTCCTTGGCGGAGGATTTGGAAGGAAAGCATTCCTTGACTACCCTCATGAAGCCGCCGTAATCTCTAAAGCAATCGATGCACCCGTGCAGGTTGTGTGGACCCGTGAAGACGATATGACACAGGGTCCCTTCCGCCCGGGAATGGTGTACGAGTGCAAGGGTGCCCTGTCCGACGGCGGCCAGGTAATTGCATACGAGACCAAGATGGCCGGCCAAAATATGGCCCATCAGAACAAAGGCGCCGATAAGATGTCTTACAATGACAGCGTCACCGAAGGGTTTCTGGAAACCTATCTGAATAGTATTCCGCACTATAAGTTTGGCGATGTGCCGCTGGAGTCACCGGTCCCAGTAATGTGGTGGAGGTCAGTGTATTCTTCAACCAACGGTTTTGCATTTGAAAGCTTCTTCGATGAACTCGCGGTTGCTGCTGGAAAAGATCCAATCGACTTTCGTCGACAACACCTTTGGGATGAACGCTATCACCTCCTGCTAAACAAACTCGAGGAAGTTAGCGGATGGAAGTCGCGCGGGAAGAATACAGGCTATGGCGTTGCCGTTACTGAATGTTTCTCCAGCATTGTTGGAGAGGTCGTAAAAGTTTCTAAAGGTGCAAACGGAAAGGTAGCGATCGATAAGGTATGGGCTGTAATGGATTGTGGTTGGTACGTCAATCCCGATATCATCAGGGCCCAGGTGGAAGGCAGTATCATTATGGCATTGGGTGCCGCGGTAACGCATCAAACAACATTCAAAGATGGAAAGGCTGTTGAGACGAATTTCCATAACTACCGCTTACCTCGTATTACTGATTCGCCTGAAATAGAGATTCACATCATAGATAATGAAGAAAAAGCTGGTGGTGTGGGTGAGCCTGCGCTTCCGCCTTTCAGCGCCGCGTTGACAAATGCTATATTTGATCTTACCGGAAAACGGATCAGAAAGTTACCTTTCCGGCTTGAAGAAGTATAGAACAAAAAGAAGTGATAGTAGAATGAAAAGAAGATTGGGAAAAATGCCGCTTTGGGTGGCGCTGCTTGCGACAGCTGGACTAGCTCCGTTGTACTCGTTTCAAATGGATCAGAAGTTCGACCTAAAAGCGAGCATTGAACGCGGGCAAGACGTCTACACAACGTACTGCATGTCTTGTCACATGGATAATGGTCAGGGAATGGAAGGAGTTTTCCCACCGCTTGCGAAATCGGATTACTTGATGGCTGACAAGAAAAGATCCATTCAGCAAACCTTATACGGCGTGAGCGGCGAAATAAAAGTCAACGGAAAAACATATAACGGCGACATGCCAGGTTATGACCTTACCGACGAAGAATTAAGTGACGTATTGAATTATATCCGGAACAGCTGGGGCAACAAGGGTGAAGCCGTGCTTCCGGCAGAGGTGGAAGCAGCACGCAAGAAGTAGCGCAAACCATGAAAGAATTCAAGTCCATAATCGACGCGTTCGACAAGGTTGACTTCAACACACAGAATGCAGCTCTTGCCACAGTGGTCAAAGTTAGTGGATCGTCCTATCGAAGCCCGGGTGCGCGAATGTTGATCACCGACAACGGCAGATGGGTAGGTTCGATCAGTGGAGGGTGCCTTGAAGGTGACGCCCTGAGAAAAGCCCGCAACGTAATGTCTACCGGAAAATCAATCACCATTACGTATGATACAAGAGAAGAAAGCAATCAAAACCTTGGCATTGGCCTGGGGTGTAACGGTATCATAGATGTTCTTATTGAGCCCGCCACGAATGAACCTTTAGGCGCCGTCAACATTTTCCGAACCCTCGTGCTTGACAATAAGCCGGCGCTGATTGCTACTGTATTTAATGGGCCCTCATGTATCGGCGAAAAACTAATCATCGACGCCGGTGGACGTGCAATCAACAGCTTTTCAAATCCGGAGCTATGCCAACGCATTGAACCTGATTTGCTCCACCTTCTGCAGACGCGAAAAACGGAATCGCGTGTCTACGACACTGACGAAGGGCGCTTTGAAGTATTTCTCGAGCTGGTGGAGCCGAACATCAGGTTGATGATATTTGGCGCTGGCTTTGACGCCCGGCCTGTTAGTCAGATGGCTAAGCTCCTTGGCTGGGAAGTAGAGGTTACCGATGAATGCGTATCTCATATTGCGCCTGTCTTTTTTCCGGATGCCGACAAGCTGAGTTTGTGTTCCCGCGAATTTGTTGACCGCGATTTCCAGGTTACGCCCTATACCGCGTGTGTTCTGATGTCGCACAACTATGAATATGACCGGGATGTCCTCCGTAAAATTGTGAGTTCCGATGCGCCCTATATCGGTATTCTCGGTCCTCGTAAGCGTTTTGAAAAAATGCTCTCAGAATACAAAAATGAAGGTTTAATCTTCAGTGACGAGCAAATGAGCCGGATTCATTCTCCCATCGGCCTGGATATCGGAGCGGAAACACCGGATGAGATTGCTCTGTCAATAATCAGTGAAGTCAAATGCAAATTCTCCCAGCGTTCCGGCGGCTATCTTAAATACAGAACCGGGCCAATCCATCGACGCAACCCAAAAGACGGGAGTATCTTTCGCGAGATTTTCATCAATTCCCACACAGGAGATCAGGCAACCGGTGCATAGGAGAGGCGTATTTTGTGACTAAAGTCATGCCCTATTACGACAGTAAGTTGTATTTTGAAGACCTAAACCTTTTTCTGTCGTAATGAGAAAATTTCTATTATTAAGCGCAGCCTTAATAGTGTCATTCGCTGCCTACAGCCAGGATTACCGGGAACAAATCAACAAGCAAGTCTGGTCCGTTTTCGTTGAAGGATATAACACCTTTAATACGGAGAAATTCATGTCGGTCTATTCAAAAGACGTCATTCGCGTTCCTGTTGACGAGAAAAAAATCTTCAATTACACCGAGTACAAACGCGACATCCACCGGGGGAACCAGTTCAATAAGAATTATAACATCAAAGCTCGAATCGAGATTCGGTTCACAGAACGCATCCAGATTGGAGACCAGGCATTCGAAACTGGCATTTACAAAATCAGCCTGACTGACAACAACGGAAAGCCTGCCACACTTTACAGTAAATTTCAGGTTCATCTCATCAAGGAGAGCGGCGTATGGAAAATCAGGTATGACACTGACTCCACTGAAAAGGGAACCGTATCAGAGAAAGAATTTCTGGCAGCCCAGCCTTTATGAGTTATGAAAAAGAACGTAGGAATCGTCATTCTCGCTGCCGGCGCGTCTACACGGATGGGCCGCCCCAAGCAACTTCTGCCGCTCAACGGTCAACCCCTGCTCCTCCACACCGTTGATGAGGCACTGTCGACATCAATAACGCACGTGGTTGTTGTACTGGGAACCGATCCAGATACATATCGCGACCTCCTGGAGACCTACCCTGTGGGGCTTGTCATCAACGAATCCTGGAAAAACGGACTAGGCTCATCCATTAAGGCGGGCTTGAAAGCGATCCGACAAAGGGCAAAAACACTTGATGCTGTACTATTCCTCGTAGGAGATCAACCTGCAATAGGGTTTGAGTATTTATCCCGAATGATCGATACCTACCGGAATACGTCCGCGAATCTGATTGCCTCGGGCTATTCCGACACTTACGGCGTACCTGCTATTTTTGGCGCTGAATTTTTCGACGACATCATGGCGCTCAATGACGAAGATGGAGCTAAACGAGTGCTAAAGAAGCACGAAGACGTCCTCACTGTTTTGGATTGTCCTGAAGGGGCTGTAGACATTGACACCCCTCAAGACTATGCAAATTTCCGCAGTCAGCTACAGGGGCGATAGTGCTTCCCCCAGAAATAAAAAAGCCATCCCGAAAGATGGCTTCTTTTTTATCATTGCTTCTCAGCACTATACTTTGATCTCAACATCAACACCGCTGGGAAGTTCAAGCTTCATCAGGGCATCAACCGTTTTGGCGCTATTCGAATAGATATCAACCAAACGCTTATATGTGCAAAGTTGGAATTGCTCGCGTGATTTTTTGTTCACGTGTGGAGACCGGAGCACTGTAAACTTTTCCTTTTCTGTGGGCAACGGAATTGGTCCACTTACTACAGCACCTGTCGCCTTTACCGCTCTCACGATTTTCTCTGATGACTTGTCTACCAGGTTATGATCGTAAGACTTGAGTTTGATTCTGATTTTTTGGTTCATAATTTTTGATTAGGATATCGCCTAAATCCCGTTAAGATTATTATTCAGTTTATTTCGCCAAAGCGGCACCTTTAACTTCCTCAATCACTTTATCTGCAAGGTTCTTAGGAACCGGCGCATAGTGCGAGAACGTCAGCGACGCAGACGCGCGACCGGAAGTAAGAGTTCTCAAGTCAGTGATGTATCCGAAAAGTTCCTTGATCGGCACATCAGCCTTGATTACCTGTGAACCTGCACGGCTATCCATACCTTTCATGATACCACGTCTTCTGTTAAGGTCACCCGTAACAGCACCCGTGTATTCATCAGGGCTTACAACTTCAACCGACATGATAGGCTCAAGAAGTTGCGGTGCACATTTTGCAGCAGCTTCCTTGAATCCAATACGCGCCGCCAATTCGAAAGACAATGAATCGGAGTCAACATCGTGGAATGAACCATGGAAAAGTCTCACCTTCATGTTGTCGATCGGATATCCTGCAAGAGGACCATTCACCATCGCACTTTCAAAACCTTTTTGGATGGCAGGAATGAATTCGCGAGGGATCACACCACCGACGATGTCGTTAACAAATTCAAGTCCTGGCTTGTCGCCTTCCTTAAGTTCGCGCGGCCCGAGTTCAAATACGATATCGGCAAATTTACCCCGACCACCGGTTTGCTTCTTGTAAACCTCTTTGTGCTCAACCGACTTCGTAAGGGCTTCCTTATAAGCAACCTGGGGAGCACCCTGGTTGATCTCAACTTTGAACTCGCGCTTCAGACGATCGATGATGATCTCAAGGTGAAGTTCGCCCATACCACGGAGGATAGTCTGACCTGTTTCCTGATCGGTATTTACACGAAGTGTGGGATCCTCTTCAACGAGTTTAGAGATCGCCATACCAAGCTTATCAACGTCAGCCTGTTTCTTAGGTTCGATAGCGTATCCAATAACCGGCTCAGGGAAGATCATAGATTCGAGAACCACTTTGCGTTTTTCATCGCAGAGAGTATCTCCGGTCTTGATATCCTTGAAACCTACCACAGCTCCGATGTCACCAGCAGGTAATCTGTCGATTTGGTTCTGCTTGTTCGCGTGCATCTGGAATACGCGTGAAATACGTTCTTTTTGGTTCGAACGAGTGTTGTATACGTAAGAACCAGATTCAAGAACACCTGCGTACGCACGGATGAAGCAAAGACGTCCTACGAAGGGGTCAGTTGCGATCTTGAACGCGAGCGCCGCAAACGGTTCTGATTCAGAAGGCGTGATAGATATTTCTTCGTTTGTATCAGGGTTTGTTCCAACGATATCATCCTTGTCAAGCGGTGAAGGAAGAAGTTCCATCACATAGTCAAGCATCGTTTGAACACCTTTGTTTTTGAATGAAGAACCGCATACCATAGGAACGACCTTCATTGCAATTGTTGCCTTACGCAAAGCGGTCAGAATTTCCTGCTCAGTGATAGAGTTAGGATCTTCAAAATACTTCTCCATAAGAGACTCATCGAATTCAGCGACAGCCTCAAGGAGTTTTTCGCGATATTCTTTTACTTCTTCTTCCATTTCAGCCGGGATCGGTACGACTTCATAAGTCATTCCTTTGTCGGCTTCATTCCAGATGATACCCCGGTTGTTCACCAGATCCACCACCCCGCGGAAGTTGTCTTCAGCACCGATAGGCAACTGAAGTGCAACGGCGTTACTTCCGAGTCTTTCCTTTACTTGTTTACAAACTGCAAGGAAGTCGGCACCGGCGCGGTCCATTTTATTTACAAATCCGATACGGGCAACTTTGTAGTTATCGGCGAGGCGCCAGTTAGTTTCGGATTGAGGTTCAACTCCGTCAACGGCGCTGAAGAGGAAAACGAGTCCATCAAGTACACGAAGAGATCTGTTCACCTCAACGGTAAAGTCAACGTGACCTGGTGTATCGATAAGGTTTACGTTGTACTTATTGCCACGGTAGTTCCAGAAAACTGTAGTAGCCGCTGACGTAATTGTAATTCCGCGTTCCTGCTCCTGCTCCATCCAGTCCATGGTTGCCGCACCTTCGTGCACCTCACCAATCTTGTGGTTTACACCGGCGTAGTAAAGAATACGTTCACTAGTAGTAGTCTTACCCGCATCGATGTGCGCAGCGATACCTATGTTTCTGGTATATTTAAGATCTCTTGCCATTTTTCTTTATCCTGCTGATTAGAATCTGAAATGTGAGAAGGCTTTGTTTGCCTCAGCCATGCGGTGAGTGTCATCCTTCTTCTTAATTGCCGCACCTTCACCTTTTGACGCAGCGATAATTTCGGCAGCCAGTTTGTCCATCATGGTCTTTTCACCACGCAATCTGGAGTAATCAATCAGCCACTTGATGCTAAGGTTGACTTTGCGTTCAGGTCTGATCTCAACCGGAACCTGGAAAGTAGCCCCACCTACCCGGCGGCTTTTTACTTCCACAGAAGGAGTGAGATTGCTCATTGCCCTTTTCCAAACTTCAAGACCGTTTTCATTGGTCTTCTTCTCTACCGTGGCGATGGCATCATAGAAAATGCCGTAGGCTACGCTTTTCTTGCCTTCTTCCATCAGGTAGTTCACGAACTTGGTTACCAAGGTATCGTTGAACTTCGGATCAGGTAACAGATATCTCTTTTTTGGTTTTGACTTTCTCATGACTCAAAATTCCTTATTATTTCTTTCCTTTTGCAGATGCACCTTTACCTGCCGGAGCTGCTGCACCTGGCTTAGGACGTTTAGCACCATATTTTGAACGGCTCTGAAGGCGACCATTAACACCTGCAGTATCCAGCGCACCACGAATGATGTGATAACGAACACCGGGAAGATCTTTTACACGGCCTCCACGAATCAATACAATTGAGTGCTCCTGAAGGTTGTGACCTTCTCCAGGAATATAAGCGTTCACTTCTTTTCCATTAACCAGACGAACACGCGCTACTTTACGCATAGCTGAATTCGGCTTCTTGGGTGTCGTTGTGTAAACGCGGGTACAAACCCCTCTTTTCTGCGGGCTGGAGTCAAGGGCGGGCGATTTAGACTTAAAAGTCAGTTTCTTGCGACCCTTTCTTACAAGTTGTTGAATGGTAGGCATTTATATTGTTTGTTATAAACCTCTCAAAATTTAGGACTGCAAAGGTATTTAAAGTA
>JAEZGH010000130.1 GCA_023417065.1 Bacteroidota bacterium
CACATGGTCACGACCACGTACTTCACGCCGCGCCGCCGGCCCTCGATCAGCGCGTGGCCGACCAGTCGCGCGCCGCTGGCGCCGTAGGGATGTCCGACCGCGATCGCGCCGCCGTTGACGTTGAGCCGCTCGTGCGGGATGCCGAGCCGATCCATGCAGTACAGCACCTGCACGGCGAAGGCCTCGTTGAGCTCCCACAGGCCGATGTCCTCGACCGAGAGCCCGGCCCGTTCGAGCAGTTTCGGCACCGCGAACACCGGGCCGATGCCCATCTCGTCGGCCTCGCAGCCGGCGACCGCATAGCCGCGGAACACGCCCAGCGGCTGCAGCCCGCGCCGCGCCGCGGCGGCGGCCGACATCAGCACGCAGGCCGAGGCGCCATCGGAGAACTGGCTGGCGTTGCCGGCCGAGATCACCCCGCCCGGCAGCGCGGTCCGGATCCTGGACACCGCGTCGAAGGTGGTGTCGGCGCGCACGCCCTCGTCGGCCGACAGTGTGACCTCGCGCGTGACCATCGCCCTGGTCGCCGGGTCGGCGACCGCCTGGCGCACCGTGATCGGCACGATCTCGTCGTCGAAGCGACCGGCCGCCTGCGCCGCCGCGGCGCGTTGCTGGCTTTCCGCGCCGTAGCGGTCCTGGCGTTCGCGATCGATGCCGTAGCGGCGCGCGACGTTTTCGGCGGTCTGCAGCATCGGCATGTAGATCGCCGGATAGTGGCGCGCCATCCACACGTCTTCGAGCATGTGCTGGTTGATCGTGTTCTGCACCGTGGAGATGCACTCCACGCCGCCGGCCACGAACGCCTCGCCCTCGCCTGCGACGATGCGCTGCGCGGTCTGCGCGATCGCCTGCAGGCCCGAGGCGCAGAAACGGTTGACGGTGGCGCCGGGCACGCTGGCCGGCAGGCCGGCCCGGATCGCCGCCTGGCGGGCGATATTGCTGCCGGTGGCGCCTTCGGGCCAGGCGCAGCCCAGCACGACGTCCTCGACCTCGGCCGGATCGATGCCGGCGCGTTCGACCGCGTGGCGCACCACGTGGCCGCCGACGGTGGCGCCGTGGCTGAGATTGAGCGCGCCCTTCCAGCTCTTGGCCAAGCCGGTGCGGGCGGTGGACACGATGACGGCTTCGTTCACGGTGGACCTCACGCGGCGGCGGCGCGCGGGCGCGCGACCGGATCGTTGAAGGAGCGGCCTGCTTCGGCCAGTTCGACCAGCAGCGGCGCCGGCGCCCAGGCCTCGCCGCGGTGGCCGCTCGCATGGCGACGCATCGCCGCGAGCACGTTGTAGAGGCCGACCTGGTCGGCATGGAACATCGGCCCGCCGCGCCACGGCGGGAAGCCGTAGCCGGACAGATAGACGATGTCGATGTCCGAGGCGCGCGCGGCGACCCCCTCCTCGAGGATGCGCGCGCCTTCGTTGACCAGCGCGTACACCAGCCGCTCGACGATTTCGCGGTCGTCGATCGCGCGGCGCGCGATGCCCTGCGCCTGCGACCGTTCGACGATCATGGCTTCGACCTCGGGCGACGGATGCGCGGTGCGGTCGCCGGGCCGGTAGTCGTACCAGCCCTTGCCGGTCTTCTGGCCGTAGCGGCCCATCTCGCACAGCGCGTCGGCGTTGTCCGCATAGACCATGTCGGGCTGTTCGAGGTAGCGGCGCTTGCGGATCGCCCAGCCGATGTCGTTGCCGGCCAGGTCGCCCATCCGGAACGGACCCATCGCGAAACCGAAGGCCTCCATCGCGCGGTCCACCTGCTGCGGCAACGCCCCCTCCTCGAGCAGGAAGGTGGCCTGGCGCGAATACTGCTCGATCATGCGGTTGCCGATGAAGCCGTCGCACACGCCCGAGACCACCGCGGTCTTGCGGATCCGCTTCGCCACCGCCATCGCGGTGGCCATCACGTCCGGCGCCGTCCTCGCGCCGCGCACCACTTCCAGCAGGCGCATCACGTTGGCCGGGCTGAAGAAGTGCAGGCCGAGCACGTCCTGCGGGCGCTGGGTGAACGCGGCGACGCGGTCCACGTCGAGCGTGGACGTGTTGGTGGCGAGGATCGCCCCCGGCCGCGCGACCGCATCGATGCGTTCGAACACCGCCTGCTTGACGGCGTAGTCCTCGTACACCGCCTCGATGACCAGGTCGGCATCGGCCAGCGCGGCGTAGTCGAGCGCGGGCGCGACCAGCGCCATGCGCTGCTCCACCTGTTCCGCGGTCAGCCGGCCCTTCTTCGCGCTGGCCTCGTAGTTGCGGCGGATGGTGGCCAGGCCGCGGTCGAGCGCCTCCTGCGAGGTCTCCAGCAGCGCCACCGGGATACCGGCGTTGAGGAAGTTCATGGCGATGCCGCCGCCCATGGTGCCGGCACCGACGATGCCCACGCGTTCGATCGTGCGCGGCCGCACGTCCGGGCCGATGTCGTCGATGCGACCGGCCGCGCGTTCGCCGAAGAAGGCGTGGCGCAGCGCGCGCGATTCGGGCGAATGCAGCAGCACGGTGAAGCCTTCGCGCTCGATCGCCATGCCTTCGTCGAAGGGCCTGAGCGAGGCGGCGACCGCGTCCACGC
>JAEZGH010000182.1 GCA_023417065.1 Bacteroidota bacterium
CTTTTGTACCAACGCCTTCAGTGCATTCATGAAAGGTCGTGGGTTGCACTTTTCATTGACGATGCCTACGTGGCGTATTACAAATTTCGACGTTGGCTGCGGCGCGAGGTTTTGAAAGTCACTTTCATCATAACCGTTGGTAAGTAAATGAACCTTCCGTCCACTCAGCTGCTCAAAACGCTTCACATAAAACGGCGTAATGGTTGTGATGATGTCGGCAGTTTGCAGCACTTTTGATTCCAGGCGCTTATGCATCTTTCGGCCGAGCTGGCTCACCTTCAGCGTATCAAGAAAGCCCCACTCACTCCACGGATCACGAAAGTCGGCCAGCCACCTGAGATGAGGATTCTTTCGCTTTAGCTTGTAACCGATGAGATGGACACTGTGCGGGGGCCCTGTCGTGACCATCGTATCGATTTCATTGTCGCGAATGAAATCCTGCAGGAACCTCACGGAGGGTTTTACCCAAAAGACACGCGGATCGGGAATAATAAGATTCCCCCGCATCCATGTGGTCACTTCCTTAAACCCACCCCCTTTTTTCACCGTCACTACTTCGGTTGACTTCGCGCCCTTCTGTCCCAAAGCACCACCGACGCGATTGAACAAATCGTACGGTTCCCATATCGGAAAGTGAATAACTTCAGCTTCATTGGGAACGTCCTTCATCAGCGATTCATCCCGAAGGTCAAATGACGGATTCTCGGGCGTAAACACAAACGGTGTGACGCCGAATTGCGGAAGGTACTTCACAAATTTGAGCCAGCGCTGAACCCCGCTCCCACCGGAGGGCGGCCAATAATATGTAACGATCAGTATTTTCTTTTCAGTCACGCTGGGAAATTGTTTCCAATAATAAAACGTTCGCCGGTCAATTCCTTGTTTTGCTCTGGATGAAGGCAATGATCGCGTCGACATCATGCGGCGAAAACCAGCTGATGCGCTCGTCGCGACGGAACCACGTCAGCTGACGCTTCGCATACCGTCTCGAATTGCGTTTCAGCAATCGGATGGCTTCTTCCCGATCGTAAAGTCCGTCGAAGTATCCGAAAATTTCCTGATAGCCCACTGTCTGCAATGCGTTCAGGTGCTTCCATGGATATAATTCACGCGCTTCCTCGAAGAGGCCATCTGAAATCATTATCTCCATCCGGTGATTGATCCGCTCGAAAAGTTCTTCTCTGGGAAGATCGAGTCCGATCATAATCACATTAAAATCATGCACGCGGGGAGCCTTTTTATTCTGGAAGCTCGCGATAGATCGCCCTGTTCCGATCCTGACTTCGAGGGCGCGCATCAGTCGCTGCGGGTTCTGCTGGTCAAGACGTTCATAGTGTTCGGGATCCAGTGCCCGCATTTTTTCCTGCAGCCATGCAAGGCCCGAAGCCTGATAACCGGCCTGGATCTCTTCACGAACCTCGGGGGCGATGTCGGGGATGTCGTCAAATCCATCAAGGACTGCCCGGATATACAACCCTGAGCCGCCGCACATGACCACAAAATCACGTTTCTTAAATAGCTCGTTAATTGTATCAAGAGCTGCTTCGGCAAACGAAGCTGCATCAGGGGAATCGTGAATGGAATGACTATCAATGAAATTATGCTTTACCTCGGCCAGTTCCGACGGCGACGGTTTGGCCGTGCCAATTGCCATTTCGCGAAAAATCTGGCGGGAGTCGGCCGACACAATTTCTGCGTTGTAATGCCGGGCTAACGTAATGGAAACAGCCGTTTTACCCACAGCAGTGGGGCCGACGACGACGATCAGGGTTTTTGGTGTCGATTTTCCAGGCATGCGGCGCAAAATACCACATTCCACGAACAGAAAAATCAGGGTGCCTTTCAGAGTTTTTTCGCTCTTTTATATTTGAAGACCGGTTCAGGGAATTCGCACCAGGATTGCTAACTTTCGCACGGAAAACCGATAGATCATGATTAAATACACTGTTCCGTTTCTGACTAAACTGGAGGATTTGATCGCCGAATCCGATTACACGCTTCGTTACGAGAAAGGTAATTTCAAATCGGGCTACTGCTTATTGAAAGATCAGAAGATCATGATAATCAACAAGTTCTTCACCACAGAAGGCAAAATCAACGCCCTTCTTGAAATTTTGAAGAGTGTAAAACTCGATCCCGCGCGTTTTACCGAAAAAAGCGCAAAACTGTACGAAGAACTGCTCCAACACCAATCTGAAGCAGCTTGACGATAACTTTTCTCGGCACAGGGACTTCCCAGGGTATTCCGGTTATCGCCTGCGACTGTGAGGTATGCCGCTCCCTTGACTTCCGCGACAAACGCCTTCGTTCGTCCATTCACCTGGAAATCGGTGATCAGAGCCTGGTTGTTGATACGGGACCCGACTTCCGCGCCCAGATGCTTCGCGAGAATATCTCACGACTTGACGCCGTGCTCTTTACGCATGCCCACCGCGATCACACCGCTGGATTGGATGACGTGCGCGCATTCAATTTCAGACAACAGATGGATATGCCCGTCTATGGCAGCGCTGCAACGCTTGAGCAGCTCCAGGGTGACTTCGCATACGCATTTCAGAAAAACGCATATCCTGGCATACCCCGGTTGCATCTGAACGAAATCGGTAACGAACCGTTCACAATTAACGGAGTGTCTATTCTACCTCTTCCCGTGATGCATCTGAAGATGCCCGTGCTGGGTTTCCGCTTTGGAAACTTCAGCTACATCACTGATGCCAACTTCATTTCAGAGGAAACACTTGAGCGCCTGAAGGGCACCAAGATTCTGGTGTTAAACGCTCTCCAGAAAGAGGAACACATCTCGCATTTCAGTTTGCCGGAGGCGCTGCATATCGTGGAGCTGGTGAAACCACAGAAAACTTACTTCACGCACATCAGCCATAAACTTGGACTACACCGCAACGTATCGCTGGAGCTGCCTGAAAACGTATGGCTTGCCTACGATGGCCTGCGGATCGAAACTACGTTGTGATCCGTTTCGTTATATTACATCTTATCATTGACCGCTCAGTGCCGTGCATAATAATTTCTATTTTCTCTCAAAGCTCACTGATAAGCTCCGGCCCGCGTTGACGGGTACAATTGCCTCTGAGTGCTTTTCGCAGAACAAGGACGAGCTCGTTATCCGCTTTGAAACAAATGATGATCCCTTTTTCCTGAAGGCAAGCCTTGGCGGCGGACTTTCACATCTCTCCTTTCCTTCATCGTTTCAGCGCGCAAGAAAGAACAGCATCGACCTTTTCGAGAATTTCATTGGATACCGTGTCATCGATATTCGCCAGTTCCTCAATGAAAGAAGCTTCGCATTGCTCTTTGAAGAAGGAAGAACGCTTTTGTTTCAGATGCACGGCAACCGCAGCAACATAGTCGGTCTCGAAGGCGGGAATGTTGTTACCTCGTTCCGGCGAAACATTGCCGTTCCTGACACTATTATCATGGATGAGCTCGACCGCGATATCGACTGGAGTTTCGAGACATTTGTCAATAGAATCGACGATCTGTATTCTCTGTACTTCACTTTCGGGAAGATTGTCTGGCGTTACCTCGAAGAGCGTGGCTTTGAGATGATGAGCATCAACGAAAGATGGAACCTTCTGAATGAGACTAAGACACTACTGCAAAACCCTTCGTACTCAATCATCCGGATAAAAGGCACTCCCCATTTAAGTTTACTGCCATTCAAAGATAGCGAACCCTTGCAGGGTGGTGCCACGGATGTTGCGAATACGTTCTTTGCCCTGTTCACACGGCTTGCAGGTCTGGAACAGGAGAAGAACCGCATAACGACCCTTCTCAGGACACGCATCAGGGGAAGTGAGGCATACTATCAAAAGAACTTTGAAAAACTCGCGGAGATAGAGAAGGATCACAACTACAAGCTGTGGGCTGATCTGCTGATGGCCAACATGCACGTGATCAAACAGGGTATGGAATCCGTTTCGCTCCCCGACTTCTATCAGCCCGATAAGCTGGTTGAGATAAAGCTTAAGAAGGATTTGTCGCCGCAGTCAAATGCCGCATTGTTTTATCGAAAGGCCAAGAATCAGCATGTGGAGATTGAACGCATTCAGTCGTCGCTGGAGGCGAAGGAGCGTGAAATTGAAACGATGAAGCGTCAGCTGGAGCTCGTCGCAAAGGCAGATGACCTGAAGACGCTGCGCAGCACTTTTGCACACCTCTTTTCAGAAAAGCAGGGTACCGCTGACGGCCCCCTGCCTTACCATGAATTCATTCATTCGGGCTTCCGCATCCTGGTCGGCAAGAACGCTCAGCAAAACGACGAGCTGACGCTTCGGCATAGTTATAAAGAGGACCTGTGGCTGCATGCCAAAGATGTTACCGGCTCACATGTGCTGATCAAATATCAGTCGGGCAAGAAGTTTCCGAAGGATGTTATCGAGCGCGCGGCCCAGTTGGCGGCTTACAATTCAAAACGAAAAACAGAAACGCTTTGTCCGGTAATCGTCACGCCAAAGAAGTGGGTTCGCAAGCGAAAGGGTGATCCT
>JAEZGH010000136.1 GCA_023417065.1 Bacteroidota bacterium
CAAAGGAATTTATTATGGATGATCAATTGCTTCCTTGGGGAATTTGTCTTCGATCAGCTTTAAGTTAATGCCATGTTCAAGATAAGCCTTTAGACCGTCCAGTACCGTTGTAAAGCCTCCGGTCGAGTCATTGATTTCCGCCAGCAACTCATCACCAGATTTATCGAACCCATAATTGCTTATAGTAACATAAGTCGACCCATCACTTAATTCTTTAAACCGGAAGTCAACAGTGGTAAACGGAGCTCCCCACTTAATCAAAATTCTTTCATTCTCCAGTATTTCTTCTACCACTACTTCAGTGGTCGCGTTGTACATCTCCCATTCCCACGTTACTTTTTTTCCCGCACTCAGCGCGTCACTCCCTTTAGTAAACCAAAAATTCCTGGTTATGTCCGGGTCAATAAAAGCATTGAAAACTTGAGCTACTGGTTTTCTAATTCGCATTTGAGTTTGTACCCTTGCATTTTTTGTTTCCATAATTGATCTTCTTATCTGGATAAAAGATTTTCTAAATCATCAAGCGCGCTGCTCCAGAATGCCCTACACTGCTCAACCCATGCTGAAACTTCTTCGAGTTTCTTCAGGTTGGTTTGGCAGTGTCGTTCCCTACCTACTTTGGTCATTTTTACCAATTCACATTCCATTAGAATCCGCAGGTGTTTTGAGATAGCGGGTTGGCTAACATTAAAGTTTTCAGCTACAGAATTAACGGACATGGGCTTCTCTGCGAGCATCTGTACCATCGCTCTTCTTGTTGGGTCTGCTATTGCCTGGAACACGTCTCTTTTTGCCTTCATTATATAACCGAATGGTTATATAAACATATATATAACCATTCGGTTATGCAATAACTTTTAGAACTATTCTAATTGAAAGGCAAATGCACACGAGTCAAAATGGCTGCCTACTCCTTATTGCATGATTCATTCAGACGACAAGAGACTACTAAGTGGGTAATAGATCTTCAGGTCGGCATTAGAATGAACATCATTTTCTGCCTGATTCGACTGGACGCTTGGTTGATTAATTACTATATTTAGGCTGTGCCAGCACGCCTTAGAGCTAGACGTTGTCGGGAATGCTCAGACCCAATTAAACATCAACAAGCAATTGAAAAGTGCTTTAGCCAAAACAATTATGAAAACTTCGTCCAAGGTCTGTCATTTGCGTTAACTGGCTGTGGGGTGATGTTCGGAGGAAGCAGATTTAATTATTCAATCATCGCCAAAGACCATCCCAATGCCAACATATATGTTGATGGAAATAACGTAGGTACAGGCTTTGCTACCGGGTTTTATCCAAGAAACCGACCATTGACTGTTGAACTCAGGCAAGATGGCTGCGAGAACAAGTCTGAGACGTTCCATAACACATTCAAGACGGTGAATTTTGCTTTAAGCGTAATTATGTGGGGAGTTCCTGGTATGGCTATTGACTTAGGAACGGGTGCAGCGTACAAGCCTGACCATGTGAACAATCCGTCGATACAAAGAATGAATGACAAGTATTTTGTGTTTACGGTTGCGTACCCTGGTTGCCCGACCGAATAGCTGAATTAAGAAATATCTATATCGAGAATCATTACGCTTCCCGAATCATTGACGCACTTCGAATTCTGGCATACAACGGTTGCATTAATCAATTTGGACTCATAGAAGCCACTTCCTACAACAAGAGAACGTTGGTACCCTCACCACCATCCACCAACCTCACCACCCTCACACCTCCATCTCCAGCAACGCATAACTTAGTGTCTTGCCATGAGTATCCATCGCAAGTGATGTGGTTACGCCTCCCATTAATGCGTCGTGGCACACAAACAGAAGGGAGGAAATATTGGGAAGCTCATAGCGAACAATTTCACCGGAAACAATTCCGCGAAGGTGGTCGATAACCTTCTCAACGGTCACTTTTTCGCAGAGCATAGGGTAGTCAGATTCCTGGTAAGGAATGAGCGAAAGTGTGAGCGTATTTCCCTTGTCTCCTGCGCGGCTGTGGGCTATTTCGTAGAGTTTCATTTGCTGTTGTGTTTTGTGTTCGCCTGGAGTACAAACGTCTGAATATCTCAGCTTTCGAAGAATGTGACGTGAGGTTTGACCGTGGTTCTGTCAATGAGCGTGGATACAATGCCCACGACCTCATTGACCAGTTTTCGCACCCCGCCCCCACCAGCGGGGCCGTTGGTGTACAGCGCTTCCACCTCCTCACCTATCAACGCGGCGTCATCAGGCGTTTGGGCTTTGCCAGCTACGCGTAACCTTACCTCGTAAGGGGCAGGCGCCTTGCTTGTAAAACTGGTGCGATGCACTGAACTCACGCCAACATAATCTACGCGGATGTCGGATATGGGATGCTCGGAATTGACACGACCATTCGAAAATCGCTTCGTAATGATTTCACCCGCGAGTTTGGCACGTTCAAGGGCAGCAGACCCGGCGTAGGAAATCTCACCTTCGCCAAGCCAGAATGCTTTATAGCCCACGCTTATCTTATACGTTGACGGCTTCGTCTTTCCTTGTCCCCCAGTGACGCGCACCTGGTCATTTCCGACCTGAGACAATTTTACCGTGGTGAAGTCCGCGATCACATCGGGCGTGACATATTCAAACGGGTTGACGACTTCATAAAGCAATTGTTCCTTTACCGTCTGAAGATTGACCACGCCACCGGTGCCCTCAACTTTGCTGATAATGGCCGATCCGTCGCGCATAACTTCCGCAAAGGGATGTCCCAGGTCGTCCAGGCCTTCCACAGGCTTCGTGACAGGATCAGCAAAATAACCTCCTGTGACCTGGCCGGCACATTCGAGCAGGTGACCAATGACTGTGCCCTTTCCGAGCAGATTGTAGTCGTTAGTTGCCCAGCCGAACTCGTAGATCATTGGCGCCAGAAACAAAGACGGATCGGCGACCCTTCCGGTAATAATAATATCCGGATTGGCACGCAAGGCCTCCAGAATCCCGTCCACACCGAGGTATGCGTTCGCCGAAATCAGTTCACCGGAATTGCTTATGGGCTCTTCAGTTTCAAGAGCAGTTGCAGAAGTATCGAGCTGGTCAAAGACATCATCACCCGTCACCGCCGCGACTTTGATCTTCAGTCCCATTTTTCCTGCAACCTCAACAATCTTCCGGGCACCTTCCATGGGGTTAGCTGCACCCATGTTAGTGATAAGCGTGATGTTGTTTTTCACGAGAACCGGTAAGAGTGATTCAATCCTTCGCCCGAGCAACGGATCATAGCCTTTAGTCGGGTCTTTGAGCTTTCGCTTCTGGGCGAGTGCAATGGTTCGTTCGGCAAGGCATTCCAATACGAGGTAGTCGAGATTTCCCTGATGGGCAAGTACAATGGCAGGATCTAAACGGTCACCCGAGAAACCTGCGCCACAGCCGATGCGAATTTTCTCTTTCATCATTCAAACATGTATTGAACCCGAAATGATCGCCAGAATTGTCATCACGATCGTTGTACCAAATGCCCATTTGAAAACAAACTTCTGATGGTCGCCGAGATCCACTTCGCATAAGCCAATGAGCAGGAACGTGGATGCGGTCAATGGACTTAGCGGAAAGCCAACCGTCATTTGTCCTAGTAACGCTGCGCGAGCAATCTCCAGCGCATCTATGCCATAATGTTGCGCAGCCTGACTCAATACCGGCACCACGCCAAAGTAATATGCATCAGGTGTAAAGAGCAAGCTTGCTGGCATACTCGTGATTGCGGTGATCAACGGCAGCAGGTTCGCGTGATGATCAGGAATCAGCGACACCAATGACGACGCCATGGCTTCTATCATTTTTGAACCGGTGAGTATGCCAGAAAAAATACCCGCTGCGAAAATCATACTCGACACCAGAAAGATATTTGCTCCATGACTCTTTAAGATCTTTTGTTGATCCTTCAACACCGGATAATTCACCAGCAATGCAATTACACTTGCGACGATAAATAACACTGGTGCAGGCATCCATCCGTTCATGAGGATCAGAATCAATGATACTGTCATGATGGCGTTCAACCATATCAGTTTAGGTCGACGCAACGACCTTTGCTCCTCCGAAAGTGATGCATGGTGCTGATAGTCGAAGTCGACGATGCCTAACCGTTTCCGTTCTTTTCTTCCGAGGATGTAAGCAACAATCAATACCCAGGCGATGCCCGCGAGAATAGCAGGGACATTCGGATTGAAGATTTCACTGGCGGTGGCGTTAACCGTGGATATAGCGCGGGCCGATGTTCCTGACCAGGGCACCAGGTGCAGCGGACCAACACCCAGTGCTACAATGCCGGCAAGCACCAGCCGATTTATTTTAAGCTCTTTGTAGATCGGAAGAAATGCGGACACCACGATCATGAAAGTGGCAGTGCCGTCGCCGTCGAGGTGTACAATCATCGTGAGTATAGCAGTGCCCATCACGACTTTGAGCGGATCGCCTTTCACCATGCGGATAATGAGCGCTACAATGGGATCAAACAGCCCGGCATCGAGCATGACGGCAAAATACAGTACGGCAAATACGAGCATGATACCCGTTGGCGCGACCTGTTTAATCCCGCCCAGCATCATGTCACCAAGCTCTTGTGGATTATATCCGGCGAGTAGTCCGAATACCAGTGGCACTAAAACCAATGCCGTGATTACCGAAAGCCGTTTCGTGAGAATAAGAATCAGAAAGACAGCAATTGTAGCAAAGCCAAGAAGTGCCAGCACAGCATTAAGGGTTAAACGTAAGTCTTAAATCCCAGAGTCCCCAGGCATTGATTGAATATACAGCATTGAAGTGGAAAACCAGCGCAGTCAATTGAACCTATTTGAGATCATCAATTGGCGCTTACCTGATTGGCTTTCATCGCCTCATGAAAGAAAAGCACGTGATATGGCAGTGAGGTTTGCCAATAGTCCCACGTGTGGCCACCGGGGCGTTCAGTGTAATCGTGTGGCGTTTGATTAAATACGAGTCTGCGGTGTAATTCGCGGTTGGGCTCGATCAGGAAGTCGTCCACACCGCAGTCGAAGATAAGTTTCGTGCCGTTCTTTTTGATGACATCGGCCATTGCTATCACCGAGTAGGCATCGTAATCCACTGAATCGACTGGGCCCATGATTGCAGCAAATGCTTTTTTGATATTGCCTGCCATTTCGGGAGGAAGTTTCCAACCCAGCATATCCGGATTCAGTGCTCCACTCATGCTGCCCGCGGCGCCGAACAGATCGGGATGTCGCGCTGACAGGTAAAGGGCCCCATATCCACCCATCGACAAGCCAGTAATCGCTCTTGCCTTGTTGCTGCGATTTGTGCGATAAGTATTGTCAATTTTTGGAACTACATCTTTAATGATATAAGATTCGAACTGGCTTGTTTTGTCCACCGGACTGTCAATGTAGTAGCTGAATACCTCGCCCTCAGGCAAAACGATGATAAGATTATATTGGTCAGCGAGCCGACTCAGCAAGTGTTTGTCGGGAGTTTTTTCGAGCCAGTCGCGGTAGTGCCCAAAGCCCCCATGCAGTAGGTAAAGAACAGGATAGCGTGTGTTGGTTTTTGCATAGGATTCAGGTAGCACCACCGCAGCTTTATACGTTTTTTTCATGAGCGTGCTGGTGATGTCCAGCGAGTCTATTTTGGCTGCCTGCGCGATCGGTGAGATTGCCAGCAGTAGCAAGAAGGAGCAAACACCAATTATTCTGTGAAGGTTTAATGATGGCATACGTTGGGTTTTCAGGGTGGTCGTTTGTGTACGTGTTACACAATAATAATCAATCGGGGAGAGTGTTGCAATTGCCCACGGGGTGTGATATTTGAGAGTGGGTGGGTGCCGGATAGGTTGTCTCAATGATCGCATTCGCGTGACCAACAACGGTGGCCGTTAACATACGACCCCTACAGGGCGGGGTTAGTGGAGCGGATATGCGTGCTACAAGCATATTGTCCAGCTGGGGCAAAAATGATATCCGCCCTAATAGTCAGTTTATATATGTCGCGTTTCCGGTTCGTCGGAACGACACGTTGAGCATATGCGTTTCGTCCTGTAGGGACGGTATGTTTGTAGCAACGATGTCTTGTCCATGCAAACACGCGTCCCATCGGGACGCCATGTTATCGACTGGTGCGAACGGAGGGGCTTCACGCAATGCATGTCGCGGAACGGAAATATATTGATGAACTTGGAGAGGGTGCGTTCAATATCGCAATCAGATGCCAGAGTAAAGTGTTTACCTTTCTCCTTTGATGATTCCAGGTGGGCTATAGACCGCGCCGATCGGGTGGGTAACGGAATCACCGAATACAAAAATGGATCGCTCTCGCGATCCTCTTTGATGTTGTCAAATCAACGGTAATCTATTTGATTAGCCCGGATCTCCTGAGGTCTTCACGGGCCCGCTCAATCTTGTCTTTGAAGGGAGAGACTTCCGCCTTTTTTAACTGACCGATAAACGTTTCAAGTTGGCGCAGGTCCTCAGGTTTCAATGCCTTCTTTTTATCCTTCACTATTGTGCTCATAGCCTTTTCTGATGGTTAAATTTACGCTTTCCTGCGTGAAATTAAAAGGTACTCAAAATCCGTTCCAGCGTGGAAAACCTCGATTTTTCCGTCAAGAAAGCCCTTTACCTCGTAAAGCGGCTCTATATCTGGCCAATGCCGAGAAATCAACCTTCTATAGACGCCAGCCGTTGTCGGTTGCTTCCAGAAACATAAACAGTGGCAGCTGGATGATAATCGAAAAAATCGGCAAGCGTCGACACCACTGTATAAAAAACTGTCTTAACGTCACCATTGTTGCTCTCAACCTTATCATCCACCCTATACTCTCCCGTGGACTTGTCAATAACTAAATCACCAAAGCCCCAATTGAAATACTTCACTCCTCCTCTCTCGATCGGAGTAAATGCAATTAATTTCGGAATCACTTGTTTCCCCTGGCTTAGAAAAATGTAAAAGAGTTCGCCAGTTTCTTTCAGATAGCCTTTGCTAAGAAATGGATATGTCGCTCCAATCATACTGTACAACTAGGTGACTGACTCACCAAGACGTCACCAGCCTTCGTCAACTTGTTGAGGAACATATAAAAACACTCATTCCCGCTTTCCGATGTTGAAGATCCTGGAAGTTCAGGTAATCGTCTTGAGGGTGAAAAGTTAAATTTAAAATCTTCTGGAAGTAATTAGCAATTATCTTCACATTCAACTTCTCAGTCGACCTGATGGATTCGCCACGGGAATTTTAACCTAACACGTCACCCGCTGGGACAAGTGGTGCTCCCTTTATGTGGAGAAAAAACGCTATTAACTTCCGCCCGTGTAACCCCACCTCATTTGGAAAATCGATTGCGGTTCTTCATCTTTTGGCTTTAATTTCTAGCGACCATCTCGGTGGTCCAAACGCAATCGCTTACTGTTACATATTGAACACTAAATCTCAGAAAAAAGAACCCTATGAATCGAGTGTATAGTTTTTTATTGTTGGTGACGCTGTCCGTTCCTTCTTTTGCGCAACCAACACCGGCGAAACTGCCGGAAGGATCCAAAAGTGCATCGACGAATATAAACCGCAATGATTGCCCATGCGTATTTGAAGACCGGCGCGTATTCTTCAGCGTCAATGCACCTGAGGCAGCTAAAGTCCAGATCGACCTCGGTAAGCTATATGACATGCAAAAGGACGACAAAGGAATCTGGACAGTGACGACAGATCCGCAGGACCCCGGTTTCCATTATTATTCACTCGTGATCGATGGCTACAAGGTAGCTGATCCTGCCAGTGAATCATTTTTCGGCATGGGCAGAATGGCGAGTGGCATAGATATTCCGGAAACGGGAGTCGACTTTTATGACCTCAAAGACGTGCCGCATGGCGAGATGCGATCGCAGTCGTATTATTCGAAGACGCTCGGAGCATGGCGTAATATCAATATCTACACTCCCCCGGGATATGATAAGAACACCAAAAACACCTACCCTGTCCTGTACATTCAGCATGGCGGAGGTGAGGATGAACGCGGCTGGGCCGTTCAGGGAAAGACGAGCATCATTCTGGATAATCTTATCGCGGCTGGAAAGGCTGTTCCAATGATTGTTGTTATTCCCAATGGGAACGCGCAAAAGCCTGGTATGCGCGCCGGTGGATACAACGATGAGGCTATGACGGTCTTCAAAGAAGAATATTTTGAAAACATCATCCCGTTTATCGAAAGCAATTACCGTGTGAAACCGGGTACTGCGAACAGAGCCATCGCGGGATTGTCCATGGGTGGTGGCCAGGCGTTTTATACAGGGCTGCGCAACACCGACAAATTTGCTTATGTGGGTATTTTCAGCACGGGCCTTTTTGGAGGTATTGCAAGACCGGATGCCGCACCGTTTGATCCTGAGGCGGTGATCCCCGGGATCCTGACGAATCCTCAGTCGTTCAACAGCAAACTGAAGGTCTTCTTTATAACCGTCGGTGAGCAGGACCCGCGGATTGAGCACACGAAGAAGCTGATAGAAACGTTCAAAAGCAAAGGCTTGAACGTTGAGTTTGCTTCATATCCCGGAGGACATGAGTGGCAGGTGTGGCGTAAGTCGCTGCATGATTTCGCTCAGCGAATTTTTAAGTAGAGCTCCCCTGTTCCTGAGAACCGTTTAGCTACTTAGAGAATGTCCCTGACCGTGTGAGTCTGCTTCGACGCGGTCAACGGTAGTAATGCACATGCTGTTGCTACGTGCATTATACTCAACATTCCTGCGTCAGATGGTCAAAGCAAGTAGTTAGCGATAACGCTGCGTTTGAATACTGCGTTGCAAATGGGCTACGGAATCCGACTCATTCCAACACGAAATTCCACTTGCAGTTATCGTTACGGGGATCAAACTTCCCAAGCGCGGGCGTGCTATCACCCGCAGAAATCAGGGCCAGTTTTTCGTCTGAGTTTGAAACCACCTTAGGCATGATGCGATACGTGCCATCCGTCAGCTGATCAAGTTTCCACAATTGTTCAGGCGCGCCGGTAAACTCGGGAACGGTAATAACGTTGCCATCGGCGGTCGCAGTCAGCGCTCTGTTGGTGCCCTCGATAACAATTTTGTAATATGGCGCACCCAGGTATCCGCTGGAATCAGGCGCAGGTGAAACGTGCCACTTTTGGTGAGGGCGCGCTACATAGTCACCGATACGCGCATCGATGTTGCCGGAAGGCCAAGTGTCAATTACCTCCGACAGTTGCTGAGACGCAACGGGCTGGATGGGTTCATCGTTGCGATTAAACCCACGGAAACCTCCTGCCATTCTCACCAGGTCAACAGCTAATTCGAGACTATACCCTCTGCGCACGGATTCGATCAGGTACGTGCCTTCCTTCACATTCTCTCCGATAACGGGCCATCCGTCTTTCCAGAGTAATGGTCGGATTCCCAACACACTGCGACCACTCTGATCGAGATCTGCTTCGTAGTGGAACGACATCTTTTCAATCGCGTCTTCGATGATCATGCGGCCAAAGTGCCCAGGACCGATCAGTCTTCCTCGGGTTGCGGCAACCATCTTGCCACCACCCTGAAGCATCGATCTTCCAACATTATCGATGAATGGACCAGTTACGCTCTTCGAACGTCCCACAACGATGTTGTAGGTGGAGTTTGCGCCGTCACAGCAGCTGCCATGCGTGGCGAGTAAGTAATACCATCCATCGTTATAAGTCATCACAGTAGCCTCCACCGCAACGGCGATGTCAACAGGTTCATTGCCTTGCACCAGACCTCCTGTTTTGGGATCCAATTCTACGACGCGGCTGAAACCGAAATACGTGCCGTATGTCATCCATAAACGGCCTGTTACAGGATCGAGCATAAGTCCGGGGTCGATAGCATCGCATTCCTCATATCCATCGGAAGTCGCCACCAGTATCGGTTCGCTATACTTGAAATCAGGAGAATTTGGATCGAGTGTTTTGTTCCACATCGTGAAGATGGCTCCCTTGTGATTGCTGCTTCCACCGGTCGCGCCATACGCCACGAGATAACGATCACCAATCTTAATCGCGTCGGGTGCAGCGCCTCCCCCTGGTCTGACGGCACCACCGTTCCAGCGCCACCCGTCTTCGGAGATCAATCCACCGCCACCGGTGCCAAAAGTATAATACTTGCCGTCGCATTCCACGATGGTGGAAGGATCGTGAATAAATGGCTTTCCGATCTGCGCCAGTAGCCCTTGCGTAGAAGTGATTGACAAGACCGCAATCAGACCAAGTGTCTTTATTCGTTTCATGTAGCCGCTGTTGTTTTTATCTATTTGAACCGCAGTGCTTGCCGTGCAGGACTGCGACCATTTTTATTGACAGATTGTTTGGAATATTAAGGTTGAATAGCAGTGACGAAACAGCACATGCTATTCGTAGCTGACGCTGAAGTTCTTTACGGGAACTCCATTCTCATCGAGAAAACGGACCGCAAAATTGCACATGCCGGGCCCATTTATCACTGCTCCGCGGAGAACGTTCCTGCCTTTTTTAAGCGTGATCAAAGGCGAAGTTACATTGTCCACCACCATGTCGCGGTCACCCGAAAGCATCAACACTTCCTCACCGTTGAGCCAGAACATACCCCCTGAGTTGACGCCGGCAGCAAGCCTGACGTTCTTGATTTCTTCCGGACAGTCGATGATGGTGACAAGCCAGAACAGTACCCCGTAAGGTGGTTGATTTATTGCATAGGTGAAATGATACAGGTTGAAGTTATAAGTTTTGCTGTCGAGTGCATACCATTTCAGTTTGTTCCCTCCTATTTTGACGGTCTTGTTTTTCTTCGGGATCACGGTGAAGTCGGAAGAAAAATTATCAGCTGCCAGTGCATCCCGCAGAAACCTTTCAGTTAATATGTTGTTGCGAGGAATCTCCTTTCTAACGGGTTCAAGCACAAGCCAGCGCTGAATGAAGCCATCTTTATCGGGCGAAATCTTCGCAGTCGTAGATGGTGTGAAGTATCTCGTTACCGTATGCGTCGTATCACCCTTTGGCGGGATCGGAGGCAAGTTTGGCCGGGGCCTTGGTCCCGGCGGTTGCGCTAATGTTGCGACGCTGGTTATTAATACTGCAAAGAATGTGAGAAGTGCCCTTACCGGCAGGGGGACAAATTTTTTTCGATTCATCGGATTTGTCTGATCGTTGGTTGAGATGATGCCGTCATTGTTAATGCGAGATAAACAAATCTAAATAATACACTTCTGGAAACCAACAGTTTGTGCGAGTTGATCCGGTGGCGGTGTGTCGCGCGGTGAATGCGCTGCGGAAGTGGCGTACGATTCCAGGTAACACAGGTGGTATTCAGTTTGCTGGGTTCAGAAATCAATGACGGGTACAATATCGTATCTCAGTTAACGTTGATAGTAGCAGAACGGAGGATGAACGGAGGATGAACGGAGGATGATACCAGGAACATTATCAGAAACTGAACGAAATTCACTTATGGCAACATCAGAGCAAAATGACCTGATCCAGGGCCTGAGGGGCAAGTTTGGAAAGCAGTTGATCTTTAAGTCTTACTCCTATGGAACCGTGGTGTCAAGCCCCCCGGACATGAGCAATGTGAAGCTGAGCGCAAAGCAACGGGCATCGAACAAGCTGTTTCGCGATGCCGTAGCCTTCGCAAAAAGTGTGATTGCAGATCCTGTCAAACGGAAAAAATACGAACGCTCCCTGGAACCGGGAAAAACAGTTTATGCAGCTGCGCTCTCAGATTATATGAAGCGGAAGAAACCGAAGTGATCGGCACGCCGATGTTATTTTAAGGGAAGGCAAACTCCAACAGACCACCTTTGGTGCTGAATGCAGTTATTTAAATCGCTGTTCGTGCTCCAATAGCCATTTTTTTCGTTCAAGACCACCGGCATAGCCCGTCAGGTTTCCGTCTTTTCCAATTACGCGGTGACATGGAATGATGATACAAATGCGATTGTGTCCATTTGCCGACGCGACTGCTCTCACACCTTTCGGATTGTTGATTCGTTCAGACTGTTGTTGATACGTGATTGTCTCACCGTATTCGATTTCCTGAAGGGATTTCCAAACGCGATTCTGAAAAGGTGTTCCGGGTGTCTCGAGTTTCACGCTAAACGACTTCCTCGATCCTTCAAAATATTCGGTAACTTCCTTTATTGCTTGCCTCGTGTGTTCATTTTCACCTGCCATGATTGTCGCCTTCAATCTCTTTTGCAGATCTTCAAATTCCGTTTCAAGCATTCGTCTATCGACAAATTCCAGCAAGCATACACCATTCTGCGTAGCGCAAACGAACATAGGACCTATTGGTGAGGTTAATCTGCTGATCAGGATGATATTTCCATTGGCGCTGTGCCGCGGAGAACTACCTGTTAACTTTTTAAACGTGTAACCGAAACCACTCAATGATTCGTATCCCGAATCGAAGGCGGTATCCGTGGTGGTCTTGCCGCCTTTTAATTCCTGGAAAGCTACATTTATGCGATACATTCTTTGATACGCCTGAAATGTCATTCCGTAATTCTGATTAAACCATCGCCGCACCATCTCCGGACTGATGTTCAACTCGCGAAGATTATAATCCTTGATTTTTGCCTTTGGATTTTCTTTTATCAGTTTAATTGCCGTTTGAATTGGCGCAGGGGCCTCGTTCGCATTTTCAGTTGGCTTGCATACTTTGCAGGGTCTGTAACCATTATCAAGCGCATCTTTAAACGAAGTGAAGAATTCAACGTTTTCCTTCTTAGGCTTTCTGGCTCTGCACGTCGATATGCAGAATACGGAAGTGGTCTTCACGCCGACGAAAAATATTCCCACAAAGCTTTGTTTCCTGTCCAACAACGCTTCGTAATAGGTGCTGATGGTTCTCTGATCTGTAACGCGCATTAGAAAATCGGATTAAATGATTTTTGTTGGAGAATTTCTTTGGTTTTCGTTTCAAATTGATTGTACATCCAATCGAAAACAAAATTTCCCATGCTGATTCGTTTGACACCTAATGTGTTCAGCGTATCAAAATCGGGGAGATTGGGCATGCACATCACATTTAATGGCAGCTCAGTACTATGAATCACTTCCCTGATCGCCGATGCGTCTTCAATACACGGCACGAAAATGCCATTTGCTCCTGCGTCTTCATATCGTTTGATTCTCTTGATAGTCTCCTCAAGTACGTTTGGAATGCCCAGCAGAAAAGTATCCGTTCTTACGTTAATGAACATGCCAACCTTGTCGTTCCGAAGATTTTCTGTGATTTCGGAGAGGATACTGGCAAACGCATCGGCATCCAGCAGATTCCTGCTTCCGGTCACAATACTATCTTCGATATTAATTCCCGCCACTCCTATTTCGGCCAGTCGTTTAATGTTCGTTGCGATTTCCTTCGCCGTTCTTCCATGCCCCGATTCTATATCCACCGATAGCGGGAGGTTAGTGTTTTTCCGGATCCGTTGCACAAGATACAACAGTTCATCGAAAGGCATCTCCCCGCCATCCTGATATCCCATAGCGGCAGCCATAGCCGCACTTGACGTTCCCATTGCCTGAAAATTCAGGGTTTCCGCGACTTTGGCGCTCCTGACGTCCCAGACGTTTGCCAGCAGCAAAGGTGTATGCTGACGGTGCAATTGTTCAAATTCCATCTATTACTGATTTTATGCGAATTAGCGCGGATGAAATTTGCTGTACAACCGAAAATTGGACGAGTATTTTTTTTATTTGGTAATGCGAAGGAGCCTGGCGCGATCGTCAGCTGTACAGTTCGATTGCCGGTGTTTGACGATGGGTATTTGAGAATAGTATAGGCTTTTCACATCTCATGCGGTCTTGTTGAAATTAGGGTTCCAACGTTAGATCAATAGCAAAATTCTGCCGGAAAAGTTCTATTTTCAAAAGCGCGTTGTTCGTGAACGGGGCCATTCGTTAGTGACTTAACAAGGCCAGGCCTCAACCGTGAACGCGTATTATACCAATTTGCCAATTATAACTACCCGCAATGAAATACATCATTCTCCTGTTGATCACGTTTACAGCATCAGCGGTTTGCGCACAAAAATATCCGGAAGTAACGATTCCCGGATCGCATGTGAGGTACTTAACTTCCTCAGTCGTTCCAGGAGAAGAATATGAATTGCACATCCTCCTACCCTCCGGGTACGAAGGGGCGACCAAAAAGTATCCCGTAGTTTACGTGATGGATTCGCAGTGGGATTTTCCCCTGGTGAAATGTATATATGGTGAGCAGTACTACGATGGATTCATCCCTGAAATTATTGTGGTAGGTGTGACGTGGGGCGGCGGGAGAGTTTTACGCACGCGGGATTATACTCCAACCGCCCAGGCGGGAACACAGGCTGACACAGGCGGGGCCGACAAGTTTCTGGATTTTATGAAACAGGAGTTATTTCCCTTTATCGAAAGCCAGTATCGGGCAGATAGCGACAACAGGACGTTAATGGGATGCTCATTAGGCGGGCTGTTGACGCTTTACACGTTGTTTACGCATTCCGATATGTTTACAGGTTACGTGGCGGCAAGCCCTGCATTGGGCTGGGGCAACGGAGTTTTGAGCAAACACGCGGAGAACTTTTCAAAGGTAAAGCAATCCAGGCCGCTACGGGTGTATATGACCGTAGGAGACGTGGAAGTCGGAAGACAGGAGTTTGAAAACTTCAGCAATCTAGTCAAGGGTAAAAAATACGACAAGGTGCGGTTGCAGTCCAAGGTACTTGAAAATACAGGCCACTCAGGAACAAAAGGTGAAACGTACTCCCGGGGACTTCAGTATATTTTTGAACGAAATCAACTGAAACTGACTGATGCCGTATTGAATAAGTTGACGGGAGCGTATATGGTTGAAAAGGACAACAGAGAAGTTCAGATAAAGAACGAAAAGGGCAGACTGGTACTTCATGCGGGCCAGCAGGTGATCCCCTTGATTGCGGATTCGGAACATGATTTTTATTCGACGAGCTTTTTCCTGAAACTTCATTTTCAGGAAACGAATAACGCAGTTAATGGTCTGGAACTGGCAACGTTCGAAGAGACTATGACATTAAAAAGGAAGCGATAAACTTCGTCTGAGTGTCGGCCCACGGCGGATTTATTGCCGCGCATTCTCTTGAGTAGGTTGTTGCCCAACAATCAATGGCACATTAAGGAGTACATGGATCTTTCAGCACTAGGGTATTTGACATTATCTTCGGCTGTCAAGACCTTGATATGCTTGAGCATTAGTCCTATTCATCTTCTTCTGTGGTTATTACTACACCCCAGGTTTTGCCAACAATCCCAAAATCATTCGTCAGTTCTTTTTCGTCGATTACCTTCAAGCTAACTAAAGTATTGTCATCGATAAGAAATAGGGTGCCTTCAGGGTCGCTTGACAACACTTTATTGTTCAGTATGTACACGACTTCCTTATCGATGTCGGGAGACGGAACGGCCTTCAGGTAATCCTTTGATTTAGAGGCGAAGTACTTCCAATACCTGACCCTTGCGTACTCTTTTGAATAAATAAGAACTGCTCCTCTCGCACCCTCCCGGCCCAGCAGTTTTAGTGAAGAAGTATCCTTCAATACCGTTATTGCAGCGAATTCGGATGGCTCGTACAACGCGAGTATACCCTGACTTACTACTGCGCTGTCAACAAAGATTACCGGGTCGTTGTGATTGATCTGGAATGACGCGTATCCTATTGTTTGAAACAGTCTATAACAAGATAACACAATGTCGATGCCGTCGATAGGCTTGTCGTAATAATGCGCCTCGTTTATAGGAAACTGTGGTTTGAGCGATTTGTCAATCCGAACAAAAAAAGAAATGGTATCATTTGAAAATTTCCAATAGTCGGAACAGCCTCGAGAGTACCATGTATTTTCCAATGCAGGAAAGATGTCGAGGACATCTTTCAACTTCAATGTTTTCATTTCGATAGCCGCTCCATTGGGCAGCTTACCCTGAAACTCTTTTGTCAACCGGATTTTTCCAATTAAGCCAGGTTCGTTGCCTTCCTGAAATATCATTCCCGGAAATTTTGCCGAAGCGTAGCCTTCACCGTTGTGGTAACGTGCGTCTTTGGCGAAACAAGTTGGCGGGCTGTCCATTTCTTCCACGCTAACCAGTTTTAAGTCATAGGTAAGACTTGTGAGGTTATCAATCGTTGTCCTGCAAATGGTAACTCCAGAAACATGAATTCTTTTTACTGATTCGACAGGAACAGCTGTTTGGGACATTCCCATTATTCCGGTGAGCAAAAAAAGAGTCGCAATAGTGATAAATAATCGCATGGGCATGTTTTGTAATAGCTAACCTTCTCCGGTCATAACGTTCGATCGCCGTGAACTAAGGTACAAAGCGCCGCTGAATCCGCAACACTCCATTGAATGATGAAGGTCGTGTTGCCGAAGGGGGTCTTATTTGGCGTTAGTACGCATAAGGAAAACTCTACGGTATTTTCTCCAGGATTTTAACAAGTTCCTCCGGCATTGAGAAAAAGGGAGAATGACTACTTGCTAGCGTATAAACTTTCTTGCAGGACACATTCTTTGCAAGCCTGGTTTTTTCCATATCCCTTGCTTTCGTGCACAGAATATAATACTTCGGAATCGCGCCATAATTTTTTTCACTGAGTTTCGCGGCTGTAGCCAGAACTGCTTGTGGTCCTGGTCGTAACTTTGACTTCGTAAGATTCACATCTGCAGCGGAGCAATCATGATACAGAAGATTCTGGACGTCATCTAGATTCAGCGAGATTGTTTGCTGGTCGTTCGAAAGAATAAAGCTTTTGGCCAAGGGGGTTCCAGAACTGGCATATTTTTCTGCCAGACTAAACACAGATTCTCCGTCATTTGGCAGGAATCCGTCAACGAACACCAGCGACATTACTTTGTCTTTTCCAAGAATCTCGGCTGCCTGAGCGATGACAATTCCAGAGCTTGAATGGCCAACCAGTATAACTTGTCCGGGTAGCGCCATTGAGGTCGTCACCACTTTTTCAACGCAGTCTTCCAATGTGATGGTCTCCGTTCGCGACGTATCTGATCCATGACCAGGGAGATCAAATGCGATAGCCTGATGGCCTTTGTTCTGCAACAGGGGCACAACCTTTTCCCAACACCATCCACCATGCCACTGAGCGTGCACCATGACAAATGTCTTACGTTGCCCTTGAGGGAATGCGAGCGTCATAATTCCGAACGTGATTAGGGTGAAACAATAAACAGACTTCATAGTTTTAGATTTGAATTGTCTGTCAAAGAACACTAAACCTCCGAATATACCAGTGGTAAAAAATCGGCAATTCTTATTCGACTATCTGACGTAACCCTTCCATATAAAGGTTGTCGTCAACCCCAATACTCGCTCAGGTGTCTTTCGCTCGAGCGCATGAAACTCGGTTGGCGACATTCCGGTAAATTTCTTGTATTCCTTTGCGAGGTGCTGGTAGTCGATAACCACAATCGACAGCGATGTCAAGCCAAACCCTGCCGGGGGTATGCATTCTTAAAATTGTAAGCTCGGTTGAATCTGATTATTCTCGCGTACGTCTTTGGGGTAACCCCGACACTTTGGATGAACGTCCGTTCAAATTGGTTTACTCAAGTGGGGATCAAAAGGTTGCTCTTTACATCGTACCATCACCTGAGTTCCGACAGTATCAACTTTTTCTGCTTCAGGGTGTTTTTCATTGCCTTCTCCCGTACTGCAGGATCGTCGTTGTGGATTAATTCATAATATTCCAC
Organism: Bacteroidota bacterium; assembly: GCA_023417065.1. Taxonomy (GTDB): domain Bacteria; phylum Bacteroidota; class Bacteroidia; order Cytophagales; family Cyclobacteriaceae; genus Ohtaekwangia. Next base: position 17,718 of record JAEZGH010000136.1, read on the forward strand.
AGGCACAACCTGCCAGGACAGGCCGTATTTGTCTTTGCACCATCCACACGAGCCTTCTTCGCCCCCGTTGGCAGTAAGTGCTTCCCAATAATAATCCGTTTCAGCCTGGTTCTTTGTGTTAATGACGAACGATACTGCTTCATTGAACTTGAATAGCGGACCCGCGGCCAGTATACTAAACTCCATTCCTGCAATTTCAATTACAGCGGTCTCTATGCCGGCTTCGTTCCCACTTTCGCCACTGTCGAATTTACGGAAATCCTTTAGCTTGCCATCTTTGAAAATTGACAGGTAGTAATCCGCCACAGCTTTGGCGTCTTTCTCTACCCATAGATACGGGGTGATTTTTTGGTTGATCATATCTATTCTTTTATTGTTTACTTCGGAACCGGAATTATATGGAATATCGACTTGACTTGTATTGGCATCTTCTTGCGACGATGGATGTGAGCAAGAAAGCGTAAGGGACAGGACAACTGCAGCGAGAAAGGTGAATTTAGTCATTTCTATTGTTTTAAATGTTTCAATAATCTCTTCAATTGCTCCAATATCATTGTGAAGCCTTCTTTGAATCCCATTTCGATCATCTTTTCTAATTCGTCGAAGGATTCAAAAGCGATCGTAATACTGACTGTGGTGATCTCTCCCGTAGGTGTATGCTGTTCCTTAAATGTTAAGTCCCAAATTGCACCTGGTCCCAGCGGAGTTTCATTGCTGTCGACGAATACGCTCGTGCATTTAAAATTCGATCCGGGGGTGATGTCAGTATAGTGGAATATTTGCCAGCCGATCTCGCTTCCGTCGGGATTCGCCATTACATAGAGTCTTCTGCCTCCTACTCGAAAATCCATATCTTTTGTTTTGGAGATAAGTGGCCGTGGTGCCCACCACTGGTCAATGATTTCCTTTTTGGTGAATGCATCCCATACCAGGGATATGTCGGCATCGAACTCTTTGGTGATAAATATGGTCTTTGCTGATCTGTCAACTTCAAATTCGAACTGCAGGTCGTTGCTCATCTGTTTTGCTTTTTTTGAGGTCCCTTAAAATGCAACCGCATGATTGCAAATGTATATGCAACTATTCGGTTTCGCAAAGTATCACTGAGATTTTATTTGAAATGCCCTAATCTTGGCGGAATCGCGTTCCAGACAGAAGAATCCTATTCGGCAGCCGCAATAGATTCAGGTAATTTGGAAAGGTATTCATAACCCCGGTATAGGACGAGGATCTGTACGATCATAGCGGGAATGAAGACCACATAGGCAATAAAAAAGAACACCACGGTGATGAGAAGGCTGCCCATCACAATTTCAAGTAGACCGGCCATGCGGGATAGTTCGCCCATACTATCCTGCAGGCGAATGAGTGCCACGCCAAAGACAACGGTTACCACGCCGATAATCACAGCGGCAGCTGCATAGGGAATGCCAAGGGTCTCGATGTCCTGGACAGAAAGCGAATTCACATCCAGAATCGCCTCCGCGGCCGTAACGAGAATGAGTAGCCAGGAAGCGACCTTGAGCAGCGAATTCTCAAACAAGTTGCTCAGAACGATAAACCCGCGCGCAAAAAGCGCCAGCGAAGCCACGGCAAAAAATACGAGACTAACGTAGACTGTATTCATGCGGAAGTCCCAATCACGGGTTCCCACGATCCAGGCAATATCCATCGCGCCCAGGATAATTTCAATAATCAGATAGGCCACCCCGGCGACTACCGCGATCAACAGTGTGGTTCGGTGCCCATGCGACACGGTGTTCTTTGTTGTTTCCATCACTTGGTTTTGTTCGGTTGAAAATGATTCATAGGTCTCACCAAGTGCTTCCAATAAGATCTTTATAGTAATGGTTCGTGGCAAGACCTCACCCGCTTCGATGCGTTGGATGGTGCGGACACTAACGTGACTTTTTTCCACCAACTCTTCCTGGGTAAGGTTCTTTGCTTTGCGCAGAGCGGTCAGACGCCGGCCCAATTCGGGTTGTTGCATTACGATCATTTTGGTTGCACAATGTTACGCGATTAACGGTCATAAGTGCATGCAAAGCCACTTTTTCCGCCCGCCATTTACCCGTCAATTGCGCGAAACGGCACGCCATTGGGCGTTTCTGAGGTTTGGGGTGCCAAAATACATGGTGTGCCAGGACAGAGGCGTGTTCATGGCCGGTGCATGGCATGGGGCTCCGCGAATTGAGATGACATGTGGAGCACATTGATCTCCGTCCTGTCGGGACGATATGTTTGTAGAAGATGTTGTTATGCGAACGCGCGTCCCATCGGGAGGGCATGTTAGCGGTAGGCGGAAACGAAGGCACGTCACGCCATAAAATTCGCGGAACCAAAATGTGTTGATATCATGGGAGAGTTGCGTTCATGATCGCGTTCGCGTGAATAACATCGTAATTCAAAAATTGCAAATCACGTATATAAGAACATGGAATGATAATTCGCGTTCCCTTGTCCTGCCCCCAGGAATTATCACTTGAGGCGGACAGGGAAAGCACGCCATCGCTGCATTATGTTCAGGCTGCCGCCAACACACTACCCTACAAGCATGTTGACCAGCCAAGATCATGCGTGTGCTAGCCTACAGATAGCCGCCTCCTGGCACGCTTCTCGACAACCTTGATCAACGCCGATACTTCTGCATTTTCCAGACCCTGTTCCCTGGTATCTGCAAGCATGGCTGCAACCGCGTCAGTAAATCTGGTGTCCAGTCCCATAGATTGAGCTGTATCGGCGATGCGCTGAGACGCCGTGATGCTGATTGCCATCGGACTTTGGGATATTTCGTAATTGTTGTCGGCAATCGTCCCGATTTCATACTTATAGAATTCGAGGAAAGAATCGGCGATCTCCCCTATAACCGCACGGTATTGATCCAGCTTGATCCCTTCGCTCCTGCAAAAAGCAACACCGTACATCAACCCAAGAAATGAACCATATACCCACGACAACGTTGCAAGGTCCATAGCAGGTGATGCCGCGGCCTTTTCACCGAGGTATTTGATGTTCCCCCCAAGTTTGTCCAGCAACGTGCGGTGCTGCTCAAATGCGTTCTTACTACCGGCCATGAGTATTGTAGTGTCGGACATAGCCATTTGTTCGGGCGCAACCTGGATAGCCCCATTCAAATAATACGCCCCAGCCGCTGCAAGACTGGTCTCGAGGTTTTTCACTTCTCCCGGACTGCCCGTCGTAAAATTGATGATCGTTCTTCCTGCGAGAGCAATGCTGCCGGCGCGATCGAGCAAATCAAATACGATTGAGTTATCCAGGACACAAATAGCAATGACGTCGTTTGCCGAAATTGCTTCAGTCACATCCGAAGCAACGCGATGCACATTCAGATCCTGAGCCTTTTCAGGCGAGCGATTCCACACCGTAACTTCATATCCTTCAGCGCTCCAGATTTGCGCTAGTTTTTTGCCCATTTGTCCCAAACCGATGATTGTGACCTTTTTTTCAGAACTTTTCTCAGACATACTCGTAACGTTTTTTGATGATGATGCAAGTTCCATCAGGCTCTCATCATCTGAAATAACCGAAGAATTAATCCTATACAGAATGATTTTTCGGCATGAGGAAACGATGTTCATCTCTGAAATCAAGGCTATGTATAAAAGAAAGACCGAAGAGGACCTGGACTGCGGGCTATATGTTACCATGAAGATATTGGGAGGCAAATGGAAGGCATGCATTATTGACGCGATTGCAAATGGAGCTCATCGGCCCAGTGAAATCCATCGACTGATAACAGCCACAACTCCGCGTGTGCTGGATATGCAGCTGCGCGAGCTTCTGGATTACGGTGTCGTCACCCGTCGGCATAGAGGTACGTATCCGCTATACGCGGAGTATCACCTGACTGCATTCGGCAAGAGTCTTTTGCCCCTGCTGAAACAGATGGCGGCCTGGGGAGATGGCAACAAAAATTTCATCAAAAACCGTACGTTGGAGTTGCATGCGTCTCAGGGGAACGAGGGATTGAGACAACCCCGGGCAGAAAAACCTGGTACAAGCCGCGTTCAAGAAAACGCTGTCTGCAGAACGGCATAGGCACTATACTTGATGGGTGTTGAACCGTATTCGAAGGCAGCATACCGATGCATTCAGTCGAACTAATATGAATTCATGACATTGTTAAGAATTGCGCACCGATATTACACCCGGGATTATGGATTTGTGATTGCGTTCGCGATCTTTCGATTTAACCCATCAAAGTGACTCCGACTGAACGAAAACATAACTCTGAGGAAAGGCTTGCATCTCTGGGGATTGTTCTGATTGACGTTCTTCCTCCGATCGAAGATGACGACGTTAATTTCAAGACGCCCCAGCAGATTGCCACGAGAATTCTCATTTTCTCTTACCTGAATTGTATTGCATTTGATCCAAGCCTGCGGGATGAGGTGATGATATTTCTGATTCGTGAGAAGTTATGGGATGAAACCTCAGCTCAGGAGAAAGCTCTTTTCCACAAGCCGAAATTCTCAGAGCGCGAAGCGGCTCAAATCCAATGGCGCGTTGAATCAATCTGGCTGATGTTGTGGGCAATTAACAAAGTTGAGACACTGGAGTTGCCATCGAACGAAGCCCAGCCTGAGACTATCTTCCCCTTACTTCCTGGATTCTTTGAACCCACCGCTGAATTTATTGAAGGCGCTTATTCACGCTCCGCCGCGGAAATACTGGATGAAGCCGATTTCACCTTTCGACTGAATTGGGGTTTCCATGAGGCGCGCGGCCGGGAGCAGACCATTCCTGGTATGAACGAGTTCGTCGCCTATGAGCGATATGTGTCATTGAATTGGATCACAGGGGTCGTGGATCAGTGGGAGGATGAGTAACAAGGGATGTACCAATGACCGTGACCCGGGACCTGGCAGGAAAATGGAATGATATTCTGCATTACCTTCTCCTGCCCTTCAGGGTAAGTCCAGGGAGCCTGAAAGACAGCATTCATTCGGCAAACCTTATCAACCTTAGTGGCATTGCTGGCTAATAAATCTCTAATCTTATCGACCTTATGGTCTATGGCAGGACCTGGCTTTAACTGATGGCGGGAATTTAGGGTACGGCTCCTATTGCCAATGCACAGCAGTTACATCGTGTGACGGTTTTAATTATTCGCCCCTGAACTATAAGGTTGATAAAGTCTGAGCCTTTTGTTTCTCCTGATTTCCTTGTGAGGCAGTTGTATCTGTCGTTCCTGCGACGATAAGGTTGGGAAGGATGATTGCTGATTTGTTACTGAGGTTGATAAGGTTTATTACGGTGGTTGGCGATTTTCAGGTGACGACATCAGCAGCTAAGGTTTTAAGGATTCTTTTAAACGTATCGGTACGGCCATAACCGTTGGTTAAAGATTGGAGTGATAGCTTGCATTTGTGTCAGGTAGCCGTCAACATCTGGGATAGCGGTCTGTTCATGATTGGCACACGGCGTTGGAGTTCCTTCCTATTGGGACTGCATGTTTGTAGAAGACGATGTCGCCACGCAAACCCACGTCCCATCGGGACGCTATATTAGCGGTAGGCGGAAACGAAGGCACTTCACGTAATACGTTTCGCGGAATGAAAATGCATTGATGCCATTGGTTAGGTTGCGTTGTTCAACATGGCGTTCGCGTAACTAATACCGGTGGTTGTTAACATACCGCCCCTACGGGGCGTGGCGCGCAGGGATGGAATGTGTTCTACAAACATATTGTCCCGCTGGGACAACGAACGCATTTTCTTCCCTGGGGGAAACGATAATTCAGGCTCCAGGCTCACGCTCTTTACTACAAACCCTTCTTCTCCTCACGTAGCCGCTTCTTGATTTTACTCAGAAACTCCGCAGAAACCCCGAGGTACGACGCCACAAGCTTCTGAGGAATACGAAGCTCAAGCT
>JAEZGH010000184.1 GCA_023417065.1 Bacteroidota bacterium
CTTCGAATGACTTTCGCACCTTTTGACTATAAGGTGGATAAGGTTTGAGCGTAGGATGTATCCAGGTTTTATCGAGGAGCATGATCATCTGGTCTGCCCATGACGATAAGGTTGATAAGGTTGGGAATTGGGGAGTGCGGATTTATTACTAAGGTTGATAAGGTTAGTTGGCGTTTTGTGTTCCGGTAGGATTTCGCCTGCTAAGGTTATCGGATTCGAAATAGGTGATCGGTAAGTGAACGTTATTCTAATGGCCAGCGGAGCAAATGACACCCAAGCTTTATTGAGTTTCAATGATACAATGGGAAAACTGGACTTCTTGACTGATACAGGGATCCTGACGAAAGGGCAATCAGTTTCAAACCTTATCAACCTTAGTAACACAAATGAACCAGAAACACCCAACCTTATCAACCTTATAGTCCGTGCCGGAGGTGGTCTTCAGTTGAGCCAAGAGATCAAAGAGAGGCTCCATTCGCCGACTTACACGACGTGACTCTTATGCATGTGGGCACTTTTTTTCTTGCCCGCCTCCAGGAGAAAACACCTGGAGGGCAGGTCAAATAGTCACATTGCCTTTGTGTCTTACCGCTCGGGGCGTATTACGGAAACTCAAGTAGTGACTGATTGATGAGAACTGAGTTACCTGCGCTTCGTTCTCTCACGAAACACGTGGACAACCCCGCTATGTACCTTTCAAGGTAACTGTTGTGCCGAACCGCAAGGTATTATGGACTTCGGCAATTTGGTCGACATAGGAAATTAAATCGTTGATTTCTTCATCGGTAGCATCGCCGTCAACTTTGGCGTCGTATTGAATGTTAAAGCCTGGCTTTCCTTCGTCTCCAAATTCGCCTGAGACAACCACCTTAACCGACGTGATATGCATTTGTCGCTTTTTGGCTTCACGGTATATGTCATTGCAAAAACAGGTTGCAAGAGCGAGAAACAAAAGTTCACCTCCGTTAATTGATGATCCGTTCCCTTCTGATTTTGGGGGAATCAATAATTGTTTTGTCGCGCTGTTAGTGCTGACGGTGACCTCGTTTTGGCTGCCGGTGTTCAGAATGGAAGCAGAAATTTGCATACACGTGTTTTTGATAATTTTTTTCTTGCGCAGAACGTCCGGCACCTGGCCTGGCGGCACCTCTAAGATAAGCGTTTTCCTGGGTATAGTGGATTTTGTCGATTACGTACCCGTTAGCAACATCGTTAGTTGGGTTTGTCTTCAGCAGCGTCCAGTCATCGTCAACGGATTACAATCCCTTCAATTTTCTTGTCCCCTGAATGGGAGATTTATTAGTTTCCCACTAACCAGTTCGTTTAGATCGAATATGTCCCAATGGGTTGGGAGCATTTGTTGTTACCGCATGTTTAAGTGATTGCTGTTCAAAGATCCCGCATATTTCGAGAGATGGCAAAATATCCGTCAGGGAGGGCATATGCGGGGTTAATAGATCACTTATTTTCCCAGGCGTTATTTTCCTTTTTTTGCTTGGTTTTCAATTGTTTCAATCTGGTGATTGCGTTTTGATTATGAGGGTCTAAAGCCAACGACAAGTCAAAGTTCTTGATAGCGAGATCTTCGTTGCCTTGAATTAAGTATCCTTCGGCAAGGCTGTCAAATGCATTGGCTGAGTTTGGGTAGAGGATGGTGTTTAGCGAGAGTATATTGATCCCCTCCTGAACATTTCCCTGAAAGAGCAGTTGTAGCCCGAGGTTATTAAATTTCCATTCCTCAAGCTGGATTCCGGGATTTTCGTTTTTCAGCTTCTTAACTAATTCCTCAAGATTTTTATATTCCTGACTTCGGGCAAGCTCATTAAAGTCTTCAAACGACATGGGATGCGCGATCGGTTCTTTGATTTTTACGGAAATCAAACCGGGTGGGACTCCATTATCGATCGGATCAGTGTCTAAATATCGCATCGATGTTTTGTCACCTTTTAAGAAGGCATTGAGGAAATGCAGTGAATAAATCTTCACCCAATTGTAGGAAGCTATGATTTGTCTGTTGCTTTTGTCTTGCCGTCCGTCCCTTTCCTGAAAAAGGACTCCCATCGAACTGAAATACGAATGGGTTAGGTCGTTAAATTTAAGGTAGTACGCCTGGCTGTGTTTCAATGAATCAAAGAATGCAAAATTCCGGTTTAATGTCGTATCGATGTTATCTTCAATCATTACGCTTAATGGAATATCTTTTTGAGACATAAACATAAAAGGGACATCAACCTTCGAAATGTCAGCGTAACTGGATGATAGAAGTTTTGGGAACTGATATTTAATGCTGCCATCCAGGCATAGCAAAGCTTTAATTCGCTTGTTCCTAATTTGCGCCAATACGTTGGAAATGCCACCAAAACTAAATCCTATAACGCATAATTTATCCGCGTCCGCGTTTGTCAGCGACGTCGATTCGGCAATTAGAAATTCGATGTCACGCGCCTGTGTTTCTATGTCTCTTGTCGTGCCTCCATCAAGAAATCTGTTTTCTGTTCCACGACTTGGTGATGAAATGACAATATATCCATGACTGGCAATGAATTCACAGAGCGCGAAGTTCTCGGTCGAAGATGCCTGATAACTCGGAGCATAGATGACGACAGGAAATCTGCCTTTTGCCGCCTCAGCATCCCGATAGGCTTTCGTTTCTATTTCAAATTGTGTTCTGTTTTTTTCATTGTCGGCGTAGTAGAACCAGCTTAAGATCCTGTCATCCGGTAAGCTTTCCCATTCTTCTTCCTGTTTCAAAATGGTCATGTAGTCCTTGACCTTCATTTTGTCATTTGCTGATTTTGCAGACATCATTTCTGCGGGAAACCATAGACTGATCGAAATTGGTCTGACTGTAATTCTATTATCCCAATCATACAGGCGCTTGTATGATCTTGTAGGGTCTTCCTTTTCATAATTTCTAAACCCTACGACATATTCTCCGGTCGTCGAATCCAAATCTTCAGTGGGCTTCTGGGCCATGGCCAGGATTGCAAGATGAATGATCAAAACGGTCGCTAATGTCGTTTGTGCAGTTGTGGTGGCCATATCCGTGGAATTTTAACTAAGACAACTGTTTCCCTATTTACCCCTATTATTCTCCCGGGAAGCCCAGGAGCGTATGGACCTTGACTGTTTTCACCGAAACGCGTTGTATTAAGCGCTCATTCGGCTCCGCGCTGACGAATTCTTTCTGTACTGCCGCGAATTTTAACCCGGGTTATGGTTCATTTTAATTACTTTCCACCTGGTGGTAGGTATCTTCTCCTGTCAATATTTGACAATGGCTTGCCTGGAACGAAATTGCTTTGGATAAAGCCTGGGTTGTGTCCTTTCCGATTCGTTAAAACTCAGCTTTCTATTTTGCTCCAAGTTTCCTTCGCCGATGTGGTGTCGCCTGTGATATCTAATGGCACTATATTCTTCGGAAGACCATTCAAATCTTAGAACGACATGTTTTACTCCTCATTTTCCGTTTCAATTACATCATAGTGTTCGAGAATATCAAAACCTAAAAGGCCTTTCCGCACGGTTACATTTACCTTGTCGGCCTTCTCGACGCGTTTTGTGTCGTTGAAGCTGAAAACGAGCTCCTTTTTGAAGCCATAATAGTCAATTATCACTAAAGGTTTTCGCTCGTTTCTTCGTCCCTTCGGACCAGTCATTGAACTCTTTGACTCGATAACAAAACTTAAGTCCTTCAGTTCGTTGTTGGCGAAGTGGTAGTTTGTCGCCATGAATAAATAACAGGCTATGAAACCCCAGGAACCCATATTTTGCGTCAGCGCAGAGAATATTCCCTTAGCATTAAAGGCCGTCCTGGAATTGCTCCAGTTGATAGTGAATGCAATGGTACCAACCGTGAGAATGACAGACGTTGGTATTATCGCGTTAATGATCGTCAGTCGATAAATGTGAATCTCAAAAACCATCAGTATAATACCAGTCAGGAACGTGATGATGTAGAATACTTTCCATCTGTCTGCCTGTTGCGATATTGTCTTGTTCGCCCTATTCATCATAAATAATGCTGGTAACGTAGGGATGTAAGTCTTTCTTTGTTGGAATTGATCGAGATTGATCATGGCCGAGATAACGATGATCGTCAATGTATTTATCAGATTGCTCATTTGTGTTCACAAAATGCTCCGTAACGGCTCCTTACTAATGTATTTACGACTACTATGTAGTCAAAATAACAAAATAAGGCAAAGGGACTCATAGCTTCTCTTGCGAAGTGTTCTTTGTCTTCTCTTTCAATATTGACTTGATTGCACTCCAAAGTGTTTCGGTTCCGTATTCATTGTAGCTCACTCTGGAGTGGATGTCAGGATTGTCTGTGTTGTAGATTGCGAAATACGTGTAATAATCTTTTGTTGACACCTTATCCCAGGGGATCAGTCCCATCTTGTCTCTGAGTTTAATTCCTTCATTTTTCAATGTTACGCCTTGATTTTCAATCTCTCCTTGATCGTAAAAGGTCTGGAGAAATGTCTCAACAATGCTTGAATGGTATAGTCGCCAAACGTCATCTATAATTTCCGCATAGATTTGATGGGCATCTTTCCCTAATCCGAAATACGACTGGAATAGAATCTTAACTTCTTTGTTGTTATTGTCTTTGATGGTTATTGAAAATTGACGCCCTACAGTGAATTTGTACCATACAATCCCTTCCGTCCCGTGTTTGAAGTCAACAATGTCGGACTTATCTAATCGGGTGAATTCCTGGCCCTTAAGATTTCCGTTCTCCCACTCCAGATAGTCCTCAGTAAGAATAAGCTTTCGCTGCCGGTCGAGGAATCCTGATGTTATTAAGTATTCTTTCATTTTTAAGGAATGACACGTCGGAAAATTTGTCGTAAATGTGTGACTTGAAAATCATGTCAGTCTGAAATACGCAAAACGTTTATGTATGAAACGCAGCATGGCTTTTGAATCGCTCACTTTATGTGACACCAAACGTGATTCGTAAACATAAAAAAGATTTCCACTGGACCCAAGACATGCTGTATACATTTTGCTGCCGATATTCTAATGCGTCAAATGACCTTTTGAATATTATTGATTCGCCTTTATTGTGTCTCAGAAACCCCCAGCCTTATGGTCTGTGCCGAAGTTGATGATCATCAGTTGATGCAAGAGATTAAGAGAGAGGGCTCCATTGGCCGTCTTGCAGGACGCGTGCGCTCATGTGCGATACTTATGAACCTCTGCACGTCTAACCTGCAACTTTATCCATGTTGATAAGGTTTGCGCGCAGGATGTCTCCAGATTTTATCGTGGAGCATGATCATCGGGTCTGCCCATGACGATAAGGTTGATAAGGTTGGGAACCGGGGAGTGCCGATTTGTTACTAAGGTTGATAAGGTTATGTTATGGTCCGCCTCAGAATAGGAACCCAACCTCATCAACCCAATAGTCCGTGCTGAAGTTGGTCTTCAGTCAATGCAAGAGATTGAGCGAGGGCTGCATTTGCTGCCTTACACAACGCCTCCGAATCATATGTGACTCTTATGCATGTGGGTACTTTTTTCTTGCCCGCCTCCAGGTGAAAACACCTGGAGGGCGGGTCAAGTGAGTGTTGTGCGACATCATGGAACAGCCTTTTGAGCAATTTATTATTCGTCGAACATAAGGTTGTTTTCGGGCCTTCCAGGTGTTACTACCTGGAGGGCAGAAACAGAAACGCCTACACCGATATCCGGAAAACCAATGGTGTCACCGTAGATCCTCAGCACGAAACCGCATGCAAGGCGGAAAACACAACGCCTGCGTCAAGCGTATTCGACAAGAAACGACGGACTTCAAAGACAATTTCATGTCAGACCAGGTTGAGATGAATGCAAGAGCTTTAATCAGGGTTGGTACGCTTGTGTAATGTTACTCTGTACACCGTCTTGAGTTTGTTCATTTAGAGGATGTTTTTTAATTTTGTCACTATGAGAATGGCCGTGATGCTATAATATCCTTTCAAGCTTAGTTCTTAAGCAACGCGCTTTGTTTGTGCAAAGCGTATGATCCTATATTTCATTCATTTTAATATCGTATTAAACCAAGTCCACTGGTCAACAGGGTTTGTTGCTGTGCTTGGTCTTTTAAAAGAAATAATTATGTCAGGTATTCTAAGTAAAAAGGAAATAGAGCATTTCATACATAACGGTTTTGTTCGTCTTGATAATTCATTCTCCAGGGAAACCGCAGATGCTGCGCTAGATATTCTTTGGAATGACCTCCATTGTGACAGGTCAAATCCTTCGACCTGGGTTGAGCCAGTAATTCGTTTGGGAATGTATACGGATGAGCCTTTTATTAATTCTGTAAACACCCCAGCGTTACATATCGCTTTTGATCAGTTAATAGGTAAGGGCAAATGGATTCCTTGCCGGAATGTAGGAACGTTTCCTGTCCGATTCCCATCCAGTAAGCAGCCTAATGATACCGGTAAGCACGTAGACGCAAGTTTTCCCGGAAATGATCCGAATAATTTTCTTGAATGGCGCCTCAATGTCAAATCAAAGGGTAGGGCATTGTTGATGTTGGTTTTGTACTCAGATGTGTGGGAAAATGATGCGCCTACGGTTATTTATGAAGGCTCTCATATTGATGTTGCAAGGTTATTGTCCAGTGAAGGGGACGAAGGGCTTTCGTTTATGGAACTGGCTGGCATGTTGAATGAGTTGCCAAAGCGAAAAGAAGTGTTTGCAACGGGTGAAGCTGGCACTGTTTACCTATGTCATCCGTTCCTGGTTCATGCAGCTCAACCACATAGAGGGAATACGCCCAAATTTATGGCCCAACCGCCTTTGTTGTTGAAGGGCGAATTGTCTGTTTCAGATTCTGATAATGGCTATTCTCCCGTTGAAGAGGCTATTCGTTTAGGAATAGGTTAGCATAAAGTATATTCATATCGAAAGAGGTTGTTTTTTGGCAACCTCTTTTTTTTAAGGGCGCACATTACGCCGGTGCACACGAGGTGGCGGCTTTTGGCGGGCTTGCGAATGATTAGCGGGGATCGGCATTACATTGTTGACATCGATCTCAAGAGTTTCTTCGATGAGGTCGACCATGCCATACTTTTGCGTTTGTTATTTGCCAAGGTGAGGTGTCCGGCAACCCTACGACTGATTCGCCAATGGTT
>JAEZGH010000185.1 GCA_023417065.1 Bacteroidota bacterium
GGCGGTTGGCGTTCACCACCAAAAGCATCACCACGAAAAAGAGCATGGACAACACCAGCACGGTGCCCGCGATCACAGCGATCGTTATGCGGTCGGTATCATCCATCCGTTCCTTTTTCGCGCGAGGAGGCAGCCAAAGGCGGTGAGAAGATAGCGGATGATGCACAATGTCTGCACGATATGGAAAATTTTATGGCCGATATTCCAATTGCGGAAGATGAACTCGTATCCACCGATGGTGGGCACGATGCCGGCGAAATAAACGAGGAAGCCCAGCAGGATCCAGAATTCCGGCACTTTCTGCAAAGGCACGGCGCTGTGCTGTGCGAGCCACCAGAGGGCCGACATGAGCAAGACGCTCAGGACGAAGGAGTTCAAGAGCACGGTTTCGAGCATCAAAATGTAGATGGTCTCATGCAGGATCACGTTGGTGATGAACGCACCGATGAAAAACGCACCGGCCGCGATGAGGGTCCAATTGCAGTTGGGGCGCAGGAGACCGATCAGGTACAACACCAGCAAGGCTTCGAGCTGGCCGAAGAGGTTGTACGCAAGGTTGTTGTTGATGATGAGCCGGTTGGTGATGCCGCCATAGACTTCCGTGGCCAGCGCCGCGGCGATCAAAATGCCCAGCGTGGCATAGAAACGCGATCGCGGGCGCGGCAGCATGGCCCACTGCCATAGCGCGATGGCTATGAATGTGACGATGAGGAAGGAGGAGAGGGGCATTCAGCGGATATCAGCAAGGTGTTCGAACAGGTACGCCATTTTTCTTGAAACTCACTTTGGGCGGGCAGTCCTTGGGACAGGGGGCTCCAAGGTCGGCACCTTTGTGCTTAAAGGCTGAGCTGCTGTCGACGTCATTTGTCAATTCGATACCCAGTGGTATCCATACAAGACCTTGGCGAAAGTCATCATAAGCGGTCGTCAAAGGTTCAGCCGTTGGAAGGATCCCCAATATCGAGGCACCTGGATTGTGATCGATAAGATGATAGATCTCGTCCTCATGCGGAAAGACGATGTATTGTACGTCGATGGTGTCGATCACGCTTCGGAAGGACAGTGTGGCTTCCTCTCTGCAAACCACGCTGTCCTTGTAACGTGTCCAGTTGGGCTTCCAGGTACTGATCGATGTGTTCTGCAACCTTAGCGCACCGCCCTCAATGGTGTAATGCTTCTTCTGGTGGATCAGATCGAAGAAGCCGTCGCCCTTTGGATCGAGGCAAACGATCTCCAGCGCTGCAATGAACCGTCCATCAGCGGACAAGCCATTATGCACAACGACCGCCTTTTTCCCGGAGCAGTCAATTCCATCTACTGCCGATCGGTAAGAGGTGACCGAGAATTTCAAAGTGTCCACACCGATATTCCGATTTGATCCGGGTGTGCCTCTTCGGAAATGATCATGAAAATCGTCCGTGATGCAGGGGATCTCCTTTGCCCTTGCGAACAAGGTATCGATGGTTGGGGAAGTAGTGTCTGCCAAGCCCATTTCATCTTCCATGCCGTCGGTGTTCGCTGGGGTCACCGATCGGGCAGATGTTCCAGTGTCCGGCCAGTGATCGAGAGTCATCAATGCGGTTTGGCAAACCACAAAAACCAGCAACGCAATAAGGTAGGCCCGGTGTGCCATGATGGATACGGCTTTGATGGGCCGAACCTATCCGGCGATGAAAAGGGCTGAACCGTGATTAAACACGGGGCCTTGGAAGTATTTTTCTCGGCGTTGGGGGGTGTACTGGGAAGAAGAAAATTCCGTTCCTATGCCGCACTGGCGTCCAAGGGATGGTGCGGTGGACAAACAAAGTTCCAAGTCATTGACTTCGGGCTTTGTTCGATTTAGACAGTCTGGTTTGGTAGGCTTTCCCTATTTTCCCCCCGTGAACAAACGCGCCCTCTCCGAACGCGACATCTGCACCAAGTTCATCACGCCCGCTGTGAGGAGCGCGGGCTGGGATGAGCAAACGCAGATCAGGGAGGAATTCGGGTTCACCAAAGGCCGCATCATCGTGCGGGGCAAGATGGTGACCCGCGGCAAGCAGAAGTTCGCGGATTACATCCTTTACTACAAGCCGAACATCCCGATCGCGTTGATCGAGGCGAAGGACAACAACCATTCGGTGGACGATGGCATGCAGCAAGGGCTGGCTTATGCCGAAGTGCTCAACATTCCGTTCGTCTTTTCCAGCAATGGCGACGGCTTCGTGTTTCATGATCGCACAGGAGCTTCCGCGCAGGTCGAAAAGAACCTGAAGCTCGATGAGTTCCCTACGCCCGCTGAGCTGTGGGAGCGCTACCGGCGTTGGAAGGGCTTGGATCCCGAGGCGGAGAAAGTGGTGCTTCAGCCTTACCATGATGATGGCAGCGGAAAGGAGCCGCGCTATTATCAGGTGAATGCGATCAACGCCACGATGGAGGCGATCGCCAAAGGACAGGACCGCGTGTTGCTGGTGATGGCCACCGGCACCGGCAAGACCTACACCGCCTTCCAGATCATCTGGCGGTTGTGGAAGAGCGGCCGGAAGAAGCGCGTGCTGTTCCTGGCCGATCGCAATGTGCTGGTGGACCAGACCATGGTGAATGATTTCCGGCCATTGGGAGCGGCGATGGCCAAGTTGAGCACGAAGTCGAAGACGATCGAACGACGCGATGGTACCAAGGAGGACATTACGATCGCGCTTTCCGGCGGCAATGGTAAAAAGCGGCGGATCGATACGGCGTATGAGATCTATCTCGGTCTTTACCAGGCGATCACCGGCCCGGCCGAAGAACAGAAACTATACAAGGAGTTCTCGAAGGATTTCTTCGATCTGATCATCGTGGATGAGTGTCACCGCGGAAGCGCGGATGCCGATAGCGCTTGGAAGGAGATCCTCACCCACTTCAGCAGCGCCACGCAGATCGGTATGACTGCCACGCCGAAAGAGACGAAGTACACCAGCAACATCCACTACTTCGGCAAGCCGGTGTACAGCTACACGTTGAAGGAAGGGATCCGCGATGGTTTCCTTGCGCCGTACAAGGTGATCAAGGTGCACATCGACAAGGATGT
>JAEZGH010000211.1 GCA_023417065.1 Bacteroidota bacterium
TCGAAGTACGACTTTAATCTCGTGTCCAACTTCACGTTCTTCCTGAACGACCCTGTTGACGGTGATCAGATCACGCAAAATGAATCGAGAAACATCTGGGGTTACAAAGGAAGTTATTCCCTGGACTACACCGTAGGCGGCAAGTTGTTGCGCAGTGAAGTGGGCGCTGGTTTCAGATACGATGACGTCAACGATATTCACCTGTATCGCACACGCTCGCGAAAACACTTTCTCGGTGATGTGGCGCGTGGTGATATCGACGAAACAAACCTTTACGCATTCGTAAATGAGACGCTGCAAGTAAATGACAAGTTTACGATCAATGCCGCGCTGCGTTTTGATCATTTCACGTTCAATTATATCGATGCTTTGGCGGCAGACTATAAAAGACATAGCATAAGCCGAACTGTGGTAAGCCCGAAGCTGAATCTTAACTACGACGCATCCCGAAGCGTAAGCCTGTTTCTGAAAAGCGGCATCGGCTTTCACTCCAACGACACCCGTGTTGTCGTTGCACAGGAAGGCAAGGAGATTCTTCCTCGCGCACTTGGGGTCGATGTGGGCGCTAACGTTAAAGTCACCGACAAAATATTGCTGACAACGGCACTGTGGATGCTCGACCTTGAACAGGAGTTCGTGTATGTCGGTGACGAAGGCGTTGTCGAACCAGGTGGTGAGACCAGAAGGAAAGGTATTGACGTTTCGCTGCGTTATCAGGCGCTGCCCTGGCTTTATGTCGATGCCGACGTGAACTGGACTGATCCAAAGACTAAAGGTGAACCAGAGGGCGAAGACCATATACCGCTCGCTCCTACGTTTACAACTATCGGCGGACTTTCAGCAAAGCTGCCCAATGGATTCAACGCCAGTCTGCGCTACCGCTACCTGGGTGATCGCGCTGCAAACGAAGACAACAGTACCGTTGCCGAAGGATATTTCCTTCTCGACGCCGTGGTCAAGTATACGCGAAAGTCGTGGGAGCTTAGTATTACTGCCGAGAACTTGCTGAACCAGGAATGGAACGAGGCACAGTTCGATACCGAGTCACGCCTTTTCAACGAGGCCGATCCGGTTTCGGAAATACACTTTACCCCGGGAAGTCCGTTTTTTCTGAAGGCAGGAATTTCATTCTTCTTCTAATTCAAAGGGGGCGCCCGTCAAACGACGGGCGTTTTCTTTATCCTGTTATCTCCAATTCTGACGAGGCGCGCGAATAAGAGCGCCAAACGACCAATTTTATCCCTGAAGACTGGCGCGCGTATCCGATTTCATTGTATAATTGTGCCCGACAATGAAGCGGTTTTTAAGCATCGTCGTATTGTGCTGTATGACACTCCACTGCGCCAGCAGACTGGGGTTAGTATCTTATCTGTATCAAAACCGGCACGAAATCGCATTCCAGTTACGGTTGATCTCCGAAGTTCCGATAGCCCTATGTTCCGCTGACTACTTTGGGAAAAAGAATAGTCCATTAGTAGTTGTTGACTCTCAATCGGACGAATCTCAAATTCCGACGCAGATAGCAATTGCGAGAGAAATACATCTTTTTTCCCAGGATCAGCAAACGCTGGTATTCGGGAGTCTAAGTAAACGCCTTGTAACGCACAATACGCCTTGTGTTGTCGCTGATTACAACTCTCCACCGGTGAATATCTTCCACCCGCCCCTGGGCTAATCGCACCAAGCTCTATTTAGTCTATTTTCTTTTATCATGTGCCTGGGAGCAACACCGCGGGCATAGTTACCATTTTATTCTACTAACAATGAAATTGAATGATATAACTTCTGTATCAGTTCTGCTGATCATTTTATGCATAATCACCGGATGTGAGGACAACGATGTCAACCCGGTTGAGAAAGGAGCACTTCGCATTGAATTTGATAATCGTTTTGCGGATTCAGATCTCCAATTGAACACAGACTACACCAACCACGCCGGAGAAGTTTTCCAAATAGCAAAACTCAACTACTACATCAGTAACATAAAACTCCAAACAAACTCGGGAGTGGAATATGTCGTGCCTCAGGACTCCGGTTACTTCCTGATCATGGAGGATGAACCCAGCTCACAAGTTATTACGCTAAGTAATGTTCCTGCAGGTGACTATGACAAAATAACGTTCACCATTGGCGTTGACTCGCTTCGAAGTACCATGGACATTTCCAAAAGAACAGGAGTCCTTGATCCCACTCAGGGGCACGATGGCATGTACTGGACATGGAACTCGGGTTACATCTTCTTCAAAATGGAAGGCGCCTCTCCTGCAGCACCGGCGGACCAGGACCACAAGTTCTACTATCACATCGGCGGATACGGCGGTTACGATTCCCCTTCCCTGAATAATATCCGGAACGTTGCCATCAGCATGGGAAGTGCAAAAGCACTTGTGCGTCCGGAGAAGCGGCCACAGGTACATATTCATGTTGATGTCCAGGAGTTCTTCAAAGGACCGAACCCATTCAGTATCGCGGATCATTCCCTCGTGATGTTTGCTGAGTTCTCCAAAATGATTTCAGAGAATTATGTCAACATGTTCAAGTATGACCATGTACACAACTAAGCTATCACTGCACAGTGCAATATGGGTGGGGATTATCCTCGTCCTGGGCATACTCTCCGCCTGTAAGGATGAGACGACGTTTGAGCCTGTGGATGCAAATCCAACTCCCATTGGATTGACGATACCGGAAAATTTTCCGGAACCTGTCTATGCGCTCGACAACAATCCGCTTACTAAAGAAGGTATTGCACTTGGGAAGTCGTTGTTCTATGACTCCCGGCTCTCACGGGACAACACCATCTCCTGCGGATTCTGCCACATGCAGCCCACGGCCTTTACGCATCACGGGCACGATGTCAGTCACGGTGTGGACGACAAACTTGGCCGGCGAAACTCGTTACCCATTCAGAACCTCATCTTCTATAAGAGTTTCTTCTGGGACGG
>JAEZGH010000226.1 GCA_023417065.1 Bacteroidota bacterium
GCGCATCGCTCTGGCCTCCATCGCGCTCGCTGCACCACCAGCTGAGCCGATCGGAAAAAGCCGCGATGATCTCCTTCGAACCATCGGTGCTTCCGCCATCGGCCACAAGATGATCGAGTGCGGGATATTGCTGGTCGTGCACCGAACGCAGGCATTCCTCCAGGAAATCCGCCTGCTGGTAACTGGGCGTGATCAGTGATATGCGGGGAAGGGCGGACATTCAACGCGCGCGTTCTGCAAGCACGGTGCGGTAAAGATCGAGCACATCGGCCGATCGCTGCTCAATGGAGAACCGTCCCTTGATCGAAGCGAAGGCGGCCTCGCCCATTTCGCTTGCGGCCTTCCGGTCGGTGGCCAGATCCTTCATATAGCGCACCAGTTCCGCTTCGGTGCGGTACAGGAAACCGGTGCGGCCATGATCGATCAGCTCGATCGTTCCACCGGAAGCATGGCCGATCACCGGGACCCGGTGGGCCATGGCCTCGATCGTCACCCGGCCGAGCGCTTCGTGGCGGCTGCAATTCAACAATGCGTCGCATCGTGAATAGATCGATGCAGGTTCGCTGATGAAACCGGGCAGTTCCACGGCATCCTGCAAGCCCAGATCTTCGATCGTGGCGCACAGCTCCCTGTCGTTCCCCGATCCGGCCATCAACAATTGCACGTGCAGGCCTTGTTCCCGCAGAGCGGCGATCGCTTTCAACGCTTCCAGCTGTCCTTTGCTGCGGTGGAAATAACCGATCGATGCAAAGGTGAACGGCCGATCGGGAGGATGATCCCTTTTACCGGACGCAGCCAGCCTTTCATATTCCTTGTCGCTGATAACGCCGTTGAGGATCATCCTTATTCTTTCTTCCGGTACGTAGCGGACCAGGTACTTCCTTACGGCATCGGAGATCGCGATCACCCGATCGGCCTGGCGCAAAGCCCGGCGGAAACCGGCGAGACCTGCATCGGGATGAAGCCTGTAATGCGCAAAGACAAATTCGCGCACATGCCAGATCAGCGGAAGCCGCAACGCCTTCGCCAAGGGATGCCCGATCCCGATCACGCTGGAATTCACGTGGAGCAGATCGGGCTTCCAGGCCTTCAACTTCGCGCTCAGTGCCGGGAGCAATGCCTCCTGCTCCCGCCGCCTTTTCCGCGCCCTTTGCCTGTATCCCCACCATTGCAGCAACCGGTGATGGAGGCGGCCCATGTACACGCGTTTTTCCATCCATGGCCGGAAGGGGAGCAACACGAAGGCGATCCCTTGTTGCCGGAGACGATCGGTGAATGCACCTTCCGCCGGTACGATCACGAGCGGATCGATCGCATTCCGATCGCGCAGGTCCAGGATCAGATCGAGCAGCGAGCGGTTGGCACCATAGAGATCGGCGTAATGCGTGATGTACGCCACGCGCAAGGGCCGTTCGTTCCCGTCCATCATCTCTCCCGGTTCCGCCTGCCGGCAAGCAGCGAATGCCACAAGCGTTGCAAGCCCTGCTCCAGTCCGATCAACGGCACGATCCCCATTTCGCTGCGCAACGTGCCGTTGGCGAGTATGCCGCAATGGATGAAGGCATCCGCATTTCCGATCGCCTTGGCGGTACGCGGCTCATCAAGCGAACGCAAGGCGTATACCTCCAGATCGGGCCACTGGACCAGCAGTTTTTCCTGCCCAGCATCGGAACTCGAAAGGCAGATGATGCGCAGATCGGGATCGCCCTTCCCGCGCATGTGCCGGAGGAAAGCACCGCCGATGAAACCGCTCGCACCTGTCAGTACGATCTTCATT
The DNA here is from genome assembly GCA_023417065.1 of Bacteroidota bacterium. Classification (GTDB taxonomy): domain Bacteria; phylum Bacteroidota; class Bacteroidia; order Cytophagales; family Cyclobacteriaceae; genus Ohtaekwangia. The sequence continues at coordinate 1,778 of JAEZGH010000226.1, forward strand.
CGCGCAAGCTATGCAAGTATGCGTTCCTGTAGAGCCGAAGCACTGCCCGGAGGTTGCCGCAACCGACCCGGTAAGGCGATGTTCTCATTCCCGATCCGCCTGTTGGGGCGGTGCCCGAAGATCACACTTCTCATGGGAAATGGGACGCGCCTTTGGCAATGCAGGAAACCCTTTATCGCACCAGCCGGCCGTAGATCCGATCGGGCAACGGCCAATAGGCCTTGAAGAAATTGCGGAGGGTGGTGGTAAGGTTCCAGCCGTACTTTGCCCGTTCCCGGGCGATCTTGGGCCAGACGTATTTTGCGAGTTCGCGGTTGTTCTTTTCGATCGCTTCGGCCCAGGCTTGTTCCAGCGCCTTACGGCGGCGTTCAGCGATCAGATCGGAGTATTTGTGGTCGCTGAGCTGGTCCATGAAGGGGAGAGTTTCCAGATGGACCTTCAGCTTATGCAACGCACTTGTCAGGGAATGTATGCCACCACCGTGCATGATCCGCACACTTGTTCTTTCTGGCTGATAAATAAATTGTCCCTGACCAGCTAAGTGTATATATAACAAGGTATCTCCCACCGGCGCGATCCGTCTCAGATCATGGAATCTTGTGAGGTCCAGGTTCCTGAATACAACAGTGCATGTTGGGATACCTTGTCCTACGATAAGATCATGTTGATCTATCGTGGTTCCTTTCGGAGCTTTCGCATATGGTCCCATGAATGGTACCCGAAGGCCATTACTTTCATTGTAGGCATCAGTAAAACAAGCGACGGCCTTGGGGTCGGTTTCCAAAGCATCGATCTGTCGTTGCAGTTTGTGCGGATCTACCCAATGGTCATCGCCTTCACAAAGCGCTAGATACTTCCCTCGCGCGGCATTGAATGCTATCTTGTTGATCCTTCCTTTCTCTTTGGAATATTGATTCTCAGTCTGAAGAATCAGAACAAACAAGTCAGGATGCGCTTCAGCATATTCTTTCACAATTGCAGCCGTTCCATCTTTTGATGCGTCATCATGTACTATGATCTCGATAGGAAAGCTTGTACGCTGTGCTAAGAACCCCTCCAAAGTTTTTCGAATATACTTTGCATGCTGGTAGGTAATGCACACAATACTTACCAATGGATCGGCATTTCTCATACATCTGTTCAATCTTGGACTCTGATCGTACCCAACATTCAATTACCGCTAACACGGCAGAACCATATTGGGCGCTGATAAAATTCGCTCCACACCCCTTCTCCATACTTTGAGTTCAACCATTCCTGAAGTTCAATGTCTGAGACTGGCAATTCATTAGGATCGAACGATTCATACACTATGGATGTTTTTCCTTTGATAGCAAAAGCTACCCGCTCTATAACCCAGCCAGAGCTTTTCATTAACCGTTGAGTCAGTCTAACTTTTCCTGCCTGATCATTTCGCGCAACGATGGGGTGCTGCTTGTCCCCTTTCCAGTTATATCCCATTTGGAACACCATACGCTTTGCAGTATATCGGAATGACCTCAGATACTCTATCGCATAGGACTCAAAATCATTCAATCTCGGAACGTGAACTGCATCGAAATCCTGACCTGCATGATGCAGTATGTTCAGATGCAATGCACAATCGAATGTGCCGAACTTGTTCGCATTCTCCAGATCAGCAGCCCGATCGGTGACTGGTATATCGTAATTACCCACCTCTGCCAATAGTTCTATGATCTTTGCATGGGTCTTATTCAGTTCACATGCTGTCACCTTTAAGCCTGGAAGATCCGCAGCGAGTGACAATGCAAAAAAACCTGTATTCGCGCCAATGTCAATTAGGCTCTCACAAGAATTTGCTTCCACATACTCCTTGATGACAGGATAACGAGGCCGATCACCCCGCCAATCTTCATTCACATCGAACTGTACACCGAGAACTTCGGCCAATCGATCAGGAAGTGTCTGATACTGACCATGCTTGCTTGTCTCAGCATATAACTGCTCCAACGAGCGTCGTGCTTCGGTCATCGAGTCCATTATAACAGTAGAGGTTTGTAAGCTTCTGCAAAGATCGCTCATAGCGAACAAGACTGGTGGCACAGCGTAATATTCTTATTAGTCAACTGGTCCGGATTTGGGTCGCTCATTCAAATAGTCCAAAAGATCACGCTCTTGCCGCTCGTCAGCCACGATCATTATCTCGAGCTTCTTATGGTCAGCGTATTCTTGCATATACAATAGCTTAACATTTCGAAGAAATTCAGAGAGCTTGAACGGCTTCTTCTTGACCCAAGCTGGGCGAGCATGGGTAACCTTAACATTCTTTGCAATTGACCGCTTATTCTCTATCTCAGAATCCCGGAATTGCATACAAGGCAATTCCGGATGTAATAGCTCTAGATGGATCTGACCGGGTCGGAATAATTGCTCCATGGAAATGTTGAACACTTTTTCTGCACCAAAACCATCTTTGAAGGCTTGAATGACTAAACCATCTTTGAGGTAGCGAAATCCAAGGTCTTTTCCAGGTAGGTCTTGCACACCAGTGCTTATATACCTTTGAAATGTCCCAAGACCGGGAAATCTTTTGAAAATATGATGCGCCTGCGCATAATATGCGTGTAGCATTTCGAACTGATCCCGTTCAGTGATCAAGAACTCGAAAGAGACATTCCATAGTTCCTGGAGTAATTTGGCTCTAGCTACGATCTGGCTCAGCGATGCAGTGGAATATCCATGATGTTGATGATCGGAAGGCTTCAAAAGACATGATAGAATACCTTCCTCTGATATGATCAATGGGATTGATCTATCGACATTCTGGTACAAACTCCTTTCCAATGCGATCATTTCCGAAAAGACCTTCTCATGGGTACTGTGGAATTTCTCAATAGCTGCATATGCCAGAAGATGAACAATGTTGAAGCATAAAGCATTCTTTCCTCCTTGAAATGGGATCTTACCAAGATAACGATATCCGTCTATCTTGTTCAGCGCATGCTTCTGCAGCGTAGATGTACCGGTCTTGGGCCACCCAATGTGCAGTAGGATCTTACGTTTATGTATTACGTTGCTCATTGGACATCTCAACGTTGATAAAGATCTGTTCGGAAACAAGACCATGAATCGGAGCGCGCGTAAACATCGCTTACAAATCCGCTGGGACCTAAGCATACCATCTTTCGCAAGCGAACGTGCCTATCAATGCCGGATCCATTTCTCCAAGCTTTTACCATCCCACCGATCCATGTGTAGATCGCATCTCTTCTCGTGGGTACTCTCACTGCATACCCATGGTCGTTGATAAAGGCTTCGAATAGTCCCATTCGTGCATCCAAGGTCAGCTGGAATGGCCCCCAACATCTTGGATTCGCTTCGATCGCGATGGCCGCTCTGCTATCAGTGCGACGGATCTCGATCATAATAAAGCCCCTGTACCCCTCATTCGCCAGCTCCTTCCCGACTTGATCGATGCGCTCACTTTCAGGATATGATTGGGCACGAGCCATGACGATCGACTTTCCGTTACCTTGTTGCAGAAAGTTTTGTTGAGCCCCGGATGTGACTTCGCCCGTCGCACTGATATAGAATAGCCAATACCAGCTTTCACCGGCGACGAACTTTTCCAAGTAGAACTCTGAGTGTTCAGCTTCGCTGAGGTATCGTTCTCGTTCAACCTCATCACGTATCAGGTACGGATATAGGATCCTGCCAGAACTGGATAAGTTGTGCTTGGGTTTTGCAACGAATGGCAATTCCAGCGTCCGTGGGTCAAGGAAAGATCCATGATCCTGATCTTTACTCACATCGAACTCAAGGATCTCGGGTGGTTTGATCTGAAGATGTTCGCAATAAGCTCGGAACGATGATTTATTCGAAAGTTTCACATACAGTGATCTATCACAAGTAGCGATCGAAATTGAATGTACCCTCAGTTCATCCTCCATGGAGAACAGCTGTAGATTTAGATATTCGGAGGTTGGACAAAGGATCCAATCTTTCCGATCAAACCTCTGTCGTGCTTCCTCAACAGCTTCAAGGAGTCCACTAAGTGTAAGATCACTGTATGTCCGGTATTGTAAAAAATGATGAGAATAGATGCTTTTATCCAATAGATCTTTGCCATCCCGCCCGATCAGAACGAATGGGATCCTGTACTTAGTAAATCCTCGACATAAGGCAAGCACTGCCCTATCGTTTGACCCTGAGAATAGAATGAACCCTGATGCTCCGTCCCTATTCACACCCATGCAAAATGATTCGCGGCCTGTATTGAACAGAGCTGGATTCCATCACAGAGAATCTAACAGGGCACTTATTACACGCTCTTCGGTGAAATCGTCCATACCTGTATATAAGGGAAGGCAAAGTACACAACCGCTTATTTTTTCGGAAATTGGCATTTGACCTGATACCACGTAAGGTAATGCGTTCAAGGAAGGGAAAAAATAGCGTCTGCAATTCACCGATCGCTCACTCATGCGCCCCAGTACCTGTTCTCTTGTTCGTTCATCCTGGAACAGAATAGGGTAATATGCATAATTATATGTTGTATTATCTGGAACTACGGGACGGAGAACGCTTGTCCCATTGATCCGCTTGTCATAACGATTCGTGATAGCCTTCCGACCTACGATCAAGGAAGTCAAGTATGGCAGAACTGCCATACCCATTGCTGCATGCAGTTCGCTCATCTTGGCATTGATCCCCAATGTGAAATGCTCATCTCCATAATGGCCAAAACTCCGCAGAAACCGTACTCGCCCATCAACTCCTTCATCATGCACCACCACCGCACCACCCTCCACCGTATGAAAAAGTTTGGTAGCATGGAAGCTGAGCGTGCTCGCATCGCCCCATTGCAGGATGCTGCGGCCCTTGTACTGCACATCGAAGGCATGTGCCGCATCGTAGATCACTTTCAAGCCATGCTTCTTTGCGATCACGTCGATCGCCTCCACATCGCATGGAATGCCGTACACGTGAGTAGCCAGGATCGCCGTGGTATCCGGCGTGATCGCTGCTTCGATCAACTCCGGATCGATGCAGAGCGTATCCGGCTTGATGTCCACGTACACCGGCTCGCAGCCTTCCCACAGGATCGCGCTGGTGGTGGCCACATAGCTGTAAGGCGTGGTGATCACCTTCCCTTTGATGCCGAGCGCTCTGATCGCCAATTGGATCGCCAGCGTGCCGTTCGCCACCAGACGCAGATGCGGCACCTGAAAGCGATCGCGCAGCGTTCCCTCCAGCAATTTGTGGATGGGTCCGTTGTTGGTGAGCTGGTGGCTTTCCCAGGCCTTGTTGAGCCAATGCAGGTATTCCTCCTGCGGTGGCAGAAAGGTCTTCGTTACCTGGATGGGTTCCAGCGCATGTCCGTTCCCGGTTACGGGTAAGATCTGCTTCTCCTGTTCGGCGTGCGCTTCCATGGTGATCGGCAGGCGGGCTGCCTTTGGTTCAAAGATCGCTTTTCCGTTGGTAGTGTTCAAGAAAACCTACAAGAAGGATATTCCTGGAAGAGTTCAATTCAACCTCTTTATCACTGGTGAAAACCAAATTTGCAATAATGCATGCACGGTTTTCCGTAGTCGTTGCCTGATCGGATGGAAGGTCATCTTCAGTCGATCACCTGCTTTAAACGCCCACCAATTCCCGTTCGCGTAGCCCAACTCGCGCAATAAATGCCCGGCATAACGATCGAACAGGTAGCGTTGTTCCAGATCGAGTTTCTTCTTCCAGATCGCACCGGGCTTATCGCGAAGCGCATTCAAGCTTGCATCTCCGCTGCTTACCTGTTTGCGGCTGATATGGTATTCATCTGCAAGTCTCTCCACTTCACCCCCTTCAAGCTCCAGACCACAAAATGCAAAAACCCGCTCCAATTCCTTCACAGGATCTTTTCGCAGTGCCTCGTACCTTATCTCCATATAACGTTGAGGTCCGAGTTGAGCACCGTACTTCCGCGCCTGGGTGACACATTGGAACCAGTTCGTGGCAGCTCCCTTGATCTCCCTGGCGCCAAAACCGATCCGCCTGCTGGCGCTCATCATGCTCACGGCCACTTCCCTTCCATCGCGTATGATGTGGATGAATCTCGCCCCCGGTAACGACCTGTCGATCACCGGCAGATGCTGGCTGTAATATGGATGCTTGTCGACGATGTGTGTCGCGCCAGGATTCGTTCCCAGCACCTTTCCATAGAAACGGTCGAGGAGGTCCCTCAACAACGCATCAAATTGCTGACGATCGAAAAGCATGGGCATGCCCATGCTCCACTTCCCTTGCTCATGATGGGCAAGCTCCATTTCGTATTGTTCCACCCATGGCGCCATGTAGCGGGAAAAGATCGTGAGCTCTTTCGGTATGGATGCCACGGCCCTGTGTTCGGTGAGCATCCGCACCAACCAGGTGGTACCGCTGCGTGGCGCGCCGATCACGAACACGAATTGCTTGTCCAGCGCCTTAGGCATTTGGGCAAGATCGGGAACTGCCGTTGAACTCAGCGGATCCATGCTGTCTTGGGCCTCAATGCCCCATTCCACTGATTATACCAGGTTCCTTCGCGTGCACTTTCCTGCACTTCGAACTGAATAGCATCAGGCATATTCAGTACCCGATGGTTATGTCGAATGAAATTCAATGAGATCTTATAACCGCCATCATTGAGCAGATCACCAGGAATGATGCAGGTGACCTTCAATATACCTTTATTCCATACTCGCTTTTCGCGCGTACTGACCTCCATATCAGAAATGAAAGCGAGCACATCAGTCTCGGTTCTTACCGCTAACCTGATATTGAGATCGTCATCTTCAATAGTGTGATTGTGCAGTTCGATCTCGATGCGCACCGGATCGGAGATGAAGAAGCTTCCGTCCTGGCGTTCGCTGATCGCCTTCACGCTCACCACATGGAATTCATCCGTGCCAGGTGCATCATCCTTTTCCCATCTCTGTTCGTGGGCATCGGGGGAGTAGTGGCGGACATATTCCGTGATCACTTCTTCAGTGGGGCCATCCTTGCGAATGGTCC
>JAEZGH010000037.1 GCA_023417065.1 Bacteroidota bacterium
ACGTTGGACCGGTTCAAGGACCGGATCTCACGCGTGGAAGTGCACCTGGGCGATGAAAATTCGCATAAGAGCGGTACGAAGGACCAACGATGTATGATCGAGGCAAGGGTTGAAGGCATCCCGCCGATCGCCGTGACGCACCATGCACCTACGTTGATCGAAGCGATGACAGCTGCTGCCGATCGGATGCGTGAGGCGCTGGACAGCAACTTGGGGCGATTGCACGATAAAAAGATGAAACGCGCCAGAAATGTGCTGCCAGGATCGGATGTTCCCGGGTCGGGTATGCCTTCATAGGATCAATTAACGCCGATACAAGGTCTTTTGGGGATCCATCGGACCGGAACAAGGGTTCATCGGTGCATTTCGTCCATTGAACGAACTGTACCGGAACCTTTGGAATAGTGCCCACGTAGAACGGGCCGCAGACTACTACTCATAGTCTGCCGACCTGAACAATGAAAAAGGCACTTTTCCTGCTTTTTTGGGCTTTCCTCGCGGGCGGCCTCGTGGCACAAACGGGCACCGAATTCTGGATGGCGCCGCCGGATGTGACGTATTATCATAATACACCAGGGGATCAACCGATCTTCCTGAACGTCACTTCCGGGAACGCACCTGCAACTGTCACCGTTTCGCAACCGGCCAATGCCGGCTTCAATGGCGGTAGCCCTATCGTATTGAACCTCGCGGCCAATTCGGCGGTCCGGTATGATCTGACTGCGCTGAAAACACAGTTGGAGACCCGCCCAACGAACAGCGTGCGCAATACCGGTCTGCTCATTCAGTCCACCTCCAGCATTACGGCGTATTACGAGGTGAGCAATACCAACAACCCTGATATCATGGCATTGAAGGGGGCGAACGGTCTTGGTACGGAATTCTACATCCCCCTGCACAAGCACGCTCCGTTCTATAATCACAGCTTTTCACCGAACAACAACGATCTGGCATTCGCATCGTTCGACATCGTGGCCACGGAGAACAACACGACCGTGTTGATCTATTCACCAGTGGCCGTGGATGGCCATGCCGCACTCGTTCCTTTTACGATCGTGCTCAACCGCGGCCAGACCTACTCCTGCGGGAACACGCTGCCGGCCACGCATTTCGATCCAGCCACGCACCCATCGGGTGCTGTTGTGCTTTCCAACAAGCCGGTGGCGGTTTCCTTGAAGGATGATTCGAACCACAATCCATCGGGCGGTTGCTATGACCTCATGCTCGATCAGATCGTGCCGGTGAACATCCTGGGTACGGATTATATCGCAGTGAAGGGTGCCTTGAACAGCAACGGTGATGAATCCATGTTCATCATGGCCGTGCAGAACAATACGCAGGTATATGTGGACGGAGGTGCCACGCCCGTGGCAACGCTGTTCGCTGGCCAGTATTACCGCCACGACATGGATTACCTGAGCGGGGCTGCGGACAATTCAACCTACATCTCCGCTTCGAAACCGGTATACGCGATCCACGTCACCGGTTTCGGTTGCGAACAAGGCATGGCCATCATGCCACCATTGAATTGCGCGGGTAGTTCGCAACTGAGCTTCACCCGGTCAACGAGCGAGGCATTCTTCCTGAACCTTCTCGTGCGCAGCGGATCGGAGGATGATTTCGTTGTCACCGGTCCGGGAACGGCCACGATCCCTGCATCCGCATTCCAGACGGTCCCCGGCACCGGGGGTGAATGGATGGCTGCCCGGATCCAATACAACACCACCCAGGTGCCGGTGAACCAGGCCTTCATCGTTACCAATACCACCGACGTATTTTCCCTCGCCATCATCAATGGCGGTGCCGGTTCGGGTTGCCGTTATGGCTTCTTCTCGGAATTCTCCGGAAAGATCGTTGTGGATGCCGGTGCGGATCAGAATTTATGCGCCGATGATGTAGTGGAATTGAACGGTAGTGTTTCCGGTGGAAGTACCACCGGGATCTGGACAAGCAATGGCAGTGGAACATTCGAGCCGAACGATACCGATCTGAATGCCACTTATGTGCCCAGTGTTGGGGATCTCGCGCTCGGTTCCGTAACGCTCACGCTCACTTCCACCGGCAATTGCACACCGGAATCCGATCAAATGGTGGTGAATTTCGCACCACTGCCGATCGCCGACGCCGGCACTCCGATCTCCAGTTGTTCGAATGCACCGAATGTTCCCCTTGCTGGATCGATACTGAACGCCATTGGTGGTGTTTGGACCGGCGGAGCGGGCGCATTCCTCCCCTCGAACTCCAATTTGAACGCCACATACACGCCCACGGCGGCCGAGGTGGCCAGCGGATCGCTCACCCTTTACCTCACTACCACCGGCAATGGCGTGTGCCCGGCCGTGACCGATAGCGTATTGGTAACGTTCACGCCATCGCCCACTGCGAACGCCGGAGCAGATCAATCACGTTGCGCGAATGCACCAGCAGCGACATTGAACGGTGGTTTCACCGTGGCCACGGGAGGGGTCTGGAGCGGAGGCAACGGCACCTTCGATCCGAGCACGACGAACATGAACGCGATCTACACCCCAACGGCGGCTGAGATCGCGAACGGATCCGTCACGCTCACGCTCACCACCACCGGAAACGGGAATTGCAATGCCGTCTCCGATCAGGTCACCATCAATTTCACTCCCGCACCAACAGCGAATGCAGGTGGTCCGGTAACGGTTTGTGCGAACAACTCAGCCTTCGCCTTGGGCGGAAGCGTGACCGTTGCAACAGGCGGGATCTGGAGCGGGGGAACGGGATCGTTCAACCCTTCGAACAGCGCTCTGGACGCGACCTACACGCCCACTGCGGCAGAGATCGCGGCGGGAACGCTCACCCTTACGCTCACCACCACCGGAAACGGCACTTGCAACGCAGTGAGCGATCAGAAGGTGATCACCTTCACTCCTGCGCCGATCGTGGATGCAGGTGCCAATGGAACGGTTTGCGCCAATGCATCGTCGATCACACTGAACGGTTCGATCACAGGAGCAACAGGCGGGATCTGGAGCGGGGGAAGCGGCTCCTTCTCGCCGAACAACACCACGCTGAACGCCACTTACACGCCTTCGGCAGCGGAGATCACCGCCGGTACAGTGACCTTGACATTGACCAGCGCCGGTAACGGGAATTGCAACGCAGTATCCGATCAGGTGACCTACACGATCACGCCTGCTCC
>JAEZGH010000062.1 GCA_023417065.1 Bacteroidota bacterium
AACGACTGACACGGAGTACGTTCAGGGATGCTTCTGCCTGGGCAGTTCGCATTTTGTTGGATCCTGCTAAGAAACAATACTATGCGGATGTCGCGAAGGCTCAGGCATTGCCAAATGCATATACTGCCGCGGTGCGGGAATACATGCGTGAGGTGGCGGCGAAGCGGATGGAAGAGCAGGTGACTAATTCGGTATCGACAAAGAAGGAAGCGAACATCGACGAGCAATGGGTATCAATGCCATCGTCAACCACGCAACACATACCATCAGAGGGCATGGGTCATAAGGTTGAACGATCTGTTTCACGTTTTTCAAAAGGTACTTGTTCCAATCGATATATCGCCACAATCGGAAGTGATTATGTGATGCAGGAAATCAAGGATCCTGTTGCTAATCTGATCCTGCAATGCCACCCCCTGAGTTTCTCTCACAGGTCCCACGGATCATACACGATAGGAAACAGAAGAAGTTACAGAAGTGTCAGCCCTGACGGTACAGTCAAATGGAATGCTTCGGTCCCAATCAGAAATCAGAAATCTGGAATCAGGAATCCAGGTCGTATATTGCCCAAAATCAGTAATCCATGGCCGGCCGTACAGTGCTCCTCATCGTAATCTCGCTATTGTCCAGAATTTCGTTCGCGCAGCATTTTGAATGGCACACGGTTCAGCCTCAAACCGATGCTTCATTCCGTGCACTGTCGGTTATCAATGACAGCGTCGCGTGGGTTGCGGGCACCAAAGGATGGATAGGTATCACCGTCGACGGTGGGACGAACTGGTCGTTCTCGCAAGTAAAAGGATTTGAGTCGTTCGACTTCAGGTCACTGTATGCTTTCGATGATTCCTATGCAGTGGTCGCCAATGCCGGAGCACCTGCCAACATTCTTGTTACCGACGACGGCGGCAAATCCTGGCATATTGTATATACCCATCCGGACACGGCTGCGTTTTTCGATGGCATCGACTTCTTCGACCGGAACAACGGACTCATATACGGCGACCCTATTGACGGGAAAATGCTGATGCTTTCCACCCGCGATGGCGGACGCTCATGGGTGGAAGTGCCCGACAGACAACGACCTGTCATGATGGAAGGTGAAGCTTCTTTCGCGGCAAGCGGAACTAACATCAGGTGCTTCGACAAGCAATTCGTGGCAATCGGAACGGGAGGAAAAACGTCGCGTCTTTGGACATCCTCCAACGGCGGTAAATCGTGGAAGACGTTAACACCTCCTGTCCTTCACGGAGAATCCAGTACGGGGATATTTTCGTTTTCAGGGTTTCGGGGAAAAGTTGGCGTGATCGTCGGTGGCGACTACCTGCGCGATACACTTGCCGTTGACCACGTGTTCTATACCACCGACAAAGGCAAGTCGTGGGAGCGACCCGTCACGCCCACACGTGGCTATCGCGAATGTGTGGAGTTTATCGATGATAATACCCTTGTGGCTACTGGCCCTACAGGTACAGAAGTATCTACTGATGGCGGAAAAACCTGGAAACCGGAATCGGATGAACGATTGTTTCATGTTGTGAGAAAGGCGCGGAACGGAAACCTGATCGTCATAGCCGGGGGCAAGGGTAAGATCAGTGTTCTTAAGAAAAAATGATCATAAATGTAACGTCAATCCGGCTGCGAAGCCTCTGGAATTTCTTCGCGCTGTCGTACAACGGCCTGCTCATTTCGCGCCAGGCGAAGTCACAACCTGGGCTTATCCGTATGAAGAACAGGGGATTTGGCTACGACCACTACACGCTATCGGTGTGGGAGGACGAAGAGTCTCTTAAGAAGTTCGCGCGGAGTGGTGCTCACCTTGAGGCCATGAAAAAGAGCGGCGAACTGGCTACCGAAATCCGCACGTATTCCTACCAGGGAGACAAGATTCCCTCATGGAAAGAAGCGGAGGCGATGCTTCGCGAAAAAGGAAAGGTATTCAGATACTGATCCTTATTGTTGTTGTTGCATTTCCTGGTATCGCTGGAATGAGTTCATAGGTTTCCGCACAGGTGCTGCAGCTACCTGAAGTACAGGCTCAGTGGCAGGTTCCGGCAATGGTGTACCATCTTCATATCCGACAGTAACAGCGACGTGGAGTTCGTGATTGGATGTGCCTCTGTAGGTACCACGGACAGGGCTGCAGTCGTAGTAATTTTTTCCTACCGCAAGGCGCACGTGATTCTCGTTAGCTATACAGTTATTTGTGGGGTCGAGTCCGAGCCACCCATAACCGGGAATGGAAGCCTCCACCCATGCGTGAGTAGCACCTTCGCCCCGCATGCCGTTCTTATTCGGACAAATATATCCACTCACGTATCGCGCGGGAATACCAGTATAACGCAGCATGGCGAGCAGGATGTGTGCGAAGTCCTGGCAAACGCCTGAATGCAGACGCCAGATCTCGTCGAGAGTAGTGTCTACTGTCGTAATACCCTTTTGATACGTGAAGGTTTCAAAGACAAACGTGTTGAACTTCAAGCTGCATTGCAACGGTGTGAGTTCAGGCTGATGAATGCGATCCATCGCTGCCTGCATCTCCGACAACGCGTCGAAAGATTCCAGGCGTAGAAACTCTATTTCGGGGAACTGGAAGCGCGCCTGTTGCAGCCGTTGCCACTGTTCGGAAGAAGCAATTGTGTCGTCAGGCAGAGGACGAGGGCGGGTCTGCACCTCACATTCCGAGTCTATCCGCAGTTCTGAATGCGGATGGGGATGCGTAAACGTCCCGACCTTGTTTCCAAATATGTCGCTATACGTTTCTATGGCTGGATTACCCGATATACGGATGCGGTGTGACAGTACTTCCTGAAAATCGTCAGACATGGGGTAAAGCATGATCTGATTCGCGCTGTCGCGAACAGGGATTTCGTACGAGTACCGGGTAATATGCTGAATCTTGAATTTTGGCATTATTAACGAATCAACTGTACGCAAAGTAATACTGGTTCAAAGCACTACCAATTCCCAGGAGATCTTCGTTGATGCTTACCAGGTAATTATGGAGGCCTACTTTGGATACATGGTCCAGATTTGAGTACTGAATCTTGCTGCGCAAGCGTCCTATTGCAAAATTTATATTGGCAAAACTCTCGGCGTCCACGTCATTTTGAAGCTGATGGAAATTGTATTCGAGCTGATTCAGGGAGTACAGAACTGATCTTGGGAAATCTGTATTAAATATTACCTGATGTAAGATATTCCGGGCATCGAAGCCTGCGCGATACGTCTTAAGGTACAGGTTGTATCCCGAAATCGACATCAGCAGGTGTTTCCAGTATGTGATGTCGGCGGTCTTTTCGAGGTCGTAAGACAGGTCGCTGAATTTGACGTCGAGCACATTGATGGATTGGAGCGCGCGTTCGAGATATCGCCCCAGATTCATGAACGAAAATCCTTCGCCCCGGAACATGGTGGATTCTGAGACGCCATAATACACCATGCTTTGTTTGATGAGTGCGTCGAGCGTCGTGATAGGGTCGTCATACTTCAGGCCTGCTTCAATGTGTTCATCGCGAATAAGGTGGTAGAACGCATTGAGGCATTGCCATAATTCGATGGTGATGTGATCCTGTACAGAGCGGGCATTTTCGCGTGCCAGGGTAACCATGTTGAAAATCGAATTATCGTTGTCGCGATTGGTTACCATGTATTGCAAAACAACCCGGCTGTCTTTTTCGAGCATACCTGCGTCTTCTTTACCGAGTGCGGCGAAAATCTTCAGGGCGGGCTGCCACGAGAATCCACTGCTGAGGTCCTGCGACGCGGCGTAATTAGTTTTCAGCATGCGCATGACACTATCGGTCCGCTCCATGTAACGCGACATCCAGAAAAGAGAATCAGCAACACGGCTTAGCATATCAAAGCATCATTTTTAATTGGAAAGAACCCAGGTATCCTTGCTTCCCCCGCCTTGCGACGAGTTCACGACAAGTGATCCTTCGCGAAGGGCAACGCGGGTCAGGCCGCCGGGGACGACTTCAATTCCATTTGGTCCACACAGGGCAAAAGGGCGGAGGTCGATCCTTCTCGGTTGAATTTTACCGTTAATATAGCAAGGGGCGGTAGATAAACTGATAATAGGCTGACCTATGTATTCACGCGGGCGAAGGTTTACCTCCCGCCGGAAAGCTTCTATTTCTTCTTCCGAAGCAGTATTCCCGATCAGCATACCGTACCCACCGGATTCATTGGTTTTTTTGATGACGTGTTTGGTAACGTTTTTCAACACGTGTTCACGCTCGTCGGCATTTTCCATCCGGTATGTCGGAACGTTCCGCAGGATCGGTTCTTCGTTCAGGTAGTAGCGGATCATATCTGGAACGTAAACATATATGGCTTTGTCGTCGGCGACGCCATTTCCTACAGCATTGACGAGTGTCACGTTCCCTTTCCGGTAGGCTGACATAATTCCGGAGACGCCAAGGGTACTCGCGGGATTAAATACCAGCGGGTCAAGAAATCCATCGTCGATGCGTTTGTAGATCACGTCAACCTGTTGCAGGCCGCGAGTGGTCTTCATGTAAACTTTATGGTTATCCACCACGAGGTCGGTTCCCTCGACGAGTTCAATACCCATCAGTCGTGCCAGCGTCGCGTGTTCGAAATAAGCAGAGTTGTACATTCCCGGTGTAAGTAACACGACCTGCGGGTTCGATGTTGCGCGCGGTGACAGCGCAGCCAGGTTCTTATGCAGCAGGTTGGTGTACTGAATCACCGGACGTACACCGTTCTGCGGAATAAGATCGGGGAAAATGCGTTTTGTGATCTCCCTGTTCTCCAGCATGTACGACACCCCTGACGGAGTGCGCAAGTTGTCTTCAAGCACATAGAAGGTGCCGTCGTAATCGCGGATCAGGTCGATGCCGGAAATGTGTACGTATATATTGTGCGGAACCTTTACTCCCTGCATCTCCCGGATATAATGCGGGCAGGAATACACCAGCTCTATCGGCACCACGCCATCCTTGATGATGAATTGTTCTGAGTAGATATCGCTGAGAAACAGATTCAGTGCTTTGATTCGCTGACGAATACCGCTTTCAATGAGGTGCCACTCAGCCGCGGTGATCACACGTGGAATAATGTCAAATGGAAATATTTTTTCAATGCCTTCGCCGCTGGAGTATACGGTAAACGTTACGCCCTGACTCATGAACAGGCTTTTCGCCAGTTCTTCTTTTTTGTTGAGTTCCTCACGGGACACATTGGAGAGGTATTCGAGGATGCGCGCGTAATGACTTCTGAATTCACTTTCCGAACGCATTTCATCCCAGATTCCGGGATCAGTAGAATAATCCTTGAACAAATCGGTGGATTTCATGCGGCTTTCAGTCTTAGAGGATTTTAAAATACTGAATAGTCGCCAACTTCGTTGCGCAACGAGCCACAAATTTCACCGCAATCGAAACCAGCGGCAAAGAATTAATCTCTCAGGCCGTGAGTCTACTTCTTCGCAGTCACTTCAAGCGTTACCGGCAAGTGATCGGAAGGATAGTTCGCACCGTCGTTGTCACGGATGATCGTGTAGTTCTTACTCCGCCAGTGTGTTGAATGATAGATGTAGTCGATTGCGATGCACTTCGCGGCATTGACGCCGAAATTACAAAAGGTGCCCGGAGGATCTTTAGGTGCGGGATCGATGAGCTGGACCTTGTCCTTCCGCGTCATGATCTGATACGGAGGTTCACTCCGCTCATGATTGAAGTCACCCGTCACGATCACCGGTAAGCCGGCTGCCAGTTCCTGTATCCGGTCCTTTATTATTGTAGCACTGTTAAGCCGGGCTTCCTTGCCTACGTGGTCGAAATGTGTGTTGACCGCAAGGAACGATTTACCCGTTTCAAGGTCCTTCAGGCGGGCCCACGTAACCACGCGCGGATAAGCAGCATCCCACCCTTTGCTTCCGGGTTCGTTTGGTTTTTCCGACAGCCAAAATGTGTTCTCCTCTTCGACCTTGTATTTTGACTTTTTATATATAAGTGCAGAAAACTCGCCGCCGTTTTTTCCGTCGTCACGGCCTACGCCAACGTATGCATATTCAGGAAGGGCTGTTATGATGTCGCTAAGCTGATGGTCGAAAGCCTCCTGCACGCCGATGAGGTCCGGACTATACTTCTGCAAAAGGGCAAAAACGCGCTCTTTTCTTTTGGACCAGGCATTTATTCCATCGCTTTCTGTTGCAAGACGGATGTTGTACGTCATTACTTTGAGGGACTGTGATGCGAGCGGAAACGTTATGGTAAACATCACCGACATAAGAAGTAAAGCGCGTGCAGTTTTCATAGTGTTTTATTGATTCAAAAAAGGCGTCTTAAAGGTTGATGTGAAAATAGTTTTGATAATCCGGAATTCAAACGATTGAATTGTTGACTGCCTTATTGCTTTTGTAAGGCTGTCAATTTTAGAGACAAAACCCGCTCGGAATGTTAACGTTTCATTAATTCTTTTCGGAAATATTTAAAGCTTAAATAAAGCTTAATTCTCAGCAGTCCGGTATTTTTGTGCGGCTCAAATATTCAACCTAACCTTCAAGCTAGTATGAAGAAAATTCTACTGTTTATTTTCTCCTTGCAACTAGTCGCCGCAGCGGCGTTGGCGCAAGGGGTAACGACCTCGAGTTTGTCCGGATCCGTCACAGACACTTCCGGAGAAGCGCTGCCTGGGGCGAACGTAATCGCGACCCACGAACCCTCAGGTACGCAGTACGGTACTTCGGTAAATCCGAATGGACGCTTTTCAATTGTGAATATGCGTGTAGGCGGACCGTATAAAATTACCGTAACCTTCGTTGGCTATCAGACCCAATCCTTCGAGAACATTCAGCTTAAACTCGGTGAAGCATTTTCACTCGATGTTAAAATGTCTGAAGAAGGAACCCAGCTTGGAGAAGTGGTTGTATCTGCTTCAGGCGATCGCCTCCTTAACAGCGAACGCTCAGGTGCCATCACAAGCATTGGTAAAGAAGAACTTCTTTCAATGCCTTCCGTGTCGCGAAGCATCAACGACATGACGCGTTTTACACCTCAGGCATCTTCCACTGACAAAGGAGCCATCGGTGGAGGTAACTATCGCCAGAACTATATCACCGTCGACGGATCTGATTTCAACAACACCTTCGGAATCGGAACTAACCTTCCCGCAGGTGGTTCTCCAATTTCGCTTGACGCTCTTGAAGAAATCTCAGTTAACGTAACTCCTTATGATGTCCGCCAGTCTTCCTTCATCGGAAGTGCGATCAACGCAGTTACACGCTCTGGTACAAACGCGTTCTCAGGATCAGCGTACTGGTACTTCCGCAGCGATGCTCAGCAGGGAAATAAAGTTCGCGACAACGAACCGCTGACGCTTCAGTCGCTGAAGGAAAATACTTACGGTTTCAGACTTGGTGGTCCTATCGTTAAGAACAAGCTGTTCTTCTTCGTCAACGCAGAACGTACGAATACCATTCAACCTGGTCAGCAAAGCTTCGCAGCTACGGATGATCGTCCTTTCGGAAGCGATCCGAGCATTACCCGCCCTCATGCTAATGAGTTGAATGCTATCAGCAATTACCTGCGTCAGACATACGGTTACGAAACCGGTCCTTATGACAGATACGATTTTGAAAGCGAAAACACCAAACTGACAGCCCGCTTCGACTGGAACATCAACAAGAATCACCGGATGAACATCCGCTACAGCCAGGTAGAAAGCAAGGCTCCTTCGTTCCCCAGTACATCGACTTCAGGTTCAGGTATCAACTATGCATCGAGCGCCGGACGCCGTGGTAACAACGCACTGTGGTTCAAAAATGCGAACTACTACCAGGAGCAGAATTTTTATTCATTAGCTCTAGAGGCAAACTCCCTTTTCGGAAATCGCTTTGCCAACACCTTCAGAGCAACGTATACGAATCAAAACGATCCGAGAAGTTCTGACAGCAACGAATTCCCGTTTGTTGATATCCTTAAAGACGGAACTCCTTTCACCTCTTTCGGATATGAACCTTTCACGTACGGTAACCTCCGCGATGTAGAATCATTCTCGTTTGTGGATTTCGTAAGCTGGACTTCTGGTATTCACAATCTTCTCGCGGGTGTTCAATATGACATTCAGGATACGAGAAACGGCTTCCAGCGTTTTGGTACCGGCTTCTATGTGTTTGAAAGCTGGGATGATTTCGTGAATGGTGAAAAGCCCATCAACTATGCCATTACATACCCGCTGAACGAAGGTTACAAGCAGGCCTTCCCGAAAGTTGGATTCAGACAATTCTCTGCATACATCCAGGATGAGATGGCGCTGTCTGAAAAATTCAGACTGACTGGAGGTATCCGCTTTGAGCTGCCTTCATTCCCGGATGTGCCTGAAATCAAAACTCACCCGCTGGTGGCACAACTTACATTTGCGAATGGCGAAAAGTTTGATACTGGCGTAATGCCTGATACTAAACTCATGGTGTCCCCTCGTATTGGTTTCAACTATGACGTTAAGGGTGATCGCAGCCTTCAGGTACGCGGTGGTACCGGTATCTTTACCGGACGCGTCCCTACCGTATGGATCGTAGCACAATCTGGTGACGCAGGTCTGCTGCAGTTCACCCAGGCATTCTCGGGTCAGGAGAACACTCCTGGACCATTCAACCCTGATAAGTATGCATACCTGCCTGACACGCCTCCTGCTGCTGGAACGGCTATTCCGTCCACAATCAGTGCGGTACATCCTGATTTCAAGTTCCCGCAGACATGGAAGTCGAACATCGCAGTTGATGCGCGCCTGCCTTTCAACTTTGTTGGATCACTTGAAGTGATTTATAACAACGACCTGAACGTAGCGCTTGGCCGCAACGCAAACCTTGTTGCTCCCCAGGAACTGAATGTACCAGGTTATCCAGACAACCGCCCGATCTACCCTGCGGCTAATAACCAGAAGTTTATCAACTACCTTGATAACGCTGGTCAGGCGAATACTCCCGGTGGTAACGGTGCGTTGAATGCTATCTACCTCGATAACACAAAAGGTGGCCACTACTGGTCAGTTACTGCAAAACTCGAAAAGCAATTCGGTCAGAACTTCTCAGGTTTTGTAGCATATACACAAAGCCAGTCCAAAGTTCCGTATGACGGTTCCGGTGACCAGCTGCTTAATACATGGTCTCTTACTCCTATCGTGAGAGAAGCCAATAACCCTGAACTAAGCTATGCTTCATTCGTGGTGCCTAGCCGTGTCGTTGCTGGACTTACATTCCGCAAGGAGTATCTTCAACACCTCGGTACATCACTGTCGGTGTTCTACGAAGGTTCTATTCAGGGCCGGTTCTCGTATACCTACAGCTCTGACTTCAACCGCGATGGCCAGACTAACGACCTGATCTATGTTCCGCGTAATGCAAGTGAAATCACCTTCGTTGACCATAACTACGGTTCGGCACAGAATCCCAACATAGTTACGGCTGAGGAGCAGAGTGAAATTTTCTTCCGTTACATCGAACAGGACGATTATCTGCGCAAGCGCAAAGGGCAGTATGCTGAACGCAACGGCGCGAAGCTTCCATGGAGAAACCAGGTGGACATCAAGTTCATCCAGGATATCTTCACCAACATCGGAGACAAGCGCAATACGCTTCAGTTCACGATCGATATCTTCAACTTTGGTAACCTCCTGAACAAACAATGGGGTGCTTTTGACCTCGTGAATGCGAGCTCATTACTGGTTCCGACCAACGTGAGTGCGCTGAGTCC
Source organism: Bacteroidota bacterium (assembly GCA_023417065.1). Lineage (GTDB taxonomy): Bacteria > Bacteroidota > Bacteroidia > Cytophagales > Cyclobacteriaceae > Ohtaekwangia. Next base: position 9,720 of record JAEZGH010000062.1, read on the forward strand.
GGATGGTGGGGTAACGCCGACCTTCCGCCTCCAGACGGATCGCGGCAAGCCGGTTTCAGAGACCTTCCGTGACAACAACTCAATTACTTCGACATATTACATGCAGTTCGGTTTGCGGTACATTTTTAACTAAAAAACGCGCTGCAATAGTGAAAAAGGCCTCGTTTTCGGGGCCTTTTTTATTTTTAAAATGGATTGGCTATTTTGATGGCTGCTATGCGGCGGCTTCGAACCAAATTTCCTCTGGTTGTCTTAATCCTTGTAGTAACCTGCTGTACCCAACCCAAAGAGGAAGTCTTTATTTCTGAACCGCGAATCAACCTCGACCTCGACGGTATCAAAAAACGCGGATACATCAATGCCCTGGTCGACAACAACTCCATAAGCTACTTCATCTACCGTGGCGTTCCCATGGGTTATGAATACGAATTGCTTAGCCTGCTGGCCAAACACCTCGGGGTGACACTCAAGATCCGCGTGACGTCGGGAATAAACCAGGCTATTGATCAGCTGAACCGCGGCGAAGGCGACATTCTCGCATTCCCGTTGACGATAAACATGGAGCGTAAGAATCAGCTTGCGTTCACAAGACCACAATACAATACGTATCAGGTGCTGGTCCAGCGCAAGCCCGCGGACTGGCGAAAGCTCACGTACAAGCAGGTCAACGACAGCCTTATTCACGACTTCACCGGGCTTGAAGGCAAAGAGGTGTATGTTATCGCAGGTACCGGACACGCTACACGCCTTCGGAACCTGTCGGATGAAACGGGTTCAGAAATCATCATACGCGAGGATTCCCTTACAGTTGAATCAGAAGCACTGATCCGCAAGGTGGCTACAGGTGAAATCGACTACACGATAGCGGATCACACAATTGCTCAGGTGAACGCAGCCTATTATGATAATATACATGTGAACACGGTTGTCGGACTTCCGCGGCAGGTAGCGTGGGCGGTAAGGAAGAATTCTCCGCAGCTGGAGGAAGCAATCAATGAATGGCTCACGGCAATCAAAAAGGAGGCTACCTTCATGGTGATCTTCAACAGATACTACAAGAGTCCGAGAACGTCGCTGATGCGCCTTCAGAGTGACTACTCTTCACTGGGCGGCCGTCACCTGTCGCCTTATGATGATATGATCAAGGAGGGGGCATCAAAGCTTGGTTGGGACTGGCGACTACTTGCGTCGCTGATCTATCAGGAATCGCATTTCCTGCCCGCAGAGGAATCATGGGCCGGTGCACGCGGACTAATGCAACTCATGCCTGAAACAGCCAAACGATTTGGTGCAACTAATCTTAATGATCCCGCGCAAAGTATCAAGGCAGGTGTGGGTTATCTGGAGTACCTGGAAAATTACTGGAATAAGAAGATTCCCGATCAGAAAGAGCGACTGAAATTTATTCTCGCGTCTTATAATGCAGGGCTGTCACACATTATCGATGCCTACCGGCTGGCTGAAAAGTACGGGCAGGATCCCACGAAGTGGGATGGGCATGTAGAGCAGTGGCTGATGAAAAAATCCGATCCGCAATACTATCGTGATCCGGTGGTAACGGTTGGGTACTGCAAATGTGAGGAGCCCGTGAATTACGTTCGTCAGATACTGGAGCGTTATGAACAGTATCGGATTCATATAGACGGATAGGGAAAGACTTGCTCCTGAGTCCGCATTGAGTTTGATAAGTCAACGTTAGCATACGGTTATGAAACTCCTCCCCAAACAGAAATATGTTATTATCACAAAGCTTCCAAAGGCAGAGGTGGTGAAACGCCTGCGCGAGAAAGCCGGACCCAAACGAAGAAAGAACTTTGTTCGCGTTGATCGCAATATCTTTCTGGGGCATGTCAGTGACGATGCGTTTGCGTTGTTGATACATAAGAATTATCGAAACTCATGGACGCCTCAGATGAGTGGTACGATTTCGGAAAAAGGCAGCGCTACCGAGATTTCCCTCACTCTCGCCTTGAACCCATTGATCATTGCCTTTACTGCAGTGTTTGTTTTGTGTGGATTAGTTGCTTTCGTCGTTTTTTTAATTGCTGACGATTCGGATTATCTGAACTGGTTTTTGATATTTCTGGTGTTGGTCCCGTATGGACTGGCGTGGTTTGGTTTTCACCTCGACGCTAATAAATCAATCACCGCTCTCACTGGATTGATTGATGGGCGTGTTACGGAAGTTACTTGAAATGTCGACCAGTTTATTGTAAAATGACTAGGATGAGTAGGGCTACATTGCGGACGTGTTCGAAGGGACATCAGTACTACAAATCATCTGATTGTCCGACGTGTCCGGTATGCGAAAGTGAACGCGTGCCGGAGGCGGAATTCCTTGCGCTCGTATCTGCACCGGCGCGAAGAGGTCTTGAGAGTGCCGGAATTCTGACGCTGGAAAGGCTGAGTGAATTCTCTGAGCAGGAGGTTCTCCGCCTTCACGGTGTGGGTCCATCAGCGATCCCAAAACTCAAGGCTGCTTTGCAGAGAGAAGGGCTGACCTTCACGTCGTAACCGTTTGAGCAACGGAAGATGAGGTTTTCGGGGAGGTATATGACTTCGATGCTTCTTCGAGGTTTCTTCGAGGTATCTTCGACAGGACTTGCTATATACGGCAGTATTACCGCAAGTATTTAGCAAGTATATGCTAGTTCTGGAAATCCGGAATTGGGATATCTATGCTAATAGTTAGCCGCAATATTGCCGTAGACTCGACTTCCTCCCGAAGATACCTCGAATACCTCCCGGGGATCCCTGCGGCGCTTAAATTATGATAGCCTTCACCGACGCATCTGCTGGCTTTTGTGAATGAGGTTCGTTTCCCGGGAACCTAGGACAACCGAGCCACGATGCTGGCGAAGTCGAGGTCTTCCCATGTTTCGTGAATCTGTGGATCGGCCATCACGCGATCCATTATTGCGCTTTGTTCACGTCCGCGGGCACGCGCAGTAGAGTATCGGATGCCAGGATTAAACGTGACCATCGAATATTGAGGAATCCAGCGATCGGGAAACAACTCGTGCAGCCGTGCCTCGATGCGCTTCCTAAGAAGAAAATTCTCATCCGCCACCAGGTCGCGCATCTCAATGAAGTTTTCAATCGCCAGGTCCGCAATTGCGTCAGCGTCGGGTTTACGAAGCTCCTGGAAACGGTCAAGTACCTTATCCCAGTCATCGTTATGCTCGTCCAGAAGTTTATTCAGAATCCGACAATCCTCGAAACCGGCATTCATGCCCTGCCCGTAAAATGGTACCACAGCGTGCGCCGCATCGCCAATAATCAAAGTGCGGTTCTTCACCCATGGGAAACACTTCATCGTCACCAGCGATGATGTCGCGTTTGTGTGGAAGTCGTTCACTAACGTCGGCATCAGGGGCACGGCATCAGGAAAGATCTCACTGAAGAATTCAAGGACAGCCTTATCATCAGGTAACGCTTCAAAAGACCGAGCACCCTTAAAAGGTAGGAATAGCGTACATGTGAATGAACCGTCGGGATTGGGCAACGCGATCATCATGAAACTCTCACGCGGCCAGATGTGAAGCGCATTGCGTTCAAGCTGAAACGTTCCGGTTGCTGATGCCGGAATGTGTAGCTCCTTATAGCCGTGTTCGATATATGACTGAGAGAAATTAAACCTGTCGGTAAACTGCATCGCTGCGCGAACTGCTGAGAACGCGCCATCAGCTCCGATGATAAGATCAAATTTCTGCGTAAACAGTGCGGCTGTGTTTTCCACCATGGCGGTGCCTGGGGTAAGGGCCGATGTATTTGTCGCCCAGGTGATTTCGGTCGTCTCCAGGTTAATGTTTACGCACCGGTGTTCGAACAGGAACTTCACGCCAGCTCTTTCGGCTTCGTTCATCAGGACAATATTAAGGTCGGACCGGCTTACCGAGTTTATGAACTGCCCCTGCTTTCCATACGGTTGGAACGTTAGCTTTCCTGTCGTGTCGTGCATCATGCGTCCATGCATCGGAATCGCTATGCGCTTTATGGCGTCTGCCAGTCCAAGTTCATCAAGCGCAACGAGGCCACGTGCACTCAAAGCCAGGTTTATGGAACGCCCTCCGTCGACACTTCGCTGCCGCATGTCCGGCCGGCGTTCGAATACGGTTACTTCATATCCACGGCGCTTCAGATAGATAGACAGCAGTGATCCTACCAATCCACCGCCCGCGATCGCGATGTGTGACGTACTCTTATTCATGCAGAGCTTTTCTGAATATTTCGGCGAAAGTATAGACGTCTTCAAAAGAGTTATACAGCGGCGCTGGAGCAACGCGTATAACGTCAGGTTCACGCCAGTCGGCGATCACTCCGTGCTTGATGAGCTTTGTGAAAGGTCCTTTTCCCGTCTTCATGTAAATGGAAAGCTGGCATCCGCGAGCTTCGGGATCTTTAGGAGTGATAATCGAAAAGTGCTTTCCGTCGCGGTCGATTTCTTCCAGGAGATATTCCAGATATCCCGTGAGGAGTTTACTTTTTTCGCGAAGCTTGTCCATTCCTGCGCGATGAAATATTTCCAGTGAAGCGAGATGCGCCGCAGCCTGCAGGATCGGCACATTGGAGAGTTGCCATCCATCAATACCGGAAATCGGCTTGAATCCTTTCTGCATCCTGAAGCGTTCTTCTTCGTTGTGTCCCCACCACCCGGCAAAACGGGGTAAGTCGAAACTGGTGGCGTGACGTTCGTGAACAAATGCACCGGCGATTGCACCGGGACCGCTATTCAGGTATTTGTACGAACACCACACGGCAAAGTCGACGCCATCATCGTGCAGATGAAGGGGTGCATTCCCGATAGCATGGGCGAGGTCGAAACCGACTATCGCGCCAGCGTCATGGCCAGCTTTGGTGATCGCAGGGATGTCGAAGAATTGCCCGGTGTAATACTGAACGCCGCCGATCAGAACAAGCGCAAGTTCATTTGCATGTTCGCGAATCGAGGCCACAATATCTTCTGAGCGGAGCGTGTATTCGCCAGACCTCGGTTTCAGTTCAATGAGTCCCTGTTCAGGATCGATGCCGTGAAACTTCAGCTGTGATTCGAAAGCATATTGATCGGAACTGAATGCGCCGGCCTCGGCAATGATTTTAAAACGTTCCTTCGATGGGCGGTAAAAGGACACCATCATCAGGTGGAGGTTTACCGTAAGCTGGTTCATGGCGACAACTTCGCTTTCATCCGCCCCGACGATCTCGGCGAGGTATTTCTTGCTCAGCTTGTGATACGTTACCCAGGGCCGTCGCGCGTGAACGTGTCCCTCACCCGCAAGCGCGGCCCAGTCATCAAGCTCTTCCAGGATAATTTCTTTCGTTCTTTTCGGTTGAAGTCCGAGGGAATTTCCAATCAGATAGATGGCGTCCTTGCCTTCAATCTTTGGAAAATGAAATTCATTCCTAAACTCCCTCAAAGAATCTTTTTCATCCAGACGTTGAGCAAATGAAAGCTTGTTTTCAAAGGGAGTTTGAGTGTGCATGATCGATGGTTAAAAAAGTGATAGTTGTTTCATCAGGGAGCCTTCGTGAAACAAGAGCCATTGTTTGTTGTCCAGTCCACCCGCATAACCGGTAAGTTCACCGTTTTTTCCGATGACGCGATGGCAGGGAATGATGATGGCGATGGGGTTTACACTGTTTGCAACTGCGGCAGCGCGGATAGCTTTGATGTCGCCAAGGCGCACCGCGAGTTCTTCATAGGAAATGGTTTTGCCAAATGGTATCGTCAGCAATTCGGTCCAAACCCGTTGCTGAAATTCAGTGCCTTCCGCCTTCAATTCGACGGTGAAGAACTTACGGCCTTTTTTGAAGTACTCGTCCAGTTCCTGGATGCATTGCTCAATGACGGCGGTGCGTACCTCTTCCTTGCGTTCATCCTTGTTGAACAGCACGTGCGTGACGGCGTCGTCGACAGAAAGCACCATCAGTTCTCCAACAGGAGAAGTATAATAACCGCGGCCTCTCATGGCATTCAGACAAAACGGGGGTCCACTTCCATGACGGTGCCACACTTCTTGCAGGTGCGCAGATCTTCAGATCCGTAGAACTCGCGGAACCGGGGAAGGAAATCCTTTTCAATATTTTCAAGGTGGAATTTATACTCGTGCAGTTTGTTGTTGCAGTTGTCGCAGAACCACATCAGGCCATCTTCGATGTGTTGTTCCGGACGTTTCGTTTCAATGACGAGTCCGATGGTATTCGCCGGGCGTTCCGGGCGATGAGGCACTTTTCCCGGAAGCAGGAACATTTCGCCTTCGCGGATAGGGATATCGACGGGCTTTCCGTCCTCCTGAATGCGAACATTGATATCGCCTTCAAGCTGATAGAACAATTCCTCCGTTTCGTTGTAATGGAAATCCTTGCGTGCATTGGGGCCGCCCACGATCATAACGATGTAATCACCGGCATCCGCGTAGAGGTTTTTGTTTCCAACAGGCGGTTTAAGGATGTCGCGGTTTTCGTCAATCCAGCGTTTGAGATTAAAAGGTCTGCGAATTGGCATTAGTTTCGGGTTAATCGGTGCGTAAAAACAGATCGTCAAAACTAATAAGAATGCGCCTATATTTACATACCAATGATGTAAGGCTATGGATTTGAATCTCACCGGAAAGAATGCGCTGGTTTGCGGAAGCACACAGGGAATAGGGAAAGCTTCGGCTCTCGAGCTGGCCCGCATGGGGGCGCGCGTAACGTTGATGGCCCGCGACGAAACGCGGCTGAAGCTGACGCTGGAAGAAATCGGCGGAGCCGCTGCCGGCCATACGTACCTCGTGGCCGACTTCACCAGGCCTGACGACGTACACCAGCGGATTCAGGACTACTGCGCGAAGCAGGCGGTCCACATTCTCATAAATAATACCGGCGGGCCGCCTCCCGGACCCGCCATCGACGCCTCAGAAGAGGAGTTCCTGGCCGCGTTCTCGCAGCACCTTCTATGCAATCAGATCCTCACCCGCGCTGTCGTGCCGGCGATGAAGGAAGCTGGCTTCGGCCGCATCGTCAACATCATCTCTACGTCTGTAAAAATCCCCATCCGCGGGCTTGGCGTTTCCAACACTGTGCGGGGCGCTGTCGCCAACTGGGCTAAAACATTAAGCGTGGAGCTGGGGCCATTCGGCATTACCGTTAATAATGTTTTACCTGGCGCAACCATGACAGGACGGCTGAAGCAAATTATTGAACGAAATGCAGAAAAGCGCGGGATAACATTTGAGGAAGCGCAAAAGGAGATGGAACGCGAAATTCCGGTAGGGAGAATTTCAGCGCCACATGAAGTAGCAGCTGCTGTTGCATTTCTCGCATCCCCCGCAGCAGCGTACATCAACGGGATAAACATCCCAGTCGACGGCGGACGTACAGGATCTTTGTGACATGAAGAAAATCTTAAACTATATCGGTGGTGGGTTGCGTCAACCTGTATCAGGCGAATTTTTCGATAACATCAATCCCGCTGAGGGTAAAGCGTATTCATTGGTGCCGGACTCCGATGAACGCGATGTTTCAAATGCAGTTGCCGCGGCTGTGGATGCATTTCCTGCATGGAGCGCGATGCCGGCAGCGGAGCGATCAAATTATCTGCTGGCCATCGCCGACGCGATTGACCGTAAACTCGATGAGCTCGCACTGGCGGAGTCCATCGACAACGGCAAGCCTGTGTCACTCGCGCGGCGGATGGATATTCCCCGCGCCTCGGCAAACATGCGTTTCTTTGCAACTGCAGCACTGCACTTTTCAGGCGACGCTCACCTCACCGGAAGTGAAGCTATAAATTACACGAGTCATTCACCCGTAGGTGTCGCAGGATGTATATCTCCCTGGAACCTCCCGCTCTATTTGTTCACCTGGAAGATTGCACCTGCGTTGGCAGCAGGATGCACAGTCGTGGCAAAGCCTTCTGAGCTCACACCGATGACGGCGTATCTGATGAGTGAAATTTGCAGAGACGTTAACCTTCCCGCAGGCGTGCTGAATATTGTTCACGGGACCGGACCAAAGGCAGGGCAGGCTATTGTAGAACACCCGGAAGTAAAAGCGATTTCATTTACAGGGGGTACGGTTACAGGCAAAAGGATTGCGTCCGTGGCTGCCCCGATGTTCAAGAAGCTCTCACTGGAACTCGGTGGGAAAAATCCGAACATTGTGTTCTCTGACTGCGATTTTGAATTGGCATTGACGACGTCGGTGAAGTCTGCATTCACCAATCAGGGCGAAATTTGTCTTTGTGGTTCGCGGATATTTGTTGAACGCTCGCTGTACGACAAGTTCGTACAGGCATTCGTGGAACGAACCCGCGCACTGGTAGTGGGCGATCCGCTGGAAACAACGACCGATATCGGTGCCCTGGTCTCGAACGGTCATATCCAAAAGGTGTTGGGGTACATCGACCTGGCCAAACAGGAGGGCGGTACTGTCTTAACGGGCGGGGTACGCATTACTCGCGAGGGGCGATGCCATGACGGTTACTTCGTTTCCCCGGCAGTGATCACCGGGCTCAATGAAACGTGTCGTACAAATCAGGAGGAGATATTTGGGCCAGTGGTTACCATCATGCCTTTTGATACAGAAGAGCAGGCCGTAGCCTTTGCAAACAGTACCCCCTATGGTCTTTCAGCTACGCTATGGACGCAGAATCTCACGCGTGCCCATCGCGTGGCTGCCGAAATCAGGAGTGGCATCGTGTGGGTTAACTGCTGGCTTTTCCGCGACCTGAGAACGCCTTTCGGTGGAATGAAACAATCCGGTGTGGGGCGCGAGGGAGGATGGGATGCGCTCAGGTTTTTCTCCGACATCAAGAATATCTGCATCCGCCTCTAGGCCTAGTTTCTTATTTCGCGATAGTGATTTAGTACGGTAACCAATCCATCTTTCTCTTTCAGGCTTAGCTGATGCCTTTCTGCATAGCTGATAAGTTGTGAATAATGTGCTGACGTGAACTTCCTGAGCAAGTCGGGATTGATGATTTTATTTTTCACGATAGATCGATCAGCGAACATTCCGTCGATTTCCTTTTCCTGAATTTCCAGAAATGGCTTCAGTTTTCCGTCCCTGTCGAGGAAGAATAGTGTTTCCGTATGTGATATGGTCGAAGGGTAGCCGTAATAGCGCCCTGCGCTGAATCCGCCAGTGGCAGGGTTGAACATCGCGGGTGTGGCGTACTCGCGCTTGTCGATGCGAATGGGCGCGATCTTGGATAGTAAGGCGAAGTCGGTCAGGTCGACGAGTACTTCAAAAAACAGTGGACGTTTAACCTTATAAACGCGATCTTCTGTTTCAACGGAGTAGAAGATGCGTTGCTTCTGTGCGATCTCATCAAAGAATTCAAATCCTTTGACGTGGCGTGCTGTGAATGATTTGGAGATTCGCGCATTTTCTACGGAAACGATATCGGTTTTGTCGTTGTATTTGATCAGGCCTTTAATTTCGTGTCCGTTGTTAAGGAGCAGACTTCCGTCGAACCATTCCGGGCCTGCGAGAAGGTGTTGGTAAGATTGTGACAACGCCGGAATGCATAGCACTACCAGCAGGATAGCTGTGATCAGGGGTCTCATAGAAGAAGGTTTAAACCAAATCTACAAAAATGCCAGTACCCCTGGCGTTGTGTGTAATGTTATGGGGAATTTTTCTTTATTCTGAAAATCAGGCAACTATGAGAGATTTTTTGATGGTAGTGTCTAGCGGAAAATGCGGCGTCTTTTTGTGTTGTCAGATGTTGGGAATTTTCACAAATCACTGGTAACTTACGGTCGTCTGTTTAGCGGTAATTTGTTATGTGCAAAATTCTTATTCTGTGGCTCCTGCCATTTGTCCTCTGCATTGACCTGTATGGTCAGTTTAAGGAGGGTTATTTAGTTAAGTCCGATGGTGATTCCATCAGTGGTTTCGTGTCATTCAACGAGTATCGCAATCCGCGTGAGGTCAAGTTTAAGTCCGGAAAAGGCAGCAAGAAGGTGGTCTATACACCCGACCAGGTGAAAGTGTTCGGATTGTCTTATTCCACGCGTGTAGCATCATTAGTCGTTCCAGTTGCCGACGGTGCAACGCAGCATCTTTTCGTTCGCCAGCTCGTTGGCGGCAGAATGGATTTGTTTGTCAGTAAGGATCGGTTCTTCATTCGTGAAAATGGTGAAGTATATGAGCTGCTCAGCTCCCGTAATAAATCATCGGCCGGAGAAAAATATCGCGGATATTATAAGGATGTGCTGGAGAAATTCTTCGAGGGATGTATTTCCGCTGAAAATGCGTCGTATGAGGAGACAAGTCTTCGGAATCTAATCAACAACTATAACCGGTGTCATCGGGTTCAGCCATTGGTTTATCGCGATTTGTCACGGGGTAGTACACTGGCATTATCTGTTATCGTGGGTGCTGATAAATCAGACATGAAAGTGAACGATAAGGTGCCGATGCCTACGACGTTTCATCCTTCCATTGGAATCGGTCTAACATTGAAAACCTCTGCGTTTCAGAAGCGGCTTTTTTTCGATCTGCAGGCGCGCTATGGTACACGAGAGGGAGAGGTCTTTGTGCAGCAGTCGTTAAATCCACAACGGCACATCTATTCAACTTACGATCTGGAGTTTAAGATGATTCGTGTGCCCATTGGAGTAGGTTACTACATCATGGACCCTGAACGAACATCGGTATATGTGAGGGCGGGAGTGAGCAAAGCATTTGTGCTTTCGTCGACGTTTAGTTACGTGAGGGAAATTGAGACGTTCACAAACGTGACCACAGATTCACGTACACTTCAGGATGTTATTGATGCCAGGATCGGTCTATGGGCCGGGGCGGGTGTACAAACCCGTGTTTTGCACCGGCGAAAGGCATTTTTGGAGATCCGATGTGAAAAGATGACGCCAACAGTAGATGTGGCTATTTCCAATTTTTCTTTGAAGATGACAAACGTTGGTCTATATGCAGGTCTGTTTTTCTAAGGTAAGAAATCATTACTGGTTTATCGTTCTTGGTGTTTTACTGGCGACATGTGCAGAAGAGGAAGAGAAAAAGCGAGCGTTCCCACAGGTTCGCACACTTGATGTTGAATCGATAACGGCGGAAGGTGCACTTTTCAGAGGCGAGATTCGCGACAATTCGCATCCGATAACAGAAAGAGGGTTTGTGTGGTCTGTTAATGAAAGTTATTATGGTACACAAACCATAATTAATCTCGGGCCGGCTTCCGGAGAAGGTCCGTTTGAGGCTGTTGTAACTCACGATCTGATACCTGACAGGGCGTACTATGTGTGGGCATATGCAAAGACAGCGACGCACACCGTTTATGGGGAGATCAAGGCTTTTTGGAGCCTGGGGAGCAAAAGTCCCGTAGTTCACTCCTTTGAACCAAAAGAGGCGACATGGTTAGACACGCTGGTGATACGAGGCGAGAACTTTTCTCTGAGTGTGCCAAATATTTCAGTAAAAGCAAATGGGCTTACGTTCCCCTTGATCTCAACTTCATTGAATGAGGTTAAGGTACGTGTGCCTCATGATTTCCATGGACCGAAAGGCAAAGTGGCAGTGTCAGTATTAAACAATATTGGGTTTGCTTCAGACTCGATCCAACTTAAGGCACCAATAATTTCATCCATCGAACCGTTGGAAGGAAAACCGGGTCATGAGGTGACTATTGAGGGAAAATATTTTCATCCGAAGCTAAGTGAAGTATTTTTCGGAGAGGTTGAGGCTGAAGTAATTTCGCGATCGGCAGGTGTTATCAAATGCAAGGTTCCAGAGGGACTTTTATCGGGGGCTTTAGGCCTTAGAGTGAAATCGGCAGAGCAATTCGTTGAATCTGATCTTCAATTTGTCGTCAAGGCTTTCGAGATCGAAAAAATCGCTCCGCTACTGGGGACGTTCGGTGAGCCGGTCACGGTAACGCTTAAAGGTCTTACGCCACGTCGTGACGAGATAACTGTTTATTTTGGACCTGAGCAAGCGGAGATAATTTCAGTTTCAGGCCACGAAATCGTTGTTCGGGCCCCATACGACCTTGGGGCGTCATCTGAGATTCGTGTCACGCATGCAGGGAACGTCATGGTTTTTAAAGATCCTTTCGAGCTTGTACCGCCGGAGATTGTATCGTTCGACGCCGTTGTTGATCGTGCTGGTGATTCGTTTATTTTACGAGGAAAGTATTTTCATCCTTACGGGAATAATCGCGTTTTCATCGGTGGACATGATGCGAATGTTCAAACGCTCTCAGATAATGAGCTTAGGGTATTTGTTCCGTCTGACTTGGAAGTGCACGAAGCTTTAGTCGAGCTCGAAGTAGGTGGCCATATCATTGCCGCTGACGACAGACTTCGGGTTCGTTGGATCGCGCACCAGCTTCCTCCATCTTATTTTGTGAACGATGGGAGTGTAATTCATTTTCATAATGGAGCGGTATTTAAGACGCTTGGAAATGACTTTGACCCGGGATTTACGTCGTATGAAGTTTCCAGTCAGTATTTGCGTAAGTTGAAAGACTTTGAGGGAGTTCCCAGGATGAACAGTGCGTCTTTTATCCTGAATGATAATTTGTACGTTGTTTCCGGAGAGACGGCCGAGTATCAGAAATTCAACGACGTTTGGATGTATGAAATCGCCCAAAACAACTGGGTTAGAAAGAACGATTTTCCCTTCGTGCTAGGTTGGCGCAAGCCAATTGGTTTTACTCACGGTGGAAAAGGATTTGTAGTTCATGATAACCAAGTCTTCCAGTATGAGCCCGGAACAGATACATGGAGTGTAGTGAACAATGATGCGCCCTTGCCCGGCATGGGGGCAGCAGGAACGGTTATCGGAAACTTATATTATTTTCAGACGACACCTTCTATTGGAACAATCCTGAGCAAACGTTACAATCTGTTATTGAACTCCTGGGAAGATATTGTTCAACATCATGATCCTCAGCCGGTCCGGTATGCTTTTGAATTTCAGGGCCAGCCTGTATTCGGAGCGTTTCATTATTTCAACATTTACAGACCTGAGCTCCAGACTTGGACGGAGGTCGATCTTGATCAAGAGGGACTTTATCTCAGATTCGGATTTGAACACAATTCTGCATTGAATTTCCTTACTTCGGGGCAGAAGTTCTTTCGCTATTCCTATCGGCCATATGATTGATTAACCCCGTCCCGCCTTGTGCCCCTTTAAAGCAAAGAAGAGGATGTACAGGTAGCAGGGAATCATCACCAGGAACGCCGTCTGACGATCCCATGCATCCGCCAGCGCGCCGTACACCAAAGGCAGCAATGCACCCCCGACGATACCCATGATAAGTAATGCTGACGCTATCTTGGTAAAACGCCCGAGGCTGTGAAGCGAAAGCGGCCAGATCGCCGGCCACATGAATGCATGTGCAAAGCTTAATATGATGATGAATCCGATTGACACCCAGCCTTCGGTCAAAAGTGCAAGGACCACAAAGAGCAATCCCAGACATGCGCTCATTGCCAGGGCGGTCTTTTGCGACATAATCCTGGGCATGGTGGCAACGCCCACGAAGTAGCCGACTATCAGTGCACCCAGACTATAGATTCCGAACTTGCCTGACGTGGCAAGGTCAAATCCTTGAGATACTCCATACAACGCTAATGAGTCGATAGCAAGCACTTCAACGCCCACATATACGAAGATGCAGAGCACGCCCAGCACGAGGTGAGGAAACTGGAATACAGAGGTCTTCGCGATCGAGGTTGCAGAATCCGCTGTTTGTTCGTCTTCTTCCGGATTGATTTCGGGCAGGTGGGCTTTCAGGACCAGCAAGGCAAGGCCCGTTAGTACCGTGGTAATGATAACATAGGGAACGATAACCCGTTGCGCAAGGAGGTCGAGTTCCGTTTCCAGTTCCGCTCCGCTGAGTGTGGCAATTTTTGCCGAGAGTTCTTTCGTATCACTGAAGAGCGTCTCGACCAGAATCACGATCCCCAACATGCCGGCAACTTTATTGCAGACACCCATGATGCTGATGCGTTTCGCAGCGCTTTCAATAGGGCCAAGTACCGTGACGTACGGATTCGAGGCCGTCTGAAGTAACGTCAAGCCGCTGCCTTGAGCGAAAAGGCCTACGAGAAACAGGATGTATGATCTCGTCATGGCCGCCGGAATGAAGATAAGGGAGCCGATGGCCATGATTCCCAGGCCTATTGACATACCCTTCGTGAAGCCGGTCCTGTTAAGAATACCTGACGCCGGTATCGCCATCACGAAATAGGAGATGTAGAATGCAAAAGTGACGAGATACGCCTGAAAGTCGTTAAGCTCACAGGCTTGTTGAAGGAAGGGAATCAATACGCTGTTCAGCCACGTAACGAATCCAAAAATGAAAAAGAGACTTCCAATGATGATCATTGGAAATACATAGCTGTTCCGTTGCTGAGAAATTGTATTGGTATTCGTTGGCATAAAGGCTTAGCTTTTTTTGTTCAGCTTTACTGTTAAAAACCTATTTTTGGCCGCAAATCCGTTAAAAGCCCCGTTGCGCATTGAACTGTCTATTCGATGAATAAACGCGTTTTCTAGCGGATGTTGGCGCACACAATAGGTTTAAATATAGCGTAAATAAATGAATTGCAAATGAACGCAGCACAAAAGTCCCCAAAAAAACTGGCCCTCGTCGTCCTCGCCGCCGGCATGGGTAGCCGCTATGGCGGTATCAAACAAATCGACGGCTTCGGCCCCAATGGCGAAACGATCATGGATTACTCCCTCTTCGACGCCATCCGCGCAGGATTCTCCAAAGTCGTATTCATCGTTCGCGAGGAAATCAAAGATATCGTTAAGGAAAAGTTCGGATCACGCCTCGACGGAAAGGTCGAAGTAGAATATGTCATCCAGTCTCTCGATAAGATCGTTCCCACTGAATATCAAAACGCCGAACGCACCAAACCGTGGGGTACAATGCATGCGGTGCTTTGCGCAAAAAATGTGATCAATGAACCCTATGCCGTCATCAATGCCGATGACTTCTACGGTAGAAATGCATTTCAATCCATCTCGGATTTCTTCAGTTCCGATACCAAGGGCGCACACGCAATGGTGGGGTTCACGCTTAGCAGGGTTTTGTCCGACCACGGTAGTGTGTCGCGCGGTGTGGGCGAAGTCGATGACCAGGGTTATCTCAAATCTGTCGTGGAGCGCACTACCATTGTAAAAGACGGCGACAAGATTATCGCAAAAGAAAAAGATGGCGATCTCGAACTCTCACCCAATGCGCCAACTTCAATGAACTTCTGGGGGTTCCAGCCGGACATGTTTGCCATGGCAGAAGCTATGTTCATGGATTTCCTGAAAGAGAATCACCAGAACATCAAGTCCGAATTCTTTATTCCGCTCTTCGTTAACCGAATGATTCAGGAAGGCAAGGGCAAAGTCAAAGTTCTTGGCGGTGGAGACATTTGGTTTGGCGTGACCTATAAGGAAGATAAGGATGAAGTAAGCCGTCGGATAAAAGAGCTTATCGATCGGGGCGATTATCCTCATCAACTCTGGTAATGCATCAAGGGCGGCTTGTCCGCCTTAATTTTCGCCCGCTGTCCAAAAGGAATTTTCCTGTATCTTGAATGTAAACGGTATACTACTATGAAGACAATAATTCTTGTTTCCTTCTTTCTGGCATGTACTGGGTTTATGCTGCATTCAAATCAGGCGGAAAACCTCGCCGGTGCCTGGGAGGTCCGCGAAGGACAAATAACTACTACTGCGATATTCACTCCGGGGCATTATGCGGTGACGCGTTACGACCTGGAGGGAAAGAAGTTTATCGATACGCGTGGAGGTTCATGGCGCGTTGACGGAAAGAACGTCGTTTTGACTGAGGAGTTTAATACCGCCGACAAAGAACAGGTCGGCAAGGAATCGAAAAATCCTTTCACGCTCAAAGGTTCGAAGTTAACAGTGTCGCTTTTCCACAATGATACGAAGCCTAAAGAGTGGGCGCGCCTCGACGCGGGTGAACCTGGTAAACTTGCCGGCGCGTGGCTCATCACTGGTCGTATGGTAGGTGATGGAATGCAGAAGATGACACCGGGTGCACGTCGTACAATGAAGATTCTCTCTGGTACGCGCTTCCAGTGGATCGCCTACAATGTAGAGACAAAGGAATTTTCAGGCACCGGAGGTGGAACGTATACAACTGAAAATGGAAAGTATACGGAACACATCCAGTTCTTTTCACGCGATAACAGCCGAGTGGGCCAGTCGCTGGAATTTGATTTCTCGCTCGAAGACGGCAACTGGCGACACAAGGGCCTGAGCAGCAAAGGCGATCCTATCGACGAAGTATGGACCAAACGCGAGCGCCTGGGAATATGAAACTATTTCAGGCGTTTTACCTTTAGTGTTTCAGGACTTCGCTGTCCGGATATCATGCACGAGTCAATCCGTTCACAAATTATCAAGCGCATAGCCGCTGAGTTAGGTTTTCAGTTCTGTGGAATTTCCAAGGCGCGTTTCCTGGAAGAGGAGGCACCACGTCTCACTGAATGGCTGAAGCGCGGTAATCAGGGACGGATGAGCTATCTCGAAAATCATTTTGATAAGCGATTAGATCCGACCCTTTTAGTGCCGGGTGCCAAGTCGGTGGTGTCGCTGATGTATAATTACTTTCCGTCAAAAGATCTCGCGAAGGACGGCAGTTTCAAGGTGGCGAAGTACGCTTACGGTCAGGATTACCATTTTGTGATCAAAGACAAGCTCTTTGAATTCATGAAGCGAATTCATGCTGAGATTGGTGAAGTAGGCGGGCGCGTCTTTGTGGATTCGGCTCCGGTAATGGAGCGCGCGTGGGCTCGTGAAAGTGGTCTCGGCTGGATAGGCAAGAACAGTCTCCTATTGAATAAACAACGCGGCAGTTTTTTCTTCCTGGCGGAGTTGATTCTCGACGTCGACCTCGAACCCGATGGCCCGGTTAAGGATTACTGCGGAACCTGCACTGCCTGTATGGATGCATGTCCGACCGATGCGATACCAGAGCCTTACGTCGTGGATGGCAGCAAGTGTATTTCTTATTTTACAATTGAACTGAAAGAAGAACTTCCATCGGAAGTAAAGGGGAAGTTCGAGAACTGGATATTCGGATGTGATATCTGCCAGGATGTTTGTCCGTGGAACCGGTTTTCCCAGCCACATAACGAACCATCATTTCAACCACATCCTGCACTGGAAGGTTTTTCGAAGGCAGAATGGATTGAAATGACGGAGCAGGTTTTCCGCCAGGTGTTTAAAAATTCCGCCGTAAAACGGGCGGGCTATTCGGGGCTGGTTCGAAACATCAAATTTGTAAGTGACGGTCAGGGTTGAACCAGCAAAGACACTTCACGTGCGACCCTGATGTTATAGTCATAAGCAAGCTTCTGATAGTTTACCAGGTCGACGATAGTACCGATCCAGCACAGGCCGATTGTGAAGAAGTAGAGAATGCCCATTCCAATCTGATCGGTAAGCATGCGGTGCACACCAGCGAAGCCTACGAATCCCAGAAGGGTAAGGACGAGAATGAGTGTTGGGTCTCTCCTGCGGCTGCGATATACGGAAGCGAAGGTGCGCGCCTTTTCATCGTCAAATTCTTTTATGATCTGTTGGACAAACAGCATTTCTTCTCCACTTAATTCGGGGAGCACATCAATGATTCTTGCCATGGTAAGTCAGGGTTGTTTTGGTGAGTGAATAAATTCGATGGATAAGTACGGCAACTGCAAAGAAGCCAAGAGGGTGAGCTTTGAAGGAGGCAGCCGGCATCCCGTGGAAGAGCAGTGTTATTGATCTGCCGAGGCCACATCCGGGACAAAAATCCCAGCCCATATTGGCCAGCGGACATATTGTGAAATGCTGGGCCGCATGGGGGTCCTGGAGCGCAAGGAAAAGGAGTCCAAGAACCCAGACCCATGCTTCTGCAGGAAAGCGACTGATTTGCAGTCTGTTCATGGTTTCTTTAACGTGATTGGGGGGAGGGGGTTTAAAAAATAAAGCCCCCGCCTGGGTTGAGTTGGCGGGGGCTCTATCGGTCATACAACCGCATAATTAAGAAACCACAAAGCAACGGTTTAAGATTGCTTCATGGACACTCCCAAACCTGGTGTAGCACCAGTTCCGGAGATCATTCACTTCGTCCGCTATCAATAAACGGATCGCTTTTTTCAGCTCTTTCTCAAACAGAAGAGCGTCAAAACTCACTTTAGTGAGCACAGTTTTGACATAATTCAACATGATAAGCAATGATGGGTTTTTTAAAGTAAGTTTGCCTAACAGGTGTTAAGTTAAAAAAATGTTCAGTATTCCAAAAATCCTGATTTCAAGTTTACGTGTTTTTTGTTTATCCGAAGCGACCAGCTTAATTAGATCGACCTTTAAGGTCTGTTTTTTACCGATGAATCGAAGGTCACTGAACAAGAAAAATCTGTTTTCGTAGTTTTACATGCGCGTCAACTTGAGGGACATGCTTTTCTATATGCGTCGATTGTTAGTGCTTATATTTTTCTTTGCAGCCGGAAGTGTTTTTGGTCAGAAGGTGGAAATCAGTCTGGGGCCGAATGAGATCGCCCAGAACGAACCGTGGACGCTTGCCATCACGGTATACAATACGCCGCTGAAGAGCTACGATCGCTTCCCCGACATCAAAGGGTTTCGCAAAGGATCGTTTGCATCACGGAATTATACTTCGTTGGTCAATGGCAAGGTAACGTCGGTTCAAAGTGTAATCCAGAACTATCACCCGCTCAAAACAGGTACTATCACCATTCCTCCGATCAGCCTGAAGGTGAACGATCAGCTGGTGAAAGTCGACGGCAAGACGGTTACGGTGAATGCAGCTACACAAAGCACTCCCGCGCCTAACGCCTATAACCGCCGGCCCATGGATTTCTTTGGAGATGAAGAACCCGAATTCGTGGACGTAAAAGACAATGCATTCCTTTCGCTGACCACGGACAAAAAAGAAGTATATCTCGGCGAAGGTGTAAACGCTACATTGGCATTTTATATCCCCGAGGATAACATTGCCACCATTCGCTGGTACGACCTGAGTAAGCAGCTCTCAGATATACTCAAGAAACTGAAGCCCAGCAGTTGCTGGGAGGAGAATTTTGAGATCGAGAATGTCGAGGGAGAGTTAGTGAATATCAACGGCCGACCCTTTGTTCGTTACAAGATCTATCAGGCGATGTTTTACCCGTTTAATGCTCAGCCGATCGAATTTCCACAGGTCAAGCTCGACATGATCAAATTCAAGGTGGCGAAAAATCCGTCTTTCTTCCGTCAGAACTCTCAGGAGTCAATCAAATCATACTTCTCCAAACCTGTCACCGTCAAAGTGAAGGATCTTCCTCCGCATCCCCTCAAGAACGTTGTTGCCGTAGGCGAGTATCGCCTCGATGAGCGGATGATGGATACTAATCTTACGACCGGGCAAAGCGCGGCGTACGAGTTCAATATCGTTGGGGAGGGTAACATTGCCTCCCTGCCGAAGCCTACGGTCAAGACGGATGGGGTTCTGGAAATTTACGAGCCCAGTTCACGCCAGGAATTGAGCAAAAGTCGCAACCGGGTTACTGGCACGAAAGCGTTCCGATACTTTATGATACCGCGTGAGCCTGGCCAATACCAGCTTGCGCCGTACTTCCGATGGATTTATTTCAGTCCCCAGAAGCAACGTTACGACACGCTCCACTCCAATCTTACCGTGTACATCACCGGCGAAAGCAAGAAGAATGAAGTCATTGATTCGCAGGATCCGGGAAGCTTCTATGAACAAATCAGCGCAGCTGACAACACGTTGAAGAAGGTTGCTTCGGAAGACAAGAATCACTGGTGGTTCCATGGTTTTCTGGTGCTGATGGTTGGTACCTCGCTGGTGCTGTTGTTCAAGAAATAATTCATCGCCACATTTTTTTGGTGGTATTAACACCAGACTCAGTATTTTGCGTGCTATTACGGATTATGAGCAATTCTTTCGGACATCTTTTCCGCATCACAACGTTTGGTGAATCGCATGGTCCCGCTATCGGCTGCATTCTCGATGGTTGCCCTGCAGGGCTGGCCATTGACCAGGCTTTTATTCAGTCAGAACTTGACCGCCGCAAACCTGGTCAGTCTAAAATCACAACGCAGCGCAAGGAGGCGGATGAGTTTAAAATATTAAGCGGTGTATTCGAAGGGCGGTCTACAGGAACACCTATCGCGATGGTCATCGAAAACCAGGATCAGCGCAGCAAGGATTATAGCCATGTCGCTGAAACGTACCGGCCATCGCACGCCGATTTTACCTACGACGCCAAGTATGGCTTTCGCGACTACCGTGGTGGTGGGCGATCTTCCGCCCGTGAAACCGCAGCACGCGTGGCCGCAGGTGCCGTGGCGAAGCTACTCCTCCGCCACTACAACATTTCCATCCAGGCATTTGTGTCGAAAGTCGGTCCTATACAGGCTCCGCATTACCGTGAGCTGGATCTGAGTCTGACGGAGAGCAATATCGTTCGCTGCCCTCATCCCGAGACGGCTGAAAAAATGATCGCGCTCATCGACGAAGTACGCCTCGACCGCGATACTATCGGAGGTATTGTTACATGTGTTATCAAAGGCACACCCGTGGGACTTGGTGAGCCTGTTTTTGATAAGCTCCATGCCGAGTTGGGAAAGGCTATGCTCAGCATCAATGCCGTAAAAGGTTTTGAATACGGCAGTGGGTTTGAAGGTGTAAGTCTCCGCGGTTCACAGCACAACGATCGGTTCTACATAGAGGGAGATCGCGTTCGCACAGAAACCAACTTCTCTGGAGGTATTCAGGGAGGCATCTCAAACGGGGAGGACATTTATTTTAACGTGGCGTTCAAACCAGTAGCCACGATTATGCAGGATCAGCAAACCGTAGACAAGAGCGGTAACGTGGCTGTCGTCTCCGGAAAGGGTCGACATGATCCATGCGTTTTGCCTCGCGCGGTACCTATCGTTGAAGCCATGGCAGCGCTCGTACTTGCTGATGCGATACTCCGCGCCAAAAATTCCCGCCTCGAAAGCTAATCCGCAGAGACATCATCAGTCACAGGCAGGAGTTCCCCTTCACTGCTTGCGATTACAGTCGCCACCGTAGCATCGCCAGTAACATTTACGACTGTACGCAGCATGTCGAGGGGGCGGTCAATGGCCAGGATCAGAGCTAACCCCATGGGGTCAAGGCCAATGGCCTCAAGAACAATAATCAGCATAATGATCCCGGCACCGGGTACTGCGGCTGCTCCGATGGAAGCAAGCACTGCTGTAAGCAAAATGGTAAGCTGTTGATTGAGATCGAGAGGAATTCCAAAGGCCTGCGCAATAAATACAGCGGAGACAGCCTGGTGGATGCTGGTCCCGTCCATATTGATAGTTGCCCCCAGAGGCAGTACAAAGCTTGATACGTTCTCGGAGACGCCTAATTTATTTTCGACACAATCGATGGTAGCAGGAAGAGTTGCAGCACTCGAACTCGTCGAGAAAGCCAGAAGCTGGGCTGGGAGCATGCCCTTGAAGAATTTTGGGATCGGTAGCCGGGTACCGAACTTGAGAATGGCAGGGTAAACACCGAAGCCCATAATGCCCAGTCCCAGTATAACCGTCGCGGCATAGCCTCCCAGTGCCTTAATCAACTCGAAGTCGATATTCAGGCTGGCCAGGAGTGCGAACACACCAACGGGAGCAAAACTCATGATGATGTCCACAATTTTGAGGACGATATGGTTACCCCCATCGAAAAACGCCTTGACCGGGGCCACTTTGTCAGGTTTAGCCAGGATCATAGCAACGCCAAAAAGGATGGCGAAGAAGATGATCTGAAGCATGTTGCCGTTGTCTGACGCGGCATTAAAAAAGTTGCTGGGTACCACGTCAACCAGAGGCTGAAGGGGGCCGGTCTCTGTGACAGCATCGGCCTTGGTGATGCGCTGTCCCATTTCAGACGCGTATGCGGTGCGCAATTCTTCGCGTTTTTCGGGCGATAGAAGCTTACCCGGCTGAAACAGGTTGACTACGCCCAGCCCGATCGACACGGCCAGAATAGTTGTTCCTATGTAGATACCCATCGTCTTCCCGCCCATTCTCGACAGACGGGATACATCGTTGAGATTGGAAACGCCGTCGATCAGACTGAAAACAATCAACGGAATTGCGATAAGCTTGAGGGAATTGATAAAGATATCGCCAAAAGGCTTGATCCAATCCATCGTAAACTCCACCAGTCCAAGGCTCTGAGCGCTCAAACCCCAAATGAGCCCGAGCAACATTCCTATCAGGATCTTTCCGTATAGCGGTAACTTCTTTTTTGTAGCCATTGAGAGGTTCAGGTGGTTTACAATCGTTCGTTGACGCAACAATATGATAGTTCGGAGCGAAAAATCAAAAACACAGGTTGCGGAACGGTTCGGAATTCATGGATAATGGGTGATTCCTCGTGCTGCGAACTATATTTCATTAAATTTGTTCTTCAATTTGATTTAATCACGACCAATGATTCAGCCTATTCCCAAACATGTTCATATCTATCTGGAGTCGAACCCGAACCCGAATTCACTGAAATTTGTGGTAAACGAAATGCTGGTGCCGGAGGGGCTCAGTTTCGACTTCCCCGACGTTGAAAGCACCGGAATTTCACCGCTTGCGAAAGAGCTTTTCGGCTTCGCGTACGTCGACCGGGTTTTCTTTGCAAGTAACTTCATCACCGTTACCAAGAAGGAGGGGCTGGAATGGATCGAAATTCAGCATGAGCTCAAGGAATTTATCAAAAATTACCTCCAGGAAGGCCGTTTTGTAATTGAAGTTGAGGGGCCTGAGCCGGCCGTTGAAGAGGAGGAAACCGAAAGCATTAAGAAGATCAAGGCGATCCTCGATGAGTATATCCGTCCAGCGGTAGAGCAGGACGGGGGCGCAATTACGTATCACTCTTTCCAGGATGGAATCGTAAGAGTTAAGCTCCAGGGCTCCTGCAGCGGTTGCCCTTCTTCCACGATTACGCTTAAAGCCGGCATTGAAAACCTTTTTGTGCGAATGATGCCCGACGAGGTCAAAGCGGTAGAAGCGATTGCCTGATCCAACAGGAACAGTCTTTGCAGCCTGCCCTTTCGGCGGGCTTTTTTGTTGTCTTGAATTGCTGGCAGTAGTTTTTAAATTTCACGATAGTAAGTCGTAACTGAGATGATCGGAAGATTGGCAATCTTGTGCACCCTTTTTTGTGTTACAGGAGTCTTCCATGCCATCGCCCAGAAGAAGGACACTTCGTCCATGAAGATCCTTGATAACCGGGTCGCCCGCGAGATCATGAGCGCGGTGACAACGAATGGCAAAAACGACCTCGCCGAGGATAACGTAAAAAGTGAAGTCCCCTTCCGCCAGTATTCAGGGAAAATCATTCGTCGCATTAACATCCGTCGCGTCGGATTCGAAAAATCGATTTACGATTCGACCAAGACAGTCAGGAACAGGATTACCAAGCTCGCCAATGCCCTCCATAGCGACACGCGTGAAAGTGTAATACGCGATAACCTTTTCTTCCGCGCAAACCGTCCCCTTGATCCATATCGCCTTGCCGATAATGAAAGGTACCTGCGGGATCTGGACTTCATCATGGACAGCAAGATTGTAGTGATACCTGTTCAAGGTACCGACTCCGTTGACGTCGAAGTCATGACGCGTGACGTATTCAGCCTCGGAGGCCATGCGCGCGTAAGAGGTGTCGATGCGTTTTCCATCGGCCTTTATGACGCCAACCTCGGAGGCTGGGGACAGCGCGTGCAGGGTGAAATGCTTTTCGATGCTGAGAGATCACCTATTGTGGGAAAAGGGTTCCTCTTCACCAAGTCCAGCCTCGGCGGAACATTGATAAACCTGTCCGCGGGATACACTGAACTCAATACGGCGCGAAGCGCAGGTGAAGAAAACGAATATGCATTCTTCCTGCGTCTGGACCGTCCGTTGGTGTCACCGTATTCGCGGATGGCAGGTGGTGTCGAATTCAGCGAGAACTGGTCGCAGAATGTCTTTCAAACACCCGATTCATTATTCAGGCAATACCGCTATGATGTGCAGGATTACTGGATTGGCTACAACATCGGTATCAAGAATAAAATTGAGGACCGAAACCGGCATTTCGTTGCGTTGCGTTACGCTCAACAGAACTTCCGTCGGCAACCTTCTCAGGAAGATCAACGACAACGTCTGATCTACAACGACAACAAGTTCCTCCTCGCCGAGTTCACATTCTATAATCAAAACTTCTATAAGACAAATTATATCTATGGCTTCGGTCGTACGGAGGACGTGCCCTATGGACAAACAATAAACGTGACGGCAGGCTGGGCCGAAGACATGGGGTTGAGAAGACTTTATGTTGGATCCTCCGCTTCGAGGCGAGTGGTCAGGCCGGCAGGGAGATTCTATGACATCGAAGTGGGTGCAGGCGGATTCTTCAACAGAGATATCATGGAGGATGGGGTGCTTTATGCAAAAGGATCCTATTATTCAAAATTGTATAACATCAAGTCGTCGAGGATTCGTCATTTGATTCAGGGTGGATACGCGCGTAGCTTTAATCCACGGGTGCGCGAATTGTTGACGTTGAATAATAATGAAATGATTGGCTTTCGCGCTGACAGCCTGTTCGGATTTCACCGCGTCTTTCTTCGAAACGAAACAACGGTGTTCACCCGTCACAGCTTTCTTGGATTTCGCATTGCACCCTTTCTCTCACTTGAGGCTGCATATTTTGAAAGGAGAGAGGAAGATCCCGATATCATCAGAAGGAACCTTTACTGGGGCACTACCGGTGGTGTACGTGTACGAAACGAAAACCTGATTTTCGGCACGATTGAGGTCCGGGGATTTTATTTTCCAACGACCGTTGCCGGTGTTGAAAGATTCAGTATCAGGGTTACCGCCAATGTCAGAATCAAGTACAGTGGAATCTTTGTCAGACCGCCTGGATTTGTGGTGTACAATTAGGGCTTGTTCTGCGTTTTTACCACAATGTTGAAAGTCGCGAGCCATGCGTTAATCGCTTCACGTTCTTCGTCCGTAATAACAGCATCAGGGTGCAGCAGGGTATAGGAACGCAAAGGCATCGTTCCATCGTGAATCACTTCGCCGATTTCTTCCAGCTTATGGATCGCTTTCCTTTCAGGATAATTGCTGAATTCTGAGAAGTTCAGCTCGGCTTTCCCCTCGCGGATGTGGTCATTCAACCACCATGCAATGGGTTGGAGGTTGAAATACCAGGGATAGTTGGTGTGATTACTATGACAGTCGTAACACTTCTTGACCAGAATGTTGTGTACGGTATCGGGTATGGTATAACTCCGAGAGATGTCGTCAAGCGTGATAATCTCGGAATTTTCATTCTTCTGGGGCCTGAAAAACTGAATCAGTGCGAGCAGAATGACAAGGCCCAGAAATACTTTTCTTACCATGGGTATTGGAGGAGAAGTGAAAATTAGTCAATTCGGCAGACAAACCAAATGGGGGCTACTTCAATCCTCCACCGACGGCCTTCGTTTGCCAGTTGTATTTCACCGACAGGAGTCGCACCACAAAGGCTACACTCGTGGCAAATATCGCAGCGAAGGTATGATCCGCCGTAGTGAGGGTAACCAGCCCGACAAAGATGCTGCATGCAAGGATTGCCGCCAGGGCATAATACTGTCCTGGTTTGAAAATAATCGGTTCTTCGCGAATCATAATGTCGCGGATAAGGCCTGCGCCCGTGGCATTGAAAACGCCCACGAGGATGGCGGCCAGAGGAACCAGGTTCGCCTGAAGGGCAGCCTGTGATCCTACGATACCATAGGCTCCAAGACCCAGCGCGTCAACAATCATCGTGGTACGGCGAAGTTTGCTGAACTTGCTGTGAAACATGAGCGATAAAAGAAAGGCAAGTAGTACTACGAAGAGGTAACGCCAATCCTGGACAGCCTTTGGAGGACCGGCCTGAATAAAGATGGCATCGCGGATGAGCCCGCCGCCAAGACCTGAAACAAAAGCCAGAAGCAATGCACCGATTATGTCATACTGCTTGCGTATGGCCGACAATGCGCCCGCACTGGCAAACATGAATACGGCAAACAGATCAAAAACCGTAAAGGTGGTTTCGTAGTCGATCTGCTGGATCAGGTAAGGAACTTCTTGCATGGATTTAAGCCAAGTTAAAACACAAAACAATACGTTTCGTTCCCGGCTGCGAAGAAGAATTGAAAGTTTGTTTTATCAAGCGTACCTGTGTCAGTACCTACCCCGGGTTCGCAAAATCCGGACGGCATTTTTGTATATCTTTAGGTTGCAATTCCTATCCGTATGCGTAAAATCTTTGTGATCGCCAGCATCCTCACTGTGGTCGGGCTAGGCATCTGGTCATACTTCTGGATCGACATCCTTTTGCTGTTTTTGGTCGCAGGACCGCTGATAATAATGGGGTTCATTGACATGTTCCAGACTAAACAGTCCATCCGCCGAAACTTTCCGGTTCTCGGCAGACTGCGTTACGTCTTTGAGGATATGCGTCCGAAGATCCAGCAATACTTCGTGGAAAACGACACCGATGGAGCTCCCATCAACCGGATCGACCGGTCCGTCATTTATCAACGGGCCAAGAAACAAATCGACACAACGCCCTTTGGCACTCAGCTGAATGTGTATGCTGAAGGGTATGAATGGATGAGTCATTCGGTTACACCTCTAGACTTCCAGTCACTCAACCACCACCCGCGCGTCGTCGTCGGGAACAAGGATTGCAAGGTTCCTTATGAATCAAGCATTCTGAATGTTTCAGCCATGAGCTTCGGTTCGCTCAGTGCGAATGCCGTCGAGGCCCTGAACGCAGGCGCGAAACTGGGGAACTTCGCGCATAACACAGGCGAAGGTGGACTTTCACCTTACCATCTGAAGCATGGCGGCGATTTGATCTGGCAGATTGGCACAGGTTACTTTGGAGCTCGCGATGAAAACGGGAACTTCTCACCGGAGGCATTCCAGAAGAACGCAAGCCGGCCCGAGGTCAGGATGATCGAGCTCAAGCTTTCACAGGGAGCGAAACCCGGACATGGCGGTATCCTGCCTGGCAAGAAGAACACTCCTGAAATCGCAGCTATCCGAGGGGTTCAGCCTTATACTACAGTGTACTCACCACCATACCACAGCGCATTCGGTTCACCCCGCGAGCTGGTCCTGTTTATTCACAGAATGCGTGAACTGTCAGGCGGAAAGCCCGTCGGATTCAAGCTTTGTATCGGACGAAAAAGTGAATTCATTTCAATGTGCAAGGCGATGGTCGAGCTCGACTTATATCCCGATTTCATCACCGTAGATGGAGGTGAAGGGGGAACAGGTGCCGCGCCACCGGAGTTTTCAAACTTCGTCGGCATGCCCCTCCTCGACGCCCTGGCTTTCGTGGAAAACGTGCTTAACGGGCTTGATATCCGCCATCATATCAAGATCAATGCGTCGGGGAAAATCCTTACAGGATTTCATCTGGTACGTGCCATTGCGCTGGGCGCGGACTTTTGCAACAGTGCCCGCGCGATGATGATGGCGCTGGGATGTATCCAGGCGCTTGAATGCAACAAAAACACCTGCCCTGCAGGTGTGGCTACGCAGGATCCAACACTTACCGCCGGACTTGTGATCGCCGACAAAAAGGTGAGGGTTGCCAATTACCACAAACACACTGTTGAGAGTCTGGTGGAGTTACTCGCTGCTGCTGGAATCGACAACCCGCGAAAGATGAACCGCCATCAGATCAGTCGCCGGGTATTTATGAACGAAGTCAGAACCTTCGAGGAGATCTACCCGTCGGTAGAGAAGGGTGCAATGTTAAACGGGAATATGCCCGATCGATACGCCAAGTCATTCTCGGCGGCGAGTGTTGATCAGTTCTGAGAATCGGCAACGCATTTCAATCGGATGAACGCTTTCATTGGAAATGTTTCAATTTCCTTCTGCCATAATCGCGGTCGGTAAAAGATTCTCCCGTAAAAAATTAATTTTTCATTATCTGCTGGCATCAAATACTGATCGTGGACATATTTGTTGACGATCAGCAATATGAAAAAAACTCTCTTCCTGCTTGCGTGTGGCCTGGTGGCTGCAAGCTGCGCCCCCGATCTTCGGTCTGCCGATAATGAAATCGAGCCCGCATTCACTTCCTTCAACGCAATCTCAGACGAGTGCACGGATGAAAAGCTAGCGCTGTGGTTTGATCTGTTCAACCAGTATCAGGAAGAAGGCTTTGAAATGTACGAAGCCGATGAAAAAGCCCGCAAGCAAGTTGAAGCAGAACTTGCCTCCTGCGGAGCATAAACAGCAGGTCAACTCCTGGTCTGCAGCTGCTGGCGGATTGTTTCGTAAATCGCTACTCCCGCGGCGACCGAAACGTTCAGGGATCCGATCTTTCCGCGCAGAGGGATTCTCGCGAGATCGTCGGCGCTCCTGAGTAGTTCCGGTGAAACACCATCCTCTTCAGAACCGAGGATCAGGGCGATGGGCCCCTGAAGCGATGTGTCGTACAGGGAAGTCTTCGTTTTCTCGGTGCAGGCTACAATCCGGATACCGCTGTCGCGAAGAAACTTGAGCGTATGGGTAAGGTCGCGTTCCCGGCATACCGGAACGTGATTCAGCGCCCCTGCCGAGGTTTTCATGGCGTCACTGGTTACCGGCGCGCTGCCTTTTTCAGGAATGATGATGGCGTCGACACCCGCACATTCGGCAGTTCGGACTATTGCTCCAAAATTCCTGACATCGGTGATCCGGTCCAGGATTAGCAAAAACGGATCCCTGCCTTCGCTGAAAGCCTGTTGGACAACATTGTTGAGCGAACCGAAAGTCACCGCCGACATCAGGCAGATTACACCCTGATGGTTTTTCGTGGAAAGACGTTTCAGACGTTCCTGAGGAACAAAGGAAACCGGTACTTTGTGCGTGCGCGCCAGTCCGACAAGTTCCTTGATCAGGTCGTTGTTCAGCCCGGATTGTATCATGATTTTTTCGATCGGCTTCCCCGCGTTAATGGCCTCCATAACGGTCCGGGTGCCATAGATCATGTCAGACTTCTCCATCTTATTTAATCAGTTCATCAATCGCACGAGCCAGATTGTGGTCTTTTTCCGTGACCACGTCGCCGGCGTCATGGGTGGACAATGAAATCTTCACCGTGTTATAGGTGTTGGTCCACGTGGGATGATGGTTCATTTTTTCTGCAATAAGCGCGACTTTTGTCATGAATCCGAATGCTTCGGTAAAATCCCGGAATTTAAATTCCCGCTCCAGAGAATGGTTGACTTCCTTCCAGCTCATTAAAGTCAGTTTTGAGTTTTTTATAAAGCGACAATTCCTTCAATATGCGATGCCTTTTCATACACCGCAATCACAGCTTCACTCGACGGCATCATCAACTCCACCGACAGGCTGGTATAATTTCCCTGCCGCGAAAGCTTATCTGACGTCGTGTGGCGGGGAAACAGGTCTTTCACTTCCTGCTCCTTCCCCGTTGGAACAATAAACTTGAACAGGTACAGCGATGGCCACACATAATGCTTGTCCAGTTTTTCACGAAATGATTCCATCCATTGCGGGTCCATGTTGTGCAGCGTTAAGTTGAATGAGAAATTAAAATTAAAACAAAATGCCTGTATCGGAGTCAAAAAAAAAACGCCTTCGTGCAGGAAGGCGTTTTCCAGTGAGTTACGTATCGTCTAGAAGAACTTGTAGCGTTTGTCTTCGATGTCAGCCGCTTCACGGATAGCCTCGAGAATACTCATACTGCTTAGTGAGAAGCTATTTTCTGCCAGTTGCTCCTTATAAGCAACGTAGTCATTCAGCGAAGGCGCAACCGTCTTATTCTGAAGTTCAATAATCACCACACCATTTTCACCTTCGATAGGTCCGCTCTGCTTGCCATCTTCCAGCGCGAACACGGCGCCAACCACCTTAGGGTCAAATCCAACTGTTGGCAGCGCATTGCTGTTCAGGCGGATGTCGCTATTTGAGTAGATGTTAGCATCGTTGCCAAACGCACTGGCGATCTCTTCGAGCGTTCCTGAAGTGCCTTTTAGTTTCTCAACTATTTTCCGTCCCTGAGCAATTTTCACTACTTCACCTTTCATCTCAGCCTTCGCATCTTCGAGCGGGCGATAGCCTTTCTTGATCTCTTTGGTCATAACAGCCACCACGTATTGATCCGTCAGGTCAAAGATTTCAGATACTTCACCGACGGAAGCATCTCTGTACAGCCATTGAACAACTTGTCTTGCATCGCCAAGTGCGCCAATACGACGGTCGCCAGCGAGTACATTCTTCGCTTCGAGCACGGGGATGTTGCTTTCCTTTGCGCGACGCTCAAATTCAGCAACGCCCGACAATCCTGATGCGAATAATTCTGCCTTGCGGTAGGCGTCGTTCAGACTCTCGTCGCTGGGGAGAATTTGTTGCTCCACGATAGCAAGCTGATATGCTTTGTTGGTCTTTGGCTCGGTGACTTCAACAATGTGAAAACCATAGTCTGTTTCAACAACATCGGCGAGGAGGCCTGCTTTCGTCGCTCCGAAGATGGCTTTTTCAAACGGAGGCACCATCTGACCGGTAGTGAACCATCCGAGGTCACCTCCGCGGGATGCGGTTCCATCAGTTCCGAATTCACGTGCTTTCGCCGCAAAATCTGCTCCGCCACGGATGTCTTTGAGGATCGTCCGGGCTTGCTCACGTGCTTCCCTCTTCGCAGCCTCCGTGTCGTCGGAAGGACGAATCAGAATATGGCGTGCACGCGCGGCATACGTCGTGTCATTAAAGACACGGGATACCTTAACAACATAATACGTTTCGCCTTCGAGGATCGGACCGATTACATTGCCTTCGGTTAACTGATCCTGAGGAATAAATGACGGAACGTTTCCAACGTGATACGTCGCGAAAGGATTGTCGCCTTCGGTATTGTTGGAAGCATAAATTGAATCATTGGAAGAAGTCTTGAATTCATTCACCGCACGCTCAAGGTTCTCTTTCACGGCCAGTGAGTCATCTGCTGAAGGTTCAACGGTGAAGGCAACGTACTTAATGTCGCGGCTTCCATCGGTTTTGAAGCGCTCCTTATGGCGATTGTAAAAATCCTGGTAATCCTTGTCAGTTACGCCGGATTCAGACTCCGGAATAGCGTGATATGGGATATACAGATATTTGGCTTCAGCTACGTCGTTCTGCAGGTGGTATTCCCGCTCAGCTTCGGCTTTGGTTACGTAGCTGCTCTTCAACAGCAGGTTTTCATATTTGATCCGTTCGCGTGACGGCTTAAGGTCTCTTTGGAAGAGCTGCCAACGAATATATGGCTCCGAATTCTGCGGCATTGACTGCAGCTGGTTCAGGTAGCTTCCAAGCTGCGCGCGGTCGAACTCACCAGTTTCCTGGTTGATAAACGACTGTTTGATCCCTTCGAAGATGTTCTTACCGCTGATCATATCGGTAACTTCCGCATTCGTTACAGCAACGCCGACTTTGTCATATTCGGGCGTGACGGCATGGCGCGCGATCAGAAGATCCCAGGCCTGCTGGCGGATACCGACCATCTGGCTTTCGTTTGGTTCAAAGCCATTACTCATGATGAAGCTGTTCACCCGCTCCTGAATGGCGCCCTGATATTCATCGATCGAGATTTCCTTGCCAGCGATTTCGCCAACGGTTCTCTGACCCCAGCTCAGGATATTAGAATTCCCGCTGAAAAGGTCGCCCAATACAAACGCCGAAATGGCAACAAATACAAAAACCACCACCCAGGTGCCCATTTTGTTGCGCAGCGTGCCTATTAATGCCATAGTTTAATTTTTTAAAGACCGCAAATTTAACCGGTAATAGTTATTAGAAAAACTTAAGATTCAAAAAAGCCAAACATCTGCGCTCCGGCATGGAAATGCCTCGCTATGAAGCCGTTCTACTTCGACCGGCGCGATGGTTTTTCGTTCCTGGGAGCAGGGGCTGAAGGTTTGCGCGACTTTCGCAATGTGAACCAGAAAAAAGTAATCAGGGCAAGCATAAATGCCCAGTATGCGTGAGAAAATCCAAGAACGATGCTTTGATCGATTCCGATAATCAGAAAGGCAAGGGTGAGCCCCAGGAGCAGGATATCCGCAAGTTTCATTATTCGTTGACTTCGAGACGACCGGAAAGTTTGGTGATGGTGTACCAGGAAAGGTCTTCAGCTGCATCAAGACCTTCGCCGTAAATAACGTCGTTCTGTTGCTTGATGGTGACAAACTTTTCAGTAAAGATCCGCTTTTCCCCGGGTTTCCAGAATAGTTCCTCGGTATTTAACTGCTCGCTTTTCTGAACATTGCGGACCTCCACATTCCCACGGCCGCGCCACTGGTTCTCGTTCTTGAAAAAATAGGCTTCATTGGCCTTCAAAGTGGATTCGAGCTTGCCGAACTCGTCGAAGAATTCAATGTAGATTCCTTTTGGGAACTCGCGGTCTCCTGACTGGTATTCATAAAGCAGTTTCGCCATCATCTTCACCTTCACTACGTCTTTGTCACTATAGTACATTTCGACGTCTTCCGCTTCGCTCAATGGCCCCGTGTATTCCAGCGGTTCCTGCAGCTCACCATTGCTGCAGGCCATAGCGACGAGAAGGATAATTATGCAAACCCAATGGTATTTCATATCAAAAGAAAAAGGCCATAGCTACCTATGGCCTTTAAAGTTCGTTTATGGCAGATTAATCACGCGTACGGATTGTTGTGGCTTCTTGGATCCAGCAACCTACAGTAACCTTTGTTCCGCTTTCAATGTTTTCAGTGAAGATTTCCTCTTTTGAAGGGAAGCCATCCTTGGCAATCGCCATCTTCTTGCTGTCACCGGCTTTTGCGTAATAGTCGTACGCGATCAGGTACACCAGGCGGTCTGTAACCCGGCTCTCGAGCTTCTTACAAACGTCGAAGCTGTTCAGATAAAGGTCGCCAATTTTTTCGTATGCCTGCTTCGCAGTTCCGGCATCAGCTGCGGCAGCCTGGCGATAAAACTCTCTTGCGCCACTGCGATTACCTTTTCTCGCTTCAACGCTTCCCAGGTAAAGCAGGATTTCGGCCTTGTCGCTACCTTCCGTACAGATGCTCTGAGCTTCTTTCAGGAATTTTTCTGCCTTATCGTAGTTTTCTTTAGAAAGGTGGATGATACCAAGGTTCTTGGCAAGACCACAGTTTTTCTCACCGGAGTTATAAACTGCTTCGGCAGCTTCCAGCCACACCGGATCGTCAGTACACTTGTCCTTCAGCATGAAAGTGAAGATTTTCTTGGCGATGTCGATGTCGTTAGGGTTTGCTTTGAACTTGGGGACAAACTTGCTCCGAACAATATCACAATTGATGGGGACGGTATTAAGGAGAAGTTGTTCCAGATCTTCCTTCATCTTCTGGAGCTTGTCAACAGGTTTGCCTTTGCTCTGCGCATCCTGAATCTTCGCGTCAACTATTTCAATCAGTTTGTCATAGCGGGTCAGAACATCGTCTTCGCTAACCTTCTTGTTGAGGAAGTTCAGTCTTACTACATGGAAATATGGGACGATAGTCGATTCAAGAATGTTATTGCCATTCATTTCGAACGCTTTGTCAAGGATTTCAAGCGTCTCAACAGGCTGTGCATTGGCGTTGTGCTTTACAAATGACAGCGCCTTGCGGTTGAATACGTTGGCTTCGTCACCACACGTTTTGATACGCAGGTCATATATGATCATCAGGGAGTCGATGTAAGCCTTCTTTTTGTCGGCGTTCTTTTCAAGCGTTGCGAGCTTGTCGAACAATTCGATTCCCTGGATATAAAGACTGATATGATGATTGGGCACATTTTCGACCATCCAGTTGAATGGCTTGATAGCTTTTTTCAACTCAGCCAGTTGTCCCGTTTTAATGGCGTCTTCATATAGAACTTTGCTCTCTTCGGCTTTTGCCCTCAGTTCAGGGCTCTCAGGCCATACCACTTCTGTGCATTGAGAAAAAGCAGCACCTGAGGTTATCATGAAGAGCAATACCAGTGCGCCGGCAAAAACGGTTTTCTGTGTTTTTCGTTTCATTGTGTTAGTCGAACTTTCGTTTAATGAACCATCTGTCGTTAAAGGTTATTCCGAAGTATACCTTAAAGTAATTTTCTTCGAAAATATTTTCTCCCTGATTGCCTCGCTTTCCTACTTTAAAGGCCATATCGAGGCTTGAGCGGTTTGCTGGAATAGAGAAGCCAAAATTAATGCCAAAGTCATTAACCTGATTGCCGTTCACAATAAAAGGGTATCGTTCGTAGTTTAATCCAACTCTGTAAGTGATTCGCTTGAGGATATTGTCGTCGAAGGCATCTGGTATGAATTCACCTCCTACTGCGCCTCTCCAGCTTTCTCCAAGTCCCTCATCCTCAGGGGTAATGCTCTTAAACTCGGTCCAGTCCTGATAACTGAATTCAGTTCCGAGCATCCATCGGTTAACGCGGAAGAATGAAACGCCAAACGTCATTGATGCGGGAATCTCCATCGATCCGCCGCGCGTGAAAATGGTGTCCCCTTCCACAGGTTGGGTTCTGGACGGAATATACCGCAGAATTTCCGCCCTTCTGCTTGCGTTCAGACGCGACGCTGGACTATACGTAGCGCCAATGTGATAGCCGTAGTTTCGGCGGATGGTATCGCCATAGGCAAGCCCGAAGGTGAACATGAAGTCCTTCACGCTTGTCTTTTCCTTAATTTGAATATAGTATGAATTTGACTGCCGGACAAAAGCATTCTCGTGATTCGTCTCCAGGGGTCCGAAGATATAGGCCGCCTTCACACCAACTGAGACGTTCTTTGTGATGCTGACGCCATTCGACCAATAGAACTGATTCAACCCGCCGCTTCCCGATTCGCGTACATTCACCGTATCCAACGGATTCCCGTTAGTATCGAGCGATCTGTCGGTGTAAATCAACCCATAATTGACCGTGCTATAGGGCATCAGGCCGAGAGCAGTAGACCAGTTCGTCTTGAAGTTGTTTCGTGGAATGATAGGGAATGCCGTAACCAGGTAATTAAGATTTCCGCCACGGTTGCTTTCTTTAAGGGTATCGCCGCGAATCGTTCTGGATTCACCCACTATCCCCGCCTGAAATACCGTAACCATGTTGTGCACCAGCAAGGCCGGGTTCTGATTGTTTACATGCCAGTACTGCGGCTGGCTGACACCCATTCCGCCGACACCCTGGTTCTGAATCAGATAGTCGCCGTATAAATCGCCAATCCCAAAAGTGCTGAAAGGTGACCTAACTGCCTGGCTGTAAGCGCTTGTAGCAAGCAATAAACAAACAACGAGAAGTCTTAACGTTTTAAAGATTGGCATTATGAGATAAAATACTGTTTAACCCGATGAGTACTATTTCAGGGCTCGCAAATATGGAGGCTTTCAATTTGTTTTCAAAAAAAGCGGCATCCCCACCGCACAAAATGACCTGTAGATCAGGATATTTTTCGGTGTACCTGTCAATTATGCCTTCAATCTCGCAAACCAGGCCCCACACCACACCACTCTGCATACAGGCGGTCGTTGTCGCGCCGGTTAACTCAGGATTGTCGACAGGCTTCACTAACGGCAGCCTGGCCGTAAACGTATTCATCGCCCGAAATCGCATTTCGAGCCCCGGTGAAATACCACCGCCAAGATATACGCCCTCAGAGGCAGTTAATTCATACGTTATGCACGTTCCCGCATCAATTACCAGACTACTTCTTCCTGGAAAAAGCTGCCAGGCGCCGCACGCTGCCGCAATGCGATCCATACCCAGCGTTTCCGGCGTACGATAGCCGTTCTTGATAGGCAACGGTGTATCCTTCGAAAGAATAACAACCTTCCGGAATGCGCCCGCATCGAAGTCTCCATAGTGCACGCCACTCACAGAACTGATGATGAGATTACCTCCATAATAGTTCTTGAGTATGCCCTCTAAGTCGGGCAAATTTTTCGCGCTGTGCTGACTGTGCAGCACATCGTTCTCAAAAATGCCTATTTTGGCGGCGCTGTTGCCGTGGTCTATTACAACATTCATTGCGGTGGTCCCTGTCGACGCAGGCTTAAAGGGTACAAAAGTATGAAGAACAGATTTAAGGTCATTGGTATGATGTCAGGCACTTCACTCGATGGGCTCGACATCGCCTGCGTGGAGTACAAACTCCTGAAAGCAGGATGGACGTTTACAATCATCCATGCTGAAACAATTTCATATACTAAAAAGTGGCATGAAGCCCTGGCTAATGCGCATACGCTTTCAGCAGCGGATCTGCTTATCCTTCATGGTGCGTATGGCACTTACCTCGGTCAGCAATGCAAGGAATTCATCACGAGGAATAGTCTGTCGCGTGTCGACTTTATCGCCTCTCACGGCCATACCATCTTTCATCAGCCGAAGAGCAAGATGACGTTTCAGCTTGGTGACGGAAACGCCATCTATGCACATGCCGGCGTTCCTGTTATTTCTGATTTCAGAAGCCTCGATGTTGCACTAAGCGGACAGGGTGCGCCTCTCGTGCCTGCTGGTGACAAGATGTTGTTTCAGGATTACGACGTTTGTGTTAACCTCGGAGGCATCGCTAACATTTCCCGCGACGAGGGCCGCATACGGATCGCCTGCGATGTCTGCTTCTGTAATATGGCGTTTAACTATCTGATGGCTTCAACAGGTCAGCGTTTCGACCGCGGCGGTGGACGCGCAGCCCGCGGTACGATTGCCCCGTCTTTGCTCAAGCAACTGCGCCGCGTGTATCAGCCGTTGAAGAAGAAACGAACATCACTCGGTCGTGAGATATTTGAAAGTAACGTGGTGCCATTACTTGATGGAAAAGAACTCAGTCTGGAGGATAAACTTGCAACGTGTGTTGAATCAACGGCCATCGAAATCATTGAAGCTGTGATTCAACCCCGGGTAAAGACCGTTCTTTTTACCGGAGGCGGCGCATATAATGCGTTCCTCATGACGCGCCTTCTGGAGCATTGTGCTGACCGCGCCGACCTTGTAATTCCCGATGACGACGTCGTTAATTTTAAGGAAGCCTTGATATTTGGATTTCTGGGCGTGTTGCGCTTTCTCGGGAAGGTCAATACGTATAAAAGTGTCACTGGCGCAATCAGCGACTCCAGCGGCGGTGTGATGATTGGATTTAAATAGCAGATATGAATGAATTGTTGAAGGAGTTCGAGAACAAGAGACCTGAAATTGTTTTTGAATGGAAGGATCGTGAATCAGAAGCTGAAGGATGGGTAGTGATCAACTCACTCCGCGGAGGAGCAGCGGGTGGTGGTACAAGGATGCGCAAGGGGCTCGATAAACGTGAAGTCGAGTCGCTTGCAAAAACGATGGAAGTCAAGTTCACCGTTTCGGGGCCCCCGATCGGAGGAGCGAAATCAGGAATAAACTTCGACCCTGAGGATCCGCGGAAGCACGAAGTGTTACAACGGTGGTATGCAGCGGTGATGCCGTTGTTGAAGTATTACTACGGCACAGGTGGCGATCTTAATGTCGACGAAATCCATGAAGTAATTCCCATCACGGAAGACGCGGGAATCTGGCATCCGCAGGAAGGTGTGTTCACCGGGCACTTCAGGCCCACGGAACCGCAGAAAGTAAACCGCATTGGTCAGCTCCGGCAGGGGGTGGTCAAAATTATTGAAGATGAAAAGTTTACACCTTCGCTGAATAAGAAGTACCGCGTGGCGGATATGTGTACTGGCTTCGGTGTGGCCGAGGCGTTGCGTCATTACTACAACCTGTGGGGAGGCTCAATAGAAGGAAAGCGAGTCGTCGTTCAGGGCTGGGGCAACGTGGGGGCGGCGGCGGGATTCTACCTCGCACAGGCAGGCGCAAAAATCGTTGGAATCATCACGGCCGATGGCGGTGTCATCCGACAGGAAGGATTTTCTCTTCAGGAGATCGCGGATCTTGTGGTGAACAGACAGGCAAACAAGCTTGTGGCGCCGGAGATAATCCCCTTCAGCGCGGCAAACGAAAAGATCTGGGACCTCGATTTCGAAATCTTCATCCCTGCAGCGGCGTCGCGATTGATTACCCGTGAGCAGGTCGACAGAATGATCAACAGCAAACTTGAAGTTATGTCGTGTGGCGCTAACGTACCGTTTGCCGATCCCGAAATCTTCCTCGGACCCGTAGGCCTTTATGCCGACGAAAAATTTGCTGTTATCCCGGATTTTATCGCCAACTGCGGAATGGCAAGGGTATTCGCTTACTTTATGGAAAATGAAGTGTCTATGGACGATGAGGCAATTTTCAGTGACATCTCTCAAACGATCTATCGCGCCTTGAAGCGGACTCGCGAGAAGCTGTCATCACCGAAACGTGTGGCACAAACGTCGCTTGAACTTGCCCTTCGTGAGCTGATGAGAAAATAATCAGGCCTTCGGGCTAGTCTCGTCGGTAAGGATAAGTTCCACCAATTCAGGAAGGGTGCTGTTCATCTTGATGATTTTGATGACATACCGATCCATCGTGAATTCTTCACCTTCCTGCAGGTCCGAACCCTTTACCATTAAAAGAAGTCCTGCGAGCGTTTCGTAGTCTTCCGATTCCGGTAACGGCACGTCCAGCGACTTGTTAATGTCGTGAATTGAAGACGTGGCAATTACTCTGTAGGTGTCGCCGTTTTGAACAACGATTTGCGCTTCGTGGTCGTGTTCATCCTGAATTTCGCCTACGAGTTCTTCCAGGATATCTTCAAGCGTAACGATCCCGATGGTGCCGCCGTATTCACTGATGACAATCGCCATCTGTACTTTTTTCTTCTGAAACTCGCGTAACAGATGATCGATAGGCTTGTTCTCAGTTACAGTGTATGGCGGTTTCGCGATGTCAAGAAGACTTTTGTTCGTGCGGTTGATGTAGTGCTGAACGATATCTTTCGAATGGACTATCCCTTTGATTTCGTCAAGGCTTTTGTCGAAGATCGGATATCGCGAATAGCCTTCCTTCATTAGAATCTGAATGGCTTCCTCAAGGGAGGCTGTACAATTGATACCGGAAATCTTGATACGGGGCACCATGACCTGCTTTACAATCCGGTCATCAAAGTCGAACACGTTCTGGATTAATTCGCGTTCGCTGCTTTCGATAGCACCGCCTTCTTCGCTTTCAGCAATAATGAGTCGTAGTTCTTCTTCGGAGTGAATCTCACCCTCACTTATCGGTTGGATGCCCAGCAGCCGCAGTATAAAGTTGGCAAAGCCGTTGAGAAGGGCGATAAACGGTTTGAAGACAAAATAGAAGACCCGCAGCGGTATGGAGACCGTGAGCGTTGTAGACGTTGGATAGCGGATTGCCAGTGACTTTGGTGCCAGTTCTCCAAATACGATATGAAGAATGGTCAGGGTAATGAATGCCACGGGCACTGCTATCCGGTGCGCAGTTGCTTCTGTCATTTCGATTCCGAGGCTGCTCATAAGCTCGCGAATGATCTCCGAAACAACGCCTTCGCCAACCCAGCCGAGTCCGAGACTAGCCAGGGTTATTCCCAATTGTGTCGCGGCGAGAAATCCGTCAAGGTTTTCAATAATGATTTCGGCTGCTTTTTTCGAATTGGTTCCAGCTTGTAGCGCAATCTGGGAGGAGCGAACTTTGACGATGGCAAACTCAGCTGCAACAAAAAAGCCGTTCAGGAATACCAAAAACAGCGTCAGAAAAATATCAAAGGCCATAAATGCAACTCGAAGAAAGGCAAAATTAACCGGATCGCGCAGAGCTTTCGCAACTTATTTTGCCTTTATTAAGGATTCGTTCCCGCTTGCTATCAGTTTATGACGTTTTTCAGGGCCTATGCACCCATCAGCAGATATACGGCCGCACCTGCGAAATAACCCATGAGGGCCAGGAGGCTGACGCGCTTCAGGTACCAGATAAAATCAATTTTTTCCATACCCATGGCCGCTACCCCGGCTGCAGAGCCGATAACCAGGATGCTTCCGCCTGTTCCCGCACAGTAAGCCAGGTATTCCCAAATCATGTGATCCTGAGGATAGGTTTCCATACTGTACATACCCATGCTGGCGGCCACAAGAGGAACGTTGTCAACGATCGAGGATAGGATACCGATCAGGGTGATAATGATCCTATTGTCGCCCAGAGTATCGTTGAGGTATTGCGCAAAGTTGCCCAGGGACCCCATGGATTGGAGTGCTCCGACGGCAAGCAGAATTCCCAGGAAAAAGAGCACGCTGGGCATGTCTATCCGGCTGAGCGCGTGGGCTGCGGTATAATTCTTTTTCAAATTCTCATCCATGTCGGGGTTGAGCAGCTCGGACACTACCCACAGCACCCCAAGCCCAAGCATCATTCCCAGATACGGTGGCAAATGGGTAAGAGTTTTAAAAACAGGGACGGAGACGAGTGCCGACACGCCGAGAACCAGCATGATGTTACCAGTCTTGATTTCATGTTTTTCCGACACGCCTTCCGGACGGGCGGGATGTTCGCCAAGAGAGCCCTTCAATGTGAATGTGAGATAAAGAAGGGGCACCAACATGCAGACAACGCTCGGAATAATGATCGCCTTGATAATGCCTGCGGCAGAAATCTGGCCGCCGATCCATAGCATGGTCGTTGTAACGTCGCCGATGGGAGACCACGCTCCGCCTGCGTTTGCCGCAATGATGATCATCCCTGCAAAGAACAGTCGCATTTCTTTGTTCGGTATAAGCTTCCTGAGAAGGCTAACCATTACGATTGTCGTCGTCAGGTTGTCGAGTATCGATGAAAGGATAAACGTTACGATACAGACAACCCAAAGCAGGGTTACGGGGTTTTTCGTTCTGATCCGGTCAGTAACCAGTTTAAACCCACGGTGGGCATCGACAAGCTCAACAATCGTCATTGCTCCCATCAGGAAAAACAGGATCTGGGCGATCTCGTTCAGATGGTGGCCAAGCGATTCGACGACAAACTCGGTATGAATCTCCGCTGGAGTCAGCGAAGAAAAATTCGCCGCGTGTAACTTTAGATTCTCAAGAAAGTGTTTGAAACTTTCTGTCTCCAACAGTGTAGTCGTTGGTTCAGAGATGACAAACAAAGTCCAGCATAGTACGCCGGTAACGAGTGCGCTGGCGGTTTTGTTGATTTTAATTGGATGTTCGAGAGCAATACACAGGTACCCGAGAACAAAAATTACAATTATGACGGCCTCCATTTAGCAGAATTTGAACGTGCGCATCCTTCAGAATTTTGCAGGTTTAGGGGTACGCACTCGTGCAATATAAAGGTTAAACGCAGCACGATCAAAGCACCTTTTGAAATAAAAAGGGCTGATTTGTGTCAATATCTGCCGGTCTGCCGCCGCTTTTAGAGGCCGAAAAGTCCGCTGTTCAGATCATTCAGCGCCTGCTCTTTGTATTTTTTGTGGATGAGGATCGATACGTTGTTGGTGCTTCCACCACAGGAAACCATCCTCACCGGAATTGCCGAAAGGGCGCGGAAGATTTCGTTCAAGACGCCTTCTTTCTCAGTGATCTTGTTGCCGACAATACATATAATTGTCTGGTCGTGATCCACTTCGATGGTGCCAAACTTCCTGAGCTCAGCCTCGATGTTGTGCAGGTGTGTATTGTTGTCGATGGTCAGCGAAACCGCCACCTCCGACGTTGTGATCATGTCGATGGAAGTCCGGTAGCTTTCGAACACCTCAAAGACTTTACGGAGGAAACCGTACGCCATCAGCATGCGTGATGATTTTATCTTAATGGCTGTAATGCCATCTTTAGCGGCAATCGCCTTGAATGATCCGGAGGTCGGTCTGTCGGTGATTATCGTTCCCGGAGCCTGTTCGTCCATAGTGTTCTTCAGACGAACCGGAACATTATACCGCTGCGCCGGAACGATCGTCGACGGGTGGAGGATCTTTGCTCCGAAATAGGCGAGCTCAGAAGCTTCGTCGAAGGTGAGCTCGCTAATAGGAATTGTCTTCTTGACGATACGCGGATCATTGTTGTGCATTCCGTCGATGTCTGTCCAGATCTGGATTTCCTCGGCCTTGACGGCTGCGCCTATCAATGAAGCCGTGTAATCACTGCCACCGCGTTTAAGGTTGTCGATTTCGTTCCGGTGATTCCGGCAGATGTACCCCTGGGTAATAATAATTTCAACGTTGTTGAATGAATTGATCAGCGGGTTAACACGTGAGGCTATCTTCTCAAGCTCCGGCTCCTCATTCTCGTCTATCGACATGAAGTACAACGCGGGCAGTAGGCGCGCACTGATCTTCCTCTCCTGCAGGTGTTGATAGAAGAGTTCTGTTGATATCAGTTCGCCCTGTGCCAACAACTCACGGTAGCTCTTGTTGTCGAACTGCCCTGCCGCCAGAAGACGTATAAAGATGAAATATCTGCTTACAATTTCCTGGCCGATGGCATGAAACTGATCACTGTCATAAAGTTCTGTTACGAAGGCGTTGTAGTGCTTTTCAAGGGCGGCGATGGCGTCTTCAGCTTTCGCATGCTGACCAAT
This sequence comes from Bacteroidota bacterium, assembly GCA_023417065.1. Classification (GTDB taxonomy): domain Bacteria; phylum Bacteroidota; class Bacteroidia; order Cytophagales; family Cyclobacteriaceae; genus Ohtaekwangia. Next base: position 52,203 of record JAEZGH010000062.1, read on the forward strand.
GAGCAAATGTTCGCCGATTGATACCAATGCATTGGTAGTACCTGAGAGTGCGGACAGAACAACGATCTTCTTTCCCGGAGCCTTTAATACAAGTTCTCCGATCTTCCGCATACGTTCGGGTTTCCCGACTGATGTGCCACCAAATTTTAAAACAACCATATTAGTAGTTTTTTAAGCGCGCAAATATAGGAAGCAAAGAATAATATTGTTCCCGTTCGATTGGGAAATAAATATGCAACCTAGTGTTAGTGAGGTGCTTTCATCATCAAATGCAATAAAAAAGGAACCGTTGATACGGTTCCTTCATCATGTGAGCAGAACATATATCAGGATTTGCTTCCCTTGCCTGACACCTTCTCGGAATGATCGCGCCTGTTCCGGTTTCTTGTGTCTTCGGCGTCCGACCCATCCTGCGCTGCTTTGTTGACAGCGTTGTCTATGGCACTCTGCTTCTCTTTGATCGCATCTCCTGCTGACTTCGAATCTTTCTTTTCCTCTTTCATAATCCTTCTGTTTTGGGTTTTCTTACTCACCGGCGTGCACCATTGGTGTTCTTTTCCATTCCGGCATTTCCCTGCCTGCTGCCACCTGTTGAATTGGTGTGAGCCGGCGGTTTTTTCGACCGTCGGGTGTCTTCTTCGCGTGCTCCCGCTTCCGGACGTGCTTCTTTCAGCTTATGCCATTCTTTCCTGTTTTTCATAGCATCACTTTCTGTTGGGCCCGTAAAATTGATGCCTTGGTGGCACGGACCTATGCGGGGCATTTCGTCCGGAGCTGGGTATAAAAATCCTCTCTAAAAAACAAAAGCCCTCTCGCGAGGGCTTTTGTCATACTACGTTTATATCAAAGGCTACTTCTTGTTGTCGTTAACCTCTTCGTACTCGACATCTGAAACGTTGTCTGAGCTGCCAGATCCAGATCCGTTGTTCGGAGCAGCACCTGCATCAGCGTTCGGAGCTCCACCCGAAGCCTGATAAATCTCGGTGGCTGCAGCCTGCCATGCTGCATTAAGCTCGTTCATGGCGGGCTCAATCTGAGCAACGTCCTGAGATTGATGCGCTGCTTTCAGCTTTTCAAGAGCAGCGTTGATCGCCGTCTTATTGCCTTCGCTGAGCTTGTCTCCATACTCTTTCATCTGCTTCTCTGTCGAGAAGATCAGCGTGTCGGCCTGATTGATTTTTTCAATCCGCTCTTTCGCTCTCTTGTCATCCTCTGCGTGTGCCTGAGCTTCCTGCTTCATCTTCTGGATTTCAGCATCGGTCAGACCGGAAGAAGCTTCGATACGAATCTTCTGTTCCTTGCCAGTGCCTTTGTCCTTTGCTGACACGTGCAGGATACCGTTGGCATCAATGTCGAACGTTACTTCGATCTGAGGAATACCTCTCGGTGCCGGTGGAATGCCATCAAGGTGGAATCGTCCGATCGTACGGTTGTCTTTCGCCATAGGACGCTCACCCTGGAGCACGTGGATTTCTACCGAGGGCTGGTTATCTGCCGCCGTCGAGAATACTTCCGATTTCTTCGAAGGAATGGTTGTGTTCGACTCAATCAGTTTGGTGAACACGCCACCCAGTGTTTCGATCCCGAGTGAAAGCGGAGTAACGTCCAAAAGAAGTACGTCTTTAACTTCACCGGTAAGAACACCACCCTGGATCGCAGCACCAATTGCCACCACTTCGTCAGGGTTAACCCCTTTGGAAGGTTTCTTGCCGAAGAATTTTTCGACTTCTTCCTGAATTCGCGGGATACGGGTAGATCCACCAACGAGGATAACCTCATCAATTTCACTTACACTTACTCCGGCATCCTGAACTGCTTTGCGGCAAGGCTCAAGTGTTCTCCGTACAAGGTCGTCAACCAACTGCTCGAACTTCGAACGGGTAACTTTCTTGACAAGGTGTTTCGGAACACCGTCCACTGACGTGATATAAGGAAGGTTTACTTCCGTTTCCATTGAGCTCGACAATTCGATCTTGGCCTTTTCGGCAGCTTCCTTAAGACGTTGAAGCGCCATCGGGTCCTTGCGGAGATCCTGACCTTCTTCTTTCTGGAATTCATCTGCCAGCCAGTTCATCAGACGCATATCGAAGTCATCACCACCAAGGTGAACATCACCGTTGGTAGACTTCACTTCGAACACGCCATCGCCGAGTTCAAGAACCGAGATATCGAATGTACCACCACCCAGGTCATAGACGGCGATCTTCATGTCGCTGTGCTTCTTGTCGAGGCCGTAAGCCAAAGCAGCTGCGGTAGGCTCGTTGATAATCCTTTTCACTTCAAGGCCGGCAATCTGCCCGGCTTCCTTGGTCGCCTGACGTTCTGCGTCGTTGAAGTATGCAGGCACCGTGATTACCGCCTCCGAAATGGTGGTGCCCAGATAATCTTCAGCTGTGCTCTTCATTTTCTGAAGGATCATCGCAGAAATTTCCTGCGGCGTGTACAGCCGGTCTCCGATGCGAACGCGAACAGTATTATTATTACCAGCTTCTACCTGGTAGGAAACAATTTTCTTTTCGTCGTTTACTTCATCAAACTTCTTTCCCATGAAACGTTTGATGGAGCTAACGGTGTTCTGGGGGTTGGTAATAGCCTGACGTTTAGCCGGATCACCCACCTTGCGTTCGCCTTTGCCATTATCCAAAAAGCCAACAATTGAAGGCGTTGTTCTCCTGCCTTCGCTATTGGCGATCACCACAGGTTCGTTGCCTTCCATCACGGCCACGCACGAGTTGGTGGTTCCTAAGTCTATTCCAATAATCTTTCCCATGTGTTTTTCTGATGTTTAGTCCTTAAAAGCTACCACGACTCTTCAATGGTTATGCCAAGGCCGATTTGATGTGAAATCCGTGACACATTGACAGGAATCAGCCGCTGAAGTTCCTCGAGTAAAAGGTGGGGCTGTCAATACAAAGCCGAAATACGACTGGTATGACATCCCGCGTCTGCGGTACTCGCTCACTGCGACCACGACGTCGGCGTGCGATCCCAGCGATGGGCCTTGAGCTTATCAAGCAGGTCTGCGCTCAGTTTCTGTCCGTCACTTGTCGCGATGTTGGATTCCACATGCCGGAGTTTCCTCATCCCTGGAATAACGGTGTGTACATCGTCGTTGGAAAGGATAAACCGCAGCGCCATTTCCGGCATGCTGGAACCTTCGGGAATCAGGGAGCGCAGCGCTTCCGCGTGGTCGACACTGGAATGCAGGTTCTCCGGAACGAAATAGGTTGAACGCCAGTCATCCTTCGGAAACGTCGTGTCTTTGGTGAGTGTACCCGTAAGCGTGCCTTCATCGAAGGGTACGCGCGCAATCACGCCGATATCCAGTTTCCGGCAAAGCGGAAAGAGGTTGTCTTCGGGAGCCTGATCGAAGATGTTATAAATCACCTGAACAGTGTCGATAAGTCCGGTTTTCAGGGTTTCCAGCACGTTATCCGGCTCCCAGCGATTCACGCTGATGCCGAAATGTGCCACCTTGCCCTCTTTTTTGAGTTTTTGAAGAGCTTCCTTCCAGTCGTCATTTGATACCCATGAATCCTCCCATACGTGGAACTGCTGCAGCGCAATACAATCTACGTTCAGATTGCGAAGGCTTTTTTCCGTATACTCAATGATGTGGGCGGCGGGAAAACAGTCCTCGAGTTTATACTCGGGTTTCGACGGCCACCTGAAGTTCTTCGGCGGAATTTTCGTCGCGAAATGAAACTCCTTTTCTGCGTACCGCTTCATCAGCTCTCCCAGAATCCGCTCGCTCAATCCTTCAGCATAGCCCCAGGCGGTGTCGTAGAAGTTGCACCCAAGCTCCACGGCGCGGTCAAGCGAGCGGTTAACTTCTTCCTTTTCAGAACCTGTCCATCCGGCCAGGCCCCACATGCCATAGCCGATTTCACTGACATTCCAGTTTGTTCGTCCAAATCTTCTGTATTTCATGAATAGTACACTTATGGATTTAAAAATTGCCGGCCACCCCAACACCAGGGCAGGGAATGGAGGGGCTAAATATACCATTTAACTTCACCAACCATATTTGATGACCCTCCTGATTTAGTACTTTTGCGCCTTAATTGAAACGCGGAAACCGATAAGTCACATGACGCAGGAACAACTGGAACAAGAGATTGAGAAAAGAAGAACGTTTGGTATTATCAGTCACCCCGACGCGGGGAAGACAACATTGACAGAAAAGCTCCTGCTGTTCGGAGGCGCCATTCAAAAGGCCGGTGCCGTGAAGTCAAGCAAAATCAAAGACCACGCCCGGTCTGACTGGATGGAGATCGAAAAGCAACGCGGAATCTCCGTGGCCACGTCCGTGATGGGGTTCAACTATCGCGATGTGAAAATCAACCTGCTGGATACACCGGGTCACCAGGACTTCGCTGAAGATACCTATCGCACACTAACTGCAGTCGACAGTGTTATCATGGTGATCGACTGCGTAAAAGGGGTGGAGATTCAGACGGAAAAGCTGATGGAAGTGTGTCGTATGCGAAACACTCCGGTAATCTGTTTTATCAATAAGCTGGATCGCGAGGGACGCGATCCCTTCGACCTTCTCGACGAAATCGAAGAGAAGCTCAAGATCCGCGTGCGTCCACTCAGCTGGCCTATCAGCATGGGGAAGACGTTTAAAGGCGTATACAGTCTCTACGAAAAAAGCCTGCACCTGTTCACGCCGAGCAAGACAACGGTTGAAGAAGGAATCGAAGTAAAAGATATCAATGATGAACTCGTCGACAGATACGTTGGCGAGAACAACGCAAAGCAACTTCGTGCCGACGTTGAACTGATTGAAGGTGTCTACCCCGGCTTCAACGTCGATGATTACCTTCAGGGGAAAGTCGCTCCCGTCTTCTTTGGAAGTGCTGTCAATAACTTTGGTGTTAAGGAATTGCTTGATACGTTCATCCGCATTGCACCTCCTCCGATACCCCGTGAGACTACCCTTCGTATTGTGGATCCTGCTGAGACGAAGTTCTCCGGGTTTATTTTCAAGATTCACGCGAATATGGACCCGAAGCACCGAAACAGAATTGCCTTCCTTCGTATCTGCTCCGGAAAATTTGAACGCGGAAGTAACTACTTCCACGTGCGGCAGGAAAAGAGCATCCGGTTTTCCAATGCAACGGCCTTCATGGCGCAGGATCGCGAAACCGTTGACGAGGCATGGCCCGGCGATATCGTCGGTATCTATGACACCGGAAACCTCAAAATCGGCGATACATTGACGGAGGGGGAGAAGGCCATCTATACCGGTATCCCGAGTTTCTCCCCGGAGATATTCAAAGAGGTGGTGAACCTTGATGCGATGAAGACAAAACAACTTGAAAAAGGGTTGCTTCAGCTGATGGAAGAAGGGGTTGCTCAGCTTTTTACGTTTGAAATCGGTAAGAAAAAAGTTGTGGGCGTGGTAGGAGCGCTTCAGTTTGAAGTGATACAATTCAGGTTGAAGAACGAATACAACGCTACGGTGCAGTTCGTGCCGCAAAACATCTACAAGGCTTGCTGGATCAGCAGCAGCGACCCGAAAAAACTGCAGGAGTTTATTGATTCAAAACAACGGCACATCGCGCGCGACAAGGATGATAAACTTGTATTTATGGCCGAATCACGCGCGTGGCTGCAGATGGTTCAGGATAACTTCCCGGATATCAAGTTTCACTTTACGTCCGAATTCAAGGATTAGACTTTCACCCGTGTCGCCGTTGAATGAAATTACCCGAAGTGCTATATGAGGATAACCACTTGCTTGTCCTGAATAAGGAAGCCGGTGTACTGGTGCAGGGCGACGCAACAGGTGATGAACCACTGGCGGAAATTGCAAAACGATACATCGGGCAGAAGTACAACAAGCCCGGCGCGGTGTTTATGGGAGTGGTTCACAGACTGGATCGCCCTGTGTCGGGTGTGGTAGTGCTGGCCCGCACGTCGAAAGCACTGCAGCGTATGAATGAACTGTTTCGCGAGAAAGCTACTGCGAAAACGTACTATGCCATCACAAGCAACAAACCGCCGGTTGAGCAAGGAACGCTGGTCCATTGGCTGAAGAAGGATGAGAAGAAGAACAAGACAACAGCGTATTCGAAGGAAACCGATGGCGCTTTGCGTTCGGAACTCAGCTTTGCCGTCCTTGATGTGAAGCAGAACCTTTACCTTCTTGAGGTGAAGCCAATTACAGGAAGGCCCCATCAAATCAGGGTTCAGCTTGCCTCGATCGGATGTCCGATCAAAGGGGATCTGAAATACGGTGATCGCGAAGCGAATCCCGATGGTAGCATTTGTCTTCACGCGCGACAACTGGAGTTTATACATCCGGTGAAGAAGGAACCTCTTGTAGTTAAGGCTGCAGTCCCTGCAATATATCCGTGGACGATATTCAAGATAGATTAGAATAACACTATGGCAGCACCATGGATTGAGCGGCTTAAAGACAAATGGAAACTGAAAAGCGTTGGCCAGGTCATCATAGTGCTCATTGTCTTTGCATGCACAGGCTTCACCGTGCTTCTGATTAAGAAGCCATTGCTAACCTTCCTTGCGGGTGACCAGGGTAACTCGACACTGGCATCAGTTTTATATTACATTTTTATATTACCGATTTACAACGTTTTTCTGCTGGGGTATGGATTTGTCTTCGGTCAATTTCAGTTCTTCTGGGACTTCGAGAAACGTTCGTTCAGACGCCTTTTCGGTAAATCAAAAAAGTAAATCCTTTATGAAAAGAATTCTCTCACCACTGGTGCTGACAGCGCTCGTATGCGCTTGCGCTGCGCCGAAAAAATACGCGTACCACTTTGATCACTATGATTATAACTCCGGCAGGAAGGACACTCCCGTGAATTCGCCATCTTCAGTGTCTGATGCTCATAATCAAACACCGGCATTTGTCGCCAGTGCTGATGAAGCAGTACCGACAGATTTTAAAAAGACCGGCGACGATGTCCTGGGGCCGAAAGATGAAGCACTGAAATCAGAAGGACCTGCGGAAGAAGAAATCAAAGCAGGCCTGGAGCGTGTACGTGAGAGTTATTACGCGATGGATCGAGCCGAAAAGCGCGCCTTCCGCAAGGACCTGAAGAAGGAAATGAAGCGTGCAATCCGCGAAAAGCATGACGCCGTCGACGGGGTGTCAGCAACTCAGGTGATGGATAATGATCTGAAGCTTGCGATAATCTTTGGCGCCGTAGGGTTGACGCTCTCCTTATTCGCCGGTATCAGCGCAGCGTTTTGGGTTCTGGGTGTGGTCTCGATTGTGGTTGGCGTTGTCTTCCTGATCAAGTGGGTGGTGCGACAATAGTCAATAGTCAGAAGGGCTGATGACTTTTTCCCTTGCCGTTAAACGGGGAACAAAAAAAGAAGGCCACCCGGATGGGCGGCCTTCCAACTCTCTTAAAAAGGCAGAACTAAACAACAACACCGTCAGCGAGAAGTATCACCTTATTGCGCAATACTTCTACAACCCCGCCTGTAATCTTCACCGTTTCACGGCTTCCGGATTTGGTTTTGTATTCTACAACGCCTTCAGACAAAAGGCTGATAAGCGGTGCGTGATTGTCCAACACCTGGAAAGATCCGTCGGTACCCGGAAAAGTAGCGATTGATACATCTCCTTCGTAAACTTTTTTCTCCGGGGTTAATATTTCTAGCTGCATAGTTTTCTTTTTGTGATTCGGATAAGTGATTGATCCGTCTCTTAACCTTTGGCTTCTGCCAGCATTTTTTCACCTTTCTCAACAGCCTGTTCGATGCTACCCACGAGGTTGAAAGCCATCTCAGGCAGGTGATCGTATTGTCCGTCGAGGATTGCGTTAAATCCTTTGATGGTGTCCTTGATGTCAACAAGTACCCCTTTGAGACCGGTAAATGCTTCAGCAACGTGGAACGGCTGCGACAGGAAGCGTTGTACGCGGCGTGCGCGGTGTACAACCTGTTTGTCTTCGTCGCTAAGTTCGTCCATACCCAGGATCGCGATAATATCCTGAAGTTCTTTGTAGCGCTGAAGGATGTTTTTCACGCGTTGAGCGCAGTTGTAGTGTTCTTCACCAACGATCTCAGGACGCAGGATCCGTGATGTTGAATCCAGCGGGTCAACAGCAGGGTAGATACCCAATTCCGAGATTTTACGGCTCAATACAGTCGTTGCGTCAAGGTGGGCAAATGTTGTAGCAGGTGCAGGGTCGGTCAAGTCATCCGCAGGTACATATACGGCCTGTACTGATGTGATTGATCCGTTTTTCGTTGAGGTAATGCGTTCCTGCATCGCACCCATCTCAGTGGCGAGTGTAGGCTGGTAACCTACCGCTGAAGGCATACGACCAAGGAGGGCGGATACTTCAGAGCCTGCCTGAGTGAAGCGGAAGATGTTGTCGATAAAGAAAAGGATATCTCTTCCTTTGCCGGTGCCGTCTCCATCGCGGAAATATTCAGCGACAGTCAGCCCTGAAAGAGCCACACGGGCACGTGCTCCGGGAGGTTCGTTCATCTGACCGAAAACGAAGGTCGCTTTTGATTCTTTGAGGTCAGCCTCGTTTACTTTGGAAAGATCCCAGCCGCCTTCGTGAAGCGAGTGGAGGAAATCCTCACCATAGTTTACGATACCGGCTTCGATCATTTCCCTGAGAAGGTCGTTTCCTTCACGGGTACGTTCTCCAACACCCGCGAATACTGAAAGACCTGAATATGCTTTTGCAATGTTGTTGATCAATTCCTGGATCAAAACGGTCTTACCAACACCGGCACCACCGAACAATCCGATTTTACCACCTTTTGAATAAGGCTCGATAAGGTCGATAACCTTGATACCAGTGAAAAGAACTTCTGTTGAAGTTGACAGATCTTCGAAAGCAGGAGCTGAGCGGTGGATAGGAAGCGCCTGATCGCCTTTAGGCTGAGGGATACCATCGATAGCTTCGCCGATCACATTGAAAAGACGGCCCTTGATATCGTCGCCGATAGGCATCTTAATCGCAGAACCAGTGTCAACTACTTTCATTCCCCGTACAAGACCTTCGGTTCCTTCCATGGAAATCGTCCGAACGCGGTCTTCACCAAGGTGCTGCTGACATTCAAGAACGACTTTCGTGCCGTCAGCTTTAATAACTTCCAATGCATCGAGAATGTTCGGTAACTTCGCCCCCTCTGCGTCAAAAGCCACGTCCACTACGGGCCCGATTACCTGGGTGATCTTTCCAATATTTGCCATTTTATTATTGTGTTTTGTACAGGGTCTGAATTTCGACCGCAAAAGTAGAGTTTTCGGGACGAAGTACAAAGGAGCCGAACGGATTATTTGTTAAGGAGAAAATGCCGCTTTTTCAGCGATTTAGCCCGGTTTTTTCGGCTCCACAAACCTCAGCCCACAGTCAGGCGGCGTCCAGGATAATCCGGAACGTGGTGCCCTCGTTTTCTTCCGACGATTTCACGTAAATCTTGCCGGCATGGTAGGTGTCAATTATCCTTTTTGCGAGCGTCAATCCAAGCCCCCAACCGCGTTTTTTCGTGGTAAAGCCCGGCCGGAACACGGTGTTCAACTTCGACCGCGGAATGCCTTTCCCGGTATCCGAAACATCGATAAACACTTTGCCCTCGTTCCCGCGGAGGATCTTTATGGCAATGGTGCCCGAACTGCCCATTGCGTCAACCGCATTTTTACAGAGGTTTTCAATAACCCACTCGAAAAGCGGAGCGTGCACGTTCGCGAAAATGTTGTCGGAAAGCGTGAATACTTCAATCTTAATCTTCGACGACACCCGCGGACGCAGATACGCCACCACGTTCTGAATCAAGGATATGACGTTCTCCCTTTTCAGCACCGGAACGGAACCGATGCTGCTGAAGCGCTCAGTAACAATGCGCAGTTTCTGAATGTCTTTCTCAAGTTCTTCAATAACTCCTTTGTCCCGCAATTCCGGATTGTCGCGGATGACTTCAATCCACGCCATCAGCGATGACAGGGGGGTGCCCAACTGATGCGCAGTCTCCTTCGCCAACCCTACCCACACACGGTTCTGCTCTGCAGCTTTTGAATAATTAAACGCCAGATACGATATGAATCCAAAGATGGCGATTACAGAAAGTTGAATGTATGGATAGGCAATGAGTTGCGTGAGCAGGAATGAATTCTTGTAGTAGATGTATTGGGTTCCAAACACTTCGCCGGTCACCGGGTCGCGGAGCATCACTTCAATAGGGTCGTATGTATTGCTCATCGCCTTTATTTCCTTTTCAAGAAAACGCCCCCGTTCTTCGGTATTGCCCGAAGGGACGTCGAGATTTCGGAAAGCCAGCACTTTGCGGTTCTGGTCAGCCTGAATGATAGGAATTGAATTGTTCTGAAAAAGGATTTCCTGTGCGACGAAGTTTACGTTCGTATATGTCTCCTCTTCATTCGCCGTGTATTCAATGGCTTTTGCATACAGTTGCACCTGCTGGCGCTCGCGAAGTTTCAGCTGTTCAACAAGGCGATTGGTGTAGTAAATCGACCCAATACTGATGAGTGCGGATACAACCAGCACAACCCATTTAAGCTGTGAGTTGTTCTGATAAAAATTCGCTGCAGGTACCGAAACCTTCTTGCTCATGCGCACTTAATATAAACAAAAATACGGATGCCCGGGGCAATGCCGCGCGGGCCGTCAGTTGAACTTGTTTCGCTCGTGTAATGCGGAAGCTTGTTCGATAGGTGCCAATGAAAAGGCCCGGTGCTGTGTTGCCCGGGCCTTTTTCCATTTCTGAAGTCGTTGTCAGGCTTTCATCATAAACCACTTGGCAAGCACTTTATAGTTAACCTTGCTTCCGTGCATCAGGATGCCTATCCGATATATACGTGCGGCCACCCATGTAGTGAAGATAAATCCTGCAATCAGTAACACCTGCGAAAGAATCAACTGCCACATGGGCGGGTTAAATCCAAGCCTCCCCACCATGGCTATCGGTGACGTAAAGGGAATGATACTGAACCAGAAACTTGCCGTGCTGTGCGGGTCCGTCAGAATGAACAGGAATAGTCCGAAATACGATATCAAAAACGGAAGCATTATCGGGAATGTAAACTGCTGCGCTTCCTGTTGACTGTCTACCGCCGAACCGACGGCGGCAAACAGGGCCCCGTATAACAGATAACCACCCAGGAAGTAGAATACAAAGTTGAAGACGATGAATGCGATAGGAAGATCGTTTACCGAACTCAGGATCTCTACGAACTTATTGTTCTGTTGCTGAATTTCTTCGCGACTCTCTTCGTCCTGCATCTTCGCAATTTGTTCCATCGCCTGCTGCTGCGGCATGGAAACGCCAAAGATTCCCAGCGTCACTGAAGAGAGTGTAGAAATCAGGATAATCCAGATAGCGAACTGTACTAGTCCGACAGCGGCGATGCCAAGTATTTTGCCCATCATCAACTGGAACGGTCGCACCGAAGAGATGATAACTTCAACCACTTTACTGGTTTTCTCATCGATCACGCCCAGCATGATCTGCATGCCGTAAACAAGAACGAAGATGTAAATGAACATCCCGAGAACAAAACCGAGTGCATAGGTAATGCCTGTATTGCTTTCCTTTTCAGCGCCCGTGTCATCAATATTAACATTGCTGATGGATACACTGGTTTTGAAACTGTTGAGAACCTCGCGGTCAATGTTGGATTCGGCCAGCTTGAGGTTCTGGATGCTCTTCTCAAGTATGTCCGAGATTTCTTCCATCTTGCGAATACTGGGATTTTCGCGCGTGTAGATCTTTATGCCCTGCGGATCATATAAGTTCAAATCCGGAATACGCAGAATGGCATAGTGGTCTGTCTCGTTAAAAACCTTCTTTATGGTTTCAAAATCGCCTTCAACCTTAATGAACTTGAAGCGATTGTCGTCTTCGAGGTTGAGTTTTCCACTCTCGTCATATACTTCAATGACTTGCGCCGTCGCACCTTCCTCTTGCTTGAGGAAAACCATGAACATAATCGCAAGGATAGCGGGAAATATAAGCGGAACCAGAATGGTCGCGATCAGAAACGACTTCTTCTGTACTCGGTTTAAAAATTCGCGCTGAAATACTAACCAGGTCTTATTCATGGGTTTCGCCTTTTACAAGTTGAATGAAAATTTCGTTCATGGTAGGCACCTTCTCGATGAAGGTGTGGACTTCCGTCAGGTCCGTTAGCTGCCGGATCAGGTCGTTGGGATTTATTGCGCCGCCGCTGCGGATAATGGTCTTAAAAAATCCTTCTTCCAGGGGCTGCTGATCTTCGACGATGTATCCCGCGTGTGACGATGAAAAGGCTCCGCGATGTTCAACGATGTAGGTGCTCGACCGGAATTTGTCCTTCACCTGGCGCTTCGAACCTTCAAGTATCTTTTGGGATTTGTTGATTAATGCAATGTGGTCGCATAGATCCTCGACTGTTTCCATCCGGTGGGTTGAGAAGATAATGGTCGAGCCTTTCGCCCGCAGTTCCATGATCTCGCGCGTGATGATCTGTGCGTTAACGGGGTCAAACCCGGAGAATGGTTCATCCAGAATAATGAGGCGCGGCTCGTGCATCACGGTGCTGATGAACTGAACTTTTTGCGCCATACCTTTACTCAGGTCTTCAACTTTCTTGTTCCACCAATCCGCGATCTCGAATTTCCGTATCCAGGTTTTGCTTCTTTCAACAGCTTCGCGGCGTGGCAGCCCCTTCAACTGAGCGAAGTACACGAGTTGTTCACCTACCTTTAGCTTCTTGTAGAGACCCCGTTCTTCCGGCAGGTAGCCAATAGTGCCAATGTGTTTTGGGTGAAGTTTTTCTCCGAAGATTGAAATTTCACCGCTGTCGGCGTTGATGATCTGGTTGATAATCCGGATCAGCGTAGTCTTGCCCGCGCCATTAGGCCCGAGTAATCCATAAATACTTTTCTCCGGGATAGTAAGACTAACCTGATTGAGTGCAACGTGGTTGGTGTAACGTTTGGTTACTTTGTCGGCAATTAGAGCTTCCACATGTTTCGGTTTAGATGCCTAAAATTAGTATCTAATCCGAAACCGGAATTACAAATGACGAAGTAAGTATTGGTGTGATTTAATTTTTCGCTTCCTTGAAAACGATATTGCCGAGTGACACATCGAGGTCGAAGAGCAATGCATTACGCGTGGACTTTGAGTAGGCAGCATTGGCGAAAGTATTTTCACCAACCTTTTTCAGATCGGAAGGCATCTTCACCGAACAGAGCCAGGAGTCTTTGATCTTGATCATCACGGGAACGTCTGAAGGCGGAAGAATGATCACGAGATTGCCCGCGCCGACGCTGCCCTTAACACGTGTGCCCATCAGGGGTTTGCCGGCAAAGTCGAGGATCATGCTGCCGAAGCCTACATCAGCGAAGAGATTCCGCGTTTTGGCGAGGCTCAGGTTCTTCACGTTGACCGAACCAACATCCACCTTCACGGAGAAAGTGTCCATATCAATCTGGTTCTCAAGTGCTGAGAAGTAACCGATCACCACGTCTGCACTTGCGGTATTGATCTTGAGCTTGTTGATCGCAAGCCCGGAAAGGTCGACATTGGCCTGACCGATACCGTAATTCAATTCCAGCGAGTAAGGCTTGGCCTCAGTAAGGTACATCTTCCAGATCTTGTTCCCTGGTCTGGCCGAGCCCGTAAAAAATCTCGTGGAGATTGTCTGCCCAAACCCTTCAGACTGAACCTCTTCCAGGTTAAGGGATACATCGCATATGTTGTCAGAAATTTCTTTTCGGAAGCTGTGAGAGTAGTTGCGTTCCGTTTGATTGCTGAATACGTTGAGGAGGTCGGATTGCTGACTGGGTTTGATGAAGCAGTTTCCGCTATTGGCTCTCAAGGAAAGCTTGATTTCATTGCAGGAAGGCGCATCCTCGACTGAGAACTGCTTTTTGATTTGTCCAAATGCCCCTACTACCAGCGCCCATGCACACCAGGTTAACAAAATCTTTCTCCGCATGCTGTTCTAATACGATCCCACGTCGATTGTGTTGCAGGGTGTAATATTTTCGCTGCTTTTGCCAAAAAGACAAAACCCCATTCAGTAATAAACGGGGTTTCATCTTATTGGTTACAATAAATTAGTTGAAGAATTCTTTCATTCGCTCAAAGAACCCTTTCTCATTGGAGTCGGGATTCGGGTGGAAATTAGGCGAATGGCGGAGGGACTCGAGCTTTGCTCTTTCTTCAGAAGATAGTTTCTTGGGTGTCCAGACGTTCACGTAGATCAGTTGATCTCCGGTTTCATACCCGTTAATATCGCGAAGTCCTTTGCCCCGCAGACGTAAGATTTTGCCGCTTTGCGTACCTGGTTCGATCTTGATTTTCACATTCGATCCCACACTTGGCACTTCTACGGTAGTTCCGAGCGCTGCGTCAATAAAACTTATATACAGATCGTAGATCAGGTTATTTCCGTCGCGTTTCAGGTGTTTGTCTTCCTGTTCCTCAATAAGGATCAGCAGATCACCGGGAACGCCACCGCCGGGGGCGTCATTACCCTTACCTGACATGGAAAGCTGCATGCCTTCGCTAACGCCAGCTGGAATTTTTACGGAAATAATTTCCTCTTTCGATACCAGACCGGAGCTATCCACGCCTGAAGGCCGCTTATCAATCATCTGGCCTGAGCCGTTACATACTGAACAGGTCGACGAAGAGACCATCTGTCCGAGCATCGTATTTACGACTTTCCTGACTTGCCCTGTTCCCTGGCAGGCCTGACACGTTTTGAAGGTCACGCCCTCAGCTTGTACCAGGCGGTTTACCTTTATTTTCTTTTCAACGCCATTGGCGATTTCGTCCAGCGTCAGCTTGAGCTTGATACGAAGGTTGGAACCCTTGCGCTGACGACGGCCGGATCTGCCTCCGCCACCGAAAAAGCTTTCGAACGGGCTGCCGCCGCCGCCGAAAATATCGCCAAACTGGCTGAATATGTCATCCATATTCATATTGTGGCCACCGAATCCACCGGCGCCACCGCGTGAATGACCAAAGCGGTCATAATTCGCGCGCTTCTGCGCGTCACTAAGCACTTCATAAGCCTCGGCGGCCTCCTTGAATTTCTCTTCGGCTTCCTTGTTTCCGGGGTTCTTATCAGGATGGAATTGTATCGCAACCTTGCGATACGCCTTCTTTATCTCTTCGGGCGTTGCATTTCTGCTTACCCCCAGAACCTCGTAAAAATCTCTTTTTGTGCTCATCGTCATAATTCCTCACACGTTTTGGACCATTAGCTGCCCACTACCACCTTGGCAAAACGTATTACTTTATCATTTAACAGGTATCCTTTTTCCACTACATCTACGATTTTTCCCTTCAGTGATTCATTGGGAGCCGGGATTTGCGTTATGGCTTCGTGCAGGTCTGTGTTGAACTCACTGCCTGCACCCACCTCGATGGTTTTAACACCATATTGTTCCAGTACCTTGCGGAGCTTGCTCTGGATCAACAGAAAGCCCTCAAGGTTTTTATCGCTACCATCTTTTACGGCTTTTTCGGCGCGTTCGAAGTCATCAACAACCGGTAAGAGCGATACGATGAGTTGCTCGTTGGCCGACTGAATCAGCTCAATCTTCTCTTTTGCCGTCCGACGTCTGAAATTCTCAAACTCCGAATACAGCCGCAGATATTTATCCTTTTGCTCTGCTATCTCACTCTTAAGCTTCAGATGATCATCATTTTTGGCTTCAGCTTCATTTTCAACTTCTGGCAGATTCTCTGCCGTCTCTACAGCATTTTCCTGCGCTTGCTCGTCTTTATGGTTCACTTCTTCTTGTTGTTCGTTCTTTTCCATCATCTATTAGGCATTAAAATGATTACCCCGCAATTGTCAACAACTTTGCCAAAGCCTCCAACGTGTCAATCTGACACGAAAGTGCTTAGTGAAGGTGTCTCCAAATCAGGTCTTTTAATTCAGTTATTCCCTGCTGGGTTACGGCGGAGATAAAGATCGCCGGGATTTCGTCCGGGAGCTCTTTCGAGATGGCGGTTCGCAGTTCCTCGTCCAGGAGGTCGGCTTTGGAAACGGCGAGCAGGCGTTTCTTGTCAAGTAGCTCCGGATTATACTTCCTTAGCTCGTTGAGGAGAATCTCATATTCCTGCTTGATATCCCGGGCGTCGGCAGGGATCATAAATAAGAGGAGCGAATTCCGTTCGATGTGGCGGAGGAACCTGATCCCAAGTCCACGACCTTCCGCGGCACCTTCGATTATGCCAGGAATATCAGCCATGACAAACGACTGATCATCGCGGTATGCAACAACGCCCAGATTCGGCGTCAGCGTTGTAAAAGGATAGTCGGCGATCTTGGGCTTCGCGGCCGACACCACCGAAAGAAGGGTCGACTTGCCCGCATTTGGAAATCCTACCAGCCCCACGTCGGCAAGAAGTTTCAGCTCAAGGACAACCCATTGCTCGATACCGGGCTCGCCGGGCTGTGCGTATTGGGGTGCCTGGTTCGTAGACGTTGCAAAATGCGCATTGCCCTTGCCGCCGCGGCCCCCACGCGTCAGAACTACGGTCTGATCATGTTCGGTGATTTCACAAAAGACCTGGCCGGTCTCGGCATCCCGCGCGACAGTCCCCAGTGGAACGTCGATGATTTCGTCTTTGCCATCAGCGCCGGTTCGGTCTTGCTCTTCGCCCGGGTGCCCATCGCCCGCAATAACGTGCTTACGGTATTTCAGGTGCAGCAGTGTCCAATGGTGTGAGTTGCCCCGGAGTATGACATGGCCGCCTCGGCCGCCATTGCCGCCGTCAGGGCCTCCCTTCTGCACAAACTTCTCGCGGTGGAAATGCAGAAAGCCTGCGCCTCCCTTTCCGGAACGCGAGCAAAACTTAACGTAGTCGATGAAATTTGGTGATGCCACGTTATACCAGCAGGCTTTTATCTATTTCACGGCAAATGTTGGCAAAGATCTGGTCGATTTCGCCAATGCCGACAACAGACGCGTATTTGTTATGCTGCTTGTAATAATCGGCAACGGCAGCAGTTTCGCCCTTGTAAACCTTGATACGGTTCTCAATAATCTCTGCTTTCGCGTCATCAGGACGATTTTCCTTGATCGCGCGGTCAGCCAGGCGCTTCTTGAGCTCCTCTTCATCCACCACAAGTTCAACAAGGATCTTGATAGGTGCATTGATCGATTCCATCAGTTTGTCGAGGGCCTCAGCCTGTGCCACAGTTCTTGGAAAACCGTCGAAGATGATTCCCCCAATCTTGCCCTGCGACTTGATCTTGTCGTCGACCATATCGATTACCACCTGATCGGGAACGAGATTCCCATTGTTCATATACTCTTTGGCAAGCTTTCCGAGTTCAGTACCTTCCTTTAGATGTTTTCGGAAGAGGTCGCCGGTGGAAATGTGTGTCAGATTATACTTCTCGATGAGTTTTGCACTTTGCGTGCCTTTCCCGGCGCCTGGCGGGCCAAAGAGGATAATATTGATCATGATCGATAGTGATAGGTTTTGTTTAAACGTCGAAGATACGCATGATACCCAAATATGGAAATAATGCGTTTATCAGGATGCCGACTGATAAATGTCCCGGAAGTTTCGTCCAAGACCTTCGTAGTCGAGGCCGTAACCAAGGACGAATTCATTGCCAATGTCGAATCCGACGTAGCGCGCTTCAATGTTCTTGTCCCGCGCCGGTTGCTTTCGTAAAAGCGTCACAATCTCCACGCTTTTGGCGCCCAGTGACTGAAGCTCTGCCACAATCTTCTGAAGCGTCAGTCCCGTGTCAATGATATCCTCCACGATAATGATATCCTGATTGAAAAGGCTTTCATCGACGCCAATCAGCGTTTTCAGATGCCCGGAGGATGTCGTGCCCGTGTAGGACGAAACCTTTACGAAACAAATTTTACAGGGTAGGTCAATGAGTTTGATCAGATCGGCGGCAAACATAAACGATCCGTTCAGGATAGGCAGGAAAACGGGTGTTCTGTCCTGGTAATCACTGTTCAACTGCTCGGCGATCGCCTTCACCCTCTTCTGCACGTCCGATTTCCTGATGAACGGCTTGAATTCCAGATCTTTAATCTTCATGCTTTCGCTTTCACGCGCAAAGATAAAAGAATTTGCAGAAGTACCCTTAAGTTTAAATACCAGCCCGGTTACAGGGCCTTCATCAAAACCCGGTACAGCGCTATCATGCTTTCAATATCGCTCTTGTGCACACGCTCGGCAGGAGAGTGAGCATGATGCTCAGGAGCTCCGATAAAACACCAGTCAACCGGATACGGCGACAGTTGAATCTCCCGACCATCACTCGAACCAACACCCTCCACTTCAAGCTGATGGCGGATTTTGTGCTTTTGAGCAATTGCTATGATCCGTTTCACAAACGACTGACGCGGAATATTCCGGTCGCGCATAGAAATTACTACACCCTTGCCTTCTTCAACTCCGTCGGTAACCCACGTGATGTCGGAAATCAGGGCCTGGCCGATCTTCCACTTTTCGTAAATGAAGCGCATGAGAAAAGGAACTGATCCGCCCCCGTGTTCTTCCCATGTGGAAAAAACAATAACGCCGTCTTTAAGATCTTCACAAACCTTCAGCGCATTATAAACACCCAGCCTGTTGTCGAGGTACGCCGATTCAATATGATTTTTCGAGTCTTTGAAGTTTACCTTATAGGTGAGTGAGGTGCCGCGATCAATGCCGCGCCCGAAATGGCAGAACGCGTGCTGATCCTGATCGTAGTATAGCTCTCCTTCGATCGGCCCCAGGGAATCCTCGCCGACGAGTTTCGTTCCCCCTTCGGCATCCGGACTGCCCACGGGGATCAGCTGATTCTCATAACGAACGGTGAAACCAACGCTGTCGATATGAGCAAAAATGGCGGTCCGGGGTTTCCCGAATTTCAGTACGATACAATCCTGGAATTCCTGACCATAATATACTTCGGGTTCCGTGCGCCACTTGCTTTTATTTTTGTTGATGTACTTCAGTAGGAATTCCGTCAGCCGCGATTCATCTCCCGACGGCGCGGGAACTTCACAGAGTTGTTTCAATAACTTCATCGAACGTTTCAGTAAAATTTGCACGGGATGCCATCCCGCAATGTACAGTTATTATATACTTTTGACGCTAAAGCAGGTAAGGTATGGTTTTAAATTTAAGCGATCAAAATTCAATTGCGAGCAGGTTTCTTCTCGAACTCCGGGATAAGTCAATTCAGAATGACCGCCTGAAGTTTCGGCTCAACCTTGAGCGACTGGGTCGCGTGATGGCTTACGAAGTTTCGAAGCACTTGCCATACACAAAAAAAACGGTTACAACGCCCCTCGGGACTGCGGAGGTGAACGATCTTGACCGGCAGCCTGTGCTGATTTCGATTCTGCGTGCAGGCCTGCCTTTTCTTCAGGGCTTCCTCGAAACGTTTGACGACGCAGACACCGGCTTCATCGGCGCATGCCGGAACGAAAAAGGTGAGTCGCTTACCGTTTCGATGGACTATCTCGCAACACCCCCCGTGGATGGACGCGACGTGATCATCGTCGATCCGATGCTGGCTACGGGAGGATCGCTGGTATGTGCCCTTACCTATCTGTTATCCAAAGGCAACCCGAGAAGTATTAATATCGTATCTGTGATCGCTGCGCCGGAAGGTGTTAAAAAGATTCAGGAGTTTTTTAGCCAGCGTAGCGATACTGACTTCAGATTATGGATTGGTGCGATGGATGAACGACTGAATGAAGTATTTTATATCGTTCCCGGCCTGGGCGATGCAGGTGACCTCAGCTACGGGATCAAGACGGAATAGTTTCTTGTGTGAATGACTTATGTGGGATACCATTCTGAGGGTGTTTACGGTATACGTTTCCACCATGTTGAAGTTCATATTTGGCCCCGTGGGCGGGTATGCTGCCGGGCTGAATATCGTGGTCACCATCCTCGTCACGGTGTGTTCGATGATGACGGTGGTATTAATCTTTGCGTTCTTCGGTGATTTCATCCGGCAACGACTTCTTCGTCGTTTCTTCAATACAAAGAAGTTTACAGAACGAAACCGTAAATATGTATGGATATGGCGGAGATACGGTCTTTATGGAATTGCTCTGCTGACCCCGATCCTGCTGACCCCAATAGGGGGGACCTTGCTGGCGATAAGCTTTGGAACGCCGAAAAACAAGCTTATTCTTTTTATGTTCGTCAGCGCGTCAGCATGGGCGCTGATATTGAGTTCAGTTGTGTATTTCTTCGGCAATGAATTTGTCGTGTATTTCTTCGGTGATGAGTACCTGCCGGAGAAGTTTCGTTGATCATACTTTATTGCATACCAGCATCCAGTGTATTCCAAACTGATCCGTCAGCATACCTACAGTGGATCCCCACACAGTGCGTTCCGGTTTTAGCTGAATCCGCCCGAGCTCGCTGAGTTGTTCAAAGATTTTGCGTTGTGTTGTTTCATCTTCGAAACTCACATAAAGCGTCATGTTTGTGCCGCTGTTCAGGGTTTGATTGCTGGTTTTGTCGCAGGCCATGAAATGTACCGGGCCTGCCTTGAATTCACTGTGCATAACTTTGGATCCGAGACCTTCGGCACCAAATGCAGCAGCTTCGTCGTAGTACTGTATGTAGATTATTTTTCCTTTAAAGCAGCGTTCATAAAAATGAAGGGCTTCTTCGCAGTTGCCGTCGAATGTGAGATAAGGGTGAAAACTTTCCATCAGGTTTCGTTATCGGGAAGAATCTCAATATCGTGGATTAAAACCCTGCGCGCAATTTCCTGCCCTGTCGGGGTAGCTGCAAGTCCGCCCTGCGCTGTCTCCTTATAGCGAGTCTCCATGCTTGCACCAATCTCACCCATTGCTTCGACGACTTCATCTACAGGTATGACGCTGCTTACCTGGGCGAGCGCTATCTGGGCTGAGCTGTTCGCGATGGCAGCGGCACTCGCATTTCTCACGACACAGGGAACTTCAACTAATCCTGCCACGGGATCGCATACCAGGCCAAGCATACATTGTATGGTTATGGCCACCGCGTTGAATATTGTATCCGTATCTCCTTCAAGACAATATACGATCGCGGCGGCTCCCATTGCTGCAGCAGTGCCCGTTTCAGCCTGGCACCCTCCAACGGCTCCAGCGATGGACGCTTTTTGTTCCATGATTAAAGCAACCCCGGCCGAGATGAGCATCGCTTCATAGATTTTGCGGTCAGGGATATCGTGAATTTCCTGTAGTGTGAACAATACGCCGGGCATTATTCCACTGGCTCCCGCGGTAGGTGCTGCGACAATCCGCCCCATGCAGCTGTTAACTTCCTTAGCCGCCAACGCCCGCGCTACCAGCCGCTGGAATTCAACGGACAACACGGGAGTGGGGTAGCGGTAAACTTTCTTCGCACCATTGTTAATCATTCCGGATCGCGAAACGGTTTCTTCTTCGAGTCCCGTTCGCACGGCATCTTTCATGACAGTCCAGGCCTGTTCAAGTCCGGCAAAGATTACTTCATCAGTGCGGTTTTTCTGGTGACGTTCATATTCCAGAACCGTTTCCCATAGGGTAAGCTGGTGTTCGTCGGAGTAGGATTTCCACTCCCAGAAAGAGTCAAACAGGAATGCCATGACGTGTTGGTAAATGAGTTATCAGGGAGGGAAATTCGCTCCTTTGCTCAGAAATTCAAACCGATGTAGGAAATATGTTCAAGCGGGCGAAAATGGCGCTTCAAAAGTCGATCGGGCCGAGCAATTCAGCATTTTCAAGGATATACATCATGTTATCCGGATCATCGGCGTTCAGCCGCAACGTGCCCTTCACTTCAACGGGTTTGTCCAAATATTTTTCTGCTTTTCGAAGCCTGACTTGCACTACCGTCTCAGGTCCGCCGACGCCGCAGAAGAAACACGCATTCAGGGGTAGGGAGGAAAGCATAAATTCCTGCGCCGTCAGGCCGGATTCGAATGGAACCATGTAGCCTGGCAAAACAATCGCTTTACCTGCAAGATTCTTGATTTTCTGATTAAAAACAGGCTTTTCAAATTCGCCAAGCTGGTCTTTTCCCTTTTCGTACTCAACCGAATAAAGAACGGGCCATACTACGGACGGAAAACCTGAATATGACTGTTTCTGCGCGGTGGCAGCAAACGAAATAAAAATACCAATCCAAATAAGCGATTTCACACTCAAAGTTACTTAGACTATCCGATTATCAAATTGTGTCCGATTTACACATAGAAATATTATCCATATTTTATTAGTTCAAATTACCCCATCGTTCTCAAATTTTCTGACCATGAAAGCTTTTTTTTCCAGGCACTGGCTTGGCGTGGTTGTCGCTGCTATCGCGATTGCCCAGGTAATAAGCCTGGGCGTGATTGTACTGAACAACCGCATCATTAAACGAAATGATGAATTGCGCCAGGATGTTGAATCTGTAAAACGAAATACGAACGACATCATTGCTGCCGTCGTTCACGGTATTGATCTCGGTGTGCGTGGCTATGCGCTTACGCTTGATCAAAAGCTCCTTGATCCCTACATAAGTAACTCAAAAAGTTACACGTCTCTCTTTGCGGGAATCGAGAAGGCTCTCCGAAAGCAGGGCTATCCGGATCTCAACAAATTATTTGCATTGCGCAAAGAGATTGACAGCTACTTCGAATATACCGGTCAGATGATTCAGTTGGCAGAGGCCGGCAGGATGAAGGAGTTCACTGACATGCTCAAGCGTGACAAAGGCTACGATGTGTGGATCAAATTTTCGGAATTCCAGCAACCACTCGAGGAATTCGAAAACAAGTTGTACGAAGAAGCGGCGCACGAGTACGAGATGGCGATGAAGGTGAACCTATACCTTCAATTGGGAATTGTATCGTTCTCGCTGCCGTTCCTCTGGATAATCGTCGTGCGAATCAGCAAAGAACGCCGCGGACGTGAGTCGTTGCTGAATCAGGTCCAAGAAAACGACCGCACATACGTATTCAACTCAGGAACGAAGAGACAGCTTTCGGCTGATGAAATCATCGCGCTTTCGATAAACAACTCGAAGAAGGCATCTGATTTCATCAAGAGTATGGCGAACAATAACTATGAGGTGGATTGGGACGGCCTCAATGAGTCGAACGTTGCGCTGAATGAGGATACGCTTGCAGGTAATCTGATCAACATGCGCGAGCAGCTCAAGCGGGTGAAGAGTGAAGATGAAAAGCGCAACTGGATGAATGAAGGTTTGGCAACTTTCTCCGAACTTGTGAGGAATAATCAGCATGATTCGCAGTTACTCGCCGACAGATGTGTTTCTTTCCTCAGTAAATACCTCAGAAGTCAGCAGGCCAGCCTCTTTGTACTGGAAGGCGACGACGAACAACAGCATCTCAGACTTGTGTCGTGTTTTGCGTTCGATAAGAAAAAATGGATCGAAAAGAACATCGAACCGGGGTCGGGTCTTATCGGTCAGGCTTTCCTGGAAGGCGATACGATTCAACTTACGGAACTCCCCAATGGATATACTAAAATCACCTCGGGTCTCGGTGATGCCACGCCCAATTTCCTCGTTGTTGTCCCGCTGAAGTATGACGTCCATACAGTGGCGATTATCGAGCTTGCATCGTTTTCGAAGTTTGAGCCTCATCACGTGATGTTCCTTGAAAAGGCGGGCGAATTTCTGGCGAGTGCGATTCTGAACTCGCAGAATACGCAGAAGATGAAGAACCTCCTTGAGACTGCCAGGATTACGGAAGAGCAGATGCGCCAGCGCGAGGAAGAGATGCGTCAGAATATGGAGGAACTCCAGGCTACGCAGGAAGAACTTGTCAGGAAGGAACAGGAGATGCAAAAGCGGCTTGCCCCGCAGCGCGTGGAGGATACGAACTTTTGAAAGAAAGCTGGAACTGGTAGCCAGCAGGCTGGGTTTCCGGATAGCGGGGTAGCAGGCCGGTGAGTAGCTGGTTGGCTGTGCGCTGCTAGATGCCAGTTCCAAGTTCCTAAGCGCTGCTTTGCGTGTCGCGAAGGGCTGTTGCCGGTTGCCTTTCCCAATTGCCAGTTGTCGGACGCCTCCCCTCATCCTGGTCGCCCGTTGCTGGTCTCCGTTGCCGGTTAGAATCATCCCATCGATCCCCGGATCCCATTATCTCTTTTATCTGCCAATTCCCGCAAATCCCCGTCCCACCGTGCACAAATCGTCTGAGATAAAGCGGTGATAAGGCGGTGATAAGGCGGTGATATAGCGGTGATAAGGCGGTCCTATATAGGACTGCTTTATCTATGCCTTATCACTGTCTGAACGGTGAAATATTATTGACTTGATCTTCACGAAAGGTCCAACAGAAGTAAAGGATGTGTCCCAGTCAGTTCGACTGACCGTAAATCACCTGGAGGATAATTGCTGGTTGGCTGGATAGATAGCAGCCTGATGGCTGGCTGGCAGATGGCAGATGGCTGGTTGCCTGGCGGGCTGGTCGCCGGTTTGAGGAAATTCACGTGATCAGAACTCGGTTGGCTTCTACCCGAGTTAGGACCATTCATAGGACATCAATCAGAAATCAGAAATTTATCGGTTGTCGTCCGGGGCACCCTTGTCCTGCAAACCCGCAATGCAAACTGCAAAAAAAAACGGGCGCCAAAGATTAATTGACGCCCGTTATATATCATCCGTAAAATCCGTCAGGCAGGTTGACCCTCTTCTTTGGGTGCATATTCTTCCAAAGGAAGGCAGCTGCACACGAGGTTGCGGTCGCCGTAGGCGTTGTCAACGCGGCTCACCGAAGGCCAGAATTTGTTCTCTTTTACGAACGCCAGCGGATAGGCAGCCTTCTCACGACTGTACGGCCGGTCCCATGAATCGCTGGTAACGACAGCTGCAGTGTGAGGTGCCCGCTTAAGAACGTTGTTTTCCTTGTCGGCTTTGCCTTCTTCGATCTCGCGGATTTCTTCGCGAATTTGAATCAAAGCCTGTACAAACCGGTCGAGCTCTTCTTTAGGCTCGCTTTCGGTAGGTTCAATCATCAGGGTTCCTGCTACCGGGAATGAAACTGTAGGAGCGTGGAATCCATAATCCATCAGGCGTTTCGCGATATCCTCTACCTCGATGCCCACCTTCTTGAAGTCACGGCAGTCTGCGATCATTTCGTGAGCACAGCGTCCCCTGGTTCCGGTGTACAAAATGCGATAGTGGTCTTTGAGGCAATCCTTGATGTAATTGGCATTGAGGATTGCATAGCGCGTAGCATTCGTCAGACCCTCACCACCCATCATTGCGATGTACGCATATGAAATGGTAAGGATGCTGGCACTGCCCCATGGTGCTGCGGAAACTTCACGGATGGCTTTGTCGCCACCTGTGCGAACTACAGAGTGTCCGGGGAGATAAGCCTTCAGCTTATCGTTGCAGCAGATCGGTCCCATTCCAGGGCCACCGCCACCGTGCGGTATGCAGAAGGTCTTGTGCAGGTTGAGGTGACAAACGTCTGCGCCAATGGTGGCCGGTGATGTAAGCCCTACCTGCGCGTTCATGTTCGCGCCATCCATGTAGACAAGTCCGCCGTTTTGATGGATTGTTTCACAGATTTCAATAATAGATTCTTCAAATACGCCGTGCGTTGACGGATAGGTTACCATCAGACACGCGAGTTTATCCTTGTATTGTGATGCCTTGGCTTTCAGGTCTTCAACGTCGATTCTACCTTCGGAATCCGATTTCACTACGACCACCTGCATGCCCGCCATGACAGCACTCGCGGGATTGGTTCCGTGCGCGGAGGCTGGGATGAGCGCTACGTTGCGATGTCCCTCATTGCGGTCAAGGTGGTAGGCGCGGATAACCATCAGGCCAGCGTACTCGCCCTGCGCCCCACTGTTGGGCTGCAGCGACACGCCTGTGAAACCGGTGATTTCTTTAAGCCACGCTTCAAAGTTTGTGATGATGGTGCGATAGCCCTCAGTCTGGTCGGCAGGTGCAAATGGGTGAACATTCGCAATTTCCGGCCACGTGAGCGGGATCATTTCCGACGTTGCATTAAGCTTCATCGTACACGACCCAAGTGAAATCATCGAGTGGACCATAGAGAGGTCCTTGTTTTCAAGTCGCTTGATGTATCGCAGCATCTCGTGCTCCGAATGATGGGAGTTGAATACAGGATGCGTCATAAACGGCGACTGACGATTTAAGGAAGCGGGCCAGCTTTGTTCAATGCCATTTACCTCTGATGACTGTGCTTTGATACCGAAAATGTCGAGAATCAGATTCACGTCGGCGGGTGTCGTTGTCTCGTCGATGGAAATTCCGATCGCCCCATCTTCGAAGTAGCGGAAGTTTACGCCGCGTGCAGTTGCCTGCGTGCGGACTTTGTCGACATCGGCGCCGCTGATTTTCAGCGTATCAAAGTATGCGCTGTTGAGTTGTGTCAGGCCGCCTTGTTCCAAAGCCGTCTCCAGCTTACGGGCGAGCCCGTGAACTCTGCCGGCGATTTTCTTAATCCCAGCAGCTCCGTGATAAACTGCATACATTCCGGCGATTACCGAAAGCAGCACCTGTGCAGTACAGATATTTGAGGTCGCCTTTTCGCGACGAATGTGCTGTTCGCGGGTTTGCAACGCCATCCGGTAGCCGGGATTTCCTGCGGCATCTATGGAGATACCGATAATCCGACCAGGAATCTGGCGTTTCAGCTCTTCGCGGGTAGCAAAGAACGCCGCGTGAGGTCCGCCGAATCCCATGGGGACGCCAAATCGCTGTGATGATCCTACAACTACGTCGGCGCCCATCTCGCCGGGCGATTTAATAAGTGCCAGGCTCAGGAGGTCAGCGGCGACTGTCACCTGCAGGTCATTTTCATGAGCGGCAGCAATCAGCGCCGTATAGTCTTTTACTTCACCGTTGTTATTGGGATTTTGTACGAATAAGCCAAAATACTCCGGGGAGGTCAGGTCGAAGGTATCAATGGATCCGATCACAAGTTCGATTCCGAGGGGAGCCGACCTGGTGGCAAGCACTCCCCGGGTTTGCGGAAACGTGTTTTCGTCTACGAAGAACTTTTTAGCTGCCTTTCTTGACGGTTTTCTTGAGGCAAAAAGCAGGAACATAGCTTCAGCAGCTGCGGTTGCTTCGTCGAGGAGTGACGCATTGGCGATCTGCATGCCGGTAAGATCAATCACCATTGTCTGGTAGTTGATTAAGGCTTCCAGACGTCCCTGTGCGATTTCCGCCTGATAGGGGGTATAGGCCGTATACCATCCCGGGTTTTCAAGAATATTCCTGAGAATAACCGGAGGAGTAAACGTGTTGTAATAGCCGGTACCTATGAACGATTTGAAGATTTTGTTCTTTGAGGCAATTTCCTTGAAGGACTGCAGGAATTCTGCTTCGGTTTGGGCTGGTGGAAGGTTGAGTTTCTTTTTCGACCGAATGGCTGCAGGAATGGTTTCATCGATCAACTGGTCGATTGAAGCTGCGCCGATTTTGGCTAACATTTCAGAGACTTGTTTTTCATCGGGGCCGATATGCCGTCCCTCGAACCTTTCGGCGTAATACGGATCTATAGTCATTTAACTTTGATTTTCAGTCAGTTAGGTTAATTTCAAGAGGGCTTACACGCGTAAGGCCACAAAGGTAATATTTCGCTCAGAGTCAAAGGCGCGGGGACGGAGAAAAACTTTCACAAGGTCGCCGGGCCGAATTCCGTTCATCACTTTTCCATCCAACACAGTTACGAAAGAAAAAAATCCTCGGCATATTGCGGCTTCATTTAACCTATATGAGTACAAGAAAAGCACTTTTATCACTTCTGGTCCTGTGTCCGCTCCTGGTCCAGGCGCAGGAAAAGGCGTCGGAGAAGTACGTTGATGCAATCAACGTTACGACGCTTCGGGAGGATCTAACGATCCTGGCTTCCGATGCACTTGAAGGGCGGGAAACCGGATCACGCGGTCAGCAAATGGCTGCAGCATTCATCAAAGCACATTTTGAGTCTTTAGGTCTGGCAGGCCCGGTAAACGGCGACTATTATCAGCCCGTAACCCTCTACACGTCTGTTCCTGGCAACATTTACGTTACGGCGGGTCAGCAGCAGTTCCGCAATTTTGAAGACATCGTATACTATGGAACCGCCGACAGCGACGGTGAAGTGTCGTCTCAGCTCATCTTCGCCGGCAACGGCACTGACGAGGAGATGAATAACGTCGATATCGCCGGCAAATGTGTTCTAATCCGGATGCAGAACGAAGGCAGCTTCCGTGGCCCTGTAGCCGCGGCACGCGAACGCAATGCAAAAATGATTTTCCTCTATTTCGAAGATGAGGCAGCGTTCGCAAACCTGCGCGATCAGTTTAAATCATTCCTCGGCGGCGGCTCCTTGTCGCTTACGAAACCTGAGAAATCAGCAAATGCCAATGCCGGTGTTTTCTTTCTCTCTGCGAAGACAGCTGCAACGTTGATGAAGTCAACACCGCAAAAACTGGCTGCCGCAACAGCGGAGAAAGCCGGCAAAAATGCCGTGAAGAAAATTAAGCCTGCAACGGTAACGTATCAAACTGAGATGTCGGTAAAGTTGCTCAAGAGTTCAAACGTACTGGGATATCTTGAAGGTACTGACAAGAAAGATGAACTTATCGTGATTACTGCTCACTACGATCACATCGGGAAAAAATCTTCCGGTACCGGTGATCTGATCAACAATGGCGCCGATGACGACGGTTCGGGAACTGTGGGCGTAATGGCACTTGCGACAGCGTTTGCCAAGGCGAAGGAAAATGGCCACGGTCCGCGACGGAGCATCCTGTTCATGACTGTTACGGGTGAAGAGAAAGGTCTTCTTGGATCTGACTTCTACACGCAGAACCCCGTATTTCCGCTTGAGAGTACTATGGTGAACCTGAACATCGACATGGTAGGCCGTCGTGACCCTCAGCATAAGGACAGCGCTCCTTATGTGTACGTGATCGGTTCAGACAAACTGTCAAGCAAGTTGCATGAACTCAGCGAACGCGTTAATCGTGAAAATCTGAACCTGATCTTTGATTACACTTACAATGATCAGAACCATCCTGACAGACTGTATTATCGTTCGGATCACTGGAACTTTGCCAAGAATAACATTCCGATCATCTTCTACTTCGACGGAATCCATGAAGATTACCACAAGCCAAGTGATGAGGTTGACAAAATCGAATTCGATTTGCTTGAGAAGCGGGTGCGCACCGTTTACTATACAGCCTGGGAACTGGCGAATATGGATGAGCGAATCACCCCGGATGTTAAAGGAAACTGACGCAGATACGGTTGGTTAAGAATCGGCTGAATATTAGAGAGGCTGTCTCAAAAGGGCAGCCTCTTTTGTTATTGGCTAAAAAAAAAGAAGGAAACCGTGGCTCCCTTCTTTATGCAAGTCGTTATCTTGCTTGTGTGCAACTAAAATCAAAAGTAGTCTTTAAG
>JAEZGH010000080.1 GCA_023417065.1 Bacteroidota bacterium
CTTCAAGACATCCAGACAGTTCTCGGCGTCTAGACTGTTGTGAAGGCTCCAGCCCACTACAAAACGGCTATGCAAGTCAATGATCGCTGTCAAGAACATAAAACCATGCGCCATCGGTATGTAGGTGCTATCCTCCGGAACAATGGTGATTTGCCCCGAAGAGAGCTTCGCCTGATCAAGAATATTATTGACAAGGCCGCTTAGGTAGCTCTGAGACTCACGGATAGCCTTGACATATACGGCTTGTGTAGAGTCGAGTTCTGTCTCCTCCAAAAGGCTTGAGAAACCTGAGATATTATGAAGTGGCGTTCGGATCTCATGACTTATACTTGACACAAAATCCTCCTTTACCCGCGCTAGCGCTTCCGCCCTGCTTTTCTCTTCTTCGAGTCGTTGGCGGTAGTGCGCGCTCCGTGTAACATCGCGCAACGTTAGAAACACAAAGAAGCCGCACATCAGCACCCCTGCCGATCCGATAGCCAACATAGTCGACGTCGACTTATTTGCGACAACGAGGGCTTCCTGTCTTTGCTGTGTGGCAACCAACTGCTCCTGATATCGCAGCTCTTCAATGATCTTTCTTATATTTTGAATGAAGACACGATTCTGATTCATCAGTCTCAGTTCGTTCTTCGAAATCCTTTCCTGAAGCTTCAGCTCCCGCTCCATCACAGCAGTCAAAATTTTGTTCACTGTAACCAAGGTTGAATCCTTGAAGTAGTCGCGAACAATGCTCGTATCGACTTCACTGTAGAAGTAGAATAACGTCGAGTCTTCTATCACCTTTATTGTATCAATGCGTGTTTTGTCGCGGCCTAAAAGCTTCCGCAGAAATCCACCAAGGCCACGATACTCGTCGGGAGTAACTATCACTTCCTCTTTTGCAACAGGAACTGTCTCCCCCTTGATCAGTTCACGCCTGATGAGGTGCATGTCAATGAAGGCCGTATCAGTAATTTCCGAGGAGATCCGATCAAGCGCTTCGCTGGTAAACAGCGCGGACTGCTTTAGCTTCTTTACTCTGAGAAACCGTTCCAGGTAATGTATTTTCAGCTCAAAGATGGATTGCAGGTCTTCAACTCTGCTCAGTTGCGCACTGTCATTCTGCACCAGGACTTTCAGCTGCGTGATGGCCGAGCGTGCCTCTGCAATCCGACTGCGGTACTGGGCACGGGACAATGTATCTTTCGTCAGAATGTAAGAATGAATATTATTCTCCGCCTGAATAATATCCTGGAGAATTCCGCTGATGAGATTACCCTTCTCACCCGGGCTGGCGAGTTGATCGAGCGAACTCTTCAACGCATCGAAATTGCGGTAATTGAAATGGATACCAATCAGTGTTGTCGTCAGCGTTACCAGAAACACCGCCCAGATTTTGGCTGTAGGATTTCCTCCTGTTCTCCGTTCTTTCCTATCACTGTATGGCATACTTCACAAAGGTAGGCGAAATGGTGCGGAAGGCAAGGAACTACGCATCGGCAACTGCACGGACGCCCTTCTATGCAGGAAACCACACTCTAATACTGTTGGATTTGCCAACAGTTTGTAGTTCCACTCAACAGCTAAATGGGAATAA
This sequence comes from Bacteroidota bacterium, assembly GCA_023417065.1. GTDB lineage: Bacteria > Bacteroidota > Bacteroidia > Cytophagales > Cyclobacteriaceae > Ohtaekwangia. Next base: position 1,580 of record JAEZGH010000080.1, read on the forward strand.
CAAGCGCCAAATGTTTCAAAAAATGCAATCCCTTCATTGGCTCGTCGCTTGTACCATTTGTAGACATGAAAATTCATATAAGCCCAATTAATTCGACTGAACCAGCTAAACGAGTACAGATTCCAGTGCGATGGAACAGCGAAGTTAACATTCTCATCTATATACATTTGTTCTTTCTGTTGTGCTGCCTTATCGCAAGCCACACGGCCCTCATCGGCGATGAACTTTATTTACCTGAGTTTATAAGGCATTCTATTGCGTTGCCAGGTGCTTCAAAAGAATCTACACATTGGTTCGGCAACTTGTTCACCTATCAGTTTGTGCATTCAAGTCTCGTGGAGTTTCTATTGAGTATGAGTATTCTTTGGTTCTTTGGGCATCTATCGGCTGCAATCTTGGGACAGCGACGTGTGATCCTCTTATATCTTGTATCTGTTGTTCTCTCAGCACTAGCCTTTCTGGGTTCACACATCATCTTTGCCATATTTTCCGGCAATGGAATGATCATGGACGGCGCTTTTCCAGGAACATTGAGCATAATGACCGCAGCAGTAGCTTTCATGAGAGACTACCGTCTGCAAATCTCCAAGACCTTTGCTCCTTCATTCCTTACCATCTACTGCATCATTCTCGCGATATCGCTCCCGTTTATTTTTAAACCGAGCATGGCCTATATCTTCATTTACATTTCCGGCATCATCATTGGATTTAGATACGCTATCTCAAGCCGAATGAAGGTTGCTTGAGCGAGTGCTCCTAAACCCAGTCAGACTAAATGAGTTCATCCGTCCATTTCCCGATCGACAATCAGCCGAAAGGCAACGCATCCATTGACAAAAATGAATCGACATTTTTTGCCGATGCCTCGAAATGATTGTCACCGTTTATAAGTCTGAATTCCTGGGAAAAGAGTCGATTAAAGGCCGCTTATCAGAATTGAGTGCCGACATCAAGGAAATCCATGACGCCCTCGCCTTCCGTCCTCGTCCCGGGGTGCTGATGGAATTTCTGGCTGTCCTTCGTGAGAATAGAATAAACTATGGTACGCATTTCAATTCTACGGAACAATCTGATTTGCCTCCCGGAGGGAATGAAATTGAATGATGCATTGGGCACAGGTGCCGAAAATCACAACGACATGTTGGCCAATCCGACAACACAATGGAAGACTGAAAAACAAAATTGTTCCTGGTAGTGGCAAAAAAGCCAATTGCAGCGAATGGCACCATGCTTGCCATGAAGGGGAAGAGTTAAACATAAACTACATTGAAAATGAAAAAAGTACTAGTAAGCTCTCTAATGCTGATCTTCGCAGGCGCAGCAACTGTATCTGCTAATGTTATTTCTAAAGCACCCTACGAAACTATTCAGGAAGAGAAAGTTAAAATCAAAAACGAAGAGCTTCCGGAAGCTGTTCAAAACGCTCTGAGCGGTGATTCATACCAAGGCTGGACAATCTCAGCTGCATATCAGATCAAGTCCAGCGAACAATACGAGATTGAGTTGACGAAAGATTCGGAAACCAAAACCGTAAAATTCGACAAAGAAGGAAAAGAAGTTGAATAATACCTTTCAACCCATAATCAGAACGGCTGTCAGCAATGGCAGCCTTTCTTTTTTATGTCAAGTTTCCTTCAAGGATCAAGGTAAAGAAACTTGCGAAACGATTAAGCATTGTCTTCGTCGTCGGCTACCTGTTACTTAATGTGTTTGCCCCACGACAGGCATGGCCGCATTCGCGGTCCGTGATTCTGCTAATTTTTAATTAACAACTGAACAATAACATTATGCAAGACTGTAACCACCAACCCGATTTGGGTTCGGCCCCCTGATAACTCAAAGCTCTTGAGGCCTTCATGATATCTTTCAAGTGTTTTGGAGCGCGAATCATAGCCAAAGCATGTATAAAAGCATAAGGAAGCATACGCAAGGCATACAGAATGCCTCCGTGTGAGATCGCTATACCTTAAACACGACTACAAACAGCCGTACATCTGACTCGCGTCAGACTTACAGCCAAAAACCTTGGCCCCATTCCACCTAGGTTCCCAGTTATCGGCTTCACAATCTCAACTTCAACGTAGCTACTACCCCTCATACCTTCCCTTTGCAAAAAAATGATATATGATCGGGAACACTAACAAAATCAGCACTGTAGCGGTCACCAACCCACCAATGATAACTACAGCAAGAGGTTTTTGACTTTCAGAACCAATTCCTGTGGACATCGCGGCAGGAAGAAGTCCGATGGACGCCATCAAAGCAGTCATAACAACGGGCCTTGTACGCGTCCGTATGCCCTCGCGAATCGCATCCGACAGTGCCATGTTTCTGAGAACGTTATTGTTGAATTCAGTTATCAGAATAACACCATTCTGAACACAGATTCCGAAGAGGGCAATAAATCCAACACCGGCAGAAATACCAAAGTTAATCCCAGTGAGATGAAGGGCCACGACACCGCCAATGACGGCAAACGGGACGTTAATCAGAACGAGGCCGGCGTCCTTCGCGTTCCCGAACATGATGAAGAGCAGAATAAATATTGCAATCAAGCTCAGTGGAACGACCTCCGAGAGGCGTTTGGTGGCGCGCACCTGATTCTCAAATTCCCCCGTCCACTGCAAGCTGTACCCTTGTGGAATGTCCACAGTCTTTGTCACGCGCTGTTGCGCTTCCTTTATCGTACTTCCCAGGTCGCGTTCACGCACTGTGAACTTCACACCAATGAAACGGTTGTTATTATCCCGATAGATAAACGCCGGACCCGTAATCGATGTAATGGTGGCGATCTCCTTCAACGGAACTTTATTGCCCTTCAGCGATGGAACAAGGATATTCTCAATCTCATTTTCAGATTTGCGATACTGATAAGGAAACCGTAGCCGGATATCAAACTTGCGTTCCCCTTCATACATTACTGAGGCAGTCTTTCCACCTATAGCCATTTCGATCACCGCCTGCGCATCCGTCGTTGTAACGCCATATAACGCCATCTTGTGATCGTGAAGCCTGATTTGAATTTCAGGCTGGCCGACATTCCGCAGGATACCCGCATCCTTGATACCATCCACTTCACTTATCGCCGACAGAACTTTATTAGACAGATCGTCCAACACGTCCAGGTCAGGTCCAAAAATCTTCACTGCGTTATTGGCATTCATTCCAGCAACGGCCTCAGCAACATTGTCGATGATCGGCTGCGAATAGTTGTAGTTGATGCCCTGGTACTTCCTGAGCTTCGCATCCATTTCTTCGATCAACTCATCCATCGAAATCTTCCGTCCCCATTCGTCTTTTGGCTTCAGGTTAACCTGCATCTGAACATAGTAAAAACCACTCGGATCAGTACCATCATTTGACCGCCCTGTTTGTGACAGCACATCACTTACTTCGTCAAACTCGAGCAAATTGGTTCGCAGTGTGCGCACGGTCTTAACCGTTTCCGTGAGTGACATGCTCATGGGCATTTTGGCTTCAACCCACAGCGCACCTTCATTCAGTTGTGGAAGAAACTCTGTTCCCATCCACCTGAATGAAAATAGCGTCACACCTACAATCAACACCGTTGCCAGCAATGTTACCCTCTTGTGAGCAAATGTCCAGTTAAATCCCTTTGACACAATACGATCAAAAAACGTGACGATAAATGTGTGTTTCTCCTTTACATTTTTCTTCAGGAGGACTGAACACAGCACTGGAACAAGGGTTAATGTAAAGATCAGGGCGCCTAAAAGTGCAAATCCAAGCGTATAAGCGAGGGGTGAAAACATCTTGCCTTCAACCTTTTCGAACGAAAAGATTGGAAGCAATGCAGTAATAATTATGAGTTTCGAAAAGAAGACCGCCTTACCGGTTTGCGTTGCCGTCTTTTTGATCAGACCAAGCTTCGAAATCCGGTTAAACCGGTGCATGCCGAACTTTCTAGCGTTATGATCCAGTGCTACGAACAGGCCTTCTACCATAACAACGGCGCCGTCAATAATAATCCCAAAGTCGATTGCACCCAACGATAACAGATTCGCACTCATTCCTTTCATGCGAAGACAAAAGAACGCGAACAATAGTGATAGCGGTATAATGACTGATACGATCAGCGTCGTACGCCAGTCAGCCATGAACAGGAGCACAATAGCGGTCACGAAAATAATTCCTTCAATAAGGTTGTGCATAACGGTATGAGTGGTGTACGTCATAAGCACGTCCCGGTCGTAGAACGTCCTCATCTTGACATCACCAGGAAGGATCCGGCTATTGAGCTCTTCAATCTTTTCCTTTACGCGTTCAAGTACCTCACTCGGGTTCTCTCCTTTTCGCATTACGACAATTCCTTCCACCACGTCGTCGTTTTCATTCAAGCCAACTTGTCCGACGCGTGGCAAATCAGACTGAATCACGATCGCCACATTGCGCACGAGAACGGGAACTCCGCCTTTGGCCTCTACGATTATGTTCTCGATATCCTCGATAGAGTTCAACAACCCCATACCCCGAACAACATACGCCTGCCCATTCTTTTCAATCACATCACCGCCAACGTTGATATTGCTCTTGCTTACTGCTTCATAAACATCGAGGGGTGTGATGTCATATCTGTTGAGCATCGCAGGGTTTACCTGAATCTCATAGATCTTTTCTCTTCCGCCGAAGGCCACGACATCGGCAACACCAGGAACTGCCCGGAGTTGACGGTCGATCACCCAATTCTGAATAGAAAGCAGTTCGCGTGTGTCCTTTCTATCTGATTCAAGTACATACCGAAATATTTCGCCTGTTGGACCATAAGGTGGCTGAACCTCCGGGCTCACGCCATCTGGCAGATCGACGTTCACCAATTGATTGTTCACCTGCTGTCGCGCGAAGAAGTCGTCGACGTCATCTTCAAAAATTATCTTAATCACCGAAAGACCGAACATCGAAATGGAACGCACATTAGTCTTTCGTTGCACAGAATTCATCGCCACCTCAATCGGAATTGAAACAAACCGTTCAATCTCCTGAGCACTTCGCCCCTGCCACTGCGTGACTATGATGATCTGCGTATTCGTTACATCGGGGAACGCCTCTATAGGCGTCTTTTTATAGCTGACAATTCCTGATACAATCAGAATTGCAACCCAGAAAAACGTAAAAAATTTGTTCTTGAGCGAAAAGGCAACAATATTCCTGATGAAACTATTCATAAGAAGTAGCGGGGATTAGATGACAGAAACAACTCTCAGCGTTTCCTAATCATTCAGCGCATCATAGATGAACAACTGATGCTTACTTATAACAATCTCTCCGGGATTCAGCCCTGAAGAAATCCAGGCGCGATCTGCGGATGACTTATACACTTCAACTTCACGGGTCTCAATATTGTATCGATCACTGAAAACCATCACAAATTGTCGGCTTCGATCAAAAATAATCGCTGATGCGGGTACCGAAGGAAGAACTTTTGCCTCATTGAACAGTACGCGTGTCGTTGCGATCATCTCAGGCTTCAGCTTCAGATCCTCATTGTGAATTTTCATCCGCACCTTCATCGTTTTGGTATCAGTATCCAGAACATTGAAGATCTTGTCGATCTTGCCACGGATTTCCTCACCTGGATAGCTGAGGGTTGAGATCACTACATCCATACCAGGTTTTATTTTGGAAATATCGCTCTCGTAGACATTGGCTATCGCCCATACTTCATTCAATTCGGCAATTGTAAACACGCTTTCGTCATGTCCTGAGGGAAGGGTCATGTCTCGGTTGATCTTCTTATTGATCACAAAGCCGTTGATCGGCGACTTGAGGTGGTATTCCGAATTCGTATTGAAGCCGTAGATTGAAAACGTCTCCTGTATTCGTTTCAGCCCAGCTTCCGCTTTCTCAAGCTCCTTGTTGGCCTCAACCATTTCCCGCTCAGATATAAGTTTGGATGTAAGCAGATCTTTCTTTACCTCCAGATTCTTCTGCGCCACCGCTACATCCGACTGTGCATCTTTCAGCTGACGATCATATTCCGCAACCTCACCGCTGCGGATAACTCCAAGCGTCTGTCCCTTTTTAACGTAGTCACCGAGTTCAACGCTGATTGAAATCACGTTCCCTCCTACTATTGGGAATATTTCAACAAGTCTATTCTCGTCGGCTACAATTTTCCCGTTAAGGTTGAGCACACCCTCTACCTGCGATTCGATCACCGTATCGAGGTTTATCAACTTCATCATTGTTTCGCTCAACACGAACGCCTTCTGTTCAGGCAGATCTGCAACATTGTTCTCATTGCACGATGTCACCATAAGCACAATGGCGCACAGGCAATTAATTCCGAATATCTTTTCCCACTGCATAGTTAAGCTCTTCATAGGCTGCGTTTAAATCCGCCTTTAATTGATTGTACTGAATGATATTTGTATTGTAGGCCTCAAAAAGATCGGTAAACTCCAGTAACGAAATATTGTTCTTACTGTAATTGCTGATAAGCCCGTCGCTAAGGAGATTGAGTTCTTCCTCGTGGTGTTCACCTACTTCGGCATATTGACTTAACAATAAATTGAATGTCTGCCACGCTGACTGCACTTCATTTACAATCTTTTGTTCAACTGCGAGGGCTAACTTCTCACCTTGCGCGATGCCAATGCGCGCCACCTGTATGTTACCCTGATTTCGGTTGAAGATTGGAATTTGAAATCCTACCGTGACACCGGTGTAATTATCGATGTAGCTTCCTGCCTGGTCATACACAACTCCTGCGGTAAGATTTGGCATCGCCTCTTTCTTCGCCAAACTATACCGAAGTTGACGCTGCTGTTGCTGACTCCTGACGGACTTTATCTCGGGCCGCTCAGCAAGAGCCTGAAGAATCAAATCGTCAACAGCCATTCCAGTGATGTCATATGACGGAAAAGACGTTGCATAAGGCAGGACAAACCGATCTTGCGCCAGCAGAATCCTCAACGTTTCCTGAAGCTTCACTTGCTCCAGCTGAACATCCTTGATTTGTTTATTAATGCTGAAATATGTCGTATTGAGTCGGGTCAGCTCCTGCAGCGAAATGTTGCCCTTTTCATATTGCTCACTATACACCCGAATGAGATTCTTCAGAAGTTCTAATTGAGAATCAATATTATTCACCGCGCTGTTCAGGAAGTAATAACGATGAAAAGCAACGTGCAGCTCGTGGCGGAGTGACCGCACCAAAGCTTCGTACTCAAACTCAGTCATGCGCTTCTTCTCCTCACTGAGTTTAATGGCCGTATTACGCTGGCCTGCAATCTGAAACACCTTCTCAAGAGCAATGATTTTTTGTCCGTTATATCCTACATCAAACCAACGCGGTCTGGCAGGATTGTAAAGGTTCCATTCCGTTGACAATTCAGGGTTTGAGAAGAGCTTCGCCTGAATTTTTTCAGCAGCTGCAATATCTATCTCGTACCTTGAAGCTACCAGGTTAAGATTTCGGTGGATGAGCAGACTATCTGCCTGGGAGAGCGTTATGCGGAGCGTGTCCTGCGCAACGAGAGAAGAACTAAAAAACAATATGATTCCAAGCGCCCTGACAACCATCATCTCAATATTGAAAAGACGCAAATGAACGGTGTTCGACTTTAATCGACCTTAAGAGCGACCTTAAATAAACCTTAAAATGGTATTAAAGATGCGGAATACTTACATCAAACACATGCTGACTCCGCTCAAACCGGTACACAATCCGGCCTGAAACTGAGGAAACAATTTGCGAAACAATTGATAATCCCAGACCACTGCCAGGTTTGGAATGCGATTTCGGCTGGCGGAAGAAGGGTTCGAATATTTCAGCGGGAAGTTCCTCCTCGCCAGCATTGGAGAAAACAATATTTAAGTTCTTTTCATCTGACAGCACGCTTATGCGGACAGCATCGCCTTCTGAATACAGCGCGGCATTTGTAAGGAGATTCTTAAAACAGGTTTTCATCAACATGGAATTCGCATGAATCATCAACTGCTTATCATTCGTGATAGATTCATCAAAATCCATCTCAACCTGAAGATCACCAAATGCTGCCTTCACTTCGCTGACGCTGACGTCAAGAACTTCGTCCACGCGCAAGTCGTTTTTATGAATAGGGACTTCGGTTTGCAGCCGCTGCAACAACAGCAGCGAGTCCACCAGCACAGCCTGACTTTGAACATTCTCGACCAAAGAGTCTACGATTTCGCGGTTTGCACCTTGTACATCAAGCTTCTCGAGTTTACTCTGAATGACTGCAAGAGGGGTCTTTAATTCATGCGACGCGTTTCTGACAAAGGCGCGCTGAAGTTCAAATGCCTTGTAAAGTCTGGCCAACATTTGGTTGTAATTCGTCGCAAGATCGTCGAGCTCATCTTTGTTCGGGCCAACCCTGACAAATTCACGCAGGTTGTTCTCGTTAATATTCTGAATGGAATGATTCAGCTGATCGATAGGCTTAAACACTTGGCGAATGTAAAAATAACTTGCAGCTGCTATCAAGATCGTTCCCGCAATGAGTGCACCTATAACAAGATTGCGAAGGTTTTTCAGCTTACTGATACCATATTGGTCATAGGCAGATGCGAGCACCACATAATCGTGCCCATCTTCACGAAAATGAACCCCGACAACTTCATCACCGTCGTCGTCTACGTAAAACTCGTCACCCTCCGTTCTGATCTGATGCAACAGCCGTTCAGAATAAGGTATCACTTCATCATCAATGCTGCTATAAATCAAATGATTCTCTTCATTGAACACAAGGACCTTTTCGTCGTACATCTCGTTGATCGAATTCTGATCGATCAGCTTGAGCAAATCCTTATCAACTTCCTGGACGTTGGCTAGTAATCTTACCGTTGTATAACTCTTCTGACGAAGGCGCTCGAAAAATTCATCACGGCGAAAATCGGAATACGACCAATAAATGAAAATCAAAATTGACGTAAGCACAAGCAGGAACATGCCAACAAACAGCGAAGTAAGGCGTTGCTTGTAGTTCATTTCTTTTCGACTGATATATAATATCCAAATCCTGGCTTAGTATGCAGCAGCTTCTGACTGAAGTCCCGGTCAATTTTATTACGAAGGAAATTAATATATACCTCTATCGTATTCGGTGTCACCCCATAGTCATGATCCCACAGATTCCTTGCGAGCTCATCCTTCGATACCACTCGATTCTTATTCTTCACAAGATATTCGAGCAGGCCATATTCCTTTGGCGTGAGGTGTATTTCCTTTCCATCGCGCGCAACGGCTTTTCTATTGGGGTCTATCCGAAGCCCTGACAATTCAAAGACATCAAGCAGGAGTGGCGTTTGGTCCGCGCGCTTGAGAAACACCCTGACTTTCGCCGACAGCTCCTTAAGATGAAATGGCTTCACGAGGTAATCATCTGCCCCCTGATCAAACGCTTCCATTTTGCTATCTATATCGCCAAACGCAGTAATCATAAGTATCGGGATCTGGCTGTTCAAGCCCCGCAACTCGCCGCAAACGTCAAGGCCGTTCTTCCTGGGAAGGTTAATGTCGAGAACAACAAGATCGAAGGGCTGACTTGCAAAAAGCTTCACCGCAGACTGGCCATCGTACGCACACTCAGGAATATATCCATCTTTCTGAAGGTGACGTGTAATGGACTCCGACAGACGGTCATCGTCTTCAACAATCAGGATTTTCTTCATACGTCACGAAATTAAATACAATTTGCGACAGAACGAATGCCCGCAAGCTGTAATATATGTCAGCACCCGTAATACTTCCACGCCGGAATGCGACCAGCGATCGCGCAGGGCACATGCAGGATTACGACTTCGTTTTGATCGACAGCCCGTTCCGCAATTCATCATGCGCGATCTTAACAATCTGGTCGCCTTCGTGGATGGGCCCGAAGACTTCTAAAAGAGAATCGAGGGAATTGCCTTTTTGCACGTTGATCCATTGCGTCCGGTCATCCACCACCTTCAGCACAAATACTCCTTCCGTCGAATTCAGCACAGCGGTTTTTGGAACGAAGAGTGATGGCTTGTTCCGACGCAACGGAATCCTGACCTCTGCATACATTCCTGCTTTCAATTCTCCACCCTTATTCACAAAGTCAAACTCCGCCAGCATGGTTCGATTCGTTTCCTGGAGACTGTTGGAGCTTCTTGCAAAAGAAGCCTCGTACGTCTTCATCGGTTCCGCCTGCGTAGAAAATGTGACAGTACTCCCTTCATCAATTGAATTACTCATACTCTCGGGCACTGCGACTGTAAGGCGTAATTTGGATCCGTCTTCCAAAATAAACATCGGTTTTACATTGGTCTCAGGACCTACCAGGTCTCCGGGACTTACATTTCTCTCTATGATTGTTCCGTCAAAGGGTGCCCTGATCGTCAGGTAGGCCGCGAGTTGCTGCTGTGCCTCCATCTGTGCTTTGGCAGCGAGCATATTTTCCCGCGACGCCCTTAACAACGCACTGTCCGACATCATCGCGGCATAGGCGACTTCAAGTTCATTTGCTGAGACCGCTCCTTTGGTCTCACTTGTCTTTAAAAGTCTTGCATAGGTACGCTTACTTGCCTTGTGCCTGGACTCACGTTCAAGGAGTGTGGCCTCTGCCGACGACATCTGAGCCTTCGCATGATTCAGCGATGCCACCAATTCCGGCGCTTCCAGTGTGGCCAGCACCTGTCCCTTCCTGACAAACGCGCCGCGGTCGCTTACAACTGCGCTAACGTAGCCGTTTACCTTTGGATAAATTTCTGTCTTATCCCATGGCTTCAACTCACCGGGAAGGACTACTTCAAACGAAGGCTGGAACCGCTGAACTGATGTTACCTCCACCACAGGAGTTTCCGTAACGGATAATACATTCTTGTTCTCGTGTCCGCATGCAACACAAAGCAAAAGCACAATCGACAGCGTGGGAATACTTTTCATATTTATCAAAGTAATTATCATCCTTTAAAGAATTTGCTTGCGCGATCTTCCGGATCAAGTGATACCGACATGAACGAAGCTTTGTCCTGAACAACTTTGAAGACGACAGGAAGAATCAATAGTGAAACAAGTGTGGAGGCGACAAGTCCGCCGATCACTGCCTGACCCAATGGGGCGATCTGATCACCACCTTCACCCAAGCCCAACGCCATAGGAACCATACCTGCGATCATCGCGATACTTGTCATCAGAATCGGACGCAACCGACTTGACGCAGCAATGACCGCCGCCTTCCTGGCATCTTTAATTTCAATTCGGAGATTCTCAGCATTAGTGATCATTAGAATCGCATTGGCAACAGAAACCCCCACCGACATAATCATTCCCATATATGATTGAAGGTTAAGTGTAGCACCACATAAGAGAAGCGTTACCAGTGAACCGACCAATACGGCAGGGATTGATGAAAGAATTGTGAACGACAGTCTAAAAGACTGAAAGTTCGCTGCCAGCATCAGGCAAATGATTACAATAGCAACACCAAGTCCCCCCTGCAGACTACTAAGCGTCTCCGTCAGCAGTTTCACCTGCCCTTTGAAATCAACCACCATCCCACGCGGAACTTCACCTGCGTTCTCTATAGCTTTGGCGACAGCCTTGCTTGCAGTGCCCAGGTCAACCTGATGGAGGTTGGCAGTGATCGTTACAAGGCGGTTTGGACCAGACCGATCATACTGGCCGGGACCCTGCTCTTCTGACAGTGTGGCTACGTCGGCGAGCGTAGGACGAATCTGACCGCTTTGTAAGGGTATGTTTCGTATGTCGTCCACCGAGTTCATCTGATACTCCGGTATCTGTATCTGAACCTGATACGCCAATCCCTTCGAGTTGTCGAGCCAAAGGTTTTTATCTGTAAACCGGCTGGATGACGTCGCTGCCACCAACGATCGCGCTACCTGCGATGGCGTGACTCCCATCTGGCCTGCGCGTTCGCGGTCCATCTCAATCCGCAACATTGGATAGTCCATGGGTTGTGCAATCTGCACATCCCGCAGGAAACTGATCTTCCTCATCTCTTCCGTTATCCTCCTGGCGAATTTCTCCGCGTCGCGGATATCTCTTGCCGCTACGCTCACCTCCAACGGCGTCGATGCGCCCTGACTCATGATTTTGTCCACAAGTTCAATAGGTTCAAATGACAATCTCAGCGATGGCATCGCATCCCCGATTCGTTTCCTCAAACGCTCTTTCAGTTCATCAATCTGCACATCATACGTTTTATTTAGCGAGACCTGCATCACCGCCTCATGAGGGCCGCTGTTGAAAACAAAAATCTGTGACGTACCGTAACTGGTAGGCACGTTACCAACATAAGCTGAAGAAATATCGACGTTCTCGTTGCCGACTTCCTCCTTGATCAGGTCCAGAACAAGCAGCGTGATTTCCTCCGTTCGTTCGACACGAGTGCCGTCAACGGCCTTAATGCGCAACTGAAATTGGCGACTGTTAGACTTTGGCAGGATGTCTGTTCCGATGAAGAAAAATGCTGCGCCGATGATAACGACCGATCCAATCAAATAAGTGAATATCCAGAACTTCCCCCGGGAGAATGTTTTCTCAAGCACATGAAGATAACGCTGCTTTAACCGATCGAAGGCAGTTTTTGACTCGGGATGTTCGCTTTCATGGATAAGTTGTTCCGCCTCTTCGTGATCCAGGGCAAGCGTGCCATCATGATGTCGGTGATCTACCTTCAGGAGCCAGTTCGCAAGCACAGGCACGAATGTCTGCGACAACAAAAAGGATGCGATCATTGCAAAGCCTACCGCAAGCGACAAGGGTAAAAACATTGACCTGGGAATTCCACTCATGACAAAAGCCGGCGCGAATACCGCCAGAATTGACAGGAGGATGAGCAATTCCGGAAACGCAATCTCCTTACAGGCATCAAGGATCGCTATCGGAAGGGGCTTCTTCATCTCAAGATGCTGGTGAATATTTTCAATTGTAACCGTGGCCTGATCAACCAGAATTCCAACAGACAGCGCAAGTCCACTTAACGTCATGATATTGATCGTCTGCCCAAAAAGATTGAGCAGAATAATCGCGCACAGAACAGAAATCGGGATTGTCACGACTACGATGATCACGCTTCGCCAGTCCTTCAAAAACAACAGCACCATCAATCCGGTGAGCAGGGCACCGAGCACACCTTCGGTGATAAGGCTTTTCAGAGAATTTGTGACGTACGTGGATTGGTCGAACTCGTAAGAGATTCTTACATCTTCAGGAATGGCATTCTGAAGTGCAGGCAGCGATTGTCGGATATTATTTACGACCGAAAGCGTTGATGCATCCGATTTTTTGACAACGGGAATGTACACGGCGCGACGACCTTGTACTAGCGCATAGCCTACCGTTATATCCGCGGCATCCTCAACCGTTCCGATATCACGTATGAACACAGTTGGCCCCGAACCCACTCTTACAGGGATATTTAGAAAGTCCGATGGCTTGTCAATGAGAGAATTTACCGGCGTCATAAGTGTTTTGTCGCCGATGCGAATATTTCCGGCAGGAGAAGGTTGGTTGTTCACGCCAACGGCGCGAATAACTTCCTCAGGCGTGAGCTTGTAACTCCGAAGCCGCGCGGGGTCAATCCGGATAACAATCGTGCGCTGGTTTCCACCCAGGGGCGGTGGACTGGACACGCCTTCTATCTTTGAAAACATCGGTCTGACACGTGAGCTTGCAAAATCCTGAATTTCATTCAGCGACCTCGTTGAACTCGAGAAAACGAGTTGTCCGACGGGAACGGAACTTGCATCAAATCGAATTACCTGAGGCGGAACCGTACCTTCAGGCATATAAGCTTTCGCACGTGAGATATTGTTGGCGACTTCAGCTGCGGCGCGCGCCATATCCGTCCCGGGGTAAAACTGCAGTTTTATCAGCGACATGCCCTGAATCGTTTTCACTTCAACATCACGGATTCCCGACACGTACAGAAAGTGGTCCTGGTACCTCGTCGTGATAAAGCCATCCATCTGATCCGGAGCCATACCACCGTAGGGCTGTACGACGTAGATGGTCGGGAGATCGAGATCGGGAAATATATCAACAGGAATACTGCGTATGCAAAGCACGGCGAAGAAGACGATCGCCACAATGGCAACCATCACAGAAATCGGCTTTTGAAGAGCACCCTTTATTAACCTGAACATATCAACACCTTTATCTTTCTACTGCATTCATAAATAATGAGAAGTCGCCTTTGGCCGCAGCTACTGCAAGCAATGATCGCCAGACATTCATGTAGGATATTGCCATATCAGCCTCTGCGCGGTTTAATGTCACAAGGCTCTGCATGAGCGTTGGGAGATCCGCAAGGCCACTTTCGTATCTGGCAGATGCCTGACGGTATGCGTCCTGTGCAGCCTTGAGTTGAACCGGTGCCATCATCGCCTGTTCCATGGACATTTCGTATTGCATCTGCGATTCCGAGAGTTGTCGTTTTATGCGAAGCTCTTGTTCGTTGAGCAGTTCTTCGTTGCGGATTGCATTATACTGTTCGGCCTTGTACCGCTGACGCGTTGATGCGAAGTCAGAAATAGTCCATCGCGTGGAAACACCCAGGAGATAGTTATACACCCTATACTGGGTGCCATACCGAAAATCCGTGTGATACGAATCGTCAGCAGGCGAGATGCCTGACCCACGGGCCCAACCAGCTCCTACCAGAGTAATCGAAGGAAGGAACGATCTTTTGACTGCTAAACTCCGGGCATGTGACGCTTCATGGCGAAGTTGATAATATCGGAGCAACGGATTTGATTTCAGTTTCCCTGCCTCTGTCTCATGAGTTACCGGAACTGAAGACAGAAAAACCATACTGTCAATTTCAACCTCCTCCGTCGTCTGTATTCCTGTGAGTTCCTGCAGACGCAACGCCTGCGTCTTTCTTTCCTTCACTGCCTGCAGCACCAGCAGCCTCGCCTTGGTAAGTTCGGCGCTCGCAAGAGAGCTGTCAACACCGGCACGCATTCCAGAATTTACTCCGGCATTAACGACATCCGCGAAAGTCTGGGCGCGACGAAGATTTACTTCCTGAATTTTCGCGAGCTTGTCATACATCAATGTGAGGAGGTATGCGTCGGCAATCTTTACCTTGTGCTGAAGTATCTCATGCTCAAGGTTCGCATCGGCAGCTGTTGCAGCGATTCCGGCAGCCTCAACATTCCTGGCCACTTTTCCAAAGTTGAAAACATTCCATTCAATCAGCGCGGATGTATAACTACCCCATGTCGCCTGACTGTTATTATCCGGCCTGATACCTCCTGATGGGGAGATAACGGCTGGGTTCGGGTAGAACGCTCCGGCGAGACTGTTACTGGTCGCATAGGTGTACTGATGCTGCGCTGTTACCCTTGGGATATAGTCCGATTTTGCGACGCCAACGCTGCGATTATAGCTTTCACTTTCAGCGGCGCGCGCCTTGATAATGGGGTGAAACTTCACACCTGATTCAATCAACTCCGGCAGTTTCACCTGACCGAATGTTCTATTGCAGAACAAACTCAGGACAAGCAATAAGATACTCAGGCTTCGAATGCGCATTTCTTCAAAGTTTGCCCGATAATAGAATCCGATTCTGGAAAGATTCTGGAATGTTGCGTGTGTTGAGTTCAGATTTTTACGATTTGCTTTGCATAGAAAGCTGTGGTCTGTTGCCTCCCGGGCGCTTCCTCCGAGAGGTTGAGTACACCAGTGCTCAAATCCTGTCAATCCCTTAATCTCCTAATCCCTTAATCCCTTAATCGCTTAACCCCTTAATCCTCTAATCCCAGTCCCTTAATCCGTCAGTACAGGAATCACCGCTGGGCGTTATTGGAAGCATACCCCTTGCACATTCCGGAAATTTCAGACCGAACCTTTAATAAAAAACCTTTCTCGTTATGAAAAAATCTCTATTGATTACCTCCGGTCTGTTGACTGTCTTTCTCAGTTTGGCAATGTCGTGCAGCGATGATGATGGTGATAATCCATCACAGGAAGGCCTCATTGCTACCGACGCACAAATTGTTAATCAGGGATCAGGGTATGCATTTACCGAAGGTCCTGCAGTGGATAAAAATGGCAACGTCTTTTTTACAGATCAGCCTAATGACATCATTTACAAATGGGATGCTTCCACCGGACAGATTACCAAATTCCTGGAAGGAACTGGTCGTTCCAATGGTATGGCATTCGACAAGGACGGCAACCTTATCGCATGTGCGGATATGTATGGCGAACTTTGGAAAATCGCCCCTGATGGCACGCACACTGTACTCGTTGACAATTACGACGGCAAATTATTGAACGGCCCCAATGATGTATGGATAAACCCGACCAATGGCGGTATGTACATCACTGATCCAATGTTCCCCAGAGGCTATTGGGAAGATGACGATCCACGCAAAACAGGGAACCCTAACTGGCCACCCACACATTCCGAACAAGCAGCGTCCGGCAAAGGCGGACACGTTTATTATCTGGCACCGGGAAGCACGTCCCTGGTTCGTGTGACTGTCATGCCGGATTGGGAAGCCGATTCATGGCCTAATGGTGTCGTAGGAACTCCTGACGGCAAAAAGCTTTATGTAAATAAGTGGGAAGGCGATAACATGGGCGGCACGTGGGTGTTTGACATCAACAGTGACGGCACACTCTCAAACATGCGCAAATTCGTTGACATGGGCGGCGATGGCATGTCGATGGACGAACGCGGCAATATCTACATCAGCAATGGCTTTGGTGTCGTGGTGTTTGATCCTTCAGGTAAAGAACTGGTGAGAATATTCACAGGTGGCGGCGCGACTAACAATGTGTTCGCCGGTCCCGACCAAAAGACGCTCTTCATCACCGGGCCCACTGATCAGGTGAATACGCTGAAGATGAATGTCAGTGGTGTGGAGAAATTCTGACCAGGATTAAAGGGAATTAGGGGATTGGGGGATTGGGGGATTGGGGGATTGGTGTGAAAATTTTCAATCCTCCAATCCCAGAATCCCATAATCCCTTTCTGTCTTGAATTCATAACCGTTGTGTATTATGGAATTCAAGTATCAGATGTGACCGAAAAGATCATCGGTGCGTCAATGAAAATTCATCGCTTCCTGGGGGAATGGCTTTCAGGAAGTCGTTTATCAAAGACGTCTTGCTCTTGAGCTGCGCGACGCAGGACTCAAGTTCAAACGCGAACGAAAACAAAGTATATTCTATGAAAAGTATTGCGTCGCCACACGGCGCGTTGATTTTCTCGTTGAGGAAAGAGTGCTGGTCGGGTTAAAAGCAGTCTTCAAGATAGAACCCGCGCATTTTGCCCAGGCCATCAACTACCTCGAAGCCTTCAAGCTTGAAGTGGGCCTGTTATTAACTTTCGGATCAACATCTCTGGAGTTCCGACGGCTTGGGCCGAGACGACAAGGACTAAAGGGAACAGGGGATTAAAGGATTCGGGGATTATCGGTTTTAATTCGCCGGGCTCACCCCGCGAACTCGTCAATCCCCCCATCCCATTAATCCTGATCCTCCTTTTGAGCATCTGAATTTATCATCATATCCGCGAGATTGGACAACAGCATATCCGTTTCCTTTTCTTCCTGGAGTGTTTCTTCCAGGAGCGCAGATATCTCAGAGCTTATTGACATGGCGAGCTGACGCAGACTACCGTATGTTGCGATCTCATAATGTTCAACTTTTTGAGCAGAGATAATGAGTCCTACGTCGCGGGTAGCAGTACCCTCGGTAGTTTCCTTGATCACTTCCTCGGCTTCAGCAATAAGACCGGCAACGCCTTTACATTTTTTGGAGTCCGGTTTTTCATTGAGCAACTCAAATACTTTTTCGAGACGCTTAATTTGATCCTGCGTAACGTGCAAATGGTCTTCAAACGCAAGTGCGAGGTCCTGTGACGTAGCCGCTTCCTTCATTCGCGGCAACGCTTCGGCTAATTGCTGCTCTGCTCCGTAAATATCTCTGAGCTCTTCCTTGAAGAGATCGATTAATACAAGCTTATCTTGTTTTAGTGCTGTAAACGGGTTTTTCATATTCTTTAGTTTACCTGTTAGTACAAAATTTCGTACCAGGAGGCAGGCAAACCGCACAGTTCATAGTGACCCAGATTTCTAAGGATTTTATGAGGGCTGGACTGATAGTTACTTCCCGTGACTAAGTGTCACTGTCCTACCATCCGTTTCATCGAGAATTATGAAAAATGTTCCTCCGGTTGTGTGGACTGGCAATGTGCCTGAAATGCACCAGAAATTCCTGATTTTGTGGATTTCATAAGGACGTTGCCTTTTGATGTTTTGCTCGCCATAAACATCGAAAAGCATCTTCTCCGCAGTCAACACAGCAGCTAAGCTATCAGCTATTCTTCCTCCCCGCTGTTCATTCAGCTTATTCGACGCCTTGTCCTGCAAACTTTTGTCCAACATGGCTTCAACCGCTTCCCGCCCCAAAATAGTCCGCGAGTAACCACCCCTTTCACACGAAGCATATAGCACCAGGATGAGAACGATCCAAATAAGTCTCATGGATGATTCAAGCATTATTGATCCATCTTCAATATATAAAAAGTGGCGCCCTTCTGTCAAACACCATTCAGCCTTATTCCTACCAATGAATTTGATCCCTCCCTGATAGAGCACCATTTCACCATTTTCATCTGCAATGTCTTCCTGATCTGAACCTTGAACCTACTTAATAATGATCAGCTTCCAATCCTCCGGCATCCCCTCGTAATCGACCCCGATCATCGACTCACTTTCCTGTCGGGAGATATGCAGTGTGAGCCGGGTATCCGAAGCGTGTAGTGGGAGGCTCTTAAGGTGAATCCATTGCAGATACCCAGGCATCACCGGATTTTTGAGAACCACACGCTTCTGCTGGGGCAATATCTTAATACGGAGGATTGCGCGGATCAAAACAAATACGGCAGCGACAGACCACGCCTGTGGTGAACATGCAACAGGATACGCTGTTGGCCCTTCACCTTTTCTACGGTCGAAGCCACAAAACAACTCAGGTAGTCGCTGAAGCGGAATAAATAATGACGCGTCAAAAAGTCCCGTCATCAACTTGAGCACTTCTTCTTTCATGCCATACCGCGAGAAGCCCAGCGCGATAAGAGCAACGTCATGCGGCCAAACAGATCCATTGTGATATGACATGGGGTTGTAGTTCACCGACTGTGATGAAAGCGTGCGTATACCCCAGCCGGTGAACATATCAGCTGAAAGCATCGCGCGGGCAACTTTACGCGCTTTTTCCCGCGTAGCAATACCCGTGAAAAGAACGTGACCTGCGTTCGAGGTCTTTACGCGACAAGGTCGTTTGTTCCCGTCGAGAGCAATAACGTAACAGCCTAGTTCTTCGTCCCAGAACTTCTCGTTGAACAGCTTCCTGAGTTGTTGCGCTTCCTGACGCCATCGCGAAGCAAGATTGACATGCCCCGTTGCCTTTGCCAGTTTTGCCGCTTTTCGTTTAGCCAGATAGACATAACCCTGAACCTCACAAAGCGCGATGGGAGGCTTGGCCCACGTGCCGTCTTCATGGAACACCGAATCCTGGCTGTCCTTCCAACCCTGATTGGTCAGACCGTTCGCAGCCTTGTGCTTGTATTCAACGAAGCCATCTCCGTCAAGGTCGCCGTACTTGTCAATCCAGTTTATCGCACTTTCAATATTTTTCCACAGCTGTTGTATGGTAGCAAGATCTCCGGTTCTTTCGAAGTATTCCCCAGCGAGAATTACAAACAGCGGAGTCGAATCAACGGAGCCATAGTATTGTCTGAACGGAACTTCGTTGAGGTTCACCATTTCACCTCCCCGTGTTTCATGTAGGATCTTTCCCGGCTCGGCGTCAGAAGCGGCGTGATGCTCATGTGATTGATTTGCCGCCAGAAAAAGCAGTACACTTCGTGCAAGATCGGGTACGATCCATACGACTTCAAGCGCGGTGATAATGCCATCTCTTCCAAATGCCGTATTATACCATGGAACACCCGCATACGGATACTTGCCGTAAGGCGTATCGGCCATCAGGGAGATAAGGTCAAAACGCGAACGGTTTATCCAGTGATTGAATTGCTCGTTGTCGGTTTCTACCGTCGGAAAATCCAGTTTGAACTTCGGCCCATGAATGGCGGATCCATCCTGCTTGAACAACTCATCTCTCGTAACCACAGGATTCACGCCAACGGCGAATAGAATAACGTATTCAAGTGTAACCGGTTCGCGCGGCTTAAGCGTCAGATCAAAGGAAACCGTGCCCTCGCCATCGAAGCTTGAGTATGGGTGAGAGAAATTGACTTCAGCTGTGCGTTCTATGCTATCGAGACCTTCATATGTCAGACGTACTTTTCGATCGTCGGAAGACACGTACCCAAGAAAAGAACCTCTGGCTATGCGAGTGGCCCCACGAACCTCAAAGATATCCTTGAAGTCCCCCTGCACTTTCAGCGCAATGCAAATGGTGTGAGCAACGTTATCGAAGTTCTGAAATTCGAGCTTTTCGTGGAACGTCCTGTCCACCATCAGCTGACTCCTCCGAATGTGAAGCACCCCGTTAGGCACTTTCCTGTCGCCTTCGGAAAATTCAACATTCGTAAGATCCACCGACAACACTTCATTTTCTTCTTCAATGGTGGAGTTTAGCAACGTTGGTCTGACGCCATTGACGAGTAGCTGAAGCTTACTGATAAAGCGCGTATCCTTGTAATACAACCCATGAACCTCCTTGCCACCGGGGAGAATATCCCCCCAGCGATCGAAAATTCCGAAAGTATCACAATGATTCAACACATGAACGCGATCATCGGCATAGGGTGGCTCTGCCAACCCAATAGACACTTCGTTATTTACAAGATCCTTTCCTTTTTCTGATATCATAGGTCACGCTTTCATATCAGGCTACGGCAAGTTCCCCGGAACGTGTCCGATTATTGGAAGTACGACCGGAGGCATGCTGAAGCTTTTCAAATATTTGAAGATACCTTTTAGCCATAGTCCGCGCGCTGTAGTGTTCTTCAAAGTAAGCGCGAACCTTGCTTCTGTCTATACTGCTGACCTTGCGCAGCGCAGCAACAGCAGCATCGCGACTATCGACAATGAAGCCATTTACGTTGTCGGCAATTATTTCGGGAACAGATCCATGGGGATAAGCAATAACGGGGGTGCCACACGCCATCGCCTCGATCATCACCATGCCGAATGGTTCCGGCCAGTCGATCGGGAAAAGCAACGCCCTGGCACGACCGAGGAATTCATTCTTTCGATCTTCACCTATCTCACCGATGAATTCAACAAACGGCACTTCAATCAGCGGCCTGACCTTCTCTACAAAGTAAGCTTCATCCGCCTTATCGACCTTCGCGGCAATTTTCAGCTTGACACCAGCCTTCCGCGCAATTTTAATTGCACGGTCGGGACGTTTTTCAGGTGATATCCTGCCAATGAAGGCAACATAGTCGCCATCCCCGGGCCCCAGTGAATATAAATCTGTCGGAAGTCCGTGATAGACGGTTCCAACCCAGTTGGCCTGAGGCAATGGCATGCGTTGAGAATTTGAAATTGAGATCACGGGCTGATCCGAAAAACGAACGTAGACGTACTGCAGGTCAGGAAGGTCGAGTCGCCCGTGCAGCGTTGTCACATGGGGCGTGCGCATCCCTGAACTAAAAGGAAAATGCAGATAATCCGTATGAAAATGAATTACATCAAACTATAATACTCCCTAAAATTTAGACCACTGGTTAAGTTAAAAAACAACAACTAACTTTGTGGACGAAGATGAAAAAAGAGAGAAGGAAATTTACCGCTGAATTTAAAGCGCGGGTCGCCATCGAAG
>JAEZGH010000169.1 GCA_023417065.1 Bacteroidota bacterium
CATCAAGTCTCTGGCATGGTCGAACGCGGAGGCTGGCGTCCCCGGCCGAGGTCAATCAAACGATCATCTCGCCGCGGCAGGGAGGAGTTACATACGGTCGTCGCCCAGCCGCTCCTGATTGATCAAGCCACTCATCCCCTGATGCGCCGCGTCGGCCATCCATATCCCGCGAATCGACAGTCCAGCGACCTGCGCCGCCTGGTAGATGTCGACCCACAAGGGCTCGTAGGCTTCCTAGGTTGCGTCAGACGAATACGGGCGCTCAGCGTTTCTGAAAGAACCCCTCTACCTTTGGGATGGCATTGGCATGCGCAGCCACAATGCTGATGTCTCCCGGGGACGGACTCAGATTATCCCACGGCACGTACTGCTTGACCGCAAGATACAGCACGTCCTCGTCGCTGTTGCGGGTGGCGCCTGGATACTCCCGGATCTGCTGGCAAGGAATCCGGCGTTCAATGACCTGAAAGGTCTGGGCGATATCGAAAGTGGTCGCTGGGGGGTGCATTTTCGGTCAAAGATCCTAGAAGCACTGCAAACTCTCAAGGGTTGGGTGCGCCCCCTGTCTCAAGGCTGCGAAGGAATGGCAGAGCGGTACGGCGGACTGTAAATAGCTAGCGAGGAATGGACAGATGGGAGGATGTGCCTGAACTTGGTTGCAGATGCGAGGGAAGACGGTTGTTTATATAGATCTACTGCGGTCCTTGGGACTACGGTAACAAGCAAGCCGTTACATTCCAGCTATACAAGGCTAGGCTTCACTGTCCTCCGCCCCCTCACTCCAACCAAAGGTCGTCTCCCGTTTGAATGGGTGGCACAGACCCCGCATTCAGATAGTTCTCTTCTTGCTCCAACTCAATGCCTTCCGCCAGAGTCTTGTCTCAGTTTTTTGCGAAGTCTCATCATGGTGGTGGGATTCCACCCAGCCGGGTGATGGGGTGTGCATTTGCACGGGAGGGGCTATGAAGCGAATAAATTGGCGCGCATCAATGACGCCTTCTTGGAGACAAGGAATAGCATTGCCCTCTCGTTCCGTGGGGAGCAGAGTCATAGATGGGCCCTGCCAGACTGTGCTAGGGTTCCTGACCCCGACTTTAATACACCAGGAGCGGCTATCTTAAGGCACATAGCCCATGGGACCCACTTCCATCTCGCTGCCGCCTGGCCTGGAGAGACAGTCTCTTAAATTAATCGTACTGAGTAAAGGAACGGGAAAGAAACTAGACGAAGATGGCAGTTTAGCACCATATGCGGTAGAATACGGGGGCGTTGCACTTCTGATGCAAACCTCGGCTTTTCACTCACCTGGTAACAGGTGGAGAACGCGGGCCGAGTAGATGCGAAGGAATAAGCGTGCTTCGAAGCATGGCGACGTAGTACTTTTAAGGTACGGATTCGCGAATCCGTGGATACAGAACCAAAGGTCTCCGGCCGGGGTCGGTCGTACAGACCCCAGGTTTGGATGAAGGCATAGGAAGCACCATTACGGGCAAAATATATGCAGACACTATATGCGACTAAGGAGGAATTACGCTCTCGGCCTGCTCCACGACCGCCTCGATCACTGACTCCGCCCCCGGACTCCCAGGCCAGATGGCGTGAATTTTTAGGCCAGCGGCGCGCAGTAGCTCGCGCCACTGGCATTCAGATCGTTCGACGCCGGCGCCAATGCTCATCATCTGGATGTCCAGCGAGGCCTGCAGGAGAGGGGTGTTGGTGTCGGGCAGCACAAAGTCGACAATCAGGATGCGCGAGCGCACCGCATCCATCGCCGTCACCGTGTTTCGGAGGATGCGGTGGCACACTTGGTCCGGCCAGTCGTGGAAGATGGCCCGGAAGAAGTACACCAGGGCGCCTGCGTGACAATTCGGTCAGCTTCTCTCCAGTGCCACGGCAACAGCGAAGATTAGAGCGACCGCTCATCCTACCTTTCACGGGTTGCGGGTCCAAGAAACTATACCCCATCGCTTCGATCCCTTCCACTGGCGGTGCGGACGCCAGCACCGTCGGCAGATCTTGCAACACCAGCCGCCCCGGGAGGGCCGGGTGCTGGGCGCGGAACTTGACGAGGTCGTGGCCCTGGTTGCCGCCGACATCGACCAGGAAGACGCCCGGCGCGGCCCGGCGGCTCGCGTGGGGGATCAGGCGGTCGATGGGGTAAACTTCAAACCACGCCGGCTTGCCCTCACGCCGGCTGGCCATGTACGAGTTGAAGAGGGCCTGATGGTGCTGGCGCTGGCTGAGCCACTCGAACTGGCTCTGGCCCACCGCCCACTGCATCGGCGATGCGGCGTACGCCGTCGGCATCCGGTAGCGGTGCTCGCGCAGGTAGTCGGGGAGCTTGGCCAACGTGGGCAGGGTGAGGTCATAGCTGTTGGTTTAGCAGGGAAAAAGGAAAGAGAGAACGAGGGCGGGTGGGAGCGAGGGGTGAGCGTACAGGCAGGGCACGCCGTCACGGCCGATGGGCTGGACCAGCGCCTCGGTCTTTTCGTTGGCGCGGTAAACCTCGCATTCGACGTGCGAGCACAAGCCCAAGGCCGTCATGACTCGCATCAAACGGACTACTCCATCGATCAGCTCCGAGCCTCCGTTGGCGGTGCCGACCAGTCTCACCGATCAACTCGCGCTGCGCTCCGGTATGGGCCGCCAACTGGGCGGCCGACAGGCCACTCTCGCCGTGCTGCATGAGCAACGGGAAGATATTGAGGTCGACGACGGTCCGAAGGGCTGCATTCTGGGGCGGCTGTCGCTCTGTTAGAAAGGCAAAGGCGCCAGCATCCCCACCTACCTGGTAGATGAGCCGCAGGACCGTGTCTGTCGGGGTTTCGACGGCCAGCTTCAGCTGATCGATGAGACCGACCAGGCGATCATGGGAGTCTCCGGCCTGCGGCGCGCTGTGCGTTTGCAATGCAACCTGCTTGATGGCCTCGATGAGGGAGAGGATCGGGCAGGACTCGGTCCGGGTATACATGGCGAATCTTCTCACGCTGGCGAGGAATAACGATGGGTGTCAGAACAGAGCAATAAGCGACAATGGCTGCGATTGCGGGACGAAAAGACGCAACAGGTGGTCGACTATTGCCATTATGTACTTCCCCCATGCTGTACCTACGGGATGAGCCATCCCCTAAAGAGGAGATTGGGTGCTACAAGCGAGGAACCAACACGGCAGGCACATGGGTCGTCTACGAGCCTTCATGGTGTCCAGATGATGGACCCGAGATAGTGGCCGTAGCTCCCATCCTCGCATTCTGTGTATTTCCTGCACAGTCCGTATGTCCATAGGCCCTCGCATTCGAGATTGAACTCCGGTAGGATGGAATCAAACGCGAGATTACGAGCCTGGATGCATGCAAGTGGGATGCGAGGGCGCGCAGCCGTCGAGCAGACAGTATGGTGTCGCAACGATCCAACCTCGCCGCTGGAACCGGGCTGCTACTGGATCCAATTGAACCACCGTGGAAATCCATCCCACCGCAAGTCAAGTCTCAGCCAACTCTCGACAATTGGGTGCCCCTCTTTCTTCCAGCAAATGAGGGGCCCTCCTCAGGGAGCGCTATTTCTGTAACTCACTCTCTGCCCTAGTGATAGATGTGGACCAGGCCTATAGAAGGCGCCCTCCATGGAAAAGGGAGCGACCAAAACGTGCACCACAATAGCATAAATCTTCGATCGCCTTCAGATAGTCGATAGCGCACACCACGATTTGGTCGCTCTGTTGGACATACGATGGGCGCAGACCACGGATTCCCACGGCCTACTTTTGCAGATCATATCCGTGTCCAGCAGATTAAAGACGAGCAACGGTTGTGGGGCCTTGGCAGACGCGTCCCGCGAGCGATGGGGTCTGCTCGTACCTCCCCAAGGAAAAGGGAACCAGGGAGCGTACCGGTGCTATCAGTCAAGTACGGCCAGCTTGCCTAGCTGACATGGCCATGAAGGCGGCAGGAGCCTTCGATGTGGTGAGGCGATCCAGCCAGCGCCAGTACGGCCCTGCCATCGGCGCGACATCCACGCGACGCGGCGGCGGTTGCCGCGTCGATAGACTGATTCCATTTGGTCGCCCTACGCTTGATTACATGCCGTTGAAAATTCCCTAACATCAGCCCTGGGTACCTTATTCCTGCCGTTTGCTGGAAGCGCGGAACGGATTACTGCGAGTGTCAGTTCATCTCGAACGGAGATTTACCAGGCAGGTTGGTCAGGGCTAGGGCTTCCCCATCTGCCCTGTTTAATCGCTGCTAAGTCACGATTATCGAGATGGCTTTGAGCGCGCTGCTGTTGCAGAGGGAACTTCCAGTCGAAGATGGCAGATACAGCAAGTCATGACTTCTCACGCGCAACGCTCTGTGTCTCTCCGAGTAAGCTCAGAAGTATTCAAGACATTGTGCCAGGAGTATTTGTTGGAGCTCTATAGTTATCTTCCACTTTGTGCCAGTCTTGAATTAACCAGTACGTGGATTGTACCTCAACGAACGAGACAGGCAAAGGCCATTGACGAACTACGAAGCGGCGCGCCGTCGTAAAAAACCATAGTGGGATCCAACAGGACCACGCTATACCCCAGTGCAGGAG
>JAEZGH010000009.1 GCA_023417065.1 Bacteroidota bacterium
GGTATAAGCAACATTATTATGGACAAGCGTATACATCTTGCATGCATCTGATATCAACTACTTAAAACTATACAATTTCCTGCGATTCGATTCCGGAGGTGTATGATATTAGTATACGATTTGCCCAGAATTTTGCTAATTGGCCAAAGCATTCTTCCCGGCATTCTCTAGTCAGATCCTCTGATCCTCTTAGGAAAAATTGAAATCCCTACATTCTTCCGTATAATTTGTGCTTGGCTGCTCGTATTAAATTCAAAAAAGGCAGGGTGTGGATTGGGACGCAAGGCTTACAGAAGGCAATGTAATGCCAGGAACAATATTACCGCCATCCTGAAGATCGTGCCCCTTAAATGTTCGGTAAAAAATCGACATTCAGACGAGAGGTCGCTTCATTAAGCATCGCATTTAGTATTTTAACCAAAACTGTTCTGCAAGACATTTGTCACCAGCGTAATTTGGAAATTATGGCTATTGGAAATTCCTTTTTGAGAAGCTGATTGGCCAATGGCCATATCAAAGTGATCTGCAGATGCTTAGCGTGTTTGTTTCAGAAAGTCGAATGCTAGTGAACAAAGAAACTCCCTACCAGTACTCAAATATTTTAAGAATTTTTCCGTTCCTGAATTCAAATAAGGTCATTCCAGGGTCAACTTCTTCAAGCTCACCGGACGCATTCTTTCTGAAGTATACCCGATCCGTTACTAGTGCATTAAGTCCGGCAATCAAATTCCTGACTTTTACATCAGTGATTGAACCATTGTAGCTGCCATTCTTTTGATTATTGATATACCCTTCATATAAGGTGTTTCGGGAATAGCTCCCGCCATACTTGGGGTGCACATAAACGAAATCATCCGTAAATAAACTGAACAATTTATCAATGTCGTCCTTGGTTGAGCCCTGCTGGTATATTTTAATGCTTAATGAATAGTACTTTTCAACCACGATTCTTAAGGAGTCTTTGTGTTCCTTCGTTATCTCCTGGGATTTGACATCAATTTGGAGGAAAAGACCCAACGAAACACATCCCAAAAATTTAAGCAGTTGACTCATAATGATTGATTTAATGTCACGTTCTTAACAACCACGTTATCGGCGTTAACCGTTGAAATGCTAATATTTCACAAAGCTACTCTTATTTATCGGTACTCCTTCATATCAACTGGTCCGACCTTATTTTAATAATCTCTGTGCTTACTCAATAGATAGTTTGTAGTCAGCCCTCTTCGTCATATCTACCAAAAATAAATATTTGCCATCTGAGGTGATACTCGGGCATGTTTGGTTGAAATCCGAATTTAACAGATTTCCAGGTTCAAGGGTTTTGTCCATGTTCCGTCTTTCTCCTCGAAACATAAATATCGTTGTCTTTCCTTGTCATCTTCGTTGTATCGTTCAATTACTAACGAATCATCATTTTATCAACCGATAGATCCATTTCTAAATCAAGCTGCCTTGCATTCCCGGATACCTTCCTCGCTGACCATGCAGGAGTACGGTTATCGGAGGACGAATAAAATCGCATTTCTTTCAATTCCGTTATCCATCCGCTTGATCTTATCTGCCGGACTTCGTCTTGGATGATATGTACGGCGTTCGTTGCGCCAGCGCGTCGCAGTAAGAAGCCCGTGGGAAGATGATTATCCAATGGAGCAAACATCTCCTCAGGTTCCGGTTGCTGCGAGCGGATGGATGTGTATGCACGTGAAACAAGCCTGATGCGACGAATTCAACAGCTTTTGCAACATAGCTACTAGGTATACCATCGCCCTAGTACCCACTTTTGGGTCCGTGCCACCAATCCATCAAAGCCATGAAAATCACCAATTACACATTGAAGCTGGTAACCTTTTGCTGCATAGCTGCAATCTTTTCTGTCTGCTCGCCGAAAGATGATCCGCAACCCGTCGTTTCCGCTAACCTGGATGAGTTCTTTGAAACCGTGCCGAAGTGGGAGGATTTCTCGCCACCGGTGGCATCGGCTGATGTCGCCATCGCGGAGCAAGTGGTGGATCCCGACCCGACAGTGATCTTAGGCGCTAACTACATCTGTTCATCGACCTCCTACTCCTTAACTGAAACCCCTGACAAGATCACGACACTCAACCCCGACGTTGAGATCCTGTACGTTGGTTCCTTACTTCAAGGAAACGGATACCTCAATGGTATCGGTTCACTCGCCGAACTTCCGGTACGGCAGCGGGCCCCAATAACCATAACGCTGGATCTGCTCACCGGAGACAATACGCGGGTGGTCGAAAACCCTACCGTGTCGTCCGTGGGTCAGGCTGTTGGATCGCTTATCAATGATGCACAGAATGGCGGATACAAGGCGGGCAGTAACATTTTCTATAAATCGGAAACCACGCATTCCATCTCACAGGTAGCGCTTAAAATGGGAATCTCCGCCAGCTACATGGGCGCCAGCGTTAAGGCAAGCCTTGAAACCAACATATCGGATGAAAAGCGAACGGTCACAGCCTACTTTGTTCAGCAGATGTTCACAGCTTCGATGGTCCTGCCACAATATCCGGAAGATGTATTCAGCGACGACTTTACACAAAGCCTGCTTGACCGCGAAATCCAGAGTGGAAGAATGAATCCGCAAAACCCGCCGGTATATGTATCAAGTATCGTCTACGGCCGGATCATGATGTTTTCCTTCACGTCGACCGCGACCGAAGCCATGATCAGGGCTACGCTCAATGCCATTTATAACGCCGGTGAGTTTGGCGGTGAATTGGATTCTAGGCTAAAGGAAGTTCTTGAGACTGCCGAGATCAGTGTGGTGACCGTTGGCGGTGACGCTGAGCATGCCTTGAGCCTCATAAGAGGGAATAACCTCTCGGCTTTCTTTTCGGCAGATTCTCCACTGTCTACCGCCAAACCGATTTCCTATGTCGTGCGCAATCTTAAAGACAATACGATTGCCAGGGTGAGTGAAACGACTACCTATAACCTGCGCGAATGTACGCCGTCAGAACCGACTGGTGTCGCGCTGGCGATGAGGCTTACACGCATTGAGGCCGTTGCCCTTCCTAAAATCGATCCAATTATTCAAATCCCTCCGAAGACCGCCGAAGTATATTACGAATTCTATATTGACGATCTGAGGGGACCAAGACTTGCGGCCAGACTGCCGTGGCCAACGTTTCTTCCATTGGGTGAAGGGCAAAGCAAGGATCTTTCGCACGTAGCAGTGGGAAGCATTTTCACCTCTGATATACCCATCTTTGACGATCTGATGTTGCATTGGGATGGACGCGATTATATCAAGGTGCATGGAAACCTTTGGGATTCGGATGATGATCTCGGCATCACCGACGACAAGTTTCCATTTGCGCGACAGTTCAAGGGTGCTGAAAGCGGACTCGTCTTTGATGACAATCGGGAACGCCAGTTTTCAATTACGAGTAAGGATGCCTATGGAAACGAATTCAGGTTATACGGCACCTACCAACGACTACATTTCCTTTATGATTAGTGCACTACATAAAAATATCGTGGGATCCGGTAACATGCTTTCAATACATGGCGTCCTTTGACTTCACTTCAGTCGGTGTGCATCCGAAGTGCTGAAGGAAACACCGACTGAAATAGGAAGGGCTGCCAAAGCCAACGGAATAGGCGATTTCGGAAATGGTACCTGCCTCCTGCTCGATCATGCCTCTTGCCCGTGCAAGCCGGAATGAACGGATGAATTGCGAGGCTGATTGGTTTGTCAGGGCTTGTAACTTCCGGTGGATCTGGGATCGACTCATGCCAACTTCCTTACCTAACTGGTCAACGCTGAATTGTTCGTTCCCAAGGTTCGCTTCCACCGTGTTCTTAACACGTATCAGAAAGGCTTCGTCTATAGACGTTAGTACTGTTTCGTCCGGGAGCAGCAACACATGGCGATTAAATTTTTCACGGAGCTGCCTTCTGGACTGGATCAGGTTGACAATCCTTAATTCTAATTCCTGCGGGACAAACGGCTTGGTTATATAGTCGTCGGCGGCATAACGAAGGCCCAGGATTTTGTCCTCCTGCGACGACCTTGCCGTAAGCAAGATGAGAGGAATATGGCTTGTCTTCTCATCTTGCTTGAGTTCATTGCAAACCTCATATCCGTTCCTGACCGGCATCATGACGTCGCATACGATCAGATCAGGAACGATTTCCATAGCGAGCTGTATCCCCTGATCGCCATCATACGCTTCCGCAATCTTATACTGATCCTGAAGGATCGATTTGAGATAAATCATTACGTCATTGTTGTCCTCGATAAGCAGCAGCAATGGTTTTGTGGCTAGCGCCGACGGGAACAGCTCGATGGCTTCGTGCTCTGCAATGAAACGGTCAGGATAGTAATCACTGGTTGACTGAAGATCGGCATCAGAAATTATTTCATGCCCTGCGAGGTGAGCGGTACCCAGCGGAAGCTTGAACGAGACCGTGGTCCCCCGGCCCGGTGCGCTCTGCACGTCAATGCTGCCGTGATGGAGTTCAACAAGTTCCCGGGCCAACGCAAGGCCTATTCCTGTTGCGCCTTGCGGGCCAGGCTCTTTCTCCCGAGACCCCTGGTAGAAGCGGTCGAAGACATGAGCAATTTCGTCTTCCCGTATGCCTTCACCGCTGTCAGCAACAATAATTCTACAGTGTCGGTCATCATATTCCTGAGATACCGTGATCACCCCTCCCCCCGGCGTAAACTTCATGGCATTCGAAAGAAGATTGATTACAACTGTTTCTATTTTTTCAGCATCAAACCAGACTTCAAGACCTTTGCTTTTGAATGCTGTCGTCAGCGATATATTCTTGATCTCGGCCATGGTCTCGAATGACATCACCACACCTTTTAGCAGCGGAACGATATCACGCGCCGATGCCTTTAATTTCAGACTGCCGGATTCCAGCTTTGACAGCTCCATCAGTTGGTTCGTCAGCGTAAGCATTCGGCTCGCGTTCTTGTGCATGGTAGCCAGTTGGAATTTCAACTGAGTGTCTTCAATCGAGGAGCTCAATGTTTCAATAGGGCCAAGGATGAGTGTCAGCGGGGTTCTGAACTCATGCGAAATGTTGGCGAAGAAACGCGATTTCATTCGCTCTACCTCCTGCCCTTTTAGCATCAACTGACGATTCTTTCGCGCCACGACCCGTTGCCGACTGTACAGGAGCACAAGAATAACGATGACTGCAAGACCCGCCAGCACATAGGTATTCCGCTTGAACTCCTCCGCCTCCTGCCTTTGCTGCAACACGAGTATCTGTTGATCTTTCTTTGCTGTCTCATAATTTTCGCGCAACTCCTCAACGAGTCGCGTCTTTTCCTCGCTATACAACGTGTCATTTAATACGATGTAGTTTGACAGCGCTTCGAACGCTTTCTCGTACGCATGCTGGCTCGCCAGTATTTTCGCAATGAAAGCATAGGCTAGTTTCTGATCTACTGGTAACTCCTGTGACTTCGCGAGCTTGAGCTGTCTCTCAGCGAATATCAATGCCGAGTCGGGCTTGCCCATCGCGAAGTAGTTCTCCGCCATGTGACCGACAACGTATACTTCCTGGTACTGGAATCCGGCCTCTTCGGCAAGCCTCAATGCAGACTTCAAATAATGTGTAGCGCTGTCGAAGTGACCCGTTGTCGACCAGTAGGCACCTATGTTGTCATAGTTCGTAATGATCAGATCGGGGTTCATGGCAACTTCCGCAATCCTGAGCGACTGCCTATAGTAATTCAGTGCAGAATCCTGATTCCCCAACATACTATGTACGGATCCGATATTGGTCAGGGACCACGCCTGAAGATTTTTGTTTTTGATTTGCGTGCTAAGGGATCGTTCCTTATGCATGTATTCGAGTGCCTTCTCAAGGTTCCCTGATTCTTCAAACGTCACTCCCAGGTTTCCGAGCAGATAAGCCAGCGCCAGCGTGTCGTTCAGGGCTTCGTAATACTTCTCCGATAACAGAAAGTGTTCAATGGCTTTCGAATGATTTCCTTTTATGCTGTTGAGTATCCCGAAATTCTGATGACCCCGGGCAATCATTGTATTGTATCCAACAGACTCTGCTGCTGTGAGGGATCTTTCTGCGGCCATGGCGGCGCTATCATAGTCTCCCCGTTGAAAGTATAGCAGATAGCGCTGGTTGTACGAATCGGCGATCAGTTTCGCATCCCCGACGTCCTCGCTGATACGGGTAGCGCGCGCTTCGTATTCAAACCCGAGAGCAAGATCACCGGACTTGAGTTTGATGTACGACATTACGATCAGACAGGAAGCGAGACCTTCAGGATGGTCCATGTCATCCAGCAGCGTCATGGCTCTGTTCACCAGGCTATCCGCCCGACGTATGTCAGTCCGGGTGTACTTCCTGGCCTCAGCAATGAGCGCGTTGACTGATGCCGTATCTGCGATGATGGTGGCATTCGGTGGTGTGCCTGCCTGCGCATCGTCGTACACAACGATGGATGAAACGGATAGCAGAAGGATACGCAGGAACCCGGTGTAAGGCATGGCTTGGTACAAGTTAATAAGACTAGCGACTAAGTCCTTCCGATTCCCGGAAAAAGAGCCGGATCAACGAAAAACATGGGATTGACGCGAACCCCCGGTGCACGTCTTCGAGGATTTATTGCCCCGACGGGACAAGGGTGCATCTTTGTCTTGCAGGGACAACATGTTTGTAGAAAAGAATAAAAAGACAAACTGGAGCTGACCTACAAACGAGAAAAGAACATTTCAGGCGATGAGGGCTTATGACAATCTCTTTTTAGACGACCTGATAGATGGGATTGGGTACAACTCAAGTAGCGACTCAGGCTCTTTTTCTATTCCGTCATCCTGACAGTACTAGCCAATGGTCTAACGGTAGCGGGTTCGAAGCAGCTGCATTTTTGGTTTAACGCGAATGTTACGGAAGGATCGCTTCCTTTCTCTTCCGTCATCCTGACAGCACTGCACAATGGTTAGCGGTAGCGGGTTTGAAGCAGCTGCCCTTTGGGTTTAACG
>JAEZGH010000018.1 GCA_023417065.1 Bacteroidota bacterium
AACATCGGTTTCCACCATGTTCACCATCTCAATTCAAAAATCCCGTTTTATCGCCTGCCAGAGACCATGGCGGCAATCCCCGAATTACAGGTAGTATCGAAAACATCATGGAATCCCGTAGAAATCTGCAAATGCCTGCGGCTGAAGTTGTGGGATCCCGGAAAGGGGAGGATGGTCACCATGGCAGAAGCGGTTTCTAATTCCTGATCCCAAAATAGGTTCAAATTTCAAATTTTCTTTTCAAGGGTGGTGGCCGAAGTTTAAAAGATGAACTTCCTTAAGTTCGAAGTCTTCACCATCACGCTCAAGCTGAAAACTGTGGCACCATCACCCTGCGAGGCCCCTTGTCCCGCAATGCGAACCTGAATAAGTAACGCCTTGCCAACCTGACACCCCCGTACCGGCAACCGGCCACCGTGGTGCCATGCACCCACTTCCGCGTCTTTCACCAGCATTCGGTCCCCTCTTGTGTGAGTTCTTCTTGCTGATTTTTTACATTCGTCGGAGAATATCGATCCTTACGAACCTATAACAATATGATAGCAACCCTTCTGATCATCCTGATAGCCCTTGAGCATTTTTACTTTCTTTATATTGAAATGTTCGCATGGGAATCCATAGGCAAAAAGACATTCCGGTCGCTGCCGGCGGAGATATTCAAGCCCACGAAAACACTTGCAGCAAACCAGGGCCTGTATAACGGTTTCCTCGCGGCCGGACTAATTTGGTCGAGACTTATCCAGGACAGTGAATGGTCCTTTAATGTCGCCTTGTTCTTTCTGATTTGTGTCGCCATTGCCGGTATCTATGGCGGAATAACGGCAAGCAGAAAGATTTTATCGGTCCAGGCTGCGCCCGCTCTGATCGCAACTGCAGTTCTGTTATTTGGCAAATTCGTATGATCTCGTAATCTTAACTGCGTTATATTGTCTGGCTTTGCGGTATATGTTTAAATTGTAAACAAAAAAATCCATGAGAACCTTATTCATTGCTCTATTTTCGGTTTTGTTGATCAATGCCTATGCACAACCCGCACTTGAGAAAGTATGGGAAACCGATGCTACGCTTGCGGTACCCGAATCCGTTCTTCCTTTTGAAGGCGGTCTTTACGTTTCACTGATTGACGGTCAGCCGTGGGAAGATGATGGTAAAGGCGGCATCGGTATTCTCGATAAAAACGGAAAGGTGATCAACGCGACCTGGGTTACGGGACTGAGCGCGCCGAAGGGTATGGGTATCTGGGAAAAGAAGTTGTATGTCGCCGATATCTCCAGAGTTGTTGTTATCAATACAGCCACCGGAAAGGTGGAATCAAAAATTAACGTTGAAGGCGCTGAAAACCTGAACGACATCTCCATCGATGACAAGGGAGTCGTTTATGTCTCGGATTCTAAACTCGGAAATGTTCACCGGATCGTTAACGGCAAACCTGAACTTTACATCAGCAACCTGAAGAATGTGAACGGCGTGAAAGCTGTTGGTAATGATCTTTATTTGCTTACCGCGAATGACGTTATCAAAGCAGATCGCGATAAGAAACTTGTCACCGTTGCCACCACAGAGATAGGCGGCGATGGCATCGAACCTGTTGGCAATGGTGATTTCATCATTTCTTGCTGGCCCGGATTGATGTATTACATGGACAAGAACGGCAAGCTTACCGTGTTGCTCGACACGCGCGATCAACAGCGAAACACCGCCGACATCGGATATGACGCCGCACAACGGATTGTGTATGTGCCGACGTTCTTTAAAAAGTCGGTGGTAGCCTACCGGCTGAAGTAGATTCTGATTTCTGGTTTCTAATTTCTGATTGGGTTGGTGCTTCATCAGAAATTAGAAATCAGAAACTAAAAACTGGAATCACGAGCCATTTCCAAAGCTTTCGTGGTGATGTAGTACTTCGTGATCATGTTGGGAACTTCCCATTCAGGCATTCCATTCTTTTCGAGGTATTCGAGATACTTTGAGGTGACTTCCGCGAAATGTGCCTCATGGCCTTTCTGATACGATTCGGGAATCACGACTTCGTAGCCACGTTGAACTTTCCTCAGACTGATTCCAGGGTATTCAGGCGTGATGGTTTCGAAGGCGTCTCTAAGTTCTGAATCGTAACCTGCGTCATCACCGACGGGTTCAATGAACAAGGCCGGTTTGAAACCAGTATCCTTGTTTTGACGGATCACCAGGTTTGCCCGCGTGCCACGCATTACTGAGTAATGCGAGTCACCAGCACCTTCGGGAGCTTTGTAATCCCAGATAACGGATACCCTGGCGTGAATGCCTTTTAGTTTGTAGTTTATTTCACCGTTGCTGTACACGTTTAAAACGCCGTCTTTGAGATCCTTCCGGAGATAGTCGGGGAATGTCTCTTCCTTTGTAACTTCCCTGAACTGATCCGCGCTAAGCGCTGTAGGCCAGCGACGCGCAGAAATCATTTCTACATCCCTGTTGTAATCGAGAACCTGTTCCGGAAAACACGCCCACTGTATTAGGTCCACGAGGTGAGTGGTGACGTCGACAATGCCTTCACCTTCCTGCGTCACGTCGAAAAACCACGCAGGGCGGGTGAGGGGAGACCCCGACACATATTTGAAGAAGTGGTGAACGCTCTCCTTGGTTACCGCGGGATTGTCAGGCGAACCTTGTTCCAGAGAACCGAAAATCTTGTCAAGATGTGAAAGCCGGCGCTGAAGTATGCTCGTAATCTCGTAGCGTTCGGTCATGATATCGTAAAGGAGCACACCGTTTTTCGTGGCTGTTTCAAAACTTGACTTCAGCAATTCAAAGTCACGCGTGTTAATGGCCATGGGTTTATCCGCCAGCACATGAAATCCGTTGCTCACGGCGGTGTTGATGTAGTTGCCCTTGTCACGGTTGTTGCCGGCAATCACAACAAGATTCCCTTTTTTATCGCTGACCATCTTTTGCAGAAAATCTTCGCCGGTGTACACTGCCTCATTCCACGACGTTGGGTTGTCATCACGCGTATTGAAGGCGTTGATCCGATCGAGATGTAACGTCAGGTCGTTGCCACCGGGAGCATATACGTGAACCGTGCTGTCGATCTGAGGGTACATCGACTTCTGTACGAGTGCCGCGTGGAAATGACCCGGATCAATCGTGATAAGTCTTATCTGAGGTCCTTTATTGGCTTCTTTTGATTCCATAGGTTTGCCGGCGCATGACAAACAAATTAACGGTATTGCGATAGTACGGCAAAGTCTGGTAAGCATTGAATGAATCATCCTGGATTTATTTGATGACATAAGGTGCACGTTGCGGACGCGACAACATCTTGTTCGCTTCGTCGTCGTTGATGAACTTCTCTTTATCCGGGTCCCATTTCAGCTTGCGATCGAGCTTCATTGCAATGTGGTGCAGCAAACACGCGGAGCAGGAGCGATGCGCCACTTCAACAGGAGCGATCGGTTCTTTTTTGTCGCGGATGCTTTCGAGCCAGTTCCCGTGGTGATCAGCGCTGCGATACAAATTAACTTCGTTTGAACTGATCTTCGACTGAATGATTTTTGGATCGCTGGCATCCAGGGGCTTTGTTTCACCGGCAACGGGGTCGGTAGCGGTGGCGCGATAGTTTCCGCGCGTTACAAATATCCAGCCTTCCGTGCCTTCGAATTTGATGCCATTCGGAATCTCATTGCTCACCACCATCTTCACGCCATTCTTGTATACAGCTTCCGTGCGGAAGATTCCGTGAACATCCCAAAGTCCGCTCTTAGGAAACTCCGCGCGACCCCAAACTTCCACGGGGCCGGTGAGTTCGGTGTCCATTCCCCAGTGTGCCGAGTCGATGTGGTGCGCTCCCCAGCCCGTGATCATTCCTGCGCCGAATTGCTCGCACCGCAGCCATCCGGGGCGATCGTAGCCGTTTTGCGGATGCACGCGATTCTCCGTGTAATACACTTCCGGTGTCGAGCCCAGCCACATATCGTAGTTCAGGTTAGGAGGCACAGGCATCTCAGGCTCGTCAGGGCCGGAAGGGTCACCGGGCAGTCCGACGTAAACATTCTTCAACTGACCGATCCTTCCGTTTCGAACCAGCTCTGCTGCATAGCGGAATTGCTCCGACGAACGCTGCTGACTTCCGATCTGAAAGGTGACTCCGGATTTGCGAACCACATCGCTTAAAATGCGGCCTTCTTCGATTGTGAGGGATGTCGGTTTTTGCAGGTAGATATGTTTGCCAGCCCGTGCAGCAGCGATGGCAATGAGTGCATGCCAATGATCAGGGGTGCTGATTACGACAGCATCGATGTCTTTGTTCGATATCAGTTCTTTGTAGTCGTGGTATACTTTCACGCCGTCGAAGGCCTTGCCGGTTTTGCTGGAGTAATATTGGTTTACCAGCACGCGGGCCTCTTCGGCGCGCTTCGTATCGAGGTCGCATACTGCCATAAGCTGGGCAAAATCGTATTTCCACACGCCGGGCATGTCGTGAATCCGTGAGATGCGTCCTGTACCAATGGCGGCTACGTTTATCCGGTTACTGGGAGCATTCTTTCCAAAGATGGACGACGGGACGATCATAGGAAAACCTGTGGCCGCAAGGGTAGAGGCTGCTGCTGTTTTAGCTGACCTGCTCAAAAAGCCGCGCCGCGTGATTTTGTCTTTGTTCATAGGTTATGGTGTGGTTTATTTTTTCAGGCTGTAAACAGGAGGGGTTGCAAAGTTTTTCCATGCAGCCTCACTCATTGACTGGTCAAAGGCACCGTTGAAGACCAGCAGACGATACGTTAGACGATACGTTTTGCCGGGTTCGAGGAGCCAGTCGCGGTCTTTGGTAGGGTTGAAATTCGCGAACATGTCGCCGCGGTTGTATTGGTTTTCCGGCCAGATACGAAGTGGTTCCGGGTGACTGTAATTTGTCGGCGACGACATCATCAGCACGCCGGCATTGGTGTTGTCAACCGCGCCCTGAACGAGGCACCACCGTGCTTTGGATCCATCTGCGTTTTTTCTTGAGTTCCCTTCAGAAGTCAGCACCGTGCTGTTCTGATTGTTCCACTGTTCGGTGGTGCGCCAGCCGAGCCCTGCATAGCGGTACTGCAAAAGGAGCACGGGACTCGCCGTTGCACAGGTCATCTCGATATCGATGTCCACGATGTAAGCATCAGTTTCCGGTTGATAAACGGTGACCGTTTGGGTTTCATTGAGAATGACTTGCTCCTGACCGTTCTCCCTGAATACGACATGTTCATGGAGTGCACTGTAAGAGCTGAACACCGGGCCTTCCTGAATCTCCTTGAACCCGCCGAAACGTACGGTGCCGTGTTTCTGGTTCAGGTTCCAGAGGTCAACGGTATCGCCTTCGAAGAGAATATGCGTCCAGGGATTCCAGATTCCATAATGGTGATAGTGATCCGGAGGCTGAATCCGTGTGAGAACCTGACCATGTGGTGACCACAAGGGGTGGATGAAAGCGCTGCGTTTGAATACTGTATCCACTCCAGCTGGCGGATACATCGTTTCGAACCGGTACTGAAGAAGGTTTTTGTCGCCAGCGCTGAGGAGCAGGTCGCCATTGGATTTACGGGCGTGCATGCCAGGAGTCTGGGGTGGCAGCTCGACCAGTTCGAAAGTCCGCTTTCCTGAGTTGGCTTTATTGGGCGGAACCAGAAAAGTAATCTGGCCGTCGGGGGTGGGCTGGACAGGAATTGAGCGCTTTGTCTTGCCCTGGACTTCGACAAGACTCCATTTGGCGTTAGCCGGCACTTGCTGATTCAGCTTTACCGTCATCGGGAAGGCATTCGCCTGGTCGGGTTGGGCGTCGATCTGAAGGCTTGCGATTAGTTTTTGAGCGGTCGCAGAAGCAACGGCGATGAGCGTGAGCATGATTGTTAGGAAGCCGGAGTAGCCTGGTTTCACCTGTTGGAGCGCTTAAAATGGAACGAATATTAAATCGGTTGCATGCGAAATCGGCAGATGTTGGGCCACCTGGCAAGCATACGACTAAAGATACCTGCAATCGGTTGCAAAGGCAAGGAGCGAGGTTCTTTTGTGACCGGCGGTCAATTGCGGTTCACGGATGGACTGTGTCAGGACGGTTTTTTGACTGTTTACGGGCAATTGGCTATCTTTAATTTAATCACCCGCGAGCACTTTTACTGTGTTCCGGGAGCTTTACAGGTACCAACACGGGCTTCGCAACTTCGTCCGCTTTTCCCCGGGATGTCTTCGACAGGAACTGGTGCGCGAAGCAAACACAAAGCAAACACAAAGCAAACACATAGCATAAATGAAGCATAAAGGGGGGCTTTTTATGTGACATCCTTGCTACGCACTAATTTTATCATTCCCGCGTACCTGAAGCAGGTAACAAGACCCGTCGAAGTCCGTACGACGACCTTGCGATGTCCTAATCAAGTCCCGGAAAGTACTTGAAGATGTTTGCTGAATGTCGGGAATGGTTGGCGCGATCTGCGATGACCAGGCAGGAAACCGGGCGTTTTGGTGGTGATAAGTTACTGACGAAAACTGACAGCTGCAAGGTGTCTCAAAGGTTGTCCCTGGATCAGGACATTGACCCTGCGGCACTTACTAATAGTGGAAGTATAATTTACGTTATGTTAAATAGAAGCAAATAAACCCATCCCTTCGTTTCGAACTTACGACCTCTGGCTGCTAACAACCCGCTCAAAAATTTCCCTGACCTTATCCCCGTCAACTTCAGTCACCCATTCGTTTTGCGGCATGATCGTTACGATCGGCCCGTGTTTGCAATGGTCCGTGCAGCCCGTCCGGATAACCTGAATGCGTTTCTTCAGGCCCCGGTCTTTAACCTCCGATTTCAGCTGGCTAAGAATCAGCTTGCTGCCGCGCTTCTTGCATTTCTTGCCACAGCACACATAAAATATCGATTCTGGCTGTTTCATTTCATCACGTACCCCTGACTATTCACCCGAAAAAACGATGCCCTGGAGTTCTAAGATTTCTGCCCTGTCCAAAAAAGCGAAAGCCGGACAACGTCCGGCTTCCACTAAACAAAAACCCTGCTTATCACCAATCACTTCTTACCACCCTTGTGTCCACGCTTCAGCTGATGCTTCTTGCCGTGGTGTGACTTCCTCTCGCTTTTCCACTTTTCGTACTGCTCAGGAGTAAGAATCTCTTTTATTGCGGCGTCCTGCTCACCAAACAGCGACTTGAACTTTGCCTTCTTTTCTTCCTTGCTCAGCGATGAATCCTTCATCAGTTCTCTGCGCTGCTCACCAAACTTCTTGTTCGTATCCTTCAGCTTGTTAATCTGTTCGTCTGACAAGTTCAGTGTTGACTTAAACTCCGATGCACGCTTTTGGCGACGATCTTCGAAGGCCTTCTTGTGCTCCGCTCTTTGTTGCGCGCGGTACTCCTTCCAGGATTGTTGCTGCGCTTCTGTCAACACCTTGTTTATTTCAGCCTGACGTTCTTCATGCAGCTTCCGGTAGTTCTCCCGTGCCGTTGTTTTCTCCTGACGGAGTTCTTTGAACTTTTCAGCATACTTTTTGTCTACTGATTTTACAGTCGCGTATTGCTCATCCGACAGGGATAATACCTCCTTCATTCTTTCAGTTTGTCCTACCCGCTGACCCTTGTGATTTGTTTGCGCAAATGCAATCGATGTGATCAAAAGCGCAATTACTAACATGACATTCTTTTTCATAGCATTAAATTTTACGTTTACCATCTGCAGACACTCATTGCAACTACCTTGCCTGAATCGTCATCCGGACCGGTCGCTCTGCGGATGGGCTCTTCTTTTCGACGATTTCCGAATAGTAGACGATGAATTTGGCTAGATTTAACCTTGTTTTCCATCAATTCCGCTATAAGATCGACAGATAAGGCATGCTGATCAGCTCACGTCATCTCTCCCACTGGATTAACAACTTCTATGGTTATGGGGACTGGTCTGCGCCGGTATGGTTTGTTGGCTTTGAAGAAAGTGGTGGCGACTTACCGGAAGAGGTTGCTGAAAAGCTTAACTATTTCTATCGGGAACATCCTGAGGATAACGCTCCTACGCTTTGTGATATCAGGAAGCTTTACCAGGAAGTTGTATTTCGCACCGACGGACCGCGAGCCGAACGTTATAAAAACTTTTTCGAATACCGCTTCGGTGAACACGCGGTGCTTCACGGTCTGTGGAAAAACCTGATTGTATTTGAACACGGTCTGCGGGACAAACCAATTCCAGACCTCGCGTCTTATCAACGCAGAAATTTTCTTTCGACGG
Source organism: Bacteroidota bacterium (assembly GCA_023417065.1). Taxonomy (GTDB): domain Bacteria; phylum Bacteroidota; class Bacteroidia; order Cytophagales; family Cyclobacteriaceae; genus Ohtaekwangia. The sequence goes on from JAEZGH010000018.1 coordinate 8,234, forward strand.
AGAAACCTATGGAGGCGTTGATCGAGCTGTATCCCCTACCCGCTCACAACCATGCGTGGTATTACTCCTGGCTCGACCTTCCTGATTTGCCTTTTCTCAAAACGCGTTCTCAATACGAACAGCACGTTTTTCAAGACCGGATGACAACAATCCTAAATAACATTTCTCAACGTCAACCGGAGGTCGTTCTGATGTTTGGCATGAAAGACATCAACGGTATCAAGGAGATGATCCAGCAAAAGTTTCCATCGACGAGGTTCACATTGGTCCGGACAATCAAACATCAGATTCCACAACACCATCGCGCTGACCTCGGAGCAACAACTTTACTGCTTACAACTCAGATTCCTGCGCTGAAACACAATCGAAAGGAAACGGGATTTGACTGGGAAGCTGTGGCTAAAAGTATAAAGGGTTAATCCTTTTGTTTTGTCCAGTCCGGCGTGTAGACCTCATAAATCTCAGGGCGATCCTGAGTGGCTGAGCGGAATGCTTCGCGATCTTCGTTACTATCGAACGTAACAATAAATTTCGGTCCGGTCTTATAGTAGTACAGCTTGCCCCGGCTTGAATCCATACCTGTCCGGGATGCGGGATTGCCATTTTCCTTCAGGAATACTTCAGCTTCTCCGTCGCTTATTTCTTTCTTAAAAACTACGATGAGCTCGATTCGATCATCGGGATACACTTGATTGCGAGTTCTTCCCACTATACTATAAGACTTTTAAGTTGAGCGACTTCATTTTCGATTTGCTGTAGTTTTACCAGCACCTCGTTCTTCGGCCAAAGAGGGTTCTTACTTCCATCGGCATTCTTTGCCCGCGTCCCAAGATGGAAAAGTCTCATCAATATGCTAAAGAATGGTATAAGTCTTTGCTCCGTTTCGCTCAATGGCAGAACTTCATTGTATCCTGATAAGAAAGCATTGACATTTTCTTCGCGCTTTCGTTCGTAGTGGCAGAACGCGCCTACATCATACAACAAATATCCGTTACCGGCAAAGTCGAAATCAAAAAAGGAAACACGACCTGCTTCGAGTTTGAAGTGTACATTTTCGTGGTGGGCGTCTCCGTGGCAGATACCGATTCTCAGCTCGTCTGTATCGAGTGAATCGAACACGGCATCCATCTTGAAGTATAGTCCACGGAGTATCTCTACAACTTTGAGGTCGCTGATCACCGACGAAACGTTCTCCAGCGTGCTGTCGAAGATGTTTCCCACGTAATAATTCCACGGCAGGGCGCCGTGATCCATATCGTTGGAGGCCGCATGGAGCGCGGCAAGCTTACGTCCGAACAGTGCTGCTGTATCCGGATTCAGTTGAGGGAGCTTCGTTCCCGGCGCATACATGTAAACCACACCATACCGCGTTCCTTCGGGATATTGAAGTTCCTGAATGTACGCTCCTTCGCGATCCTTATATGGAACAGACACCTCGATGCTTTTTTGTTTCAGCGCCATCAGCACGTCAAGCTCGGCCCTGATGCTATCGACCGATTTCCATCCCTTTCTAAAGATCTTCAGGATCAAATGGATTGCCCCATTGCTCACCAGGTAGATATCGTGTATGCCCTGGTGGAGGAACGACACTTTTGATCCAGACGGGAGCTCATAAGCCACGTGTAGGAATTGCTGCAACGCTGACGAGGATACGACCGAGTATTCAATCGGGAGGAGTGCTTTGCTCATGGATGGATTTCAAAATCAGCCCAATATGTGAATTTAATGAGATAAAATCAGGGCTCTCAAAATGGAAATTGAAATGCTGTTGTCGGTCGTCGGTTACCCGTTGCCGGTTTTGCCGACGTTATGCTTCATTCAGGCTTGCTTTCGCAGGACAAACAAGCCTCAGGGATGATTGCTATACAGACGACCGGCAACAAGGGCGCTACGCACCTAACCATGAATAAGGTTTATTCCAGTTCGCGTAAACCGTCATCCTTGATAACTTAAACATGAATCTTGAACCTCTTCTCTTCAAAGCGCTGCACTTTCCACGCTTGCGCACGAATCAAAAATCAGAACGGAGAAACCCTACAGCGTTTCTTCCAGCCACCTGAAAAACTCCCTCTGCCAGACCATCGCATTCTGTGCTTTCAGCACCCAGTGGTTCTCTTCAGGGAAGTAGACAAGCCTGCTTTTTATTCCCAGAAGCTGGGCAGCCTGGAATGCTTCAAACGCCTGTCCATCAGGTACACGGTAGTCGCGGCCACCCTGGAAGATGAGAATAGGCGTATCCCATTTCTCCACCAGGTTACTGGGATCGAATTCGCTATATGACTTCTGCGCAGCCTTGTTTGACTTATCCCAATAAGGGCCACCGTAGTCAAAATCGACAAAGAACAGCTCTTCCGTAGTTCCGTACATGCTCTTCAGGTTGAAGATTCCATCATGAGCGATGAAGGACTTGAACCGCTTGTTGTGGATACCCGCAAGGTAAAATACTGAATAACCGCCATAGCTCGCGCCCACGCATCCAATGCGGTTTTTGTCAACGAAAGGCTCCTTTGACACGTCATCGATAGCTGCGAGGTAATCCTTCATTACCTGTCCACCGTGGTCTTTACTGATGGCTTCGTTCCATTCCACTCCATAGCCGGGCATGCCTCTGCGGTTCGGCGCCACGACGATGTAACCCTTTGCTGCCATCAGCTGGAAATTCCAGCGGAAAGAGTAAAACTGGCTTAACGCAGACTGCGGTCCGCCCTGACAATACAACAAAGTCGGATACTTCTTATTGGGATCAAAATCCGGCGGATAAATCACCCAGACCACCATCTGTTTTCCATCGGTGGTGGCTACTTTGCGTTTCTCGATTTTGCTGAGCTTTAGTTTACTGAAAACTGAATCGTTGACGCTGGTGAGTTGTTTCATTTCACCGTTGGCAAGATTTACACTGTACAACTCAGCGGCATGATTCATATCCGTCCGGGATACGACCAACGTGTTCCCAATCTGCCCACCAATCGATGTGATATCATACTCTCCTTTAGTGATCTGTTTTACAACAGGCATTTTTTTGGTGAGCCCTGGATAATCGACTTCAAAAAGCTGAACTGTTCCTTCGATTGCCGCTGTGAAGTAGATTTTTTTTCCATCAGCACTCCACTTGTAGTCGGCTACCGTTCCATCCCACTGCTGTGTCAGGTTAGTAACTACGTTACCTCTGCGCACGATGATGTCGTTCTTGTCGGACTCATATCCGTCACGGGCCATGCTTAACCAGGCCAGGTCACCGTTCTTCGAGAATGAAGGATGTGTATCATACCCCATCCGGCCTTCGGTAAGGTTTACCGTTGTTCCTTTTTCGAGATCATATTCAAACAAATCGGTGTTGGTGCTTCGGGCATACTCAGTTCCGGTTTTCTGTTTGGTGACGTATACTATCTTTTTGCTGTCGGGGCTCCATGTAAAATCTTCATCACCACCAAAAGGTTTCGTGGGACAGTCAAATAACTGTCCAGCCATAATATCCTTGCCTTCACCCGGCTTTCCGTTCGTTAATGGATGCACAAACAAATGGCTGTACTGACCGTCCTCCCAGGTATCCCAATGCCGGTAGTTCAGACTTTCATAGATCATTGCGTTGGAGTTGGTGAGCTCCGGATAGTAGTCGGTACCGAATACTTTTTGCAACTTGACCTCCTGCGGGATGATCTGATGTTTGCCGTCGGGTGAAATGGTTGAGTTGGTTGCAATCGCTTCGATGTCGGTTACTTCAACCGGTGTTCCTCCGTTTACTGGAATGGTATAGAATTTAGTGGTGCTCTTGTTAGTTTCAATGTTAGGGTACGTGACCGAAAAGTGGATATTCTTGTTGTCACGCGTTATGCCGGGTGAACCTACGCGGCCGAGTTTCCAGAGGAGTTCAGGTGTCATCCGGTCCTGAGCAAAACCGGTTATAGAAATGAAAATCAGGAGGAACGAAAATAGTCGTTTCATTGGATTAATGAGTTTTAGCAAATATAGTTAAAAAGGGTTCTGAAAGTGGTCCGATGAATGCGTGAGCGAAGATACTTATTTGAAGTTTCGTCCATCCGGAAAGATCTTACCCTGAACAAGTTTATTGCGCTCTTCTTTTTCAACGCGTGTATCTCTAGGTGGACCGGTTCTTTCGTCAGCGCGGGCAAAGGTGGAAAACGAAGGTTCTTCCTCGTTTGATGGCAGCAAACCCTGGAACAGCCGCGACATATTGAAACATCTTTTAACGATTACGTGTATCACCTCCCCTTCCCGTTGGAATGTTCCTTCAACCATAAGAAGTCGGGATTGAATAATTTCCTTTCGGTATTTGTCGAACAGTTTCTGAAAGACCACCAGGTTGGCAGTTCCGGTTTCATCTTCCAGCGTTATGAAACAGACGCCTTTCGCGGTGCCGGGCCGTTGACGCACAAGGATAAGTCCTGCGACTTTAACCACGTCACCCTGTTTGGCGGAGTTCAACGCGCTTGCACTAAGGACGCCAAAACGATCCAATTCTCCCCGGACAAAACTAACGGGATGTGCCTTTAGTGAAAGTGATGTTGAGGCATAATCATGAACAACGTGTTCCGAAAGCGTCATATCCGGAAGCCGTATGGAATCTTCTTCAGGATGTTTGACCTGATCTTCATTAAACAGGGCATTGGATTGATGATCCTGAGTAGAAGTGTTCCACAAAGCATTCCTGCGATCCAGGCCCACAGATCTGAAAGCATCAGCATCGGATAGCCTCTCCAGCGTTGCATCTGATACGCCTATATTCCGAAGTTCATCAATGGAACGGTAAGGTTTCTTGCGGGAACGTACCAACCTCTGTATATCCTCTTCACGGATGCCTTTAATCTGACGGAAACCCAGTCGCAGGGCGTGATATTTTCCGGATTTGCCTTCCAGAAGGTTGTCCCATTCCGAATGGTTTATATCAATGGGCCTTACATCCACACCATGTTTGCGTGCATCGATAATGATCTGTGCAGGCTGATAAAATCCCATGGGCATACTGTTGAGCAGCGCGCATGCAAATACATCCGGATAGTAGCATTTGATCCATGAGGAAACGTAGACCAACAGCGCGAAGCTTACGGCGTGACTTTCCGGGAATCCATAACTTCCGAATCCTTCCAGCTGACGGAATACTCTGCGGGCATATTCTTCGGTATACCCCTTTCGGGTCATTCCATCGACGAGCTTCTTTTCGAAGTGGCTCATCATCCCTTTAAATTTGAAGGTGGCCATACTCCGGCGCAGCTCATCGGCTTCGGTGGGTGTGAATCCCGCAGCAACGATGGCAATCTTCATAGCCTGTTCCTGAAACAACGGTACTCCTAAGGTACGGCCTAATATTTCCTCGAGTTCTTTGGATGGATAGTCCACCGGTTCTTCACCGTTTCTCCGTCTCAGGTAAGGATGCACCATGTCGCCCTGTATCGGACCAGGTCTCACGATGGCCACTTCAATAACGAGGTCATAAAAACACTTTGGCTTAAGGCGCGGGAGCATGGACTGTTGGGCACGGCTTTCGATTTGAAATACGCCAATGGTATCGGCGTGGCTGACCATTTCATAAACCTTTTCATCGTCCTGAGGAATGGTTGCCAGTGAATATTCAATGCCGTAGTGCTTTTTAATTAAATCAAATCCTTTTCGGATGCAGGTGAGCATTCCTAAAGCGAGGACATCAATTTTCAGAAACCGCAAGGCTTCAATGTCGTCTTTGTTCCACTCAATGCAGGTGCGGTCTTCCATGCGGGCATTGTGAATGGGACAAAGATCAGAAAGCTGACCATCGGTGATGACGAATCCTCCGGTGTGTTGCCCCAGCTGGCGCGGGAATCCGATGTACTGGTCGGTTAACTGAAGTACTTTACGAATAGTGGGATCATCGGGATTTATTCCCTGACTAATGATTCTATCGCGGTCAAACCCTTCATCGGAGAAATCCCAGATAAGTCCGGAGAGTCGTGTGATCGTGTCTAAAGAAAGCCCCATGGCTTTGCCAACGTCGCGGATTGCGCCCTTGTGATGAAGCTGGGTTACGGTGGCAACTACTGCAGCCCTGTCACGCCCGTACTTCTGATAGATGTATTGCATGACTTCTTCCCTTCGTTCGTGTTCGAAGTCAACGTCAATGTCGGGCGGCTCATTTCGGGCGGAAGAGATAAACCGTTCAAAAAGGAGATCAAACTTCGAGGGATCCACGGAAGTTATTCCCAGGCAATAACACACCGTGGAGTTGGCTGCGGATCCCCGCCCCTGGCAGAGAATTCCTTTACTTCGCGCAAAGCGTACAATATCGTGAACGGTCAAGAAGTACTCCGCGTACTTCATTTCATTAATAAAGGCCAGCTCGTAGTTTATGGTGGACTTTACCTTTTCAGGGATTTTATCACCATAACGCGAACGGGCCCCCTGCCAGGTGAGATATACCAGTTCCTCCTGGGCAGTTCTTCCCTCCGTGGTTACTTCTCTTGGATATTGATACGTTAGCTCATCCAGGGAGAATTTGCACGCATCCGCAATGCGTTGGGTTTGGGCAATTGCATCAGGATAATGACGAAACAACCGGATCATTTCATCGCCTGGTTTGAGATATCGTTCAGCATTCGCATGAAGCCGGAATCCGGCGTTGTGAATGGTGCATTTCTCACGTACGCAGGTGAGGATGTCCTGTAACTCGCGACGCGCAGGGTTGTGGTAATGCACGTCGTTGGTGGCAACCATCGGAATATTAAGCTGTCGGGAAAGCTGATGTATCCGATGCAGGTATTTCGCGTCGTCGCCATTGTAATGCCTTGCAGCACCGATGGCCAGGCGTTCACCAAAAGCTTCGCGGTATTCTTTCAGGAGTATTTTGTATTGGACATCAAAATCGTAGTTACTGTTAAGGGCGTCTGGGGGAACGGATACAAACCAGGTACCCGTTTTGTGTTGATATACATCAGCCTTGTAGAGATGGCACTTGCCCTTTTCGGCGCGGCGGTTTCCGAGCGTAAGAAGTGCAGACAACCGGGCATAGGCTTCTCGATCGGTTGGATACGCCAGGAGACCCGGGCCGTCGATCAGATCCAATCTGCATGCGGGAATGATACGCATCCCAAGTTTTTTAGCGGCAACATGCGCGCGGACGATTCCGGCAAATGAATTCCGGTCAGTTATCGCTATGGTTGAATAGCCGAACTTGGCAGCCTGATCTACCATCTCCTCCGGATGCGAAGCCCCGCGCAGGAAGGTGAAGTTGGTCGTAACCTGAAGTTCGGTGTACATAGGTGAATAGTTTGATCAGGCAAAAAATCCGTGGAGGAACCATTGGTATACTTTGTCATCATAATGACCTAAGCGGAAAAGCCAGTAACGCTTTCCTTCTTCATCTTCCACACTGTAATAATCGCGGTGCTGACCCTGCTGTATCCACCACTCCTGTTCTATGCGCTCTGGCCCGTCGGCGCGAACGATTTTATGGATCTTCCCTTTGTGCCGGAACAACATCGGCGGATAATCTGGTATGGGAGCCGTTACTTCAATCTTTTCGGGGGGAGTGAGTAATTGTACGGGACGTTGCACACCTGATTGCCAGTGAGCACATGGCTGATCTTCCAGCGAGGAGGCTTCCCTTATAGATCGCTCGGGCCAGTAATGTTCCTCAGGCAGGTACCGCTGTATCGAAGTATTGCTGATTTTACCTGCAAGACGGTCCAGCAATTCCGCGAGGCGGGAGTCGTCCAGTCCGCCGGAGGCATGCCATAACTTCTCCTGACGGGGCTGGTGATCATCAACCTTAGGGGCTTCGAGTACAAATAGCTCAATGCCCAGGCCTGGTTCTAGTGTCTGGATTTTCAGTTCGAACAGTTTGTTAAGGTGATTAACATGGTGAGATGGCCGGCTTGTTCCAATTTCGATGGAGATGATTTTACCATCCACCCTGTATCCCCTGAACACCGCGCTTCGCAGTCCTTTCTGGGTTTCCCTGAGGCGGTTACAAAGTTTCTCCAACAGCTGTTGCAGAGCTATTTCAATCCCAGCAAGGGTTACGACTGGTTCCAGACATGGTAATCTCTCCTGGTAAGGTTCAGCAGGCATAACGGGTTCCGGAATATCGATTTCCAAGCCAAGTGCTTTGTCAAGCTGCTGAAGTAATCCGGTACCAAAACGTCGTCTCAGAGTAGCTCGCGGCATGGACATGAACTGTTTGATGTGGTGTAGGCCAAGGCGGTGGAGCCTGGAGATCACATCAGCTTCCAGCCGGAGTGCTTCAGGTGGCAGGAGTTGCAAAGTGGGAATATTTGCCCCTGGGGGAACGATCAGTGGATTGTGGCCATATCGGGCAACGGCCCATGCCAATAAGGGGGTATCTGCAATGGCAGCCCTTACGATGTAACCTCTTTTCTGTAACCGGGTTTTGATATCATGGAGGTACTTTTCCTCACCGCCCCACAGGTGGGCACAACCGGTAATGTCCAGGAGGAGTCCATCAGGGAGGTCAACCGAAACATGGGGAGAAAACCGGATGCACCATTCGGCAAGGCGTTTCAATAACCTTCCGGGGAGATCCGGAATATCATCCTGAACATGAAGGTCTGGTACCGCGGCCTTGGCATCGGCCAGGATCATTCCGGTATACAGGGATTGTTGCGAAGCTTTTTCATTTACGGCGGTAACGATCATCCGGCCGTGAACAGGGGATCGCAATACAAAGGGAACATCTTTTAGTTGAGGGTCGCGGAGCGCGAACCAATCCGTCATGAGGTGACGGAACCATACCGATACAAAACGCTGCTGCATATCATCCCGCCTTTCTGTTTTGTGTTAGTCCTTGAATTGAAGTCTCGTCCTGAGTCAATGGTTTGAATCCTCCAGGGGTCCAGGTCATGTCCCAGGTGCCGGGTTTTCCGTTTCGGATTCGAAGCAACTCAACCCGCCAAGCAGGAAATCCCAAACCCGGCAAGTCGTCGATGGGGCTACTTGGAAGAGAGGTAACGCGCCACCTGGAGACTGAGGCTGTTGTGGTCAGGCTTTTGGTTTTTTGCCGGAGCACAAAACCAGTGACCAGGCTTTCTTCAACCGCCAGTTGGAGCCGCCTTGATGCCGGAAAACTCAGGTCGCGGATTTCACCAATCACCGCGGAGATAGCTTTGCACTTCAGTGCTTCTTCCATTGCCCACAGGATATGTTGGGGTGACTGAAGTTTTATAAAGAATACATTTTCCGGCTTTACTCCGAAATTCCTGAGTGCGGGTGGGAATACCTTGGGGGAAGGCCCAATCCATATTATAGTGCCATAATCTCCGGTCAGGCGGCCGAGAATTCCAGAGATGAATCCGCAGGTAGCAGCGGTATCTTCGAGGGTGTCGGCCAGGAATTCGTGAACGGCTCCAATCGGAAATGAATGATTCGGGAATGCTGAATTAATGGGGCCCAGTCCGGGATCCAACCCAGCGCTTGCGGCATGTTTATATCCCTGAAGCTTCAGAATATCTGCCTGCAAAGTCGCTATGATATGTTCTCTCTTCCCCGTATTCATGACCTGCTTGACTATAGACAGACAAATATAAAAACTAATACCATTAGATTTAATAGACTAACGAAATTAGTTATTGAAAGATGGGTGAATTATTTAAGGTGTTGATTTTTAAATATTTAAATAAACTGGCTTAAATTGATGGCTGATGTGTGGGGCTAAAAGGTTTCAGATTAAAACTTTAGGTAATTTTCCTGGAGCGGGATTTTAATATCTGAAAGAATGTTCTCATACGGATAAACATTAAATCATGACCATCAAATTAACAACCGAAGAATTCAAACAGAAGGTGTTTGATTATACAAAATCAAAGGAATGGAAATATGAGGGCGAGCTGCCTGCCATTATAGATTTTTATGCAGACTGGTGTGGACCCTGTAAGATGGTCGCCCCGGTGCTAGAGGAGCTTGCCAAAGAATATGACGGGAAGCTGTTAATTTATAAAGTTGACACGGAAAAGGAAGCTGAGCTTTCGGCTGTATTTGGTATTCGGAGCATACCTACGTT